>CALBGI010000001.1 GCA_937893675.1 uncultured Blautia sp.
GGTTTTATTATGGAATCCTTGAGAATAAGCTGTCAACTTTTTTTATACCACACCACCCGAAGAATTATTGAGAAGTTTAAGGATTTTCTTAAAACAATGTCTATTTACAGAAAAGTGGTGCTGGGGATAACTCCCAGCACCACTTTTGTCTACAATCTGAGGTTTTAAAAAAATAAAAATTTTTTTAAAACCTTTTTCCAATCTTTTTTTTAAAACAACATCCCCACATGGTACACAACAAAAGCAGCAATCCACGCGATCACACACTGGCCGATCACCACAGCCGCCGCCCATTTTCCGCCGAGCTCCCGTTTCACCGAAGCAACCGCAGCCACACAGGGCGTATAGAGAAGGCAGAACACCAGAAGAGACGCCGCGCCGGCCATACTCAGGCTTCCCTGCAGAAGAGCCGTGCTTCCGAACAGTACGGTGAGAGAAGACACCACGCTCTCTTTTGCCAGAAAACCGGAGATCAGCGCCGTCACGATGCGCCAGTCCCCAAAGCCCACGGGCAGGAAGAGCGGCGCCAGCACACCGGCTGCCAGAGCGAGAATGCTGTCCTGGGAATCCGCTACCATGTTCAGTCCCATGTCAAAATTCTGCAAGAACCAGATGACAATGGTTGCCACAAAAATCACCGTAAACGCCCGCTGAAGGAAGTCCTTTGCCTTTTCCCACAGAAGATGCAGCACGTTTTTTGCCCCCGGCATCCGGTAATTGGGAAGCTCCATGACAAAAGGAACGGCCTCGCCCTTGAACATGGTCTTTTTAAACAAAAGCGCCATAAGAATCGCCATGACAATCCCAAGCACGTAAAGCCCGATCATGACAAGCGCGCCGTGTCCCGGGAAAAATGCCGCAGTAAAAAACGCGTAAATCGGAAGCTTTGCCGTACAGCTCATAAAAGGCGTGAGAAGAATCGTCATCTTGCGGTCACGCTCAGAAGGCAGCGTGCGGCTCGCCATAACGCCCGGAACCGTACAGCCAAAACCGATGAGCATGGGCACGATGCTTCGCCCCGACAGGCCAAGCTTTCGGAGAAGCTTGTCCATAATGAAAGCCACTCTGGCCATATAGCCGCTGTCCTCCAAAAGTGACAGGAAGAAAAACAGCGTCACAATGATCGGAAGGAAGCTGAGCACACCGCCCACACCGTTGAAAACGCCGTCGATCACCAGGGAACGGATGACGCTGTTCACATGGGCTGCCGCCATCATGCCGTCCACTGCCTGCGTCAGCACTCCAATGCCGGATTCCAGGATCCCCTGCAAAAATGCGCCGATCACATTGAAGGTCAGCCAGAACACCAGACCCATAATGGCGATAAATGCGGGAATTCCCGTGTATTTTCCCGTGAGAAGCTGATCCATCCTGCGGCTTCGCACACGTTCCTTGCTTTCGTGGGGTTTTATCACCGTCTCGCTGCACACATCCTCTATGTAGTCAAAACGCATCTGCGCCACTGCAGCCGCCCGGTCCATGCCGGTTTCCTCCTCTGTCTGGCGGGAGATCTCCTCCAGAACTGTCCGCTCATGGTCTGTCAGCTTCAGCTGCTCCAGAATCTTTTCATCGCCCTCCAGCACCTTGCTGGCCGCAAAACGGACCGGAATCTGCGCTGCCTGGGCATGATCCTCGATCAGGTGCATCACCGCATGGATTCCCCGGTGAATCCCTTCCTCCCGCTTGCAGAAGTCATTTTCCAGCGGCTGCTCCTGATATTTTGCCACGTGGATGGCATGGCGGATCAGCTCGTCAATGCCCTCTCCCCTGGCCGCGGAGATGGGCACTACCGGCACGCCGAGCGCGGCCTCCATTTCATTTACCAGGACAGAGCCGTTGTTTTCCCTGAGCTCATCCATCATATTCAGTGCCACGACCATGGGAACCCCCAGCTCCAGAAGCTGCATGGTAAGGTAAAGATTCCGCTCAATGTTGGTGGCGTCCACAATGTTGATGATCCCCTTTGGTCTGGACTGGATCACAAATTCCCTTGTCACGATTTCCTCGCTGCTGTAAGGGGACATGGAATAAATGCCCGGAAGGTCTGTGATCCTGGTGTTGTCATACCCTTTGATCCGTCCGTCCTTGCGGTCCACAGTCACGCCGGGAAAATTCCCCACATGCTGCCGGGAACCGGTAAGCTGGTTGAACAGTGTGGTTTTGCCGCAGTTCTGGTTTCCCACCAGGGCAAAGGTGAGGATCTCACTGTCCGGAAGCGGCTTTTCGCTTTTGCGGTCATGAAACTTGCCGCCCTCCCCGTAGCCCGGATGATGCTTTTCCGGTCCGGCCGGCGTTCTTTTGGCCTTCTGCGGCTTATGAGGCGCCCCGACTTCAATATTCTTTGCATCGTCAAGACGAATGGTCAGCTCGTACCCGTGGATCCGAAGCTCAATGGGATCGCCCATGGGCGCGTATTTCACCACCGTTACCTCTGTTCCCTGTATCAGCCCCATATCCAGAAAGTGGTGGCGCAAGGCCCCCTGACCGCCCACAACCTCAATGGTGGCGGTGCTTCCCACCGGCAGTTCACTCAGTTTCATTGTCTGTTTCCCCTCTTCCATATTAGGATTGCCTAACTCCTGTGAAAAACAAAAGGGCAGCTGCAAAACAACGCCCTCTTATTCTATTTCTGTATTTACGGTTGTAATATAATTCAGATTCTCCCAAATGTCAATGCTTTTTTGCTGCCTCTCGACAAATTTCTTCACAAATTGACGCTTTTCGCTATACAAACTCGTTATATAGAGATAGAATAGCAGTATTATAATAGAAGGGAGCTTTTTTCATGACACAGAATGTTTATGACCTCCTGTGGTTCTTTTTGTTTTACTCTTTCCTGGGATGGGTGATCGGCACTGTGGCTGCCGCTATGCGAAAGCACAGATTCGTGGACGTAGGATTTCTCTATGGTCCCTGGTGTCCCTCCTACGGTATCGGCGGACTCATGATCGCTATTTTTCTGCAGGATCTGAGAAACCAGCTTTTTTTCCTGTTCCTCGGCGGAGCAATCCTGTCCTTCCTGGTATCCCTGGCCACTGGATTTTTGCTGGAGCGTATTTTTCACCGGAAATGGTGGGACTACTCCCGTAAGCGCTTCCAGTTCGGCGGATATGTCAACCTTCCTTACGTGGTTGTGTGGGGCGCTGCAGGCGTGGTCTGCATCTCCTTTGTGAATCCGGCGCTCCGGCGCTTGTTCCATCTGATTCCCCGCACAGTTGGAGAAATTATCCTCTGGGTCCTTCTCGGAATCATGCTTCTGGACTATATCGGAACGGTCATGGGTGTTCTGGCCGTAAAATCCCGCCTGAAAAAAGCTACGCTTCTCGGCGTCTTATCCGAAAATCTGCAGAATACCGCCGACCTTTTCGGGGAGGGGCTGACCGGGCTGGTGCTTCGGCATCTGGGAAACGCAAGCTCCGAGCTGGAAGCCAAAAAACTTCTGGAAGCCCGCCAGGCAAGAGAGCGGGAACTGGAAGCTGCCAAAGCCAAATCCGGCATATTCGCCGTGGGCTGCTCTTTCTATAAGCTGGTGCTTCTGTTTATCATAGGCGCCTTTCTGGGCGATATCACGGAAACGATTTTCTGCCGCATCACCATGGGAAGATGGATCAGCCGCAGCAGCGTGGTTTACGGCCCGTTCAGCATTGTATGGGGCCTTGGCTGCGTCCTGCTCACCATGATCCTGTACCAGTACCGGAACCGCAGCGACAGCTTCATTTTTATGATGGGAACGCTTCTTGGCGGGGCTTACGAGTACATCTGCAGCGTGTTTACGGAGATTGTATTCGGAACCATTTTCTGGGACTACAGCAAGATTCCCTTTAACCTTGCCGGACGGGTAAACCTTCTGTACTGCTTTTTCTGGGGGATCGCCGCAGTCGTCTGGATGCGCGTCCTTTATCCCAGATTGTCCGATCTTATCGAAAAAATACCAAAAAAGCCCGGCGTTATCATCACCTGGCTTCTGATCGTCTTTATGGCCTTTAACATCATCCTGTCCAGCCTTGCTCTTGACCGGTTCAATAAACGACAGACCAATGCGCCAAAGACCGGTTCTGCCGTAGAGCAATTCCTGGATGAGCATTTTCCGGATGAACGGATGGAGAAGATTTATCCGAAGGCGAAAACGGTAGTCAAATAAAACGCTCCGGGGTACCATTCCGAGTGTTTCCCGCAGGAAGCCGTGCTTCACACAAGGCTTCTCTGCCGGGAAATCACATCGGAAATCCTCCGGAGCTGTTTTTTATCCAGGCATACGCATCGAAAGATTGGCGGGGCTGTCCCCTCTGTCAGGAGAAGAAGCTCCCTGCCACACTCATATCTGCGACAAATCCCACACTTCCTGTCATATAAATGGTTCCGTCCTCTTTTATATCGATCTGGATCATCCCGCCCGGCTGGTTCACATTCACCCGGGACTCCACATACCCCAGACGGTAGGCTGCAATGGCTGCCGCGCAGCTTCCGGTGCCGGACGCCTTTGTATATCCGGAACCGCGCTCCCAGATTTCGATATCCAGATTGCCTCTGTCGATTCTTTTGCAGAGCTGCAGATTCATACGATGAGGAAATTCATCCGCGTTCTCCACATAGGGGCCAAGCTCCCTGACTGCCGCCTCGCTTACCTTATCCGAAAAAATAATGCAGTGGGGATTTCCCACCGTAAGGCAGGTGGCCCTGTATTCTTTTTCATGGAAGGAAAACGGCTCGTTTACCACCTCGCGCACTTCGCCGGTCACCGGAATTTCCCTGGACAAAAATGACGCTTTTCCCATGTTTACCCGAAATTCTGTGGCGCGGCTGTTCAGACACTCCACCTCTATGGTGCCCGCAAGGGTTTCAATGTGGAATCTGCTCTCTTTCACATACTGCTGGTCGATCAGATACTTGGCAAAAATACGCACGCCGTTTCCGCTGATCGCCGCCTCGCTTCCGTCCGCATTAAAAATGCGCACGCCCATCTTTCCATTTATCTCCACCGGCCCGTACAGCACGCCGTCCGCACCCAGGCCAAACCCTCTGCGGCAGAGAAGCGCAATCTTCTTACCACGAAGCTGGAGCTTATTCTTATTGGAATCCAGAATCAGATAATCATTTCCCAATCCCTGGTATTTTGTCATCACAATACTGTCTGTCATGTCCCGTCCCCCATATCTGCGAATTTTATCCTATACAGGATTATACGCCAAATCTTTTTCCATGTATATAGAATAAATTGCGCAAAACATTGCAAAAAGTGCGCTTCTGTTTTACAATGAGGCCATACCGATTTCAGGAGGAACCGACATGGAACCCAAAGCTTCCACCGCGCCCTGCGCGTCCCGCACCATGGAACAAATGGAAAAAACCGGCTATCTCAACGAGGAGTTCCGGCTTTTTCATCTCTGTGACCGGCAGGACCGGGCATTTCCCTATCACTATCACGATTTTCACAAGGTCATTGTGTTTCTTTCCGGCAAAGTGACGTATCACATAGAAGGAAAATCCTATCATCTGAAACCCTGGGACATTCTGCTGGTGAGCCGCCATGCCATTCACCGGCCGGAAATTGATGCCGGAGTTCCCTACGAGCGTTTTATCCTCTATGTCAGAGAGGAGCTGACGCAGGGCCTTCTCACGCAATGCTTTCAGAAGGCTGCCGACCGCAGCTTCAGCCTGATCCGCCTGAACCCCAAACTGCAGGAACGCTTAAAGGACATTCTCTATGAGCTGGAACGCTCCCTGCACGCCGAAGCCTTTGGAAACGAGCTTTTGTGCACCTCCCTGTTTCACCAGTTCATGATTTACCTCAACCGCATTTTTCTGGAAAAGGAGTACATCCACGACCGAAAAGCCTACTCCTCCGACTCCCAGATTGATCAGCTTCTCACCTACATCAACCGGAATCTTTCCGCCGATCTGTCCGTGGAAACCCTTGCCCGAAAATATTATCTCAGCAAATATTACCTCATGCGGAGATTTAAAGAGGAGACCGGATACACCCTGCACAGCTACATTGTCAGCAAGCGGCTTCTCCTGGCCCGCGAACTCATTGCAGACGGCGCGCCTGTGACAAAGGCCGCACAGCAAAGTGGGTTCCACGACTATACCACCTTCGTGCGGGCCTACAAAAAACAGTTCGGGGCTGTCCCCAGCAAAGGATAGCCCCGCAAATTACGTCTCAAAGAAGCTGCAAAAGCTCCCCGTGAACAGCTCCGTTTGTCCCCACGATGCTGCTGCCTTTTCCTGGATCAAGGGAGTTCCCCGCAAAATCCGTTACCATACCGCCCGCCTCCTGAACCAGGAGCATACCGGCAGCGTAATCCCAGGGATTCAGATAGGCTTCAAAATATCCCCCCTGTCTGCCGCAGGCAGTGTATGCCAGCTCCAGGGCCGCGGAACCGATCCTGCGGACATCCTGGCTCTGCCCGAATACCCTGCGAAACCGCGCGAAATTCTCGTCCGCGAGCTCTCTTTTCGCCGTCCCCAGGCCAATGATGGTATCTGAAAGCTGTCTGGCCTCCGATACCTGTATGGGCGCGCCATTCAGGAAGCTTCCCTGCCCTTTGACTGCCCAGAACACCTCTTCACGAAACGGGTCATATATGATTCCCGTCACGATTTCTCTCTGGCGGCAAAGGGCCAAAGATACAACGCTGTGCTGGTAGTCGTGCATCAGATTGGTGGTTCCGTCAACCGGATCCAGAATCCAAAAGCTGTCTGCTTCCATTTCCTGCAATCCGGTTTCCTCCCCGAGAAACTGGATGTCCGGCGCAATGTCAAACAACGCTTTCTTCAGGAAATCCTGTACTGCAATATCCACCTGGGTCACATAATCCGCAAGCCCTTTTTCCTGCACATGTGCAGCCATTTCGCGGTTTTTTATCAGGCTTTTCGTTTGCGTTACCAAGCTGATCACGTTCTGAATGTCCATGGTGTCTCCTCCTGATATCCAATGAATTTTTCCGGCTCATCGTAAATGAAACGCTTTGTTTTATCTTATCACGGACCGGGCAGAAACACCAGCACCTCTCCTGTAAAACAGCTTATTTCAGAGTCCCGGCTTCAGCGCCTACCTGAACTCCACAGCCACGGTTCCTGCAAGTCCGGTATCTACCAGGGCTTCCAGCTCCGCCTCCCTATGGATCGCATTGTACTTGCGCGGTGTCACCTGAATTTCGATGGTATTTTCGCCCTCCTGCAGAGCCTCTGTGATATCCAGCTCATATGGCGCATAAAGGACAGAGCCCATCTCCTGGCCATTTACCAGCACATTTGCCGCCGTATAGACCTCGCTCATCGTAAGAACTGCTCTCTGACCGTCCAAAGGAGCATCCAGGGTAACGGTTCCCTGATAAACCCCTGTCTCATCGGAATTTTTCAGCTCGCCGCCCTGGAATTCATCGGAATTCCAGATTCCAAGCACGTTCTCTGTATAGGTTTTGTCTCCCACTGTCAGGGAGGAGATGGACACCTCTTTCACCTCTTTTGCCTCTGCCTGCTCCAGAACCTGGGGGATGCCTTCTGTCAGACCGTCCGCATCCAGTGCTCCTTTCGTGAACAGCAGCGCGATCGCCTGGCTTCGCGGACCTTCTCCGGACATTCCGCCAAGATTATCCACACCGGCATCCATGCTGAGCGCCACCGTTCCATCTTCGGCTTTTTCTGCGGCATACACCTTTCCTGTACTCTGGTCAAGGAAATAGCAGTTTGTATACTCCGCTCCTGCCTTCACGGTAACCGCGTTTGTCTCTGCGCCTGTGTTTCTCAGATAAACCACTTCTGAACCGTCCTCCAGCGTTCTTCTGTTGAACCGCACATTCTCGTTTGCCTCATAGGAGACTTCCGGAGATGTCTTTTCCGCCAAGGTCTGCGCAAAGGCTTCTGTATCTGCTGCCAGAACGCCTCCGGCTTCCTGAATTGCCTGAGAAATTTCGGCAACTCTGGCATCTGCCTGCGCATAAGCGCCGTCCTGATAACCCGGCTGCATCGCAGGCGCCGCGCCATAGAAGATAATTGCCGCTCCGCTTTCCTGCAGCACCTGCAGTTTTTCCATTGTCTCCACGGGAACCTTTTCCGCCTCCACAACAATCGCGTCATATACCATATTTCCGCCGTTTACAGAAATTTTTCCGTCAATCACCTCTGTATTTTCTGCTGTAATGCTGTCATCATTGATTGCCTCCCAGGCAATGCCGTTGGTGTTCATGGTCTTTATCGCGTCTGTTTCTGTAAGGCTTCCGTTAAATGGCATATAGTAAGCCACATCCTTGCTGGCCTTTCCCTGCTGCATCAGATAGTTTACTCTGGAGGCATAGGCATTCATCTCATCAAAATACTCTGACAAAGTATTTCTCTCAGAGACATTGATCCCTATATCCGGGAACGGACTCCAGCCAAGCTCGCCGTATTCTTCGGAGTCCACGCCGTATCCATACATCAGACCATGATAGAAGAAATTATTCACACCGCTGGTCGCCATGATATCATAGCCGATTTTTATCTGCTCAAGGGTGTTTGCCAGCGGAGTTCTGCCCAGTGTGTACTGCTCGCAGGTGACCAGGTTTTTGTCATACAGGTGTGCGCCGGAGGAAACGCGGATCAAATCAAGCTCATTTGCCTGCTCTCCTTCCGGAATGTCCACAAGCTCTGCAGAACCAATGGTATCGATGGGCGGATTGTATGCCTCCTGCCGATACAGAAGACCGCTCTCATTTGCGCCCTTCCGGAAGGCTTCCATACCTTCGCGGAATTTGGTATTTACCAGAGTATTGTAATCATACTGGATTCTTGCTTTTTCGTCCGCATTTGTCGTATACGTCAGATACGTGTCTGAGGTTCCAAGTCCCATATAAAACGGTGCTGCGCTGTATTGTCTGTAAACCGTGGGAAGGTATTTGCTGAAATCATAACCAAGCCCGTTGTTTTCTGCATCCTTCGCCAGCGCTTCCATTCCCTCTGTATAATAAATATCCGAATAAAATTCATAGCTGTCATTGAATACGGCGCGCACATTGCTGTGCTTTTCGAGGATTGCCGCCAGATTTTCATTGCCCAGCCACTCATTCATATAATCCGCAACCTTCGCCGCATCCATATGGTCCACGGTGTACCAGTCCGCAGGCGCGCTGTCAATGGCCTTGCCGCCGGAAGGAATATAGTACATTGCCACGATCTCATAGTTCTTGTCGTCTGCAAGCTTTGCCGCATTTTCCTCAGAAAGCGTCAGATTTCCGTTTTGAAGCTGCGCGTCGTCTGCTTCAATAAAAAAGCTGTTTGCCGGATTTAATACCACCTGCGTATCATAAGCTTTTACCACATTTCCGTCCGCATCATAAACCTCTTCATAGGACGGTTTTGGCCCAAAGGTTCCTTCTCCTTCCACAAAATCCGTACCTGCTTCCTCTGTCAGCTCCGCAACCAGTACACCCTGGAGCTTTACTGCGTCCTCTCTCCATTCTCCTTTTGCGTCCTCTCCGGTATAAAAGCTGCTTCTTTCCGCTGCAGGAATCTCCACTGCGCTCTTTGCCTCAGCGCCGGTCAGCGTGGTTCTTCCAAGCGCCATATTTCCCATGGATTCCTCATATGTGACGTCCTGGCTGTTTGCATTCCACCCTGACCCCATATTCAGATCCACCACGATTCCTTTTTCTTCGCAGTAGCTGACCGCGGTTTCCAGAAGCGCGTAAAATTCCGGCGTATAGATGGAGCGTACCCGCTCCTCATCCCCTTCCAGCACAGTAGATACCTGGAACGGATTGATCTCTACATAACCAAAACCCTTTTCTGCCAGATAGTCAATTTCTTTTTTCAGCGTTTCTTCCTCCACTGCGCCGCCTGGCCACCACCAGCGCACACCTGGACGATATTCCATTCCCGGATCCTGAAATTCTTCCAGACAAAAGGAATCATTTTCTGCTGTCTCTGCTCCGCTTACCAGGATTGCAAGATTGCTGAAAATCATGGCTCCCGCCATAAGCACTGCGATTTTTCTCTTCACCATGTGAAGGCACCTCCTCTTTACTTTCTATGTGCATTATAACAATACTCCAAAAAGCCATCTGGAATATATCCGCTCATTTTGTATAATAAATTTGACTTTTTATCACGCCGCTTGTATAATACCAACAAAAACAGGAGGTGTGTTATGTTATATTTGCCTACTACAGATGAGCCGGAACTCTGCATACATACTGCTCTGGAACTTCTTGCACCCTTCAACCCGCTGGAAAACGCCTGTCGAAATTATTTCCGCATGATGCGGGGACTGGATTTTTGTACGCCTGAGGAACGTATTGCACGTACAGAAGCTTATGAGTATTACTCCAAAAAAATAAGCCATACCAGTCCCGGCCTTCCCTACGACATCCTCCCCGGTGATAAGGATACCTTTTTTCCCGACGGACCCATTCACCTTATGAAGCATGCCCGCTATCTTCCCGCGGGACTTCACAAGCATGAATTTTTTGAATTTTTTTATGTACTTCAGGGCGCCTGCACCCACGTATGCGACAACACCAGCTATTCTCTGTCCGCCGGAGATTTTTGCCTTTGGCAGTTTAATATCCCCCATTACATTCAGGCTGACTGCGACGACTGTCTCGCCGTCAATATCCTGATCCAGAAATCCGCTTTTCAGTCCTACTTCTTCGGTATCCTTTCAGAGCAGCATCTTTTGAGCACCTACTTCAAAAAAATCCTGTACGGAGAAGGGGATTCCCCCATGCTTCTGTTCCGCACGGGAAATGACCGTAAGCTTCTTGCCTTGATATGCGCAATGTATCTGGAATATCAAAAAAAGCCTGTTCACTGGCAGTCACTCATCACCAGCTACTTAGGCTTTTTGTTTGTCTATCTTCTGCGCGATCATCAGGAGCATCTGATCACTGCGCCGGAATCCTCTGCCTATGACCCGTCTCTGCAGATTTTCCAGTATATCCAGGCTCATTACGATACCGTTACACTTGAGATGCTCTGCGAAAACTTCAGCTACACAGCGGCATATCTCAGCCGTCTGATCAAGAAAAAATCCGGAATGACCTTTTCTCAGATTGTCACCCGGCTGCGGATCGATCACGGCGCCTGGCTTCTCGCCAACACAGAACGCAATATCGCCCAGATCGCCGCGGAAATCGGATGCGCCGATTCCAGCCATTTTGGGCGTCTCTTCCAAAAATATTACGGATGCACTCCCGGTTCCTACCGCAAACAGAATGGGGCTTTCCCGCCTAAGGGATAGCCCCATTCCTCTCTTTGCTTATACCTTCGCTGTTTTTCTTCCGCAGCACTGTTTATATTTCTTTCCGCTTCCGCAGGGACACGGATCGTTCGGATAGATTTTTTCTTCCTTGCGCTGTACAGGCTTCTTGGGGCCGGACTCATCCTTGTTGGTCCCCGTTACCTTTGCAACCTGCTCACGCTCCAGTTTCTGCTCAACATGAACATGATACAGCATACGGATCGTGGTCTCCTGTATTGCGCTGATCATGCCGTTAAACATCTCATAGGCATTCATCTTATATTCCACAACCGGATCCTTCTGTCCATAGGCGGCAAGGCCAATGCTCTGGCGAAGCTGTTCCATATCGTCAATGTGATCCATCCACTTGGTGTCAATTGCCTTGAGAAGCACAACGCGCTCCAGCTCGCGAAGCTGTTCTGCCTCCGGGAACTCTGCCTCTTTTGCTTCATAAAGCTTCACAGCCTCTTCCTTCAGAAGATGCTTCATCTCATTCTTTCTCTTGCCTTTGACCGCCTCTGCGGTAAGGGGCTTCAGAGGAATAATGGGAAGCAGCATTCCGTTAAGCCCTTCCAGATCCCATTCTTCTGCATCCACATCATCGGAAAGTGTGGCGTCCACAACACTGTCCACGGTATCTGTGATCATCTTGTAAATCGCATCGCGCATATTCTCTCCGTCCAGAACCTGGCGGCGCTCCTGATAAATGATCTCACGCTGCTCGTTGTTCACCTGGTCGTAATCCAGCAGGTTCTTACGGATTCCAAAGTTGTTGTACTCAATCTTCTGCTGTGCCTTCTCAATGGCACTGGACAGCATCTTGTGCTCGATCTGCTCATTCTCAGCAACACCCAGAGAAGTAAATATCTTCATCAGACGCTCGGAACCGAAGAGACGCATCAGATCATCTTCCAGAGAAATGTAGAAGCGGGATTCACCCGGGTCTCCCTGACGTCCGGAACGTCCGCGCAGCTGATTGTCAATTCGTCTGGACTCATGGCGCTCTGTACCAATGATCTTCAGTCCGCCCGCTGCCTGCGCCACATCGTCAAGCTTGATATCCGTACCACGGCCGGCCATGTTGGTGGCAATGGTGACGGCTCCCGCCTGTCCAGCCTGGGCAACGATCTCTGCCTCCTGCTCGTGGAACTTGGCATTCAGCACATTGTGCGGAATCCCCTGGCGTTTCAGCATCCGGCTGAGAAGCTCGGAAGTCTCAATGGTAATGGTGCCAACCAGAACCGGCTGCTGTTTTTCGTGCGCTTCCACAACTGCCTGTACAACTGCGTTGAATTTTTCCTTCTTTGTCATGTACACGGCATCGTCCAGATCCTTACGCTGTACCGGACGGTTTGTGGGGATCTCCACAACGTCCATGCCGTAAATATCGCGGAACTCCTTTTCCTCGGTAAGCGCAGTACCGGTCATACCGCCCTTTTTGTCATACTTGTTGAAGAAATTCTGGAAGGTGATCGTAGCCAGCGTCTTGCTCTCCCGTTTTACCTTGACATGCTCCTTCGCCTCAATGGCCTGGTGAAGTCCGTCAGAATAACGGCGGCCCGGCATAATACGTCCGGTAAACTCATCTACAATGAGAATCTCGTCGTCTTTTACCACATAATCCTGATCCTTGTGCATTAGGTTATGGGCGCGCAGCGCCAGAATGATGTTGTGCTGGATTTCCAGATTCTCCGGATCAGCCAGGTTCTCGATATGGAAAAACTGCTCCACCTTGTGAACACCCTGCTCGGTCAGATTGACGATCTTGTCCTTTTCGTTGACAACAAAGTCTCCGGTCTCGATCACTTCCTCGCCCATGATGGCCGTCATCTTCGTCATCTCATGGCTGGCCTCGCCGCGTTCCAGCTGCTGTGCCAAAATGTCGCAGACCTCATAGAGCTTGGTGGATTTTCCACTCTGACCGGAAATGATCAGCGGTGTACGCGCCTCATCGATGAGGACAGAGTCCACCTCGTCAATGATACAGTAATGCAGGTCGCGCTGTACCAGCTGCTCCTTGTAGATCACCATATTGTCACGCAGGTAGTCAAATCCCAGCTCGTTGTTGGTGATGTAGGTGATATCGCAGTTGTATGCAGCCCGGCGCTCTTCCGGCTTCATGTTGTTGAGGACCACGCCTACGGTCAGCCCCAGAAATTCGTGAACCTTGCCCATCCATTCCGCATCTCGGTGAGCCAGATAATCGTTGACCGTTACAATATGAACCCCTTTTCCCTCCAAAGCATTCAAGTATGCCGGAAGGGTGGAAACCAAAGTCTTACCTTCACCGGTTCTCATCTCCGCGATGCGGCCCTGGTGAAGGATGATGCCGCCGATGATCTGCACCCGATAGTGCTCCATTCCAAGCACACGCTTCGCAGCCTCACGGACGGTTGCAAACGCCTCCGGAAGCAGAGCGTCCAGTGTCTCGCCTTCTTCCAGACGCTTCTTAAACTCTCTTGTTTTGTCACGAAGCTGTTCATCTGTCAATTTCTGCATCTCCGGACGCAGGCTCTCTGTTTTTTCCACCAGAGGCATGATACGCTTTACTTCACGTTCACTGTGCGTACCGAATACTTTTGAAAACATACCCATTGTCTGTTACTCCTGTATTTTATTCTAAATTGCGCTGATTTTATATGAAATCTAGTCTATTTTATCACTTTCCCGGGCGGAAAACAATATCCATTTGGTAAACAAAATATGACCGCTCCGGAAAAATCAGAGTATTTCCGGAACGGTCATCTCAATTTCGCATCATTGAAAGACAAAAGCCTTTATTTCAGCATCTCCACCAGCTGCTCCTTGGGACGGAAGCCGACTACCGTATCAACAGCTTTTCCCTCTTTGAAAAGCATCACGGTCGGAATACTGACAATATGGAATCTCGCCGCAAGTGACGGTTCTTCGTCCACATTTACCTTGCCCACCTTTACCTTGCCTTCATACTCCTGCGCGATCTCCGCAAGAACCGGAGCCAGCATCTGGCACGGTCCGCACCAGGTTGCCCAAAAGTCCAGCAGCACCGGCTGATCCGCCTTCAGAACCTCTGCCTCAAAGTTGCTTTCTGTAATCTTTATCTCTGCCATGATCTATGCCCTCTCTTTTCGCGTTTTTTACAGTCTAACAGTTTTTCCCTGCAGTTTCTGTAACAAAATCACACTCCCGGAAGCACTATACTTCCGGGAGTCTCTGATGCCCTTGTATGGCTTATGCCTCCGGTTCGATCAAACCATAGGTATTGCCTTTTCTTTTGTAAACAACATTTACCTGGTCTGTTTCCGCATTGCAGAAAACAAAGAAATTATGTCCCAGAAGCTCCATCTGCACACATGCGTCCTCCGGATACATGGGCTTAATATCAAATTTCTTTGTGCGGGTGATCTTTACCTCTTCGTCTTCCTCATATTCTTTTTCCAGGTAGGCCTTCTGGAAGTTTCCGGATGCCTGCTGCCTGTCTACAATCTTGTTTTTGTATTTGCGAAGCTGCCGCTCGATCACTTCCTCCACCAGGTCAATGGATACATACATATCGTTGCTCACCTGCTCGGAACGGATGATGCTGCCCTTCATGGGAACTGTCACTTCGATTTTCTGTCTTTCTTTTTCTACGCTCAAAGTTACCACAACTTCGGTATCGGAAGTAAAATAACGCTCAAGCTTGCCAAGTTTGTCCTCTACGGCTGTTTTAAGACCTTCAGTAACCGCAATATTTTTTCCGCTGATGATAAATTTCATCCTACCATCCCCTTTGCTGTTTGATAGAGTTATTATACCACGTCTTTCTAAATTTAACAACACTTTATGTTCTTTTCACACATTATTCAGAAACTTTTATATTTTCTCAAATTCCATTTTCCACAAGATTTACATATGGTATAATAAAAACACCAAATTTAGCGGCCTGATATTTCCCCTATTGCAACACTTCAACTTTTTCTCAAAGGAGCGCGTATGAAAAAACACAGATTCTATCAGCGTCTGAAGCCTTTTCTTCTGGCCCTGCTGGTGTGCGGCTGCTGTGTGGCAGTCAATCCCCCCGCAAAGGTACAGGCAGCCGTCAATGGCTTTCAGACCGCAAACGGAAAAACCTACTATTACAAAGACGGCGTCAGGCATAAGGGCTGGCTCACTCTCGGAAAAAATCGCTACTATTTTTCCATGAAGGACGGTGCACAGCTGAAAGGCTGGGCGAAAAACAAAAAGGGACAATATCGCTATTTTACAAAAGGCAGCGGCGTCATGGCCACCGGATGGATGACCAATTCCAAAGGACAGATGCGCTATTTTTCCAAGGGCAGCGGCATCATGGCCACAAAATGGCTTCGTAATTCCAAGGGACAGATGCGCTACTTTTCCAGCCAAAAGGGAATCATGGCACGCGGCTGGCTCACCAACTCCAAAGGACAGATGCGCTATTTTTCCAAAAAAGCCGGCATTATGGCAGAGGGATGGCTTACGGATTCCAAAAACAACACCCGTTATTTTTATCCCCAAAACGGCGTGATGGCTACCGGATGGTTTTCCTACAAAGGAAACAACTATTATTTCAGATCCAACGGCGCCATGTACCGGAACACCACTGTGACCATCGGCGGCAGAACCTACCTTTTTGACAGCAATGGCATCGCACGGGAAAGTCAGGACAAATGGGATAAGCTTCTGGCGCAGTACAGAAACGACGCGTCCACAAACCAGCTGGTATTTGTGCAGCATCTGGGCGGTTCCCGGGCTCAGGTCATGATGTACAGCAAGTCCGGCGGCAGCTGGCAGAAGGTTGTCTCCTGTATCGGCTATGTCGGCAGAAACGGAATCAATAAAACCAGGGAGGGCGATGGAAGAACTCCCACCGGAACCTTCAATCTCACCGGCGGTTTCGGTATCCGGGATAATCCCGGCGCGCGGATGCCCTATACAAAGATCAACGATTATCTGTACTGGTGCAGCGACAAAACGCATTATAACCAGCTTATTGATATCCGCCAGTATCCTCACACCTGCCGCGGCGAGCATCTGATCGATTATGTTCCCCACTACGATTACGGCATGTTTACAGACTACAACCGGGAAGGCGTATACGGCAAAGGAAGCGCGATCTTCCTGCATCGCATGGGAAGCAATCCCTATACCGGCGGCTGTATTGCCGTTCCCCAGGTTAATATGATCCGGATTCTTCAGATGGCGCAGCCCGGGGCAAAGATCTGTATTTATGAGCAGTGAGCACTTCACTGAAAAACATATTCCCAAAATAGAATGTGCTGCAAAAACAGCATTCCGCCGGTATCTTACCAACGGAGCTGCGTTTTGCAGCACCCTTCTTTTTAAGACAATTTCACCAGCGCTTCAAAGGGAATCTTCCCTCCAAAGAGATCCAGCGCGCTTCCCACCGTCACATCCAGACGGCCTTTTCCACAGGTGCGCAGGATTTCAATATCCGTCATGCTTCCCACGCCTCCGGCGTAGGTCACCGGCTGTTCTTCGTACCGGCTCAAAAGCTCTGCAAGCTCTGTCTCCACACCCCTTGCCTTGCCTTCTACATCCACCGCATGCACCAGAAACTCCGCACAATGTTCCCCCAGCTCTTTCATCGTCTCAATCGTCACCGGAACCGTCGTGAATTTCTGCCATCGGTCCGTGACAATATAATACTGACCACCTTTTTTTCGGCAGCTGATATCCAGCACCAGATGCTCTCTGCCCACTTCCCGCTCTATTCTCTCCAGATTTTCCCGGCAGATCTGCCCGTCACGAAATACATAGGAGGTCACAATTACATGGCTGGCTCCCGCATCCAGATACTCTGCAGCGTTTTCCGGCGTCACACCGCCTCCCAGCTGCAGTCCTCCGGGATAAGTGCGAAGCGCCAGAAAGGCCTGCGCTCTGCTCGCTTCATAGTGGGGTGAGCCTGCATGATTCAAAAGAATCACATGGCCGCCCCGAAGGCCTTTGTCCCGGTACAGCGCCGCATAAAAGCCTGCGTCCTGCCGGGACACGAAATTTTCTTCTGCCTGATCCTTTGCGTCTGTCAGGCTCCCTCCCACAATCTGCTTTACTTTTCCGTTATGTATATCAATGCACGGTCGGAATTTCATGTTCATCACCCTTTCGTACATTGATAATAGCACAAAGAACTATCTGCCGTCTACTGCATTGCGGGCTGCATCTCCCACGTCCTCAACGGCGTTTCCGACTCCCTCGCCCAGATCCTTCACACTGTCGCCAAGCTCTCCCGTCACGCTTCCGTCATTTGTGTCATTTCCGTCTCGATTGTCTGCAGCTCCATTCGCCGTACCGTCTGCAGTTCCGTCTGTCCCGGCCAGATCATCTCCTGCCATGGTACCACCATTTTCCTGCGCGTTTTCTGCTGCTGTGTCACCCGGCACATCATTGGCAGCTCCGTTGTCTTTTGCTGCATTATTGTTGTCTGCCGCATTATTTTTATCCGCAGTGCCATTGTCCTTATTGTCAGCAGCGTTGTTGTTTGCGTCCCGGTTGTCTTCCACCCGGTTCTCCTCTTTCACGGTGCCCTCATCCGAAGCATTGTTATTGTCTGTTCCGCATGCTGCGAACATGCTCAGACACACTGTCAGCAGCATGGTGATGAGAATTTTGTTGATTTTTTTCATCGTTCTTTCTCCTTTTCCATGGAATTTAGATTACAGGAATAGGATGGACCGATTTCCAAAAAATATTCACAAATTTTTATGCGCTGCTTTTATTTATCCCCAATGAACGCTTCCAGCTTTTTTATAATACGCCCAAATCTTTCATCGTCTCTCACAAAATCAAGGCTTTCATCGTTCTCCAGCCCCTGCTTCAGCAGCTGCACAACGCCTTCGCCACCGCCTGCACTGAATTTCATATGCGCATAGAGGGAGCTGTTCCTAAAGTCCGTAATGCTGTCTATGTTGTCTGCAAATTTTTCCAGAAGAGCCAGCACTTCTTCCCGATCTTTCCGCTCCAGCACCCGGTCAATATCCACTGCCAGTTCCTGATAGCGCCCCATTTCCATGAGACGGATAAACGCCTTTTCCTTCTCTGCCAGCATCTCCGCATAAGCCTCGTCGTGCTCCTCCACCGCCATGGCATACAGACCGTTAAATCCTCCGGTAATGTCCATATATCCGGCATAGAGCACCTCCTCATAAAGCCGTTTCGCTTCCTCGCTCTCTTTTTTTGCATTGCACAGCTTTGCCTGCAGAAGCTTCAGGTTAAAGCTTCTTTTGGGGATACAGCTCAGACACTCCTCTGCCTTTTCAAAGTTGTTGTCCCGCAGGCAGTTATGAAAGAACGATACTGCCGCCTCCTGGCGAATCTCCACATTCTGGCTGTGCAAAAGACGGTCGTACAGCTCATACAGTCTTTGCGTATATTGTTCCGCGTCTTTTACCCCCAGAATCATCCGGTATCCATCCATCATCTGCACCATAAGCATGATCAGCGTCTCGCTGTTGGGATATTCCTGAATCTGCTTCTGTGCCCAGCTCCAGGCATTGTCAAAGCCCTCCGCCTGCGCAAGCCTTACAAACTCCTCCGCCCGCTGGTTCAGCTCTGCATCCGTCAGCTCGTCTTTGTAGGAAAGCAGGGTGTCTGTCGTGATTTCCAGAAGCCTTGCAATGGGCGCCAAAAGCGAAACATCCGGCAGGGAAACATTGTTTTCCCACTTGTTCACTGCCGGGGCTGACACACCAAGACGTCCTGCCATTTCCTCCTGGGTCAATCCCTTTTCTTTTCTGTATTTCCGTATCACTTCTCCGATCTTCATAATAAAAAGCCCTCCCGCTGTATCTGTTTTGTGGTTTCGCATCGGCCTTTGCTTGATTTAAGCATAGCAGATTCCCACACCAGACACAACTGAAGGGCTGTTAAACATTCTTCACTTTTTTTAACCGTCAATCACATCGCTCATATCATACCGCCCCGCAGGCTTACCTGCCAGAAATTTGGCTGCCTCCACAGCGCCCTTTCCGAACACTGCCTTGGAATGCGCGGTGTGTTTGAACTCGATCACCTCATCCGGGCCTGCAAAAATCACTTCATGCTCGCCCACAATGGTACCGCCTCTGACCGCGGAAATACCGATTTCTTTGTCATCGCGCATTTCCCGTCTCTGACTTCTGTCATACACATAATGATACTCGTTATCCATAGCCTCATTTAAGCTGTCCGCAAGAGCCAACGCGGTTCCGCTGGGCGCATCAAGCTTCAGCCTGTGATGCCGCTCCACGACTTCCATGTCAAATCCAGCTGTGGCCAGCACCTTTGCCGCATCCTTGAGAAGTTTCAGAAGCGTGTTGATCCCCAGGGACATGTTGGCAGATTTCAGAACTGCTACCTTTTTGGAGGTTTCTTCCACTTTTGCAAGCTGCTCCTCCGTAAGTCCGGTCGTACACAGAACCACCGGTATCTGCCGTTTCTCGCTGTAGGAAAGCAGTGCATCCACTGCCTTTGCGGAAGAAAAATCTATGATGACATCCGCCTCAACGTTACACTCTTCTATATTTGTATATACGGGATAGCTGTTTTTGCCGGAATCCGCGATATCAATTCCCGCAACAATCTGTGCCTGGCTGTCTTTTTCCACAAGGCCGGAAATCACCTGACCCATATGGCCGTTGCAGCCGTGCATGATGATCTTTACCATTTGTATTCTCCTTCTTCCTTACGCAAGCGCAATGCCGGCGTCTCTCATAGCCTTGGCCAGTTTTTCCTGATTTGCAGGCTCCATCTCGCAAAGAGGCATGCGAAGCGGTCCTACTTCCTTGCCCATAAGGTTGAGGGCTGTCTTCACCGGAATGGGATTCACCTCGCAGAACAGCGCACTGATCAGCGGGATCATGTCAAGCTGAAGCTTTCTTGCTCCGTCCAGGTCGCCCTCCAGATATTTCATTACCATATCGTGGGTCTCTCTGGGCGCCACGTTGGAAAGCACGGAAATCACACCCTGCCCTCCCAGAGAAAGAATGGGAAGCACCTGGTCGTCATTGCCGGAATACAGCTCTATCGCGCCATCTGCCAGGGACATCATCTTTGCAATCTGGGACAAATCTCCGCTTGCCGCTTTGATACCCACAATATTTTTTACATTTTTGCACAGAGCCGCTGCTGTCTCCGGCAGGATATTGCAGCCGGTACGGCTTGGCACGTTATAAAGGATGATCGGTGTCTCGGGCACTGCATCGGCAATCGCCGTATAATGTGCGATCAGCCCCTTCTGTGTTGCCTTGTTATAGTACGGTGTCACCAGAAGAAGGGCATCTGCTCCATAGGATGCCGCCTCCTTTGACATCATGATTGCTGTCTCCGTACAGTTTGAGCCGGTTCCGGCGATCACGGGAACACGGCCTGCGGTTTTATCAATGGCAAACTTAATGGTTTTCAGGTGCTCTCCATGCGTCATGGTTGAAGATTCGCCTGTAGTTCCGCAGATAATGATCGCATCTGTACTGTTTGCGATCTGGTACTCGATCAGCTCCTCCAATTTGTCATAATTGATGCTTCCATCCTCATGCATGGGAGTTACGATCGCAACGCCTGCTCCTTTAAAAACTGCCATGGTTCTTCCTCCTTGTTTATCTTTCTTCCTGATCTTCTGTGGTAATGGTTGTCACACTGTCCGCATAGGCTTTCAGCCCTTCCGGCAGGTGGCTGCCCGTCATTACAATATGCATATTCTCGTCTTTCAGTTTCAGAATCTCTTCGATGGTCTCTTCCGTGGTGATATCACAGTCCAGAAGTCCCAGAATCTCGTCCAGCAGAAGAAAATCGCATTCCTGTGTTGCCACTACCTTCCTGGCAAAATTCAGGCCGTTGAGGATGTTGCGTTTTTCTTCTTCCTGCTCCTGCTCTGTCAGCTCTCTGTAGCAGGTTCCCAGCTTCTCAAAACGAAAAATCTTGATGTCCAGGTCCGAGAGCGTCTCCAGAAAGTCAAATCCGCGGCCTTCCCGTCCTTTCAGGAACTGGATGATGATCACACTTTTGCCCTGTGCAGCTGCCTTTAAGCTCTGTCCCATGGCGAGCGTGGTTTTTCCCCTGCCGCTTCCACAGTAAACCTCTGTCAATTCTTTTTCCATTCTAATTCCTCTTTATGTTGTCAAACACTCTACATTTCTATATTGTTTTTGAATACGCTTATCTTACCTCACATTGGGAAGAATTGCAAGCTTTAGCTCTCATGTGCGCACCTTTATTCGATATATTCCAGCTTGCTGACCGATATCTCATAGGCGGTTCTTTTTTCTGTTTCATTTTCCCCGATGCGTTTCATATACTCGCGGCTCTGTATTCTCCCCCAGATGAGAATGTGTCCGCCCACCTCAAAGGCTGACGCATAGCGGGCATTTCTTCCCCAGCAGATACAGGGTATGTAGTCTGATTTTCCGTATGGTCTGTTCACTGCCATGAGAAGATCTGCGATTTCTCTGCCAAGAGGTGTCTTCCGGTAAACCGGCGGCTTACAGATATATCCGTCCAGAAATATCTGATTCACCGGTATGGAGTCGTCTTCTTCCTCCACAAACCGGAGCTCTCTGGCAAAAACAGAAAGCACCAGCCGATTTCGTTTTTCTTCGTGGCGGTTATAAGAACGGAATTGTCCGTGAATTTCAATATATTCCCCCACATAATCCTGTGTGACATCAACCAGCCGCTCGGAAACCATAACCGGAATCCGATCCTCAGAATCACTCAGCCTTTTCACCAGAAGCTCTGTTGTGTAGAAGCCCTCTCCAAAAACCTGGTGACTGAACGTGAACCCCGCGTCGATTTTCCCCATGATCGAAACCTGGTTGTTTTCAATAATTTTATCTGCCATGATGTGTTCTCCTTCCTCTTTGGGTATTTTGTCTATACTATATCTATGTGACCTGTCCACCTTTTAGAACCGGATTTTTGAATTTTTTTTATTTCATCTTGTAATCTCGGGGAAATGTGGTAAACTTTGACTTTGAAAAGGAAATGCAGAAAACACTTTAATATAGAAAGGATTTTTAAGTATATGAAGACAAAACGTGAAGATGTCCGCAATGTTGCCATCATTGCACACGTAGACCACGGCAAAACCACTCTGGTGGATCAGCTTCTGAAGCAGAGCGGTGTATTCCGCGAAAATCAGGAGGTTCAGGAGCGTGTCATGGATTCCAATGACATTGAGAGGGAACGTGGCATTACCATTCTGTCCAAAAACACCGCCGTACACTACAAGGGCGTAAAGATCAACATCATCGACACCCCCGGACATGCCGATTTCGGCGGAGAAGTGGAGCGTGTCCTCAAAATGGTGGACGGCGTTATCCTTTTGGTAGACGCCTTTGAGGGCGCTATGCCCCAGACAAAATTTGTGCTGAAAAAAGCTCTGGAGCTGGATCTGCACGTCATTGTCTGCATTAACAAAATCGACCGGCCCGAGGCTCGCCCCAACGAAGTCATCGACGAGGTTCTGGAACTTCTCATGGATCTGGAGGCATCGGATGAGCAGCTTGACTGTCCCTTCCTTTACGCTTCCGCCAAGGCCGGACATGCGGTCCTTGATTTGGCTGACACCCCGGAAAATATGGCGCCGCTTTTTGAGACGATCTTAAAATATATTCCTGCACCCCAGGGCGATCTGGAGGCAGACACCCAGGTACTCATCAGCACCATTGATTACAACGAATATGTGGGCCGTATCGGCGTCGGAAAAGTGGAAAACGGAAAAATCGCCGTAAACCAGGAGCTGACGCTTCTTAACCACCACGACCTCTCCAAACGCCAGAAAGTAAAGATCAGCAAGCTCTACGAGTTTGACGGTCTGAACAAGGTAGAAGTAAAGGAAGCTTCTGTCGGCTCCATTGTTGCTGTTTCCGGCATCTCCGAAATCCACATCGGAGACACCCTCTGCGGCGGCGATCAGCCGGAGGCCATTCCTTTTCAGAAAATTTCCGAGCCCACTATTGCCATGAACTTCCTGGTAAACGACAGTCCCCTGGCTGGTCAGGAAGGCAAGTATATCACCTCCCGTCATCTGCGCGACCGCCTCTATCGGGAGCTGAATACGGATGTGAGCCTTCGCGTGGAAGACACGGAAACCACCGAATGTTTCAAGGTTTCCGGACGCGGAGAGCTTCATCTCTCCGTGCTCATTGAAAACATGCGCCGTGAGGGCTATGAGTTCGCAGTAAGCAAACCCGAGGTTCTCTACCGGTACGACGAGCGTGACAAAAAGCTTGAGCCCATGGAGATCGCCTATGTGGATGTGCCGGAGGAATTTTCCGGAACCGTGATCCAGAAGCTCAGCGAGCGCAAGGGCGAGCTGCAGGGCATGAGCACCGCAAGCGACGGCTCTGTGCGCCTGGAATTCCACATTCCCTCCCGCGGGCTGATCGGCTTCCGCGGCGAATTCCTCACCTCCACCAAGGGAACCGGCATCATCAACACCATGTTTGACGGCTATGCTCCCTACAAGGGCGATTTCCAGTACCGTAAGCAGGGCTCCCTCATCGCTTTTGAGGCAGGCGAGGCAGTTACCTATGGTCTGTTTTCTGCCCAGGAGCGCGGCACCCTGTTCGTAGGCCCCGGAGAAAAAGTTTATTCCGGTATGGTGATCGGTCAGAACGGAAAAACCGAAGATATCGAGCTCAATGTCTGCAAAACCAAACACCTGACCAATACCCGTTCCTCCTCTGCCGATGAGGCGCTGAAGCTCACCCCGCCCAGGATTTTAAGTCTGGAGCAGGCGATTGAATTTATCGACCAGGATGAGCTTCTGGAGATCACCCCCAAGAGTCTCCGCATCCGCAAACGGATTTTGGATCCGAGAGAAAGAAAAAGAGCTGCTTTTCGGAAGCAGTGATAAACTCATTGCAAGTCACTTCCCAATTGCACCAAAAACAGTAGGTTGTCCGGAACCTTTCCGGAGCACCTGCTGTTTTTTTCGTATTTACAGCCCCTTGGCTCCATTTTCTTTTTTAGTGCGCAGAACATCCGGCAAAATCCCCAAATGCAGTTTCTCTTTTTCCACACGCAAGTCTATTGACAAGTTTACTTTGCAATATTATACTCATGATAACAACAAGAAAACTTGGCATATTTGTACCATATACACGAAGGGAGGCAGCGATTTGGAAGAGGCACTGATTTTAAAAAACCGGCTGAAGGATGCCCGGACAGACCAAAAACTTTCCCAGGCACAGCTGGCGCAAATGGTGGGCGTTTCCCGCAACACGATCAGTTCCATCGAAACCGGACAGTTCAATCCCACTGCCAAGCTGGCACTGCTTCTGTGCATCGCGCTGGAAAAAAAATTCGAAGATTTATTTTATTTTTAACTGTATCTTACAGAAACGCTTTCCGCAAAGAAAGGAGCTGTGATCTATGGATCGAGAAGAAATTTTGAAAAAAGCCCAGTCCGCCAACCCTGGCCGCCCGGATGAAATGGAACTGCAGATCCTCCAAACCGGCAGCCGTTTCGGCATGGGGATCGGAATGCTGGTCTGCGTGGTTCTCATGTTTGTAAAGATGGCAGCTGACCAGCCTTGGTCTGATGTATACGCAATCTACTGCGCCATGGTTGCCGCACAGTGGGGATATAAATATTTTCGCCTGCGTCAGCGGCCAGACCTTATAAACACTGTCCTCTGGACATTGGTAGCCCTCATTCTTCTCGGCGGCTATCTCTATGTCATGCTGCGCTGAACCCCTCTGTTTTGGGAAATGTTAATTCCCGTTGCTTGTATCTTTGCCTTCAAAAATCTATGATGTAAGTATCCCAAACGGAAATTTCACAGAAAGGCAGGCAGCAAAATGCTTCGCGACAACATCAAAAAATTCAGAAATGCCAAAAACATGAGCCAGGAGGAGCTGGCCGTTCATCTTCATGTGGTCAGACAGACCATCTCCAAATGGGAAAAGGGCTTGTCCGTCCCTGACGCAGAGGTTCTCATTCATATGGCTCAGGTTCTGGAGGTGCCGGTAAGCGCGCTTCTCGACGTAGAAATCCCCAACACAGAGACGGCGGATCTTACAAAAGAACTGGAACGGCTCAACCAGGAGCTTTCCGAGGCCAATCAGCGCGCCGCGCTCCTTCATCGGGCAGATGGAAAACGGAACCTGATTCTCTTTCTCTCGTTTCTGTCCATGCTCGTCAGCCTGGCTGCAGAAAAAGAAATCATTTCTGTTCTTCTTTCCGGTCTCTGCATACTGGCCTGCCTTTTTATCCTGTACCGCAACCTTGCCCTGCTCACTGCCGTCACAAGCGATGATCTGAAGCCCCTCCACACACTCCGGACAGCCACGCTCTTTAACGGCGCACTTCTCCTCGTCTGCATGGCAATGGCGGTTTTAACTGGTCTTGATATTCTTACACTGTCAGAAAACCAGGAAAAAATATTCGCCATGCTCTTGATATCCGGCATCATTTTATTTTCCGGAATGATTTCCCCCAGGCTCCCCTTTACCCGTCACACCGGACTGCGGCTGCCCTGGACGATACGGGACGAAGATACCTGGAATCTCGCTCACAAAATCATCGGCTTTACATCGGTTCCCATTGTGCTTCTCTATCTGTCTGCCGCATGGACAATTCCGGATTTTGAGACAGTCAGCGCTGCCGCTGTACTCACCTGGATCGGAATTCCCGGACTGGTTTCCTTTCTCTATTACTGGAAAAAAGTCCACGGACGACGATAAATCTCCATCCGAAGTATGGAAATCTCTGTATACCGAAATCTTCTGCATCAAGAAAGGAATTTTTCTATGGACACACTAAAAAAACAAATTACCTTTATTCAGGAAACCGAAGGACTCAAATCCGTCCTGCGGGAGGCATGGACTGCTGCCGGCCGCCCGGAAAGCACGGCAGAGCATTCCTGGAGGCTGGCTCTTCTGGCAGGGCTTCTGGCTCCATCCTTTGACGTAAACACCGAAAAAGTACTGATGATGTGTCTCATTCACGATTTGGGCGAGCGCTACATGGGCGATATTTCCGCCACCAAGAATACAGATGAACACGCAAAACACGCTGCGGAGGAGCAGGATATCAAAAAGCTTCTCTCCCTGCTTCCCAAAGAACAGGCGCAATCGCTCCTGGCTCTCTGGAAAGAATACAATGCCAACGAGACTCCGGAGGCACAGCTTGTCAAGGCTCTCGATAAAGCCGAAACGATCCTGCAGCACAACCAGGGAAAGAATCCTCCTGATTTTGATTATGCCTTTAATCTGGAATATGGAAAATCCTATTTTCAGCATCATCCACTGCTGCAGGAACTGCGGCAGATGCTGGACGCAGAAACCCGCACCCATATTTGATCTCTCTGTTCCTGTGCACAAAATGAGCGGCCGGTTATCCGGCCGCCCACATAATTCTCTAATCTGTCTGTTCTTCACCTTCTGAAATCCACTGCCGTACGGTATCCTCTTCCACCTCGACTCCTGCGGCAATCTTTTCCACCGAAAATCCCATTTTTGCAAAGTTCAGGGCAGCTTTTTTGGCCTTTTCCAATCCGCCTTCGATCAGCCCTTCTGCTTTTCCTTCTGCTTTTCCATCCGCAATTCCATCTTCTCGTCCCATTTCGTAAATTTCCTTACTCACATCACACATTTCACCTGCACCTCCCTTAAACTGCCTGGCTTTCTCAAGCAACTGCTCTCGCCTCTTTACGATAGCTGAATTCGAAGCACCGGTATCTGCCTGTTTTTTCATCGCTGTTCCTCCTTATATTATATTCTCCTGCTCCTTAACTTTCAAGGCATATCCTACATTCCCATACACCCAGTGTACCACCATTTTTTTCTTTCTTTTGTCAAAATCTGTCGGCCACTGACAAAATTCCCACATGTATCCCGTATATTTTCGTTAAAATTTTATCAAATTATAATTGACAAATAATTATCAATCTCGTATAATAACCTTGTCAGATGATTGATAAAACTTTAACGTTATCTTTTTAACGAGTTTTACTTTTTATCACATAGAAACAGCCAACACACAAAACAGGAGGATATGATTATGGCAAAAACAGAAACTGCAATTCCTGCTATCGTTGACAACGCTGATGCTCTGACAGCCAAGATGGCCGCAATGAAAAAGGCTCAGCAGATTTTTGCATCCTACTCCCAGGAACAGGTGGACAAAATCTTCAAGGCTGCTGCCACCGCTGCCGACAAAGCCCGCATCCCGCTGGCAAAAATGGCTGTTGCGGAAACCGGCATGGGCGTGATGGAAGACAAGGTCATCAAAAATCACTATGCAGCCGAATATATCTACAATGCTTACAAGAACACCAAAACCTGCGGCGTGATCGAGGAAGACAAAACCTACGGCATCAAAAAAATCGCCGAGCCGATCGGTCTTATTGCCGCAGTCATCCCCACCACCAACCCGACCTCAACCGCAATTTTTAAAACACTTCTTGCCCTGAAGACCAGAAACGCTATCATTATCAGCCCGCATCCCCGGGCAAAGGGCTGCACCATCGAAGCGGCAAAGCTGGTTCTTGACGCAGCTGTGAAAGCAGGCGCGCCGGAAGGAATCATCGGCTGGATCGATGTTCCCAGCCTTGAGCTCACCAACCTGGTTATGAAAGAGGCCGACATCATTCTGGCAACCGGCGGACCGGGCATGGTAAAGGCTGCCTATTCTTCCGGAAAACCGGCACTTGGCGTAGGCGCAGGAAACACCCCGGTCATCATTGATGATACCGCGGATATCCGTCTGGCAGTCAACTCCATCATTCACTCCAAAACCTTTGACAACGGCATGATCTGCGCCTCCGAACAGTCTGTGACTGTTCTGGAAAAGGTTTATCAGCAGGTAAAAGAGGAGTTTGAATACAGAGGCTGCTATTTCCTGAAAAAGGATGAGCTCGACAAAGTGCGCAAGACCATTCTCATCAACGGAGCCCTAAACGCAAAAATCGTAGGTCAGAAGGCCTGCACCATTGCAGAAATGGCCGGCGTCACAGTTCCTGCCGAAACCAAGATCCTCATCGGCGAAGTGGAATCTGTAGACATCAGCGAGGAGTTTGCCCATGAAAAACTTTCCCCGGTCCTGGCAATGTACAAGGCAAAAACCTTCGACGAAGCGATACAGAAAGCGGAGCAGCTTGTAGCAGACGGCGGCTACGGCCACACAGCCTCCCTCTACATCGACACAAGAGAACAGGAAAAAATGGCAACGCACGCAGCAGCTATGAAAACCTGCCGTATTCTTGTCAACACACCTTCCTCTCACGGCGGGATCGGAGACCTTTATAACTTCAAGCTGGCTCCCTCCCTCACTCTGGGCTGCGGCTCCTGGGGCGGAAACTCTGTCTCCGAAAACGTTGGCGTAAAGCACCTGATCAACATCAAAACCGTTGCCGAAAGGAGAGAAAATATGCTCTGGATGAGAACGCCGGAAAAGGTTTATTTCAAAAAAGGCTGCATGCCGGTCGCTCTGGATGAACTGGGAACCGTCATGGGCAAAAAGCGCTGCTTCATTGTCACCGACTCCTTCCTCTACAAAAACGGGTACACCCGAAGCATTGAGCAAAAATTAGACGAAATGGGAATCGTCCATACCTGCTTCTCTGATGTGGAGCCGGATCCTTCCCTCGCCTCTGCAAAAGCCGGCGCGGCTGCCATGACCGCGTTTGCTCCGGACTGCATTATCGCCCTGGGCGGCGGCTCTGCCATGGACGCAGCCAAGATCATGTGGGTGCTTTACGAAAATCCGGATGCCGATTTTGAGGACATGTCCATGGACTTTATGGATATCCGAAAGAGAATCTACACCTTCCCCAAAATGGGCAAAAAAGCTTACTTTGTAGCCATTCCCACCTCTTCCGGAACCGGCTCCGAGGTAACCCCCTTCGCCATCATCACCGACCAGGATACCGGCGTAAAATGGCCCCTGGCAGACTATGAACTCATGCCCAACATGGCAATCGTGGACACGGACAATATGATGAGTGCTCCCAAAGGTCTGACCTGCGCCTCCGGTATTGATGTCATGACCCACGCCATTGAGGCCTATGTTTCCATTATGGCCTCCGACTATACGGACAGTCTCGCGCTGAAAGCGATCAAACTGGTGTTTGACTACCTGCCCCGCGCTTACAGAGACGGCTCTGACGTGGAAGCAAGAGACCACATGGCAAATGCTTCCTGCATGGCAGGTATGGCTTTTGCCAACGCCTTCCTCGGCGTGAACCACTCTCTGGCGCATAAGCTGGGTGCATTCCACCACATTCCCCACGGAATCGCCAACGCCCTTGTGCTGACAGATGTGATCCGCTATAACAGCGCGGAGGCTCCCACCAAAATGGGCACCTTTTCCCAGTATCCCTATCCCCGCGCTCTTGCCCGCTATGCGGAGATCGGCCGTTTCGTAGGGCTGACCGGAAAAGACGACCAAGAGGTTGTGGATAAGCTGATCGAGAAGCTGGAACAGCTGAAAAAAGAAATTGAGATCAAACCCACCATTCGTGATTACAACGTGGAGGAAGTATATTTCCTGGAGACTCTGGATGAAATGTCCGAGCAGGCCTTCAATGACCAGTGCACCGGGGCCAACCCCAGATACCCGCTGATTTCCGAGCTGAAGGATCTGTATCTGAAAGCTTACTACGGAGATAAGAACAACTAAGAACAGGAGGAACCGTCATGGATCTGAAAAACAAAGAGGTATTGCTCACACGTCCTTACAAGATCGTCTACCGGGACGGAGACCGCATTGTAAAGGTTTTCACCAAAGAACACGGAAAGGCAAATGTTTTTAATGAGGCCCTCTGCCAGGCCCGCGTGGAGGAAAGCGGCCTCGCCATCCCTCCTGTCCTGGAAGTCAGCCAGATTGACGGAGAATGGGCGCTCTCCATCCAGTTTGTGGAGGGCGAGACGCTTCAGTCTCTCATGGAAAAACACCCGGAAAATATAGAAACCTACATGGAACAGTTTGTGGATCTGCAGCTTTCCATGCACGCAAAAAAAGCGCCCCGGCTTACCCTGCAGAAGGATAAGCTGGCGCGCAAGATTTCCAGTCTTGGCAGTATTCTGGACGCAACTGTGCGCTATGAGCTTCTGACACGTCTGGATTCCATGCCCAACCATACCAAACTCTGCCATGGGGATTTTCATCCGGCCAATGTCATTGTCAAAAAAGACGGCTCCATGGTGATCGTGGACTGGGCACATGCCACGCAGGGAAACGCCAGCACAGATGCGGCAATCACCTACCTTCAGTTCGCTCTGAAAGATGAGAAGCTGGCAAAGCTCTACTTAAAGCTGTTCTGTCAGAAAAGCGATACCGCCATGCAGTACGTTCAGAAATGGCTGCCCATCGCTGCGGCTGCACAGCTCACCAGAGGCGTGCCGGAGGAAAAAGAATTCCTGCTGCGCTGGACAGACATTATCGATTTTCAGTAAAATACAGCGCCCTGCCGTAAGACTTATGAAAAACGCTTCGGAAGCATGGAAAAATCCTGCTGCCGAAGCGCTTTTTTGTCTGTATGAGATTTATAAGCTCAGCCTGTTCCGTGCACGGCTCTCTCACTTCTGCAGCTGATACTCTGCTGCCAGTTTTTTGAACTCCGGCAGAGAATTTACAATGGTGTCATAGGACACACAATAAGCCAGCCGCACATAGCCCGGGCAGGCAAAGGAGCTTCCCGGCACCATGAGAATGTTATATTTTTTTCCGGCAGCGCAGAATTCCTTTTCATCTGCAACCGGAGACTTCACAAAGAGATAGAAGGCACCCTGTGGCTTAATACACTCAAAGCCGCACTCTTTCAGCCCCTCATAAAGAGCCAGACGGTTTTTGTCGTAAGCGGCCACGTCCACTTCCGCGTCCACGCATCTGGCGATCACCTTCTGCATCAGGGAAGGTGCGTTCACACTTCCGTTGATACGGTTTGCAATCGCCGCTGCTGTGATCAGCTCCTCGCTTCCGTCCGCTTCATCCGGAATCACCAGATAGCCGATCCGCTCTCCCGGCAGGGAAAGAGACTTGCTGTAGGAATATCCCACAACGGTATTGGCGTAATATTTTGTGAGATAGGGAACCTCCACGCCATCGTAAGCCAGTTCCCGGTAGGGTTCATCGGAAATGAGATAAATGACGCTTCCGAATTCTTTTTGCTTCTTTTCCAGGATTGCCGCCAGATTTTTGATGGTGTCCTCCGAATAAACCACGCCGGTCGGATTGTGCGGCGTATTTACGATCACGGCTCTTGTATTGGCGGTAATCTTTTCCTCCAGCTCCTTAAGGTTGGGCTGGAAGGTGGCTGTATCCGGAGAAATTTCCACCAGCCTGCCGTCATAGTTTCGCACATAGGCGCCATACTCCAGAAAATACGGCGCAAATACAATGACCTCTTCTCCCGGATTGAGAATGGTTTTCAGAATCACGTTAAGGCCGCTGGCCGCGCCCACCGTCATGATGAGGTTTTTCGCTGCAAAAGCAGTGCCGAACCTGCGGTTTAAGGACTCCGCGATGGTCTGGCGCACATCCTCAAAGCCCGCATTGCTCATATATCCGTGAAGCACGGTTGGCTCTTCCTCATTCACCAGTTCAAGAATCGCCTGACGCACACAGTCCGGCGCAGGAACGCTGGGGTTGCCCAGGCTGAAATCAAATACCTTATCCGCACCGTATTTTGCGCGGAGGCGGTTTCCCTCCTCAAACATCATGCGAATGGCAGAGTTGTTCTGTACAAAAGGTTTCATCTTTTCTGCAATCATAATGTTCTCCTCTCAGGCTACTGCGTTCATTCCTACCTTGAGAGCCTTTTTGTTCAGCTCCACAAACTGCGGCTTGATATTCGCCTCCAGAATCTTATCCCAGTCAATATGCTCCAGACCCATGGCCTTAATGATCGTTCCAAGCAGAATCATATTCGCTGCCTTCTCGTTTCCAAGTTCATCGGCAAGGCGGGTTGCATCTACAACCTTCGCTTTCACATGCTTCTCTATTTCCCCCAGAACATCTTCCGCATAAACCTCATCCCCGGTGATCACGGACATGGATGGAATTTCCTCGTTGTTCACCACCAGGGTTCCGTCCTCCTTGAGATAATCCAGGGCGCGCAGAGCTTCCATTTTTTCAAAGGAAACCACAATGTCCGCCTGGCCTTTTTCGATGACAGGAGACATAACCTTCTCCCCGTAGCGCACCTGGGAGGAAACGCTTCCGCCTCGCTGGGACATGCCGTGGATCTCACTCATTTTTACATCGTATCCGGCCTCCATAAGACCGTTTGTCAGAATCTTGCTGGCGAGGATGGTGCCCTGACCGCCCACGCCCACCAATAAAATGCTTTTTGTCATGGCTTAATCCTCCTTCACAATGGCATCCTTGGGGCAGACCTGGGTGCACACATCGCAGCCCACGCACTGTGCCCGGTTGATGCTTACTTTTTTTGTTTCTTTATGATAGGACATGGCCGGGCAGCCGGTTTTCAGGCATGCCTTACAGCCGATACATTTCTCCTCATCCACCTTATTCTTCGTGGAAAACAGACCGTCGAACTCATCCTTATCTGCCTGGGAGAATTTCTTCAGCACACAGGGGTAGCGGGTGATAATGACGGACGGCTCGTCAAGGGCCAGACATTTGTCCAACGTATCATCAACCTCTTTAAGATTGTTGGGATCGATCACATACACATGCTTCACGCCGATGGCACGCACCACATCTTCAATCTTAATGAGGGTGGTCTCCTCGCCTTTTGCATTAAAGCCGGTGCCCGGATTCTCCTGATGGCCGGTCATGCCGGTGATCCGGTTGTCCAGAATGATGTTCACCGTGTTGCTGTTGTTGTAAACCGTATTGATCAGAGAATTGATTCCTGTATGGAAGAAGGTGGAATCTCCCAGAACCGTCACAACTCTTCTGCTGTTTCCAGTTGCGTTGAAGGCTTTCTGTGCGCCGTGTCCCAGACTGATGCTGGCTCCCATGCAGACAGTGGAATCCATCGCCGAATAGGGCTTGCCCGCTGCCAGCGTGTAGCAGCCGATATCACCGCTGATCATGATGTCCTTGCGCTTGCCAAGGCGATAGAACAGACCTCTGTGGGGACAGCCGGCACAGAAGGTGGGGGCACGATTGATCAGCTTTGCGCGGTCAAACTCAATGGTCTTCAGACTCTGCCCGGTCACGCATCTGCGGATCACATCCGGCGTCATCTCTCCGTAGGCCGGGAATAAATCCTTGCCCACGCAGGCACAGCCCTGCTGGCGCACAAACTCCTCAATGTAGGGGTCATTTTCCTCCAGAATATAAACCTGATCCACCCTGGAGCAGAAATCTTTGATCAGATTCTTTGGAAGCGGATTGGTAAAACCAAGCTTCAGATAAGAAGCGTTTTCGCCGAATACTTCTTTTGCATAATAATAACAAACGCCGGAAGCGATCACACCGACTTTTGTATCCCCCATTTCCGCACGGTTAAAGGGGCATTCCTCACTGTAGGCCGCCAGAGCGTTCATGCGCTCCTCCAGCTTTACCCGGAGATTTCTTGCGATGGCTGGAAGGCATACGTACTTGGACGGATTCTTGCTCCATTCCTTCGCAGGAACGTCCGCGCGTTCGCCCAACTCTACGATGGATTTGGAATGACAGACACGGGTCGTCATACGGATGATAAAGGGTGTATCGAATTTTTCTCCCAGCTCATAGGCCGCCTTCACCATATCAATGCATTCCTGGCTGTCAGAAGGCTCCAGCATGGCAATCTTCGCCGCCTTGGCATAGTTGCGGTTGTCCTGCTCGTTCTGGGAGGAATACATGCCCGGCTCATCTGCCGTGATGATCACATTGCCGCCGTTGACGCCCATATAGGCCCAGGTAAACATAGGGTCTGCGGCTACATTCATGCCCACATGCTTCATGGAGACCATGCTGCGAAGTCCCGCCACAGACGCACCGATCGCAGATTCCATGGCAACCTTCTCGTTGGGCGCCCACTCTGCGTAAATTTCTTTGTATGTAGAAAGGTTTTCCAGGATTTCTGTACTGGGGGTTCCCGGATAAGCAGAGGCAAATGATACGCCTGCTTCGTACGCCCCTCTGGCGATGGCTTCATCGCCGGTCATCAACTGTTTCATAAAATACCTCCTCTTGTTTCCGCTAATATCTTATTTTAGCACGCTAAAGCGCTAAATGTCAATGGGTTTATGCCAAAAGAAAAAACCCCCGAAAAAGTCTCCTGCCGTTTTGGCAGAAACTCTTCCCAGAGGTTTTTCATTCTGCTTATTGCTTCACGCTCAGTCGCACCAGCGCTCTCTGAAGCTTGGCTCTCGCCATTTTGTATTCATGGTCTGTGAGACCGGTCTTTGCAAGCTGTTCTTCCGCCCGCTTCTTTGCTGCGTCCGCCCTTGCCGAGTCAATGTCTTCTTTCCACTCCCAGGTGGTCGCAAGAAGGCTGCACTCATTGTTTATCATGGAAAGCATTCCGCCAATACAGGCTGCTTCACGTCTCGTTCCGTCTGCAAGCACCACATGCGCTTCGCCCATTCCCAGGGCCGTGCAAAAATTACAGTGTCCTGCGAGAACAGCCAGATCTCCCGTAATGCTGCGGCAGACGACGCGCTCGGCCTCGCCTTCAAACAGCAGGCCGTCCGGTGTCCCGATTCGTAATGGAAATGTCGCCATAGACAGCCTCCTTTACAGCTTCTTTGCCTTTTCAAACACTTCGTCAATGGTTCCAGAGAACAGGAAACAGCTCTCCGGAATATCGTCACATTCACCGTCCAGGATCATGCGGAAACCACGGATGGTCTCTTTCAGAGGAACATACTGTCCCGGCATACCGGTAAACTGTTCTGCCACGGAAAAGCTCTGTGACAGGAAACGCTGCACCTTGCGGGCGCGGTTTACGGTCTGCTTATCCTCTTCGGAAAGCTCGTCCATACCCATGATTGCAATAATATCCTGCAGCTCCTTGTAACGCTGCAGAACCTGCTGTACTCTCCGGGCCGTCTCGTAATGCTCTGTTCCCACAACCTCCGGGGAAAGAATACGGCTGCTGGATTCCAGCGGGTCCACTGCCGGATAAATACCCTGGCTGGCAATATCACGGGACAAAACGGTCGTGGCATCCAGGTGGCTGAACGTAGTCGCCGGAGCCGGGTCCGTCAGGTCGTCCGCAGGCACGTAAACCGCCTGCACCGAAGTGATAGAGCCTTTGCGGGTGGATGTGATACGCTCCTGAAGAGCGCCCATCTCCGTGGCAAGCGTGGGCTGATAGCCTACAGCTGAGGGCATACGTCCCAGCAGCGCGGAAACCTCGGATCCCGCCTGGGTAAAACGGAAAATATTATCAATGAAGAGCAGCACATCCTGATTTTTTACATCACGGAAATATTCCGCCATGGTCAGTCCGGAAAGGCCGACACGCATACGCGCTCCCGGCGGCTCGTTCATCTGTCCGTAAACCAGAGCGGTCTTGTCGATAACGCCGCTCTCCTTCATCTCATTGTAAAGGTCGTTGCCTTCACGGGTACGCTCTCCAACGCCGGTAAATACAGAAAGTCCGCCATGAGCTGTCGCAACATTATGGATCAGCTCCATGATCAGTACGGTTTTTCCTACGCCCGCACCGCCGAACAGACCAATTTTACCGCCCTTTGCGTAAGGACAGATCAAATCCACGACCTTGATCCCGGTCTCCAGGATTTCTGTGGCCGGCATCTGGTCCTCATATGCAGGCGCCGGACGGTGAATAGCCCAGCGCTGCTCTGTCTTTGGAGCCGGCATGTTGTCTACCGGTTCCCCCAAAAGATTGAACACACGGCCCAGGCATTCTTCTCCAACCGGAACTGCAATGGGTTCTCCGGTATCCACAGCCTTGGTGCCGCGCACCAGACCGTCCGTGGAATTCATGGCAATACAGCGGACCGTATTGTCACCCACCTGCTGCGCAACCTCGGCAACCAGCCGTGCGCCTTTGTTGTCAATTTCAATGGCATTGAGAAGTGCGGGCAGCTCGTCATGGGCAAAACGAATGTCCAAAACAGGGCCGATCACCTGCACGACCTCGCCAATGTGTTTTTCGCTCATTTTTATGAATCTCCTTTTTCTGCTTATAGCCTTGGGCAGTGCTGTCCGCTCTTAAGCGGTGCAACGCTTTTTATACGCCCTCCGCACCTGCAACAATCTCCGTGATCTCCTGCGTGATGCTGGCCTGACGCGCCCGGTTGTAATACAGGTTCAGCTGGTCGATCATCTCTCCAGCATTCTTGGTGGCAGCATCCATCGCCGTTCTTCTGGCCGCAAGCTCGCTGGCCAGACTTTCGCAGATGCCGCCGTAAATCAGCCCTGCCAGATATTCCGGCACAATGGCGTTGAATACCTCCGTGCTGTTCGGCTCATAGAGGATCAGCTCGCGAAAACCTGCTTTTGGCGGTTCCTCCGGCTGCTCTTTTGCAATGTCCGTAAGCGGAAGCACGGGAAACACGCCCGGCTGCTGAGACAGCATGGAAACAAAGTTGGTATAACACAATTCAATATGACCGAATCTGCCGTCCCGGAATTCCCTGCACAAAACACTTGCCATTTCGTAGCAGTCCGCCACCGACACATCTGCGATCTCCCCGAATGCATCCGTGAGAATTTCAAGCTTCCTGCGGCTGCAGTATTCCACAGCCTTCTTTCCAATGGGAAGCACCACATAATCTCTGCCTGCGCTTTCCGTCTCCAGACATTTGAACAGATTGGCATTATACCCGCCTGCCAGCCCCCGGTCGCCTCCGATCAGCACATAGCAGTATCTGGGGCTCTGGGCCTCCTTCGCATAGACAGAGGTGAAGTCCGTATTCTCTCTCGCAATATTCTGCAGGGTTTCATGGAGCGTCTTAAAATACGGCCGGCAGGTCTCCGCCCGCTCTTTTGCTTTACGCAGCTTGGAGGATGCCACAAGTTCCATTGCTTTGGTAATCTGCATGGTGCTCTGCACACTCTTGATCCGCAGTTTTACCGCTTTCATGTTTGCAGCCATCTTGGTTCCTCCTAATCACTTTATTTTTCAGGTCTTGCATTCAGAAAATTTTCTGTATAGCTTTCAAGAGCCGCTTTCAGCCGGTTCTCCGTCTCTTCCTCCAGCTTACCTGTGGAGCGGATCTCCTGCATGGCCGCCGCGCCCTCTGCATCGGTATCCAGGTAGGTAAAGAGTCCTGCCTCATACTCCCGCACATCCTCCACTGCAACGGCAGAAAGGATTCCCTTGGTCACCGCATAGAGGATAGCTACCTGCTTCTCCACCGCAACCGGCTCGTTCTGATTCTGTTTCAGCACCTCCACAATGCGGGCGCCCTGCTCCAGACGCGCCTTGGTGTCCGCATCCAGATCAGACCCAAACTGCGCGAAGCTCTGCAGCTCGCGGTACTGAGAATAAATAAGCTTCAGCGTACCGGCAACCTTCTTCATCGCTTTGATCTGTGCATTTCCTCCCACTCGGGATACCGAAATGCCCGGGTTTACCGCCGGCATAACACCGGAGTGGAAAAGCTCTGTCTCCAGGAAGATCTGACCGTCGGTAATGGAAATTACGTTGGTCGGAATATAGGCGGAAACATCGCCCGCCTGCGTTTCAATAATGGGCAGCGCAGTAAGCGAACCGCCTCCATGCTCCTCGTCCAGCTTCGCCGCACGCTCCAGAAGTCTGGAGTGGAGGTAGAATACATCTCCCGGATACGCCTCACGTCCCGGCGGACGGCGTATCAGCAGGGAAAGTGCACGGTAGGCTACCGCATGCTTGCTCAGATCGTCGTAGATGATCAGCACATGTTTGCCCTTGTTCATAAAATACTCGCCCATTGCACAGCCGGAGTAGGGTGCAATGTACTGCAGCGGACTCGCCTCAGAGGCAGTCGCCGCCACAACCATAGTGTAATCCATAGCACCGTTCTTCGTCAGAGTTTCCACCAGTGTTGCCACGGTAGAACGTTTCTGCCCGATCGCAACGTAGATACAGATCACATCCTTGCCTTTCTGGTTGATGATCGTGTCCACAGCCAGGGTCGTCTTTCCGGTCTGGCGGTCGCCAATGATCAGTTCCCGCTGCCCGCGGCCAATAGGCACCATGGAGTCAATGGCCTTGATACCTGTCTGGAGAGGTTCATGTACAGAACGTCTCTCGCAGATTCCGGGCGCCGGACTCTCAATCGGGCGAAACTCCTCTGTCACAATGGGGCCTGCCCCGTCAATAGGCTGTCCCAGTGCATTGACTACGCGGCCAATCATTTTGTCACCTACCGGAACCGATACGACTTTTCCGGTACGTTTTACGGTCTGACCCTCGCCGATGTTTTCATCGGAACCAAATAATACGATGGATACACTGTTTTCTTCCAGGTTCTGAGCCATGCCGTAGCTTCCGTCCTCAAACTCCAGAAGCTCTCCGGCCATGCAGTTCACAAGACCGCTGGCTCTGGCAATACCGTCGCCCACCATCAAAATGGTACCTGTCTCATTCTGCTGAATGACATTCTCGTAATATTTGATCTGACTTCGGATGACCTTGGATATTTCTTCAGGTTTTAATTGCATGATTCCATTCCCATCCTTTAAACAATTATTTCATTCAGTTTTCTGGAGAGCCCTGACAGACGTCCCTGTACTGTTCCATCCAGCAGTTTTCCTTCCAGCTCCACCTTAAGCCCCGCCACCACGGAGGGATCCTGTTTCTGTATCAGGGAGATTTTCTTTCCGCTGATACCTTCAAGCTTCTCCGTAAGGGCCGCCATCTGCCTGTCACTTAAGACAACCGCAGTCGTTACCACTGCCTGGGCAATGCCGTGGTCCAGATTATAGCGCCGTGTAAATTCCTCCAGGCATCCCGCAAATTCTCCGAGAAGCTCGCGTTCACACAGCAGTTTCAAAAAATTCAGCAGATATTTTTCTATTTGTCCGCCAAAGGCAGTATCCAGAAGTCCCGTTCTCTCCTTCTTCGGAATGGAGGGTTCTCCCAGAAGACGTACATACTCCGGATTTTCCCGGAACAGCCGCCCTGCCTCTGTCATCTGCTCAAGAACAATATCTGTGAGCTGTTCTTCGGCAGCAAGGTCATACAGGCTGCCTCCATACAGTCTGGCAGTCTGTGTCATGATGCCTCACCTACATTCGAAATAAACTCGTCGATCAGTTTCGCGTGGTCTTCCTCGTTGAGCTCACGCTCAATGACTTTTCCTGCAATCTCCATTGCCATGCCGCCAATTTCATCCTTGATCTCATTGACTGCTTTTCTCTTCTCCTGCGCAATGTCGCTCTCTGCCTTGGCCTTTAAGGCTGCCGCCTGCTGGGAAGCATCCCGGAGCATTTCCTCACTCTGGAGCGTTGCGGTTTTCTGTGCAGTTGCCAGGATCTCTCCGGCTTTCGCCTTCGCTTCCTGCATGTTCTGCTCATATTCCGCTTTCATGGCCTCTGCCTCATCCTTCGCCTTTACGGCATCCTGAATCTGGGCGTCCGCCAGTGCTTTTCGCTTTTCCAGCATGGCATTGATAGGCTTAAACAGAAAACGTTTGATGAGATACACCTGTATAAACAGGTTGCATATCATTGCAATGAAAGTCCACGGCACAATGCTTACTAATTCCTGTACTTCCATGATCGTAGCCTCCTGTCAGAATCGTTGTTTCTCAGCTCAGGAAATTCATAAACATGCCCGGCGCAACAAAGATCAGAAGAAGGCCGGTAACAAAACCGTAAATACCTGTAGTCTCTGCAATGGCACAGCCCAGAAGCATGGTGGAAGTCACATCTCCCTTACATTCCGGCTGACGTCCGATCGCTTCAAGCGCCTTCGCAACCGCGTTACCTTCACCGATACCAGGTCCGATACCGGCGATCAGAGCACATCCTGCACCAATCGCGCATCCTGCAAGTGCAATACCTTTCGCAAGCAACTGAAAATCCATAATAAAATCCTCCTGTGAAATATAATTTTTTATTAAATTTTGACTTTTACTCTTCCGCCGCGTTGGCAATGTACATTACCGTCAGCATACAGAAAATGAACGCCTGCATCACGCCGGAGAACCAGTCAAAGTAAACCGACAGGATCGCAGGAATTCCCACATCCAAAATGGGAATCTTTGAGAGCACATCTCCCACAATGCCGGGAAGCAGCCCCAGAAGCGCGGAACTGGCAACTGCCAGAGCGCCGTAAATCAGTCCGTTGATAACCACGCCGGACAAAATATTTCCAAAATGTCGGCAGGCCATACTTACCGGAGTGGCAAGCTCAGAAAGCACATTAAAGGGGGTCATGATCGCAATGGGTGTAGTGAACCCTTTGAGATACCCTCCCACGCCGCCGGTCTTGATCTTCTGCGCTGTGATCATGACAAATACCACAACTGCCCAGGCCGCCTCTGTAGACAGATCCGCCGTAGGGCTCCTGAGTCCCACAAGACTGATCAGGTTGGACACCACGCTGGTGGCAAACAATGCTGCCACAAAAGGTATCAAATGGCGGAATTTCTCACCCATGTTGCCCACCACGAATTTGTTCGCCATCTCCACCAGCATCTCCGCAAACGCCTGACGCTTGGAGATGTTTTCCACCTTCAGGTCATGGGTCAGCCAGATGCAGACTCCTGTGATCAGCGCCATGACGATCCAGCTTACCACGATGGTTTCGCTGAGCTTAAAATCTCCCAGAATGGGGATGTCCGTGGGCAAGGTAAAGAATATTTTTGCTCCCGAAATGTCTAATTCCATACACGCCTCACCTCCTTACTGTAAGCAGAATCCGCTATTTCTTTTTAAAAACAATGCTGTGGATCTTTATTCCAAGACTTGGAAACAACAGCGGCAAAATCCCCGCCGCAAACTGAAAGCATGGAAGCGCAATGGCTGCCACCACCCACAGCATCTGCAAAAGCATCCGCTGGGAATAGCTGGCCTTCATTTTCATGCGCGCCGCGTCCTCGTCCGCACTTGCCGCAACCTTCTGGACCGTAAGGCCCATAAGGAAAAAATTCAGCACAGCGATCAGGCCGCCGCCGATCCCGCCAAGAAAAACCGTATAATCAAAGGGAACTTTCTCCGGCATGACGCCGTGAAGAATACCGAAAATCACCCACATCAGCACCGCGCCAATGGCTGTATACACTGCCACATGCCCGGTTTCTTTTTTTACTGCCGGCTGTACTTCACCAAATATGCTCATCCTCTCGCCCTGTCAACCTTTCCGTTTTTGCTGGATATCTCAGAGATGCCGGTTAAAGGAAACCCGCTTTTTCTCTTTGTCTCTTTTCTTTTCCCGCTTCATCACAGCCAGATATGCCTTGTAGCCCACCATTGCGGAGCCACCCATCCCGAAGAAAAATCCCGGAATGAACACCCAGCCTCCCACGCCCATGTGAACGTTCAGCCACCAGCACAGCGCCAGACACATCAGAAGCGGCATGATAAAGGAAAGGCCAAGCTGTGTCAGCATGGTAAGATTTTTCAACGTACTTGTCCACTGCTTCAAAGCCCGTGCCTCCTAAAATTTTTTGTATGGAATTAAAAAATATCATACTTCATTTCCACAGAAATGTCCAGTATTACTCAGGAAATCCTCCGCAGTTTTCAGTAAATATAGCTGTCAAACGCCGGATTTTCAATATTTTCTGCATCTATCCACACGGGTTCCAGAATTACATTCCTGTCTTCCTCCGGCAGCTCCTCCACAGATACCCTCAGAGCGGCCCATATGGTCTGATATCCGATGGCATACGGATTCTGGGAAACAATCCCCAGCTCCTCGCCTGCAAGAACCGCCTCCTGCTGCCGCTTCGTGCCGTCCACGCCCACCAGCACGGGAGTCGGACTTCCCTCCGCCTTTTCCAAGTTCAGATATAAGTCTGCCATATCCGCATTGCTGCAGAAAATCCCCGCCAGGGTGGGATGAAGGGTCAAAACGCCCTGTATGGCTGCGTTCATATCCTTCACTTCGTCCTGATAGACCATTTCCACGATCTCAATATCCGGATATTTGGCGATCTCCTCCGTAAAGCCCAGGATCCGCTCCTGGATGCTCTGCGTTTTTTCCTGTACAGAGAGAACGGCTATCTTTCCCTTCTCTCCAATCGCCTGTACCAGCTTCTCCGCCGCCATTTTTCCCAGCTGTATATTATCGGTTCCGCAGTAAGCCGCAACCAGCTCCGATTCGCTGACATTGGAATCAAAGGCCACCACGGGTATTCCATTCTCCATTGCAGTCTCCAGCTGCGCCTGACAGGAATTCATATCCCCGGCGGACAGACAGAGTACGTCCGGATTCTCGGAAAGTACTGCGTCCAACGTGTTGATCTGGGTCTCCACATCCGTTTCATCATCTGGTCCTTCAAATGTCATGGAAACCTGTTCCTCTTTCTCAAAGCCGTAGGCAACGTTCACATCACGGACCGCATCCTTCATACCCTGATGGATCTGCTTCCAGTAGCTTCCTTTTGTGTTTTTGCTCACTACCGCAATATGCGTTCCCGCCTGTATGGGGACAGCCGTGTCAATCTCTGGAACATCCGGATTTTCCGGCTCCTGCGCTTCTTCCAAAGCCGCATCCTCTGCAGCGGCCTCGGATTCTGCCTGGGTTTCTTCCTGGCCTGCCGCCAGAATTTCCTGCTCCTTCTCCTGTCCAGAAACGCCTGCCAGTATCCCCGCTGATGCCAGAAATGCCATAAATACAGCCGTTTTCCTCTTCATCTTTGTCTCCTTTGCATAGTACATTTACATTTACTTTAAATTATCCTAACAATACACTGTTTTCTCTTTTCCGTCCATAGATTTAATACTTTTTTCACATTTTTTTCAATCCCATACATCCCATTCCCGCCCAATCTCATAGGCCGTGGAAAAAGACAGCGGCCCCAGGATCACGCCCCAGCCGCCGAACAGGAAAAACCCGAGATATACCGACGCAATGACTGCAATCGGTGATATTCCAAGCCTTCCGCCCAAAAGCCTTGGCTCAAGAAATTCCCGCACAAAGCTGGTCGCCACATCCAGAAGTACGCAGCCGGCTGCCATCCCCGGCTGTCCCCGGAGCAGATAATAAAACGCCGCCGGATAGAGAAAACTCCCGGTTCCCAGAAGCGGCAGCGCATCCAGCGCTCCCAGCACAAGCCCCTGGATCAAAAAGTATGGACTCTTCATCATCCAGAACCAGAGACTGCTCACCACCGCCACCAGCAGCATAATGACCGCCTGGGATTTCACATACACCACGGTGGTTTTCTGCAGACGTTTGATCACCCGCCGGGTTCCCACCAGCCAGGAATAATCCCATATTTTTTTCTGAAGTTTTTCAAAATCCCCGAGGATCAGCACAGTCAGAATAAATGTCACGCCAAGTCCGGACAAAAACAGGATTCCTCCGCTTACCCATCCCTGAAGCTTTCTGAAAAAAACAGTTCCCAGCGCGGGAAGCTCCTCCCGGACAGACGCTCCCAGCGCGCGCAGACAGCCGTAGCTGTCCTGCCTTGCAATGCCAAAATCCTCTTCCAGCCGGACGCAGAGCCGCTCCAGAACATCCCCACAAAGCCGCAGCCAGTCCGGCAGATTCTCAAAGGCTGTCCCAAGCTGCGAAAACAATTCTCCGCCTCCCCAAAAAAGAACTGCACCTGCCGCACCGAAGAGGAGAAGCAAAAAAAGCGCCGCAGCCAGTCCTTTTTTTATCCTGATTTTCCTGTGCATCGCCGCAACTGCCGGGTGCAGCCACACCGCCAGAATCCAGGCCGCCAAAAAAGGGACTGCCGCCGGGAGCAGATAAGCATAACCCACATACACTCCCACGGCAATCCCAACCATTGTCAGACGTCGTTTCCATTCCATATGCAAATCTCATCACCATACTTTTTTGTTTTAGTATGGTTGTTTTTTCCAAAATTATACGGACTGCTTTTTCAGACAGGCAAATTCCTGAAAGGCCTCTCCCTCCGGGCAGATATAAAAGGTCATCGGTTTTCCGGTCGCCGGATGGCAGAAGGAAAGTCCTGCTGAACAGAGTGCAAGCCTTCTGGAAAATTTTGATGCTCCATATTTTTTGTCCCCCAGAAGCGGCATTTGGGCATGGGCCATCTGCACTCTGATCTGATGATGCCGCCCGGTTTCCAGATGTATGTTCAGGAGCGTGCGCGGACCGGTTTCCAGCACCTCATAAAACAGCCGTGCCTCTTTCGCCCCGGGCGTTCCCTTTTGCACCACCGAAGAGGTGTTGCTTCTGCCGTCTTTTTTCAGGTAATCCGTAAGCTGTCCCCTGTCTTTTAACGGCTTTTTTTCCGTTACCGCCAGATATTCTTTTTTGATCTTTCCGGAAGTCATCTGCCGGTTCAGATCAGCCGCGGCCTTCTGATTTTTTGCAAACACCAAAAGTCCCTCAACCGGCTGATCCAGACGGTGGATCACTGCCAGATAGGGAATGGTTTCCGGCGCTTTTTCTGCCAGATAATTTTTCAGCATACTTTCCAGGTCCATGGAGCCGATTCCCGCGCTCTGCACCGCAATCCCGGCAGGCTTGCGGCAGACCAGAATATGCGCATCCTCAAAAAGGATCCTGTCCTTCATATTTCCAAACCACATACTTCTCTCCCATTTTCTCCGGCTTTCTACAGAATCAGCCTGCATTCCCCAAACAGGGCATTCACATGGATCACATATTCGCTGATACGCTGTGATTTCCGAATTTTTTTCAGATATTTTTCGCTGTTCTCAAAGGAGGTGCCAAGATATGCCCACAGCTCTTTCATCTTATACAAGGTATTTCTGTCGCCGAACATATACTCTGTGTACCCCTGCAAAAGCGTATCATGAAAAACCCGCAGCCTTTTTTTCTCTTCCTGCTCCTTTGAATTTCCCTGACGGATCGCCTCTGTCAGCCAGGGCTTTCTGAGAATCCCCCGGCCCAGCATGAGCTTTTCCACGCCCGGAAATTTTCCGATCACTTCTTCGTAAGCTTTTACACTGTTGATATCCCCGTTATAACAAAGAGAATGTCTGCTCTTTTCTGCTGCCAGCGCAAACGCATCGGTATGTATGGTTCCCTGCCTGTACTGATCTGTCTTCAGACGCGGATGAATGATCAGTTCCTTCAGCGGAAACTCCTCATAAATCGACAGAATCCGAGGCCATTCCTCCTCATCCTCCACACCGATTCTTGTTTTGATTGAAATAGCCAGCGGACATTTCTCAAAAATCTCATCCAAGAAACGTCTCAGTTCTCCTGGAAGTCCTAAAAATCCTGCGCCCCGATTTCTGGCCGTCACAGTAGGAGACGGACAGCCCAGATTCAAATTTACTTCTGTGTAGCCAAAGGACTGGATTCCCCCGGCAATGCTTAAAAAATCCTCGGCACGATTGGTGAGGATCTGGGGCACCAGCTTCATTCCCGCACTGTTCTCCGGAAGAATATCCCGGATTTCTTTTTGATTTAGTTTTCTGCTCATAAGGAACGGAGCAAAATAGCAATCTACATTTCCATAACATTTGTGATATGCCTGCCGAAAAATGTATCCGGTAATTCCCTCCATGGGAGCCATGTAAAACCGCATATATAAATAGTCCTTTTCTTTGTTATATTGATAGAATGTGGATCACAGCAGTAATACAGCTGCAGCGATTCCGGACTTTATTATAGCGTCTTTTGTCTCGCGTGGCAATCATAAACGCAACGTGAGACGGCCATCATTTTTACCTTACCGGAAAATGGTGGCCGTCTCACTTAAACTCGTTATTCAAATTTTCTACCTCGTTGTATTTCTATATTATTTTTGTTTTTATGTTTGTTTGAGGTTTTTAATTGGAACTTTTTTCTCATCTGCTTCATGAGATATTTCCAATTCACATTATTCAGTTTTCTTATCTATAATGTACATATCCTTTTTTATTTCCTGCTCATAAACGATATGATCTTTTATCACTCGATTACTTAGAAAGTTTATAGATTTTAAATTATAATTTCACGGATTATAATTTGTATTTCATCGGGAAAATACCTGCTGTTCTTTTTCATCTCCGTTAAACATCTTACAACTTAAATTCATAAATTCCAAATGCCTATATGAAAAGGATCTCTGGTTTTCCCTCTCTCAATATCTCCTTCTTTTATTAATAAAGAAGATATTCTTCTGATGCAAAGCTTCCATTCATATTCGGATATTGCTGATATGGATGTCAAAATATCGTTCTCATTGGTTTCTTGAAATTCTCCGGAACTCTTCTTCCGAACGACTTCTTGAAATTATGAGGGTTATACTCTTTTGAAAAATGTTTCTTCACACAGATTTCAAAATCTTTGTATCAGGTCTGTGACAGCTATTCAATATGAGAAATCAATTCTATATACCTTGAATACTTTTTCTTCTCCTTGTTTAAAATTATGATTTATATATAATGGAATGCTTTTACAAATCTTAGTATTCGGTCTTTCTAGCAGGAAACTCGATTTCTGTCACTCTCATATTGATGAAATTCTTCTATGTTCCCAATGGATTCACCTTTTCCTTTCTGTGATTCGTTATTCATATAAAGGAAATATCAATACTATGAATGGAACGAATTCACTTTGACTTTTCATTGCTATCTTTTGTACTTTGTTTTCTTTTCTCTTTTGATGAATTTATAATACCACCGACCGTTCTATTTGTCAACACATTTTTACAATATTTTTATTTATATTTGTTTATTATATGTATATATAGTTTTAAATCTATTTTATTTTTTAATTTTCTATTATTTTCTGATAATTAAAATTTTCAAAACAAAACCGGCGGGATTCTCGCCGGCTGTATGGAATATAAAAAAGAAACTGTTGCAGAAGCAACGCTCCGTTGGTACCCTTGCACATGTTTCCCGCAGGAAGCCGTGCTTCGCACAAAGCTTCTCTGCCGGGAAAGCATGCTGCAAATCCAACGGAGCTGTGCATCGTCTACAACAGCCCTGTAATTGTTCTCCCTCGTATTATAAAGTAGTAGCGTTTATAGTCCCTCTCCAAGGACTGTATGCTAT
>CALBGI010000002.1 GCA_937893675.1 uncultured Blautia sp.
GAGGCGAAGCAGGAATTTAGTGCGAACGTATACCGAGACACTTAGCGAGGTCGAGAGAAGCGAAGACCAAGGTTAGTGATGAGGTATTACCCGTACACTTAATGAGTGCGAGCCAGAGGCGAAGCAGGAATTTAGTGCGAACCAAAAGCAAAGCAGGAAAGGAGGATATCTGTGAGCAGAGAATTACCGGTATCTGTATGGCCGGAGTGGAAAATAACAGAAAAAATCGGCGAAGGCTCTTTTGGAAAAGTATATAAGGCCCAGCGGACAGAAAAAGGCCGCTCTTTTTATTCTGCCATCAAGATTCTCACCATCCCGGCGAACAAAAGCGAGTTGGACAGTATACGCGCAGAGTCCTCCGGCGAGGCATCCACCAGGGAGTATTTTGAGAATCTGGTGGAGGAGTGCATCCAGGAAGTCAGCACTATGGAATATTTCCGGGGAAATTCCCACATTGTATCTGTGGAGGATTACAAGGTGGTGGAATATCTGGACGAAATCGGCTGGGACATCTGCATTCGCATGGAGTATCTCACCAGCTTTACAGATTATTGTGCAGAGCGTACGCTTACAGAAAAAGAAGTTATCAAGCTCGGGATCGATCTGAGCCGGGCGCTGGAATATTGCGGGCAGCTGAATATTATTCATAGGGACATTAAGCCGGAAAATATTTTTGTATCCCGGTTTGGGGATTTTAAGCTGGGGGATTTTGGGATTGCCAGGGAGCTTGAGCGCACGATGAGCGGTTTTTCCAAAAAAGGCACGTATTCCTACATGGCGCCGGAAATGTACCGGGGAGATTCCTATGACAGACGGGCGGATATTTATTCTCTGGGAATTGTGATGTATAAGATCCTCAATCACAATCGTCTGCCGTTTCTGAATCTGGAAAAACAGTTTATCACCTACCGCGATAAGGAAAACGCACTTACCAGAAGGATGTCCGGGGAAGCGCTTCCGAGACCGGCAGATGCCGGGGAAGCTCTCGGCCGCATCATCTGCAAAGCCTGTGCCTGTGCGCCGGAAGAACGTTACCAGAGTCCGCAGGAATTCCGGGAAGCTCTGGAAGATTTGCAGGCCGGCCGAAGACAGCAGCCCGCTCCTGAGCCGGAAACAGTGGAAAGTCCACAAAAACAATCAGTGGCGGCTCTGCTGCAGGAAGTGGAGCAGGAGGCGGAGAATGCTTCTGCGGAAGCAGAGAGAGAAAGAATTTCATCCAAAGAAAGACGCAGGAGGAAGAATCGCGATGCGAATCCCTGGGCGATCGCCGTGGCAGTGGTGGCTATTGCCACCTGCATTATTCTCGTGATCTATGTGAAGCTGCTTTTTGACCAGACAGTGGAGCGCCAGTCTCAGCAGGCAGTGCAGATTCTGGAAGAGGATGATTACGGACTTTCGCCGGAGCAGGTGGATGAATTTTCCGTGAGTGTGCAAAACATTAAAGAACAGGCCACCACGATTGTGGATAACTTGAATACTTACACCGAAAAAGGCACGGAAGGAAAAAGTCTTTTCTACTATGATGCGGAAGGAACACTGATGAAAGCCCTGGTTTACCCGGCGGAGTCTGAGGATGGGATTTACGAGGAATACTATTACTGGGATGAAAAGCTGTTCTTTGCCTACATTTGGGAAGGCGACAAAAAAGAACTTTACTACTATAACAAAAAAGGCGAAATGATTCGCTGGATTGATGAGAACGGCCTTTGCCATGACAATGAGACGGACAATCCGGAATACGTGGAGCGAGAAGAAAAGTACTGGGATCATGCAGAAAAGCTTCTCAGTGAGGGAACGAGGAATATGGAATGACCTATGATATCAGATATGCGTACACAAGCCATATGGGGAAAATCCGCGGAAATAATGAAGATAATTTCTGGTGCTGCGGGGATCAGCTTCCGTCAGAGAATACCGGTACGGAAGGAATTCTTACCGGCAGTGTGGTTTCCGATGATTTCCCGGCATTGGCTGTGTTTGACGGAATGGGCGGGGAAAGCTGCGGCGAGATGGCAGCCTTCCTGGCAGCGCAGGCGTACGGGGAGTATTATGGCGAAAACAGAAAGAAGATGAAAGGGAAGTCCAGAGAATTTCTGGAGGAAAGCTGCCAGCGCATGAATCAGGCTGTGTGTGAATACTGTCTGGAAAACCGGATCCGTTCCATGGGAACGACCCTGGCGCTGGTGCAGTTTTCCGGGGAAAAGCTTCACATCTGCAATCTTGGGGACAGCAGAGTGTATCTCTCGCGGGAAGGGAAGTTTTCTCAGCTTTCCACGGACCATGTGGTCGGCGGAAGAACTTTTGGAAAGGCGCCTTTGACCCAGTATCTGGGCGTTATGGAGGAAGAAATGGCGCTGGAGCCGGTGATCGAGGAACATCCCTTGACTCCGGGAATCCGCCTTCTGCTCTGCTCGGACGGTTTGTCGGACATGCTGTCGGACGGCGAGCTTGCGGATATTCTGGCAAGGGAGCTTTCGCCGGAGGATACGGTGCAGCTCCTTTTGGAGCGGGCCCTGAAAAAAGGCGGAAGGGACAATATTACCATTATCCTGTGTGAAGTGGGAAATGCGGTAAAGCAAGGATTTTTTGGAAAACTAGGGGCATGTATCAAAAAATATCTGGGGTGACAAACAATGAAAAACAGAATGCGGGATTTGGATTTTGAGCAGACAGTGGCTTTTGACGCTGTGGAGGACTTTGAGTTTACCCGCAAGGCTGCGCAGAAATTTCGCCAGGTGGTGAGTCTGGACAGCTTTGAGGATGAGGATGCGGATGTGATTTTCCATTATCTTTATAAGGAAATGGAGCTGGTATCCTTTGGCGATTATCTGAAGCGCTACATTTATGAGCGGGCGGAACTTCCGGAGCCCTTCGGTGAGGTTCCCCAGGAGGTGTATCGCGATATTGTAGTGGAATCCTTTAAAGAAACGTATACGCCAAAATCTATGAATCCCACCTCCACAAAGCTTCCGGCACTTGTGAACAACTGGCTGAATCAGGCTTCTGTGAAGCGTGAGACGGTTTTTTTGCTGGGATTTGGGCTTCGGATGACGGTGGAGGATGTGACCGATTTTCTGACAAGAGTGCTGCGGGAGCAGGACATTGATTTCCAGAATCCGGAGGAAGTGATCTACTGGTACTGCATTCAGAATCGTCTCGGCTATCACCGGGCAGAGGAATATAAAAAAATATATGAAACACTGCTTCCGATAGAAAACAAGGAAGCTGCCTTTGTTTACGGGGGCGGCCTGTGTCTGGATGACGAAAAAAGTCTGCTGGGATATCTTTCTTATTTAAAATATCGGCGCAGCGATCCGGAGCATGGAGACAGTCGGGCATTTCAGGAGTTCTCACGGCTTTTGGAACGGGCGCGGACCATTATTGCCGCGATGTATCAGAAAGATGAAGAGGAACGCGGCCGCAGCCGTGTCTGGCAGGCAAAGGATATTACCCCGTCAGATGTGGAGAAAGTGATCTGCAGCGGCATTCCCATCAACAATATGGGAAATCTCAAAAAGATGTCCGCCTCCATTCTGGCAAAGCACTTCAGTCAAAAACGCTTCAGCCGTCAGCGCATTACCAATATTCTGAATCACAAATTTCCGGTGGAACGCTTTGATCTGCTGACGTTGGGATTTTTCATTGTCTCCCAGGAAATGGCGGAAGAAGATCCCTATGCCAGATACCGCTATTTTATTGAAAAAATGCAGGAAACCCTGCATGTTTGCGGAATGAGTGAGATTTATATCGTCAATCCCTACGAGTGCTTCCTTCTCATGTGCCTGCTGACGGACTGTCCGCTGGCTGTGTTCTCGGAAATCTGGGAAAAATCCTATGAAGAAAACGAATAAAAAAGGAAGCGCAGGCTCTTTTGCGTGCCCGAAGGGGGAGGGCGAGGGGGAAGCGGGCTTCGCAACTTTGAGCGTTTCCCCCTCGCTGTTTATTCATTGTAATACCCATAAATCATCCGGCTGTTCTGCGCAATAGCCGTCTGTGCGGCGCCTGCATCTGAGACATTCTCTGACATAAAGCAGATGACCAAATCTTTTCCCTTCGGAGTGTTATAAATAATCGCCGCATCATTTTCCACATCTGCAAGTTCCCCGGTTTTGTTGGCAACGGAAACCCCTTCCGGAATCTGAGCTGGAATTTTATTGCGTCGTGTCTGCGCATTTAACAGTGCATACATGGCGTCCGCGTGAGCAAGGCTGATTTCAGAAGAACCGCCGTTTGCAAGCTGATATACCGCTTTCATAAATTTTCCGCAGTCCTCCACAGAGGTATAGTTGTCGCCGTTTTCGTTGCTTGCCAGCAGAAGACGCCCCATGGAGGTTTGCTGGAATCTGTGGGAGGCACAGAACTGGTTGACCGCATTCATGCCGGCAGTCGTGTCGCCCCCGCCAAGATAGCCGACCAGAGTGTTTGCCGCATCGTTGTCGCTGACGGTGATCATGGCATTTAAATTAGAATCCAGAGTTTCTGCGCCGTATTGCTGGGAAAGGGATTCATAGTTTTCATATACTGCGCCCATGATATAGAGCTTGATGAGACTGGCGGCCTGCATGGGCGCATTGTTGATGCTGCCCTGGGAATTGAGCGCAAGATTGCATACATAAACAGACCAGGAGCCATTGTTGGCTGGAAGAAGTCCCTGGATCTGAGACAGGAGTGCATCCATTTCGGCGTCCGTGTTATCTGTGAATGTGCTGCCCTGAGACGGGGAAAGGGTTCCCTCGCCCGGCGCTTCGGGTGTTGGAGTTGCGGCAGAAGCCTGTGCGTCGGATTTCTGGGTAAGTCCCTCGAGCTCCTGCGCTTTTTCTGACAAGGATTTTGCGGAATCTGTGAGCGCTTCTACGTTTTGCATGAGCTCAGTGACTTTTTTCTGAAGTCCCGCCAGCTTCTGGGAGGAGAGAACCGTAAGTCCGCCCAGGACGGCGAGAGCCAGAATCAACACAAGAATCACAAGATATAAAAGAAATGGTTTTTTTTGTTTTTTATTTGCCATGTGTGATCTCCTTTCAGGGTAAATCAAATTCCGAAATAAGCATCGATCCCGTCCGCGATCCCTGCGGCCATGGTATTCTGGAATTCGGGATCATTCATCTGACGGTCGTCGTTTTCGTGAGTCATAAAGCCCATTTCTACAATTGTGACAGGAACAGAACTCCAGTTGATCCCCGTCATGTTATCGTAATACTGCACGCCCAGATTGGAAAAGCCGGTAGCCGCGCAGTAAGCGTCAAGGATACACTGGGAAAGTCGGTTGGAATCCTCGTACAGATGGGAAACATAAGGATTTTCGGCAGAGGGAGACATGGTGAGCGCTCCGCTGGCCGTGTGCGTATCGTCTCCGTTTGCGTGAATACGTACATAAATATCAGCACCTTTTTGAGCCACAAGCTGCGCCCGCTGAGAATTGCTGATGGCGGTTTCGTTGTCTGTTCTTGTCAGAACCACCTGGTAACCGCGCGCCTCCAGAACCTCCTTCAGCTTTAAGGAAACTTCCAGATTCAGCTGATATTCAGGTACTCCGGTGTAGGAGCCCTGGGTGCCGGTGCTGGACATTGCTTTCATCACAGTGGAACCGGGGCCGTCCGGCTCTGTGGCGCTCATATCTATGTTTTCGCTTTGGTGTCCGGGGTCAATGCCGATGACATAACCATTGCCGGCGGTTTGTGCGCTCTGGCTGAAAATGGAGGTTTTGGCATCGCCTGCGTCAGTGAGAGCTTCGGTCTCCTCCGGCGTTTCAGAGTTGGCGGTTTCATTGACGATATTCTGCGGAACCAGTGCTTCTGCGGCAGCTGCAAGGGCATTGTCGTAAAGCGTTTCTGCATTTTTTAGGGAAAGGCTGATGTCGTCTGCCTTCTGAAGCGCCAGATCAGCAGCGGTTTCCGTACTTTTGAGGATGCTTTGGGTGTGCAGCGCGGACCAGATGAAAAAGGCGGCTGCCCCAAGGCAGAGAAGCAGCAGGATGCCTGCCGGGATATTTGTTTTTTTCTTCATAAATAAGAAATCCTTTCTATTCTGTTGCCATTATTATAAAGAAAGAACTCTGAAATTGCAATCATTGTAAAATCTGTGAAAAAACAGATTTTTTTCCTGGAAAATGCCTTGACACAGGGATTTTTAGAGGATATAATGAGCAAGCGTGCAAGTGTAACGCAGTATTTTTTGCGCGCACAAAAGACAATAGCAACCGCAAGGACCCCGCGGAAAACCGCGGAGAAATCAATCGGGAGGTGAAATGGAATGCCAACATTCAACCAGTTAGTAAGAAAAGGACGCGAAACATCCGTTAGAAAATCTACCGCACCGGCTCTGCAGAGAACCTATAACTCTCTTAGAAAGAAAGCAGTAGAACAGTCTGCACCGCAGAAGCGTGGCGTATGTACCGCTGTTAAAACAGCTACTCCGAAGAAGCCGAACTCCGCTCTGAGAAAAATCGCCAGAGTTCGTCTTTCCAACGGTATCGAGGTAACAAGCTATATTCCAGGAGAGGGACACAACCTTCAGGAGCATAGTGTTGTTCTTATCCGTGGAGGAAGGGTTAAAGACTTGCCTGGTACCAGATATCACATCATCAGAGGTACTCTGGATACCGCAGGTGTTGCTAACAGAAAACAGGCCCGTTCCAAATACGGCGCTAAGAGACCGAAGAAGAAATAAGCAAAGTTTTATTATCTATCATTCGCAGATTCACAATCAACTATAAATTTGTACGGTATTCCATATACCCTGTCGGTTGCGGGTTAAATATAGGGCTTTACCAGTGCGAACACCTTAGTTTTGAAGTGAGTACCGATGATATAATCAGTATGATTAAGGAGGGAAGTAACGTGCCACGTAAAGGACATACTCAGAAAAGAGACGTTCTGGCAGACCCGATGTACAACAACAAAGTGGTTACCAAACTTATCAATAACATCATGTTAGATGGTAAGAAAGGTGTCGCTCAGAAGATTGTATACGGCGCATTCGCCAGAGTAGAAGAAAAAGCTGGCAAACCAGCTATCGAAGTTTTTGAAGAAGCTATGAACAACATCATGCCTCTTCTTGAAGTAAAAGCAAGACGTATCGGTGGTGCTACTTATCAGGTTCCGATCGAGGTAAGAGCAGACAGACGTCAGGCATTAGCTCTTCGTTGGCTTACCACATATTCTCGTAAAAGAGGCGAGAAAACTATGGAGGAAAGACTGGCTAACGAGCTTTTAGATGCAATGAACAACACCGGTGCATCTGTTAAGAAGAAAGAAGACATGCACAAGATGGCTGAGGCAAATAAAGCATTTGCTCACTATCGCTTCTAATTAGAGGAGGAAAATCCATTGGCTGGAAGAGAATATCCATTAGAGAGAACCAGAAATATCGGTATCATGGCGCATATCGATGCTGGTAAGACTACAACAACAGAGCGTATTCTTTACTATACAGGTGTCAACTACAAAATCGGTGATACCCATGAGGGTACCGCAACCATGGACTGGATGGAGCAGGAGCAGGAGAGAGGTATTACCATCACTTCCGCAGCTACCACCTGTCACTGGACTCTGCAGGAAAACTGCAAAGCAAAACCCGGTGCATTAGAGCATCGTATCAATATCATTGATACCCCAGGACACGTAGACTTTACCGTTGAGGTTGAGCGTTCTCTTCGTGTACTGGACGGCGCTGTGGGCGTTTTCTGTGCAAAGGGCGGTGTAGAGCCCCAGTCTGAGAACGTATGGCGTCAGGCGGATACCTACAATGTACCTCGTATGGCATTCATCAACAAGATGGATATCCTGGGTGCAGATTTCTATGGAGCAGTTGAGCAGATCAAGACCCGTCTGGGCAAAAACGCGATCTGCATTCAGCTTCCCATTGGTAAAGAAGATGAATTCAAGGGAATCATTGACCTGTTCGAGATGAAAGCATACATCTACAACGATGACAAGGGCGATGATATCTCTATCGTTGATATTCCGGAAGACATGAAGGACGACGCAGAGCTTTACCGTACAGAGCTCGTTGAAAAAATCTGCGAGCTGGACGACGACCTGATGATGGAATATCTGGAAGGGGAAGAACCCTCTGTAGACGCACTGAAGGCAGCTCTCAGAAAAGGAACCTGCGAGTGTGCAGCTGTTCCGGTTTGCTGCGGTACCGCTTACAGAAACAAGGGTGTTCAGAAGCTTCTGGATGCAATCATTGAGTTCATGCCGTCTCCGCTGGATGTACCGGCAATCCAGGGTGTTGACCTTGACGGCAACGAGTGTGTGAGACATTCTTCTGACGAAGAGCCGTTCTCCGCTCTTGCATTTAAGATCATGGCTGACCCGTTTGTTGGTAAGCTTGCATTCTTCCGTGTATACTCCGGAACACTGAACTCCGGTTCCTACGTTCTCAACTCCACAAAGGGCAAGAAAGAGCGTGTGGGACGTATCCTGCAGATGCATGCAAACAAGAGAGCAGAGCTTGACAAAGTTTACTCCGGTGATATTGCAGCAGCAGTAGGATTCAAGCTGACCGGTACAGGTGATACCATCTGTGACGAGCAGCATCCGGTAATCCTGGAATCCATGGAATTCCCGGAACCGGTTATCGAGCTGGCGATTGAGCCTAAGACAAAAGCCGGCCAGGGCAAACTTGGCGAGGCACTTGTGAAACTGGCAGAGGAAGACCCGACCTTCCGTGCTCATACAAACCAGGAAACAGGACAGACCATTATCGCAGGTATGGGTGAGCTTCACCTGGAAATCATCGTTGACCGTCTCCTTCGTGAGTTTAAGGTAGAGGCAAACGTTGGTGCTCCTCAGGTTGCTTACAAAGAGACCATCACCAAGAATGTGGATGTGGACAGCAAGTACGCAAAACAGTCCGGTGGACGTGGTCAGTATGGTCACTGTAAAGTTAAATTCGAGCCGATGGATGCCAACGGCGAGGAACTGTACAAGTTTGAATCCACCGTTGTCGGCGGTGCTATTCCGAAGGAGTACATCCCGGCGGTAGGCGAAGGTATCGAGGAAGCTATGAAGGCTGGTATCCTTGGCGGATTCCCGGTAGTCGGCATACATGCAAATGTATACGACGGCTCCTATCATGAGGTTGACTCTTCTGAGATGGCATTCCACATTGCAGGTTCTCTTGCATTCAAGGATGCTATGAAGAAGGCATCTCCGATTCTTCTTGAGCCGATCATGAGAGTCGAGGTTACAACTCCCGAGGACTACATGGGTGATGTTATCGGTGATATCAACTCCCGTCGTGGCCGTATCGAGGGTATGGACGACATCGGCGGCGGCAAGATGATTCGTGGATTTGTTCCGCTTTCCGAAATGTTCGGATATGCGACAGACCTTCGTTCCAGAACACAGGGACGTGGTAACTACTCTATGTTCTTTGAGAAATATGAGCCGGTTCCCAAGTCTGTTCAGGAAAAAGTTCTTAACAATAAAGAGTAATCAGAAGCATTTTATATATGCTTTTGGATGAAATAAAAATACTTGCAAATATCCAGAGTATGCAATATAATCTAGGATAGCAGGTTAAAACTGAAAAATTGCTCTGATTAGGAAGAGCGACATTTTAAGGAGGACATTTAAAAATGGCAAAGGCTAAGTTTGAGAGAACCAAAGCGCATTGTAACATTGGTACCATCGGACACGTTGACCATGGTAAAACAACCCTGACTGCAGCTATCACAAAAGTTCTTTCTGAGAGAGTAGCTGGTAACTCTGCTACAGATTTCGAGAACATCGATAAGGCTCCGGAAGAAAGAGAGCGTGGTATCACAATTTCCACCGCACACGTTGAGTATGAGACTGAGAAACGTCACTACGCACACGTTGACTGCCCTGGACATGCTGACTACGTTAAGAACATGATCACCGGTGCTGCACAGATGGACGGCGCTATCCTTGTTGTTGCTGCAACAGATGGTGTTATGGCTCAGACAAAAGAGCACATCCTTCTGTCACGTCAGGTAGGCGTTCCCTACATCGTTGTATTCATGAACAAATGCGACATGGTTGACGACGAAGAGCTTCTTGAGCTGGTAGATATGGAAATCCGTGAGCTTCTGAACGAGTATGAGTTCCCGGGAGATGACACTCCGATCATCCAGGGTTCTGCTCTGAAAGCACTGGAAGATCCGAACGGCCCGTGGGGCGACAAGATCATGGAACTGATGGATGCTGTTGACAGCTACATTCCGGATCCGCAGCGTGACACTGACAAACCGTTCGTTATGCCGGTTGAGGACGTATTCTCCATCACAGGTCGTGGTACCGTTGCTACTGGTAGAGTAGAGGCTGGTGTTCTTCACGTATCTGAGGAAGTAGAAATCGTTGGTATCAAAGAAGAAACCCGTAAAGTTGTTGTAACCGGTATCGAGATGTTCCGTAAGCTTCTTGATGAGGCTCAGGCTGGTGACAACATCGGTGCACTTCTTCGTGGCGTTCAGAGAAACGAAATCGAGCGTGGACAGGTTCTTGCAAAACCGGGTACTATTACCTGCCATACCAAATTCACAGCTCAGGTTTACGTTCTGACCAAAGACGAGGGTGGCCGTCATACACCGTTCTTCAACAACTATCGTCCGCAGTTCTACTTCAGAACAACTGACGTTACCGGTGTCTGCAACCTTCCGGAAGGAACCGAGATGTGCATGCCTGGAGATAACATCGAGATGACTATCGAACTGATTCATCCGATCGCTATGGGCCAGGGTCTTACCTTCGCTATCCGTGAGGGTGGACGTACTGTAGGATCAGGTCGTGTTGCTACAATCATCGAGTAATCACTGATTAACAGATAAAATTATATAAACTGGTATCATAGGATACCATTGTGTCCAAGCGTAAGATGCCCGTAGAACTTTGGTTCTACGGGTTTTTCTGTTGCCTGGAAATATATAGGCTCTTTGTCAAGAGTTGGGGTGGGATTCTTAGGAATCCTGCCCTATTACTGCA
>CALBGI010000003.1 GCA_937893675.1 uncultured Blautia sp.
TTCACACCAGAGTAACAGAAATCGGTATGCAGCGGGCCATTGGAATGAGTGCCGATAGCCTTTATAAAACTTTCCTTTGGGAAGGTGCATATTACGGAATCATTGCCTCTGTGATTGGAAGCGTGCTGGGATATGTTTGTACGATCTTCATTGAGGCGGCCACGAGCGACACCATCCAGCTTGTTGCAATCCCTGTCATGCCCATTCTTGAAGCAACCCTCTTGGCAGTAGGAGCTTGCTTGCTGGCAACAGCAATTCCGCTACGGAAAATTTCAAAAATGAATATTGTGGATTCGATTGAAACGGTTGAGTAGAACACTATTTTTTGAACTGTCCGAACTTTCTAATATTTTGTGGACATTTAGGTTTTAGAATGACCTTATCAGTGAAAGCAGGTGGATAAAGGAGCTTTTGTCTATTTGCTGTGCTGATTCTGGTACAGTTGGCGGCCACTGGCACAACAGTTTTCCGCATTTACCCCAAGCAAAGGAGGCGAACAATATGGGCAAAATTTTAATATTATCCGTCACTGACCACGAAGAACATATACTCAATAAAATTATGGAAACTATCGCAAACGAGCCGAAGCTTAACCATATTGCGCCTCCTCTCCCTTGCAACATTCTTTCTTTTAAAAATCTGGAAATTCGGCTAAAGGAGCAGACAGTATCCTGCAGAGGTCAACTTGTTACTCTGACTCACCATGAGTTTGCTGTCCTTACATATCTGGCTCGTCATCCCAGCTGGGTATTCTCAGCCAGCCAGATTTATGAGGCCGTATGGGATAGAGACGGTGAACACTGCGGCACCGCCGTTGCCAGTGTCATCGGTCAGATCCGGCGCAAGTTGACGCCGGATACACCAAAGGGTGGCTATATTCGCACTGTACTGGGTAGTGGATATAAATTTGAATCCGTGATATAGGAAATGCCGGACATAGGCTTATTGGCTCTGTCCGGCGCTTCTTTTTATATAAAATAAGGCTGCAAGTATTGCTTCCTGTATTACTTGAAAAAAACATATATAAATTCGACAAACGGCAGTCTACTCTTCCCCAAATAGACTATTTACAGTTTTGAACCACAAGGCGGTGTAATATCCAATCCTTCAAGAAAGTGTATTCCCCAGTTACACATAGAATCTAATACCGGAATGATACTTTTTCCAAAGGCGGTAAGTGAATACAAGGTTTTAGGTGGTTTTTCTGGAATTACTTCTCTGTGAATCATGCCACATTCTTCCAAATCGCGAAGTTGTTGTGAAAGCATTTTAGGTGTGGCTTTTGGAATTAAGCGTTGTAATTCCATGTAGTGCAAAGGTTTTTCTATCAGATGCCAAAGAATGAGAGGTTTATATTTTCCTCCAATCAGAAAAAGTGTGGCTTCCACTGGACAACTAAATTGATCTTTTTGATAATTCATTTTTATAAATTCACTCCTTTTTTGGTACTTTCTTTGAGGGAAGTATCTACCTGAAAAGTGCAATCTTGTTATTCTACTGCACCATGTTAAAATTAGTACGACGATTGAATATGTCAACTAAATTATACAGCACCAAGAAAGGATTGACCATGATGAATTTTATTGAGATTGCAAAAAAACGGTATTCTGTACGCAATTACAGTGGCAAAAAAGTGGAGAAAGAGAAGCTTGATAAAATTTTGCAGGCTGCTCATGTTGCACCAACAGCAGCAAACCTACAGCCGGTTCACTTAATTGCAGTAGAAAGCAAAGAGGGACTGGAAAAAATCAGCAAAGGGGCAAATATTTATAATGCTCCTCTTGCAATTATTGTATGTGCAGATCATAACAAGGCATGGGTTCGCCCCTTTGACCAAAAGCAAACCGGAGACATTGACGCAGCTATCCTAACAGACCATATGATGTTGGAGGCAACAGAATTAGGTTTAGGTACCGTATGGGTATGTTACTTTCAGCCTGATGTTATCCGGAAAGAATTTGATTTACCCGATAATTTAGAGCCAATCAATATTTTGGTAATCGGTTATGGAAATGAAGCGCCAGCAGATACAGAAAGACATGAACACATGAGGATTCCACTCACTGACTTAGTTTCGTATGAAAAACTGTAACCGAGTATGACTCGATTTCCGAAATACTTCCGAACTATCTTCAACTCATTGCTTCCAAAAATAGTTGATGTTATAATTGCGGGGAAACAACTGAATAAAAGTGTCTTCGGGGCAGGGTGAAATTCCCGATTGGCGGTAAAGTCCGCGAGCGTAAAACGCACGATTTGGTGTAATTCCAAAACCAACAGTATAGTCTGGATGAAAGAAGATATGGTTAGATTTCCGCAGATTTTAAGGGGCTTACTTTCTTTTCTGTGGCCTAATTATAATGTTAACACCCGAAAGACCTTTTCTTTTGGGTGTTAATTTTTTGCCACGGAGGAAAGCAATTATGAACAGTAAAACAAAAAGAGTCACCACTATTGGGTTGCTATGTGCGATCACTTATGCCACCATGGTTGTCGGCAGGATTCCGATTATTCTATTCTTAAAGTACGACCCATCCGATGTTATTGTAACTTTGGGCGGCTTTATTTGGGGACCGATGACTTCTTGTATCGTATCTGTCATTTTGGCAATCCTTGAAATGATTACAGTAAGCGATACTGGAATATTAGGTTGTATCATGAATATCGTACAAACACTATCTTTTGCGTGTACGGCATCTGTCATTTACAAAAAAAAGCACACTTTATCTGGTGCAGTGATTGGTCTGGCATCGGGATGGCTCATAACGGTTGTTGTTATGCTGTTGTGGAACTATTTGGTAACACCGCTTTACATGGGGTATCCAAGAGAAGCAGTTGTAGAATTGTTACTTCCTGCCTTTCTTCCATTTAACTTGTTGAAAGGTGGGTTAAATGCATCCATTACCTTTTTACTGTATAAGCCCATAGTTACCGCTTTGAGAAAAAGCGGATATGTTGCTGCTTCGGAAAATGAAGCAAGACAAAAGCATACTGGTCTGCTTATATTGGCAAGTTTTATTATTGTAACTTGTGTTTTGATTATCCTGTCAATGAATGGGATTATATGAGGATCGAAATGAAAGAAAAACTAAATGAGCCTATTTACACACTAACAGGAACCGTTATACATGGCCGAGGTATTGGAAAGCATGTGGGGACACCTACCGCGAACATAGCAATCGAAAAAAAAGATTTTTTGCCAAAGACAGGAGTATATGTGGCAGATATTCTTTTAGGCGATAAGAGATATTACGGTGTTACCCACATTGGGACGCGCCCTACACTTGATAATGATAGCTTTGTTTCAATCGAAACATATATTTTTGATTTTGATAAGGATATATATGGGTGTACGATAACTGTCAACCTATATAAGAAATTGAGGGAAGTCAGAAAATTCAATGAATTATCCTTGCTGCTTGAACAAATTGCGAATGACCGGACAATGGCACAAGAATTTTGGGGATTAAAGCAAACAAATCACACCTTACACATTGATGTTAACCGGCATTGTGTAATATTAGAACAGCAGGAAGTTTATTTATCAACAAACGAATTTGAAGTCCTTTATCTGTTACTGCAATCTCCTCAAACTGCATTCACAAAAGAACAGATTTATGAACAGATTTGGCATGAACCCACAAATAACCATTTGCATGCAGTAGAAAACACGATTTTTCAAATACGAAAAAGGCTAAAGCCATATTGCATGGGACACGAGTATATAAAAACAGTAATTGGCTATGGTTATAAATTCAATTCCGAGTAAGGTGGTAAACACAAGAGCAAATAGCGCCATTCTCAAAATTTTGAAGTCTTCGTGTTCAGCAACCTTTTATAAACAGAAACGGCTCTGATACTATCCCCCAGTTCATTTAGGTTTCACCAAAAACAAGACCACTGCTTATTCATATAGAGAGAAGAAAG
>CALBGI010000004.1 GCA_937893675.1 uncultured Blautia sp.
CACCGCTCTCCCGGATCCAGATACGCTCCGCAATCTGGGCATCTTCTATAAAACATTTTTCACCATCCTTTCATGCTGTTTCTATTGCTTCTTTTTTCTGCTCTCTTATGAAATGTCTCTGTGCGGACACTGCAACGCGATGCAATATTTTTTCAACATCTTCTGCGCTTTTTGAAGAGCAATAATCATCAGCAATCTTAATACGAGTATTTCCGATTTTATAATCTTCCACGATCACAATGTCCGTCCCTCCTATCATTTCAAATTTCGCTCAATCCAATTTTTAAGATTTTGTGTGATTTCATTCACCTCGTCGAGAGTGCGAATGATTTCTTCCAATTCCGGTTTTTCCTCGTCACTGATAACACCATCAGTGGTAATGTCCAAAAGGGTTTCTTTCGCCTCATTTATTTTTCTGAATGAAGACAGCATTCTCAGGCTTATCCTGTCCAGCCCTTCATTTTCAATTTTCGGCATATTTTTTCCAAGCGGACACATTTCCCTGCAATAATTGCCTTTCAGTTCCGGTGCTCTGTAACAATCCGCCATCAGGAGCACTTCTTCCTGGTAGGGTATTGTACTTCCAAGCTCAATTCTGGCCAGCCTTGTCCGGTCTATCCCAAGCTCTTCAGCGGCACCTTCTCTGCTGCTTAACCGTTCGTTGAACTTTGCAGCTTCGTATCGTGCCTGGCAGAACATATTGTCAGCTGCTTTTGTAGCAATTTTCGACATTTTTTTCTCCTTCTTTTAACGGTATAATTGAAATAGGTTAGATTGTGTACTCTGTATTTATATCCAGAGCCTTACTGATCTTATCTGCAAGAACAGGTGCATATGTTCTGCCATTGATTGTGGTCGTAACGTAATTCCTGCACATACCAACCTCTCCGCACAGATCCGTTACAGTCATGTCCCTGTCAATCAAGGTTTTCTTTACTTCTTTGCACCATGGAGAAAGTTTTCGTTTCAAAATATCACCTCCGTTATACAAATGTTTTGTACATTTGATGTTTACATTTGTTTGATATTGCTTTAAAATGTGATGTAGAAGGGAGTTATCATGGATAATTGGACCGATAATCTCAGAAGAATTGGGCTTAAGCGTTATGGAGACGAAAATCGCCGGATTCTTTCTGAGCTTTTCAAAAATGGCATCCCTGCCGGGAATACTGTTTTGTCAGAAGCTTCTGCCGAAGCTCTTATCATTGCTGTGGCGGCCATGATTGAAGAAAATAACAAGGCATTGCTCTCTGAACTATCAATGTAACTCTATTCTTTTTTGTTTTGTCTTAAACATTTGTTTATTACAGTTATAATATAGTTTATTATTTCGCACTTGTCAATACTTTTTGTGCGAATTATTAAACTTTATTTCAGGAGTTTTTATGTCTTTTTATGAACAACTTGTAAAACTATGCGAAAAAAAAGGAATTAAACCAACTTCTCTTGTTGAATCTCTAGGAATGAGCAAAGGAACTATGTCAAATTGGAAAAAGGGCGGGGTTCCAAATGCCGATGCAGTAGTGCGATTTGCTGAACATTTTCATGTGTCAACTGACTATCTCCTGCTGGGCAAAGAAACGCCTTCCATTTCAGCTGAAGACTCCGATTTACTATCATTATTTCATCAACTTCCAAGGGATGCTCAATTAGAATTCAAAGGAGAACTAAAGGGATATCTAAAATGTCTTGAGAGGCAGTCTGTTGCAGCGGACCATCCTATCAGAAAAGCAAAATAATAAGCTTCGAGTGGTACCGAAGCAGAAAGGGGCAATAAACGTATGAAAAAGAAAGTAGTAGGTATCGTCGCCTGTTTTTTATTATCTGTATCTTCTGCTTTTCCAGCGTATGCTATGACCAACTACGGTATCGATATTAATGACCAATATGTTGCAGGTGATGCGTCTCAGTTGGCTGACGCAATTTCTGAAGCATTAATCGATATGGGTGTTGAAAAAGTTTCTTCATATGATTTAGAAAAGAAGGAAAAATCCCAGACTGTTGCGAGAGTAATTTTATCAGCAGATGGCGTAGCCATGGAGGCGGTCTGCTACTATACAAAAGACAATACTTGGAGTTGCTCTTCTATAACGAATATCCACAGTAGTAGTGATGATCTGATTTATTATTGGGTTAATCCGGTTTCTGCTGATGCAACCGCGTTTGAAATTAAAGACTACAAAACAGGGGAATATAAGCCAGAAGGAGCTGCCAAAGAACTGCTTTCACAATATGAGAATCAGGAAAAATGGTTTTCTCTGGAAGATTTTAAATTATACGATAAAAATGGCACTCCTATTGAGATACCTGATTCAGAAGATTATATAATGGCCTCTGCTTATCCTGATAGTAAAACATTTCGTGGCATAAAAATTGGTGATACAATTTCGAATTTATTTTCAGCGTATGATTCCAAATATTTTTCAGTACAGGTAGGCTATGATGGCACCACCGCTACCGACGCTCAAAAGAAACTGGTTGAGATGTACAATGCCCAGATTGAAGCTGCTGATCCAGAGGATATCGAAAGTACTATTTCTTCTATTGACAGCAGCGCAGTATCCGTAGTCGTACTATTTGAAGGTGCTGAATTTTGTGGAAAAATAATTCCAAAGCCAGAACCGAATTCAAGCAAGTGGGTTTCATATAAGGTATCAGAAGATATAGGTTTCATAATTGATAACGATAAGATTTCTGATATTGGAATCCAACGCGGTGGCAGATATTAATAAGAGGAATAGTTTTTATGACAATTGGTGAACGAATAAAAGAATTGCGGGCTGAGGCAGGTATGCTTCAGTCCGAGCTTGGAAAAGTAATAGGTTTTTCTGGCCAGGTAGTATCGAATGTCGAAAGGGGTTACTCCTATCCGTCAACTGAATTTGTTAATCGCTGTGCTGCATACTTCGGTGTACCAGCTGATTACATTCTCGGAAGAAGCATTTTCAAATACGGCGCTGCTGATCCGGCCGGAATCTCTTGTGTTCCAGAAAGAATAAAAGCCCGCATGTCTCAGTTGCAGATGGGACTGCCGGATCTGGTTGAAAAATCCAGTCTTACAGAAGAAACCTGCTGTGATATTCTAGCCGGTAAGATTATGCCGGGCCTCAATACCGCTGCAAGCCTGTCTAAAGCCCTGAACACCTCTATGGATTACCTGACAGGTAATTCCGAATATAGCTGTGCTGTTGCCTCAGAAGACGAGCAGGACATCATCCTGCGCTATCGCCAGCTCTCCAAGAAGGGGAAACGTATCTTTTTGGGAATGATGGAGGAAATGGAAGAAAAAACAGAATAGTATATTTAACTGGGGAACCGTTGGGGTGTTATGTCAGCCGCCGGACGTTATAGCGAAAGGAGGCTGGTGCTATGGTTACATACAGTGACTTATTTGCTTTTGTAAACATGCTTTGCGCAATCATAACTCTTGTTATACTTTTTATACGCAAAA
>CALBGI010000005.1 GCA_937893675.1 uncultured Blautia sp.
GAGGTCAGATTGTATGCCAATGTCCGATTCAAAAGCTGATCGTCCTCTACAATTAGAATCTTCTTCAAGACATTCACTTCCTTCCTTATTTTTCAACTATATTGATAGGATAAACACAAAATGTTACAGAAATGTCCTAAATCTAAAAATCAAAACATTTTTTATTTTTCCTTACTATCAACATTGTAACATAGCTCATCAAGGATACAACTGCACTTTTTCTATTCCCTCTCACAAAATCAGTATAATCGTATCTGTTAACAGGCATAATAAGGTTATTCCTTTGTGCAAATCGGCACGATAGAATATATTTGAGGTGAACGATTATGCCGATTGATGATTTGACCGCTTTGGGGCAAAAAATGCGGGAAGCCCGAAAGAAAAAAGACCTGACACAACAAGAACTTGCGGATCTGAGCCATGTATCTATCAAGCAAATTGCAAAAATAGAAAAAGGAAAAATAAATCCATCTTATTTGATTTTGAAGGCATTGGCAAAGGTTCTTCCGCTCTCTCTGGACGATCTGATCAATCCAGATGTTTCTCCAGAAGATGAGGGAGCCAATCAGATGAAGATGCTTTATTGCAGCTGTCCGTCAGAAATGCGTGAAACCCTCTTGCGCCATACGCAGGAGACCGCGAAAGAACTAACAGAACTATCCGAGAAATTTGAAACGAATTGAGCCGGTGAGTGAAATTTGACTGTTTCCTCACTGGCTCCTTTCATTTCCGGGTAAAAAGGGGCAAGCAATGCCGGTGTTAATACACACCGACCCGCAGAGTGCAAAATCCCTCCGTGATTTTCCTCTCCGCTTGCTTGTTGAGGGCAACGCCCCCAAGCCCCTTTGAACACAGAATTTCATTCTGTGGCTGCGCGTTCTGCGAACGCTTTTGACCAGGACCAGCTTACCGCTGGCCGTGGTCTTTTTCTTTTTCAACATCCTGTTCTACCTCCATTTTCAGCACTCGATCTACATTGGCCTTTGCCGTTAAAAGCTCCCGCATTTCCTCACGGGAACGCCGGTACTCGGCATAGGTCTTTTTCTTTTCTTCCAGCAATTTCGCGTACTCTGTCTGCAACTCTTTGACCTTGGGCAGCTTCTTGACTCCCATCTCATCAAAGGCATTCTTGGCAGCCTGGTGGAGCAGAATTTCTTCCTCATGTTCCTCCCGGAATTTCTTAGAGTAGCCTGCCTTGCGGTATGCCACATAGACCTCACGGGTCTTGGCATAATTTACGATGTGAGTACGCAGAACAGCAATCTCTGCCATGCGCTTTTCAGCCGCTTTGATCTGCGCCGAAAGCTCATTGTGATGTGCCGTGGCAGCCGCAGCCTTTTCTTCCAAAACCGCATACTCCAGCAGATTGTTCTCTGACAGGTAATTCATGGTCTGTGCCATTTGTTTCAGATTGAAAACCTTGGCCCATCGAGCATATCCAGCACCTTTTCCTGCCTGCAATTTTGCCTGAATGTCCACCAGCAGATTGACCTTCGGCGGCTCTGCCTGTGTGACTGTTTTCTTTCGTGGGATATGCGCTTTCTTCCCGGAGAGAACTGCCTGCAAATCTTCCAATCCATATCCTTCGCCCAGGCTGTCCATGCGAGCGGCTTTCTCCCAACCAGGGAGCTTCAGGCGATACGATTTTCCGCGCTTTGATACTTCACAGCCGGACTCTTTCAGCAGCTTCAGCAGCTCCTCAAAATTAGCAGGGCTTTGTGATAATGCGTTGTCAATCGCCACACGAAGCAGCTCTCGGTGAGAGGGTTTTGCCTGATTGCCCAGCCATTTGTTATAGCTCTTTCCATGAGGGTTCGGATTCTCTACAATGGACAGTCCATTCTCAATGCAGATGGTGTCACTTAGCCGACGAACTGCCTTGGTGCTGCCCCAAAAGTTTCGGAACTTCCGGTCATATTCTAAGCTGACCGATGACCAGATAATGTGATTGTGAATGTGCGACTTGTCTATGTGAGTGCAGACCACAAAGGCATGATTGCCTTTGGTAAAACGCTTGGCAAATTCTACGCCCAGCCTGTTGGCTTCTTCCGGGGTGATTTCGCCAGGGCGGAAGGACTGGCGCACATGATAGGCAATCACATCATCCGCACCGCGTACTCGTCCGGTCGCGGCAAGGTACTGCCGCTTTGCCAGAAGAAACTCTGCATCCGCAGTCCGGCTGTCACACGCATAGCCGGTAATGAGCCTGCCGTTATCTGTTTTCTTTGGGTTGGCCACATAGTCGATGATGTCACTGATCGCCCGACTTTCTGTGCGGCCCTTGCCGACATGAAGCGGCATGATTCTTGTGGTTGCCATAGAAGGAACCTCCTTTCTCATAGGCCGAGAAGATATTTTTTGATTTTTCATGGGGATTGACATATTTTCTAAAGTTGCATATAATAATAGTACAAGGTGGGCAACGGCGTGTGTCTGCCAAAGCGTTGAAGCATAATAGCGTACCGGGATGCCTTGTTATGCAGAGCTTTCAGTAGGGGTTGTGCAGTAACCTCAAACCGGAGTAGGCTGCAAAGCCGAAAGAAAATGCTCAAAGCCGCCTTGCATTGCAGGGCGGCTTTCTTTATGGACAGAGAGGTTTTATGGATAAATTACAAAAGTGTGCAAAAGCATTTGAAAAATTATTGGAGACACAGTATCGAATTATTATTGGCCGAAAGGGAAAAACCGTAGAGTTAGTGATTGGCTTTTCCAAATTGGACTTTCATCATCTGATGGGTCTTGGAAAACTAAAAGATTTGCGGATAGCAAAACAAAATCGTGGTTCTGTATTTGATGAAATCATAATCGGAAGCACCACCTATGAGACTTTAGCGAAAAGCCGTTATCTGCCTCAAATTGAAAATCGGTTTGAACCGTTGGCTTTAATTGAACAACTCCTGGACGATAACCGTCTGGTATTCCGTTACAATGCAAAATTGAATCAGTTTTCTTTAATTGAAGCGGACTATTTATTATCAACTCCGTTGGAAAACAGCGACATTTACATTTTTATTGCAGAACACAAGGACACCGGAAAATATTTCTGTCGGTCTTTCTTCCCGAAAGAGAAGAAAGATTACACAGAGGGACAGCCGCGCTATACCATGCTCTATAAAGAAAAAAAGAATTTAACTACCGGAGAGACCATCATCCAGTATGACCGTCTAACCCCGAAAACACAAGCATAATTTTCCAAATGCTTTAAGGAGGTATAACCCAATAATGCAACCAATTTCTGTTGAAGCGTTTGCCAGTATGGTCATGAAGAATAATAAAGGCTATCGGAAAAAGGAACTGGTAAAAACGCTGAATGACACACTTACTGCCAAGAAAAACGGTGCAAAATGTATGATCTGTGGTGCGCCGATTTGGGCGGCGGGAAGTGCCATCACTGGTAGCAACCTATGCTTTACCTGTACAACAGGTGAAACAAATGACAGCGACGATTATGAGATAAAGTAACAGGGTATCGGGGAAAATCCCGACACCCTGTTGCTCTTATTCATTCTCTGATAGTACATCGTGCTGATCTGCCGTTCTAACTGTCGGACGCTCCACGCAGACCTTAAGCATTCTTCCACATAAAAGGTTCGTGTCTGCTTATCTGCTACACGCATCAAAAGGCGATAATGTGACCAACTCAATTCAAGACACAGTGTGTCTCGAATTGGGAATGTACAGTAGAACTGCCTCATCTTGCGAATATTTAATTTGTCAAAACCTTTTCCAAACTCATCAGTTAATTTCGCTGAAAGATAGTCCAACAAATAAATCGGCAGTGAGACTGAAAAACTGCCTGGATATTCAGAAACATATAAACCTGAATTTTTCTCGACAGCAACAGATTTCAGGGTTATTTTGAAAAATGTGAATTACAACTTAGAGGGTGTCATCCATCAAGTTACCCACCAAGATGCTGAACTATCAACGGTATCTAAACAGATTTTGGCTTTCTGTACAACACCAAAATCAAAGAAAGAGCTTGCAGCATTTTGTGGCTTCAAAGATCTAAGAAATTTCACCTTGAAGCATATCAATCCGCTTTTAGAATCCGGGCAATTAGAAATGACTATTCCCGATAAACCTAAAAGTCGCAATCAAAAATATATTACAGTTCGTTCCGAATAAACAGAGAAGCAGGGCATTGGGTCTCATCTCCCATTGTCCTGCTTCTTTTTCATTCCAAATTATATTCACATCATTTACTCATACACCCAATCCTGAATGGCAAATTTCAAACTCTGCACCTTTCCCAGCAGCCAGATCGCAGCCAGCGGCAGCCCCATCGGGCTAATCAAAAATGCCATAACCAGCAAAATCACACCGTTCTGCGGGGAATAGGTAATAAGCACAGCCACGCCAAGCAGAGCAATTACCGTGCTGAACAGACCAAGCACCAGACCAGATATGTAGATCAGCCCCGTGCAGAACCAGACAAAAAGCGTCAGCACCAAAATGACCGGTGCGGTTACGATCATCAGCAAGCATTTCAAAATCTTCATCCCAATTCCTCCTTCCAGCGGTCCAGATACCATTTGCATAGGGCATCCGCTTCCTTTACATCATCTTCCGTAAGCTCCCGTTTGCCTTTGGTCAGTTCAATCTCCACATAAGTCCGGTAATCATCGGCTAAGAGGTCGAACAGTTCCTTGGGAGTATGGCACACCTCGCCGGTGCAATAGTGAAAGTCCTGGTCAAATTCAACTCTTACACATCCATGACGGCTGATATAAACTTCGATGGTCTCGTCTGCGGCCAGATAGTCCGCAAAAATCTCCAACACTTTTTCAAAGGTCAGCATCTGTTTTCACTCCTTTGCTACTATTCTATTTCATATTATCCGGTATGGACAGGCAAAAGACAAGGATACCGGCAAAAAGAAAAAGCGGAGGAAGGTGCGGCGAAGAAACGCCGTTCCTCCCTCCGCAAATGGAGTATCTATCCCTGTTATGAAAGTTTAGAAAGCTGGGTAAGGATTTCCTTCACACCTTCCCATAACTGTTCCTGCCGCTGGGATATATCCTCCAAATCAGCATCATAAACCCGCCCCGTCTCATGCACTTTGCGGGTCAGCTGATTCAAGTTGTTGCTGCTTCGGCGCATCAGGGAGACCAGCTCCTTCAGCTCCGGCAGATCCAGCTGCACCACATACCCATCCAGTGCCATTTTCCGCAGATAGGCACTCAAATTTTCTGTCCCGTATTGCTGCATCTTTTGATGGATCAGCTCCAGTTCCTCTGCGGATACCCAAAACAGCACCGGAACATCCCGCTTACGCTTTGCCATAGTTATCGCTCCGGTTCCTGTTTCTTCGGGGCGGCAGGCTTATGGGCAGGCAGTTCCTGCTTGAGCTTATCCCGTACAGAGGGGCGGGACGGTTGTATCTTTTCTCCCTGAGTACGGCTGCGCTGCTGTTCTTCTCGCACCAGATCAATAAAGCCATCCAGCACAGCAGGGTGGCTGTTCAGGACATAACCACAACGGACGGTTTCGGGGTTCTCGTTGGGAATGGTCTTAGCCCATTCCTTATTGCGTCGGGAGTAGCGCCCATCCCAGTCCTGAAGCTGGACGGTGTTGGCCAGAACCAAAGCCACACGCTCCATGCCATAGGTCTCGATCACGCCCTTTGCCGCATCGTGACTGAGATACATTCCGTCGAAGTGTTCCCGTACCGCCGCTTCAATGGACTCCTTGCATTGGAGATTTACATTGTTGGAAACTCGGTACTGCTCCAGCTCCCCATGTTCTCTCGCATAGGCGGCAGAATGGGGATAGACCGGTGTTGTTCGCAGTTCCTCTTTAGCTCTGCACACATCGTCGGCACGGTTCTCAATACTGTCCCGGATCACATCCATGTGGTCGGTCTCCAGCTTTTCAAAATAGCGGTACACATCCGCCAGCGGCGAGGGAGATTCCAAAAGCGCCTGGGCCTGGGCATCGGTCAGCTCCAGTTCCTCCATCGCCATCACAATATCCTCACGGACAGTATACTCATAGGTGTGGTGCAGGATTTCTTCCGGGGGCTGGCTTTTCAGCCAGTCCCTGTATTTGTCCTGCTCAGCAGCCATCTTTTCATAAAGGGCCGTATTCAGATCGTTGGTATTCATGTTATCGCACCTCCTCATGCTGTTTTGGTTTCTTGTCTGTACTGCGGGGCGGCACCGGGCGTTTCAGATGATCCAGCACCGAAGGCCGTGTGCTTTTGGCAACAGCGGACTCGGTGTGTGCCTGTCCCTTTCCGTCGATGTTGAGCAGGGTATCCAGCTCCACCAGGCGGGCGTTTTTGCTTCTCAGTTCTTCTTCATAAAGGAATGGCTTTCCGACTTCCTCCTTTGCGGCAGCCTGCTGCTGATAGAGGTTATCCAGCTGGGCCTTTGCCGCCTCCAGACGCTGGGGCATCTGGGCGAGGGCATTGTCGATACGGGTAAGATTTCCGCGAGGGTCTGTACCAAGGGTTGCCCTGTGGGTCATCTGTCCTTTCAGCAGGAGCGTATATTCCTGTTTCCAAGCGGAAAATTCCACGGACATGGCATAGCCCCGGTAGCTGCCGATCTGCACCGGATCGGAGGTTTTGACCTCCTTGCAAGCATCCAGAAGGGCAGCACCGGCATTCTCCTTATCAGTCAGCAGGTCTCCACGGATCTCCATACCAGCAAAGCCGTCCTCCGGGTGTGGGTGGGCGGCTAAAACCTCCAGGTCAGATTCAAAGCCCTTGATAAAGCCTTTGTGCTTTTCAATTCCCTCCGGGAAATATTTGAGCAGCTGGTCCTCCAGGCGATACTGCTTGCTCTGGTGGTCAGCTTTCATCAGCTTCAGGCGGGATACCTCCACATCCAGATCCATGCGTTCCTTAATACGAGGGTCTCCGGCACACAGAGCCTTGATCTCGGCAAAACTGAGAGCTGTTTCATCCACATCATCGCAGCTTCTTACCGGCGATTTAGAAGTCATGATCTGGGAGATAAATTTCTGCTTGTTCTCCACCGTCTGGTCGGGTAGGTCAGCGGTATTACTACCGCCTTCCCCCCTAAGAACCGTACGTGAGAGTTTCCCCTCATACGGCTCAAGCACTTATAAACCCTGTTGTTCTAACAGAGCCAGCTCATCATTTTCAATCGAGTAGTGTATCTTTCTGTGACAATCGGCATGGAGTAAATAACGTCTTTCCTTGTAGTCCTTGCCTAATGTCGTGTGTATTCGGAAACCTCTTTCAATCGTAATGCGTTCGTTACAGTGAGGGCATATTCCATTCTGCATTTTATACAGTGCGTTTATCTTCTTTCTTCCCTTTATCTCGCGCATCATTCGCATAGTGTCTCTTTCCTCAAAATATTCTTCCCATCTGCTGTCAAACGGTGTTGCTTCTGATTTTGTTTTCAGAAATCTCGTGATATGAGTATCTGTTGCATAAATCAGTTTTAGTGCAAAACCATCTTTTGTTGTGGCACAGAAAGTCCAGCTTCTTGTACCTATCCGTCTGAAATATCTCTTGGCAATCCACTTTTTACCCTTTTTCGGATGTCTGCGGCAGCACCATCTCCAAAGGCTTCGCCATACATCGAAGTCAAATCTTTCAAATGCTTCATGTGATACATTATATTTCTGATAATTAACCCAACCACGGATTACGGGATTTAACTGTCTGATTAAATCTTCCTGTCGGCATGTTGCATTACTTTTAATGATTGAACGGACTTTATCCACGATTGCTTTGTAATTCTTTTTAGACGGCTTGGTTAATAACTTATCCTTATACAATCTGATGTTACAGCCGAGAAAATCAAAGCCGTCTGTGATGTGTGTGATTACCGTCTTTTCCTTAGACAGCTCCAATCCTCTTTCTGCCATAAATTCCTCCACAATCGGTAGTACGCCATTTTCAAGAAGTTCCTTTGTTTCGCCTGTGATAATAAAATCATCTGCATATCTGATAAAATTTACTTTAGGAAAGTATGCTTTCCCTTTTATCTTCGTTTTATGGTATTTTGCTTTCAGTTTTGTTTCCAATCCGTCAAGCACCATGTTGCAGATAACTGGCGAGATGGCTGAACCTTGTGGACTTCCAAGTTCCGTAGGGAACAGTTTTCCAGTTTCGATATATCCGCATTTCAGCCATTTACGCAGGATTTCCTTATCTAATGGAATATTCTTTAAAATCCATTCGTGACTAATGTTGTCAAAACATCCCTTGATGTCTCCCTCAAGCACCCATTTCGGCGATTTCGCCTTATTCAGACTTGTAAAGCACTGCTCTATTGCGTCCTGCGTACATCTGCCAATCCTAAAACCATAGGAATTAGGGTCTGCTGTGATTTCCGCAATCGGTTCTAATGCAAATTTATATAATGTCTGCATTGCCCTGTCTTTCATAGTAGGAATACTTAAAGGTCTCTTTTTCCCGTTCTTCTTAGGTATATATACCCTTTTTAATGGTTGTGGTTTGTAGTTTTTGCGTTTTAAGTCAAGAATTGCTTCATATTTGGACTTAGGTGTAGACCATAATACTCCGTCTACTCCTGCTGTCCTTTTTCCTCGATTTTCTGTTACCCTTTTTACAGCTAAAGCTCTTGCGTAAAAAGAGTGTGTGAGTAACCACTGCAAGGATTTTACCCTGCCATGTTTACCCTCTTTATGAGCCTTTACGATACGCATTTGTAGTTTTTTAACGTACGCATTGGCTTTGTTCCAATCAATCTTGTCCCATTCCTTTGCGACGTCAGAAGTCGCACACATTTTCATGTCCATTTGCTTTACTCCTTTCAAAAATTCTATAAATTCTCTCGTAATTAAGCACCATGCGGAAGTCTGCTCCCCTTTCGGGTGGGGCAAATTTTGAATCCCTATCCACTTCATTACAAAATGGCATTCGCTTTTTCCGCAATCCCATACCCGCATTTCCAACAGCTTTCCTTACGGTCTGCCTGCCCAATGGGCAAAAATACGGGCTTACCGTGTTCCACTTAATTAACATGATAGGTTAGGTTCCGCCTCTTCTCCGGCAGTCTTATGTCCGTGTACCCCCAAACATGGAGAGGGGTAACCAACTGCACACCTTTTGGTTCAAGCCTGTCAGCTACTTTGGCTTGTTTCGCCTTAACGAAGTTTATCAGCGGTTCACATATGTTAACCATACTATCAAAGCCTGCACCCTAACCACTTTGTAGCTAGCAGTTTCGATTTTAACCTCACGGTTTAAATCTCCAAGTAGGGTTACGTTTAATCACCAGCTTTTGAACAATGTCATTACTGACATAGCCAATGGTGACGACTTCAGCCAACGGAATGGCTGGTTTGGTCGGATAGTCCGCCAAACAATTAAATTAAGTGACTTCACGTCGCACCCAGAGGTATGCGTCAAAGGTTCCTTCGGTCACATAGCGGTACACATGGACAAGAGGATTCTGGTTGCCCTGGCGCTCGATACGGCCCTTGCGCTGGGCGAGGTCTCCGGGCCGCCACGGGCAATCCAGATCATGAAGTGCCACCAGACGGTCCTGCACATTGGTGCCTGCGCCCATCTTGGCGGTGCTGCCCATAAGCACACGCACCTGACCGGTACGGACTTTAGAGAACAGCTCCTTTTTCCGCACTTCGGTGTTGGCTTCATGGATAAAAGCGATCTGGTCGGCAGGCATCCCCTGGGCAATGAGTTTCTGACGAATATCGTCATATACCGTAAAGGCCGGTTCCTGCTCCGGCAGGGGCACAGCGCCTTCCAGTGCGTGAAGCAGTGGATTATCCAGCGTTTTCGCCGCCTTGCTTGCAGGAGCTTTTGCCTGCGGGGTAGAAATGTCGCAGAACACCAGCTGGGTCAGCTTGTCAGCTTCGCCATCCCGCCAGATCTGCATGATGTTCTCCACACACTGATTGACCTTTGTTCCGGGTTCGTCCGGCAGCATCTGGTTGACGATCCTCTGGTCCAGCCCCAGTTTACGGCCATCCGAGGTAATCTTGAGCATATTGTCCTGGGATGGGTCAACGGTTCCGCTGTGTACCAGCGATGCGCGCTCCGAAAGGGCCTTGACCATTTCCTGCTGATGTTCGGTAGGCTGTGCCACGATGTTGTGGTATTCCACCTCCGGGGTGGGCAGGTTCAGTTGGTCGGCAGTCTTAATGTCCGCCACTTCTTTGAACAGGTTCATCAGCTCCGGCAGGTTAAAGAACTTGCTGAATCTCGTTCTTGCCCGGTAGCCGGTGCCTTCCGGTGCCAGCTCCAATGCTGTGACGGTCTCCCCAAATCGGGAAGCCCAGCAGTCGAAGTGGGTCATGTTCAGCTCTTGCAGGCGTTCATACTGAAGGTAACGCTGCATGGTGTAAAGCTCGGTCATGGAGTTGCTGACCGGTGTGCCGGTGGCAAAAATCACGCCACGGTTTCCGGTGATCTCATCCATATAGCGGCACTTGGCAAACATATCGGAGGATTTCTGCGCGTCCGATGTGGATAAGCCTGCCACATTCCTCATTTTTGTGTATAGAAACAGGTTTTTATAGTTGTGGGCCTCGTCCACAAACAATCGGTCCACACCCAGCTGCTCGAAGGTTACCACATCGTCTTTTCGCCCCTCGGCTTGCAGCTTTTCCAGTCTGGCTTCCAGAGACTTTCTGGTACGCTCCAGCTGCTTGACGGTAAAACGCTCGCCGCCGCTGGCCTGCACCTCTGCGATGCCCTCGGTGATCTCGTCGATCTGCTCATAGAGAAGCCGTTCCTGACGCTCCCGGCTGATGGGGA
>CALBGI010000006.1 GCA_937893675.1 uncultured Blautia sp.
CATAAAAGGCTTATAGCCGTCCGTCGAGCCACCCGTTTTACGGGTGGGGGCGACTTTTTGCTCTAAATCATTGACTGTACAATGGGGTTAGAAACCACCTCGGAATGCCCACCAAAGAACTCCTGCACTGTACATAACACAACCTGCTAAAAAGCCCATAGCTCTACCTCCTTTCTGATCTGGCATCTGCGTAACCTTGGAAACTTCATAAATAAATGCTTCGGTTCCTCAAATTACCAGTTTATTTATTTAGAATATAACATGGAATATAGGAAAGGTCAATATCTAAAGATATTAAAATATAGTATCTATAAATATTTGAATGAGAGGGTGTTTTCATATAAATTATAGATAAAGGTATTAGGAAGTGGTAGAGATAAAAGATCAAAAAGAGAAAACAGCAATTGAAGTTGGAGAGCGTATTCGCTATTTTCGATTGAAATGCAATTTCAGCCAGGAAGCTCTTGCACTCAGAATAGGTATGAATCCATCATATATAGGGCATCTGGAGCGAGGGTTGAAATGTCCGACGATTGATACCCTTTGTCGTATTACAGATGCAATGGGGATATCATTGCAGGAATTTTTTGCCTGTGAGGAAGAAGCAGATATTGGCAGAGATGATATGAAAAGAATACAAAGAGTTTTGAATAGAATTCCACCCAAAAAGAAAGAGGAATTCGTTAAGATTGTTGAGGAAATGGCAAAAATGTGCTGTGAAAATCAGCATTGAGTGCAGATTTTTAATAATAAGAGAATATACAAATTGTAAAAGGGAGTAGAATATTCAGGAAGAATAGGATACTTCCTTATTTGTTTATCTTTGCATGTGTAAGATAACAATAAAAAGCAAGAAATCACAGCTTGAGTTATTCAAATTAAACAAAATCAAGCGCATAATAAGGTTACAAGCTAAGAACTGGAAACAGTCAGAAAGGGAGGTAACAGTTATGAAAAGAAAGATGGCAGCAGCAACCGCATGTCTTATGGCATGTACAGCGCTTATGGGAGTGAACGCAGGGGCAGCCGAAGGAGTGGAGCTGAATGTGACGACCACATTCGCAGGTGAGGACGGAAACGCACAGAATTTTAAGGATGCGATCGCAGCCTGGGAGGAAGAGACCGGAAACAAAGTCAACGATGCTTCGGCAACCTCGGATGAAACCTTTAAGGCACGGGTGGAAATGGACTTTCAGACCGGTGCAGATCCGGATGTGCTGTTCTTCTTCAACGGAGCAGATGCAAATTCTTTTATTGAAGCAGGCAAGGTTGTCTCCATTGACACCATACGCGAAGAATATCCGGATTACGCTTCCAATATGAACGACGAGCTGATCACCCCGTCTCTGGTGGATGGTGTGAAATATGCAGTTCCGGTAAACGGCTACTGGGAAGCCATGTTTGTAAACACGGCTGTTCTGGAGGCGGCCGGAGTTGAGGTTCCGGGCGCGGACTATACCTGGGACGCGTTCCTTGAGGACTGCCAGAAGATTAAAGACGCAGGCTATACGCCGCTGGCAGCAGCCCTTGGCAATATTCCTCATTACTGGTGGGAGTTCAGTATTTTTAACAATGGCAACGTAAAAGACCATCTGAATATTCCGGCAAGCGTTGAGGATGCGCAGGCATGGGTGAACGGAATGGAGGATATCAAGGCGCTTTATGAGGCAGGATATTTCCCGGAGAATACGCTTTCCGCAACGGATGATGAGACCTTTGCAGCATTCATGGATGACAAGGCCGCATTTTTGATCGACGGCTCCTGGAAGGTTGGAGGAATCGCAGGCGCATGCCAGTCTGACCCGGAAGATCCGGCTACATTAGATGCAGAAAAACTTGATAAATTTACCGTGACCTATGTTCCAGGAAAGGGCGAAAGAAAAGCAACGGATCTAATCGGCGGACTGTCCATGGGCTATTATATCAGTACAGCAGCCTGGGAAGACGAGGCGAAACGTGATGCAGCCGTAGATTTGGTAAGCTTTCTTACCAGTGATGAGCAGGTGGCAAAATTTGCACAGCATACCGCATCGGCGCTGAAAGAAGCTCCGGCAGTGGATGAGGCAGCGTTCAATTCTCTTCAGCTGAAATCCATGGAGATGATGTCCGGCGTAACTTCCCTTACCGGCGCAGTTCAGGATATTTTCAACGGGGAATGCCGTGTATCCACCTTTGACGGAATGCCGCAGATCGTGACAGGAGAGGTTTCCGCTGAGGACGCTGTGGCAGAAGGTCTTGCTGCATACGCAGAGCAGACAGCTGAATAAGTGGCAGAGCCTGATACCTAAGGCATAAAAACAAGGGAGATGCGGCAAAAAAGAGTTTGCAGTGTCTCCCTTTCTCAAAGAATCCGTGCGGAGAGCCGCACAGAAACGGCAGGTGAAATATGGGAGCGAATATATATCGAAATAAGAAATGGCTGCTGGTCTTTTTGGTGCCGGCCTTTCTGATGATGGCAGTATTTCTGCACTATCCGTTTTTTGTAAACATTCTCAACAGCTTTCAAAAAATCGGCGGTCTGGCGGCGCCCTCCAAAGGGTATCTGACCCCCTGGTATTCCAATTACATAGAAATGCTTCATGACAAAAATATGTGGATCGCCCTTAAGAACACCCTGATCCTTATGGGCTGCACCTTGATCTTCCAGGTAGGGATCGCCCTTGTGCTGGCAATTCTGGTAGACCAGATCAAGGCCGGGGCGAAATTCTTCCGCGTAGTATATTTTTTCCCCATTGTGGTTTCTGCGACTGCATTAGGTCTTTTATTTAATCTGATTTTCCTTTATGATAAGGGTATGATCAATCAGCTTCTGGAACTTCTGGGAAAACAGGGGCTGACAGACTGGAAATCCGCAGCGCATGCGTTTATTACGATGATGATTCCGGTCATGTGGCAGTACGTTGGTTTTTATTTTGTGATCATTGTCACTGGTCTTAACAATATTTCAGAGGATCTGTACGAAGTTGCCTCCATCGACGGCGCCACCCGCTGGCAGCGCATCCGTTATATTACCCTGCCGCTTCTGCACAACGTGCTCTGCACCTGCGCAGTGCTGGCGATCACCGGAGCGCTGAAGGTATTTGACCTTCCGTGGATCATGTTCCCCAAAGGAATGCCTCAGAACTCTACGTGGCTTACTGGTACGTATATGTATTACCATTCCAGCGAGACGCGGAATACGGATTATGGCTGTGCCATTGCCGTGCTGATCGTAATTCTGGGAATCATATCCGCCCAGGTTGTAAACCGCGTCTTTAAAGAGAAGGATTATTAGGAGGGGGCAGCGACATGAAGACAAAAAAGAAGCGGAATTTCTGGCAGATTCCCGTATATGCGGTTCTGATTTTCTGGGCGCTTACGACGATCTATCCCCTTGTGTGGGTTGGCCTGAATTCCTTTAAGGTAAAAAATGAAATTGTGGCAAATTCTTTTTCCCTGCCGGTGGGCGAGCTGTTCACCATGTCGAACTATGAGCGGGCGTTTGACCGGGTTCCCATTCTGGGGGCGTACGCAAACAGTCTGATCATATCCGGAACGGTGACAGTTGCGGTGATGCTTCTGGCAGGAATGGCGGCATTTGCACTTACCAGATACCATTTTAAGGGGAGGAATCTTCTGACGACCATTGTTCTGGCAAGTATGATGTTTCCGGCATTTTCTACGATTGTTCCGGTGTTCCGCATGGAGGCGGCCTGGGGGATCGTCAACACCAGCGATCGCCTGCTTTCCCTTTTGTCCTGTGCTCTGCCGCAGATCGCGGGCAATCTGTCCTTTGCCATTATTGTGCTGTCCGGTTATATTAGGAGCCTGCCCCTTGATCTGGAGGAAGCCGCCTATCTGGAGGGCTGCAATACGCCGCAGATTTTTACAAAGGTAGTGGTACCGCTGGCAAAACCGTCTTTTGCCACAGTTGCGATTTTCTCGTTCCTGTGGAGCTATAATGATCTGTTCAGCCAGACCTTTTTTCTGCGCATCAAGCCGCACTGGGCGATCACGCGTCTTTTGAAGGAACTGACCGCCATGGAGGGAACCAACTACGGATTGATGGCGGCTGCGGTGACCCTGGTTGTGGTGCCGGTCATTATTCTGTACGCGTTTTTGCAGAAGTATATTATAAAAGGTATGGTTGCCGGTGCAGTGAAAGGTTAGCCGGCGGAAAGAGGGTTTTTATGTATAAGGTAGTGATTATTGACGATGAGCCTATTATTGTGACTGGTCTTACAAAGATGCTTCCCTGGGAGCGTTATGGCTGCGAGGTAGCAGGCACCGCGGCAAATGGACTGGAGGGACTTTCCGTGATCCGGGAAAAAAAGCCGGACATCGTGATTTCTGACATCTATATGCCGAGAATGGACGGACTTTCCATGGCAGCTGCCCTGAAATCCGAATTTGAGAATATGGAGCTTACCATTCTTACAGGGTACCGGGATTTTGAGCTGGCGCAGCAGGCGATCAAGCTGGGGGTGGCGCGTTTTGTCCTGAAACCCTCTGACATGCAGGAGCTGGAAGAGGCGATCAGCGTCATGGTCAATAATCTGAAGAAAAAAGGAATTGAGGGCGAGCCGGAGAGTGCGGCGAACAGCTTTATTGTAAATAAAGCCCTGGAATATATGAGAGAACACTACCAACAGAAGATGACCCTCAAAGATGTGGCAGACAACACCTATGTCAGTCAGTGGCACCTGAGCAAGCTTCTTAACCGTCACACCGGACAGAGCTTTTCGGAGCTGATGAACGGCATTCGCATTGAAGAAGCCAAGAAGCTCCTGAAAAATCCTGCTTACCGTGTGGGCGATGTGGCGGACATGGTGGGATTTTTGGATATGGCGCATTTCTCGCGGGTGTTTAAAAAGATCGTGGGTGTGTCGGCGAATGAGTATCGAAACAGTATGAAATAAGAGTGGAAATGGTGGCTATCCCCTGACAATGCAGGAGATAGCCATTTTGGGGGTTGAGACAGATCTTGGTTTTTATTGTTCAAAACATACGAAACTGCTATAATAGGAATGCGGCGAATCTGTAAATATGGCGCTGAGAGAAAAAGATGAACGAATATATTTATGCTGCTTTGCGACAAAAACCGGAATGAAAAGAAGCTGCTGCCGCATGGCTTCGTGATAAGGAGAAAGTGCCGCAAGAAGCTTATCTTGCATGTATGGAAACCTATTGTGACAAGAATGTATATTCATAGATAAATTCCATTCTTGTCCAGCAGTTGGTCAAAGCGGATGCCATTGACTGCTATTATATTACGGTGATTCCGACGATTTTGGGTTCTGGTATTCGGCTTTTTGAAAATGCTGACCGTGAAATCAAATTGAAGCTACTCAAAACACAGTCGTATAATGGTATGACAGATTTAATCTATATAAAAAGATAAAACAGAAATGGAGCATTCCTGTAATTCAGAAATAACGCCAATTGAATAAAAAGAAACCTC
>CALBGI010000007.1 GCA_937893675.1 uncultured Blautia sp.
TGATGCATGGCAGTCTGCATGACCAGGAAGGGGTGCTCTACATACTCCTCTTTTGCTGAGGTATATGCCGCTCCACCCAAAGAGTCCAGATACTGCCATCCGTTTTTGGATTTTGAGATGTACACATAGAACGGTGCAAGCACATACTCATCCCGTTCATAGCAGCCCAGATACCGTCTTGCAAGTACTGCCACAACACCCAGCTCTGCCGCTTTCTGTGTTGTCAGGGAAACTGCCAGTTTCATTACTTCCTCTTTTTCAATATCATTGAGTCCGAAAGTATAGATACTCTCCAGGAACAGCACAGGCTTCTCACTGGTGACAGGCTTTCCGATATCCATGTTCTCCTGCGACAGATCAGCAAAAGAAAAATCGACGGCAGGCGGTTTTTGAAATGCACCTTTTGTCAAGCGGAGACAGGCACGAGCCACCACCGCTTCATCCTTTTTCACAAGGACAATCTTCTTATTAGAGTCAAAGGCAGCTAACAGGCACTCCCTCTGGCTTCCAGTACGGTAAGACAAGCAGGTACTATGAGGAAGTTCACCAAGCCGCAGAGTGTGGTAAAAATCATCCACCTCTTCTGCCCAAAATGCACCTCGCGCCAACGAAAGATTTTTCTTCCAGAGGCTCTCCTGCATCTCGCTGACAGGGTAGCGAATCTCACGCTGCAGGTCACCAGCAAAATATTTGAGTTTATAGAACTGGCCCATCAATTCAGCCTGTACGATCCGTCGCAGCGCTTCAACAGCCAGCTCCTGCCCGTCCAGTTCCCCATAGAGAGCGCATACCATAGCCGCGCCGCCCTGCAGTAAAAATTCCGTGACAGTCTCCCGGTTCTGCTCCACAAAATCGTCCGAAAATGCCAGTTTTTCTTTTAGATCCAGCCAGTCTGCATCTGTTGTCAGAATATCTTTCCGCACCTGCTTCCAATCCGTCATTTCCAAAAGAGCCTTCATATTATTGAGGGCAAATACCGCATCCGACTCTGTAGTGAAATCCGGTATGAATGCCTGCAGCTGCGTATAGTGTTGTAGCAGCCCCATGGCAATCCGCCGGGTCAGCCCACAGATATGTCCAAATGAACCCCGATACCATTCGCTAAACGGCCTTTCCAACAGACATTTTCCAAGCTGCTCCAACTCTGCATCTCCTGTATATTGGCTGACCAGATCCCGTTTTATCAGCTGCCGCAGTGTCAGCAAACGCTGATCTATGGAAAGAGGTGTCAGCATAGTGTATAACCGGACATAAACCTCTTTCTGATGCCAAAGCTGATACATTTCCTCAAAGGTGTACTGCTGCCCTTCTTCCAGAAGCGTAAAAAAGCTGTCGCTGCGGTTCACAGAATCGCTGGCTTTCAAATTCTTCAGCGTCAGGGAATTGATGTTACAGTGCTCACAAAAGCCCGGCTCAAACAATAGAGAGTATCGCCCCAAGGACAGGAACACTTCACTGTTCTGATTCACCAATTCCAAAAAATGCTTTTTTCTATGCTCCACCGCATAAATGAGAATTGAAAACTGGAATTGCCGGACAGCATTAAAATCCAGATGGAGCCTGCCGGCATACAGAGCATTCAGATAACTCAGTTGGTTGCATAAAATTTCTTCCCTCTGCTCCTTGCTCAAAGGATGTGGCTGGGAGATAAACCAGTTGAGGTCATATTGTCCGGCATGGTTGTCCAGCCAGAGGTCAAAAAAAGCAGACAAATCCTCTGCGTCATATTCAAATACAGCCAACAGCCGGCGGAATTTTCCTACATCGGTCATTTTCATCCACCGGAGAGCTTTCAGGCGTTCTACTGACAGAAACAGCCGCACACCATACCGATAAAGCAAGATGCAGACTCTCTGGAGCGGACGATTCTGTTCCAACAGTTCCAGAGCTTTCCGTTCATTTTGATGCCAGAAAAACAGATACGAACCAAGAAACGGCTGCCGCATCATATCCCGCTGGTGCTCCGTCAGCATGGAAAGTCCCTTCCACTCCGCAATGGGAAAAGTCTGCAGGTTATCCAATATGACCTGCTCCTCTTCTTCATACATCACAAAGGGAAAATAGTATTTCAGGTATTCAAACCTCAGGGAAGGCAACAGTTCCAATTTCATGACTGCCAGCACCTGCTCTTGGGAATACGCTGTCAGTCTCTCTCCATACCCGTCTGCCGACTCTAAGGCTGAAGCAATTTCTTCATCGCCAATCTCCTGCCTGCACAACGTACCATAGAGCGCTGCAAAGTCCGGCACCCGAACCAGTTCTTCCTGTATCCGCTTTGTCTTTCGGATGTGCAGCCGTTCCTGTAATTGAAGTGTCTCCACCTGTCCACATGCCTGCGCTATGGCATCCTCTGAAAAGCTGCCTGTAAGCGTCGGAAGCAATCCGTCATCTTTCATTCTGGTCAATAGGGTCAGATGTTTTAATGTATTTCTCATGCTGCTTCACCTCCGATCATTGTCAGTACCATATTCAAAATCTCATGCCTTGGCCGGGGTTCAGACTCTACCAGTTCACCACACAGCTCAAAAAAGGCGTGTGCATCTTTGGCATCCATTGTCTGCACACAACCGGCGGGCCATTCCACCAACTTATCAAATGCCATATCCAGTACCTCTTTCTTCTCATCCCTGTAATAATATCCCCCTATGAATTTCACAAGAGATTCGGCGCTGCCGTTATAAAGTTGCTGCAGCTTTTCCCGTTTCTGTATGGTCCGTTTTTCCTGCTCCAGTCGTTTTTCCTGCTCCTTTCTCTCAGCTTCGGCTCTGTGCTCATCCTCCAACTCTTCCTTGGAATAGAATGTTTCCTTCAGCCGGTTGATTTCATAGCCGTTATACTCCCTGTGGAGCAAAAACTGCCGCAACACCGCTGCCAGCGCTTTTTTATCATAAAGGCGTTGGATCTCCGGTGCTTTTAAGGCACTTAAAACGAAGTCCTCATATTTTTCCGGCTCAGTCTGGAAAACTGAACGCTCCACCCAGTCATAGAGCTGTCGATGCTGCTCTGCAGATAGGAATGGACGGCTGATGTATGTTTTATATTCCCTTCTGCTGTAATACCCCTCACTCCTGACAAAGCATTCGTGAAAGTAAAACCGCTTGCCAAATATCGTTTGAAGTTGGGAAAAAGTGTACTCAGCCAGTAGCCTCTCTACAAACCGGAAACACCTCCAACTTGAAATTCTCAGGGCATACTCCCGCAGCAGTTTCAGTTGTGGCGCATCTTCACCATCTTGCCGATGCTGCTTGAAAAACTCCCATAGATTGATTTCCTTCTTTTCCACCAGAAAGGCAAATGCCCGCCTACCGTTCGTATGCCAACTTCTGAAATATTCTCCATAGTCAGCTCCGGTCAGTTCCTGATATCTGGAAAGCCACTGTTTCAAAGGGATCGTCTGCCTGGAATGCAGCATCTGCAGGGTAAACAACTCCATGTAGTTATCCCGCTCCAGTTCCTTCGCCAGATTATCGTACTGAGGATCAAACACATCAAATCGGTACGGAAAATCCTTCTGTATCGTTTGATTCATCCATAACAGTGTTTTCGGTGCTGTGGGGTTCAAACCATATTGAACCGCTTCCCAGAGTCCCTGAAATCCTTCGTACTTGACCGTAAAGCTGTTATAGAACTGAAACAGCCAGCCAAGATACTCGTAAAATTCTTCCGAAAAATCCTTTGGAGCATTCAGAAGCATCCGCCCACACGCTGTTGCGATTTTCTCGGCAGTGATACTCTTGGAACTCAACCGGTCCGGCAGCCTGTCCGCCCATACAGCGAGAGAGTTTGCCAAAATGATTTCATCGCAGCGATACCCTGCTTTAGTCAAAACCGAAAATTCGCGGCTGTCGGGCTTCATATTCATATACGGCAGTTTCATCAGCGTGCGCAGCACCAGGTCGGCTTTCCCGCGGTACCTCTTTGCCTGCTCTGCATAGAACCGGATGAACCATTCCAGCACACCAAAATCATATACCAGTGAAAGTGTCAGATTTTGTGTGAATAGATGACTGAGTTGGGTATGCATCACCTCATAGCCGCGTTCCCTATCATCAAATAACGACAGTACAAACAGGGCTTCTTCCGTTCTCGTACACTCCCTTTCTGCCAGTTTCTCCAACAGGGCATGGCGCTGTGCCGCATCTGTTTCCAGAAGATACAGAGCGCCCTGCAGGTACACATCTTCTCCGGCAGACCGCCGCAATTTCTGGAGGAATGCTCCCCGCTGATTGCCCACAAACATATTGTCAGACTGGATCGCACAGGTATTTCCCAGCGCCAGGGCCAGAGCGCGGAGAACCCGGACATCATTGCCCAGTTTTTCCTCAAACCGCTCCAACACCTCGCCAGGATAACGCAGATGATATGGTTCAAAATAGCCGGACACATCCGTTTCCACCTGCCATATCTGCATCGCCCTTGTTTGTCGGTAAGTCCTTCTCGCCGTATCGTCCTGAGAAGTCTGTACTACCAATTCGGCAAAGGCATGGTAAAGCTCCAAATCAATAGCCCTCTGATATACCCGGTAAACCGGTATCCTGTCGATATGCATTAAAATCCCTCCTACTTGAAATCTTCCATAAAAGATATGGGGAGAGAGCCGCAACATGGCTCTCTCCCCATTGATCAACTGACAGCATACCGATAGTATGCTATATTTTCTTACTCAGCGCCGGCCATGCTGAAGAACTCCGCAGGTGACAGCACCGTAACGCCCAAATCCCTGGCCTTGGATAACTTGCTGCCGGCATTTTCGCCACAGACCAGATAATCCGTCTTCTTGGACACCGAGCTGCCGGCATGGGCGCCCAGTGATTCGATCAGGTCATTGATTCCGTCCCGGGTGTAGGGTTCCACCTTGCCGGTAACTACGATAGTCTTTCCTACAAAGGGATTATCCTGCACCCTGTCTTCGCTGTGTTCTGCCACAGCAGGCTTTTGAATACTCATCATAGTCTGTAACTCCTCCCAAATACAAAAATTATCTTCTACACAGAACCAGTCGTGGATATTGTTATGCAATATCTCCCCGAAATCCGGAAGCTGCCGGAAATCATAGCCGCCATAGACCGCATCCCGAAACTCATCCAAATCATAGTGGAACACACGACCCAATACCTTGCTGGCAGTGTTGCCGATCATAGGGATGTCCATAGAAATCAGATACCGTTCAAAGGTGGTATTCCGGCTCTGCTGGATAGCGTCCCAAAGGCGCTGCCAGGACTTTTCACCAAATCCATCCATGCGGACGATTTCAGCCCGGTAACGATCCAGACGGTAAATATCCAGATAACTATGGATAAATCCCTGACCGATGAATTTTTCCAATGTAGCCTCCGACAGCCCTTCAATGTCCATCGCCTTCTGGCTGACAAAATGGACGAACTTTTTCAGCCGACGTGTCTCGCAGTCAGGGTTATCACAGTACAGCGTCTTGATGATGCGATTCTCGCCATTTTCGCCCTTTCCACTTGATTCATGGATGCGGGTAGGCTGTCCACAGCAGGGACAAACATGGGGAATCGTATCCACCATAGAGAAGCCGCCTCTGTCCAGATTTTCCTCCACGTGGGGGATAATCATGTTTCGTTTGCTTACCAGAATCCGGTTTCCAGCCATCAGTTCCAGATCCTCAATAAAGGACAGGTTGTGCAGACTGGCCCTGCTGACCTCACAGCCATCGATTTCCACCGGCGTAAACACTGCTACCGGAGCAATCTCTCCGGTTCTGCCCGGTGTCCATTCGATGTACTGCAGCAGGCTCTCATGCAGGTCATCTTCAAACTTATAGGCCAGACCGTCCTTATAGTGATGTCCGGTGCGGCCGCAGCTCTGGGCATAGGCGATGTCGTTAAACGAAACCACGATACCGTCAATGGGGATATCTTTGTCAGTGGCATATTGCCGCAGCTGATAGATACCGGCTTCCACATTTTCCAGCGTCAGTTTCTGCTTTGTGACCAGATACTTACAGGGCTGGAACCCCAACGCACGCAATTCCCGTAGCTTATCTGATTTCCGGGTCAGGTGCGGAAAGCCCTCCAGCACACCAAACGGCATGAAAACCAGCCGACGCTCCCGGCATGTCTTGGCATCCATCAGACGGATGGAACCAGCAGCCAGATTGCGGCCGTTTTTATAGGGCTTACCGCTGCTGTCCTGCAGGCTGGTCTTCAGTTCCTCAAAATCACTGGGTCTGATAAAGCCCTCACCCGTCACAACCAGTCTCTCTTTGTAGGTGATGTGGGAAGGGATACCGCTGATGGCTCGGGTGTTATGGGTAATGATCTCCCCTTCGTCACCATCGCCACGGGTAGCCGCCTCCAGAAGTTCTCCATTCTCATAGGTCAACTTTACAGTCAAGCCATCCAGTTTGAGCATCAGCATCACCTGCTGCTCACCCATGAAATTCAGAAGATCCATACTGCTCTTAGTCTTATCCAAAGACAGCAGCGGGATCTCATGTCTGGTTTTCTCCAGCCTGCTCACCGCAGGATAGCCTACTGTCTGGGTTGGCGAATTTGCCATTTGGATTCCCGTTTCCTGTTCCAGCTCTTTCAACTCGTCAAAGAGTCTGTCATAGACCTCATCTGACACGCTGGGAGCGTTGCGGTTATAATACTCATCCCGATAGCGGTTGAGCCGGTCATTCAATTCCCTCTGCTTTTCAAAAATATTCCGTTCCATTATGCTGCCTCCTTTTCAAGTACCCGGAAGGACATAACCAGTTCTTCTTCCGTATGCTTCTGTTCACTGTCGAAAACACTGCAAACACCGTCTGCAAACTGCCAGTGGGCGGCTCTGCCCCACCAAAGGATCGGGCCGCGGCCGCCGTTGCCTCTGTTGGCAGACGCATCTGGCTGATTCGCTACGGTACTATAAAAGCCCTGCGTGTTTACCAGCGTAATGTTCCGTATCTGCCCAATACATTCCGGCCGACAGTGATCCAATATCTCCAACTGCGTCCCTTCCCGAAGTGTCCTGCGCAGCTGATTCAGGTTTTTGATCATGCGATTTTCTCCTTTCCCCGCCCCACAGGGCAATCCTGCTGTGCGGTATGCAGCCCATTTCTGCCGGCTGCATATCTGCCAAAATTCAATTCATGGACAATACGCTGAATGGCGTCATCATCGTCCCACGCTGCGTGAAGCGTATTCCGCTCTGGCCCGGCTCCCACATGGACACATACCTTTTCACTGCCAACCTGCAGCAGCACATCCTGTCGCCTGGCGCAAACCACTGCCAGATTTCCAATTTGTTTCATGCTCTGCTCCTTCCTTCTTCATCAATGACCGGACGCCCTCAAGGACGCCCGGCCATTCTCATTTTGTCACGCTGCAGCAGCCAATGCCGGAGACTGGATGCTATCCGTGTTTTCCATCAGGTCAGCCATCAGCACATCCGCCAAAAGCCTTCCTGCCAAATGGCCGGTATGAATGATGACCCGATCCTTCTTCAACTGGATAAACTCCTTCTCACGAAGAATCCTGCTTTCCGCAGCCAGCGCCTTGTCGCTTTCTGTCAGCCTGGCAGTAATCACCCGCTGCCACTTCTGCAGAAACTCGGTCGCCTGCTCAATGTCCTTCTTCTGCCGGTCATATTCCGTCCGTTTCTGCCGCACTGTTCCATCTGGCTCCACTTCCAGCGTGTAATAGGCATGGAAAGGATCAGCCGTTTTACGCAGAAACATCACAAAGCTTTCTCGCCGCTCAATCCGGTCCCAGTAGCGGTCACTGCTGCCTGCACAGTGATGGAGCGCACGCCCCTCGGTAATAATGTCCAGAATACCGTCTGGCACCACTACCATGTAATCCGCATCGGCGTACTCATATTTCGCTTTGATTTCCTGACAGATAGCATTAACATGGGGGAATTTCTCCTCCATCTCCTCGGCCTGCAGTTCAATATCCTTCTCCTGGCATTTGAGCACCAGATCATCGTGGCGCCGCCGCAGTTTTCTGGTGCGATATACGATCTCATCATATACATCCATGTGCAATTTCTTTGCCATGGAAAGATAATCCTCCCAGGTACGCAATACCTCATGGCTGTTTCTCCGGAAGGATGGCATCTGACGCCGTACATAGTTATAGACCTGCACCATGCTCATGCGGTCAGCAATGAACTGGACATCCCTGGGGCTAATGTTCTGCTGACACATCCACAAAAGGACATTATCTGGGATTTCCCTGTCGGTGCCCTTTTCATATTGCAGCCACCGCAGCAGATCACAGCCTCCATTATGGAGCCGAAGTCGCTGAAACCTCCTGCTGTCAAGGCCCAGAGCTTTAATCAGACTCCCGGCACTATGGTTTTTGATTAGTTCACTGACTGTTCCGCAGGAACTGAAACATTCCTTGGTAAGCTTCGGCAGGTTCACCTTGCTGATCTGCTCCATTTGCGGTATCCGTTCAAGCACTGCCAGATATTTTTCCGGGTCAACACTTTTCTGCTTCCGAATCCAGTTGACCAGCCCTGTGCATCGAAGTTCCTTCTGTTCCAGAGTTGGCAGCGTTTTTCCATAGACCCGTCCATCATGTGAACCAGACCAACTATAAGAACAGGGGCTTCCGGAAATCCAGCGCATATTTCGCTGTTTATACAGACCCCAATAGTAGGTTCTTGGTTTTCTTTCCCGGTCATAAATCGTGCGCCGGATTTCCTGACAATAAAGCTTGGAGTTTGGAAGGCTTTCTTTCCCATATGTCCGGTCAGCCTGAAATTCACGAACTACAAAGCCGTCTTTGCATCGCTGGATTAGGTAGGCAAAATGTTTTTCTGTCTGCATATACCCCGCTCGTCCATAGGCTTTGAATACCACCGGATGTCGGCAGCAGCTACAGCGGCCTTGTTGATTGTGATGGGGATGCACCTTGATCGGCACTTCCTTTTCGCAGTAGGTACAGTAACCTGTTTTGGCGCCGCCCTTTTTGTAGTGGTAGTAAATGTAATTTTGCCGGATGGCAACCTTATCCACCCAGCGGTTCCAGTCCTTGGGAAGCTCCGGCACCTGTTCCATATCCTTATCCCATGGATCAGTTTCCCGCCGGTGCCGCTGTTCGAGCTGTTCCTCACGCACATTCCGCTGAAACTGCCGGATTGCCTCTACCGCTTTTTTATTGATGTTCAGATATGCCTGTATAGATGTCTCATCTTC
>CALBGI010000008.1 GCA_937893675.1 uncultured Blautia sp.
GGTGCCGATGCACCATCATCCGCGGTTTTGCTGCTCTCTTGGAGCGGCGTATGCATCGATCCGCATTTGCACGTTCCCGCGAGATCCGGAGAAGGTTCTCATTCAGACTACGTTGATAAGCACTCTCGCTTCTCTCCGCATCCAGTTTCTGCTCCACCTGCTGGATCTTCTCTTTCGCGAACTTCTCAGCTGCAGCCGTCCGGTACTCCAGCTCCTGCTCCGACATCCGGATTTTTTCTCTTGCTTCACCCTCAGCAAATCGTTTCTCTTGCTCTGCCTTTGCTTTTTCCTGTAGGAGACGCATATATTCCTCTTTGGTCAGGAGTACATGTGTACACTCCGGGTTATTATGATCCCCGGGTATATCTGCAAATCCACCAAACAGCCGTTCTTTTACAAATCTGGGCATTATTTTCCCACTTTCTTATAGGCCACGAATATAATTATCCGCTACAACGCTGATCCGGTTATGTCCAAGAGCTTTACTGCAGACCAGCATAGCGGCCTTGTCCAGCTTCTTTCCTGCTTCGTCCTTCCTGCAGGTATAAACCTCACTCTGGTATCTCCGGCCGGTTCCCCGATGTACACGGTCATACGGGATATCCTGTATTGGCCGCGCATGAGCTTTATATATCGCTGTCGCATATTCCGCCCTGTACCCGTGAATGTCGGCATTGGTGTTCACATACTGCCAAACCTTCTCTTCTGCAGGCGTGTCCATGATCCGCCTTATGATCTGCCCTGCAAATTGACCGATAATCGGGCTAAGACGCTTTCTTCCGCCTTTTCCGTTCCGTACATGGGTAAAGTATTCTTCGTCAAACAGGCATGTGTCCTGCAGCATCTCAAGCCGCTTATCGACCGCTGCGGATCTCTCGCCAGCCGGCAGCGCATTGATCCTGACGATCTCAGCCTTGATCTGCGCCTTGGTCATCAGGTCTTTCCCGCGCAGCTCCATCAGCTCACTGCGCCGCAGCCCTGTCCCCTTGCAGAACTTGATCAGCTCGTCATTGTTCTCCTCCGAAAAATGACGATCCCGCACACGGTCACCGCGGCTCCGCTTAATATCCGCACGATTCCGTTTCGGCGGCTTAAAATACCCGTCATCGTCTGGCTGGATGCCGTAGAGCTTACTCAGAGCCTTTGCTTCGGTCTGGATCGTCCATGCGGAAAGCTCCTGATCGGTGCGCAGCTGCAGCCACTCATTCACATATTTTTTCGCGCTTTTCAGCGTTGTGCATTCCGGATGGGCTTCCTTGATGTATTTCAAAAAATATTTCGTGTGTTTCCAATATGTCTGATAAGTATTGAAAGAAAAGATCTTCTCCCTGTCCGTGCCGTTGGCCACGGCTTCCTTCTTGCTCTCCCCAATGGCCAACATCCCGTTCAGTCGGTCGTAAGCCTGTTGGTGAAGATCCTTGTAGTATGATTTGTTTTTTCTGCCCATGAGATCTACTCCTGATGCAGTGATGTTAAAGCTAAGCCGCTTCCTGCCGGATCATACAAATCCCGTACATTCAGCAAAAGTACACTTTTTAACGTCTTATGTGTGACGGAATTGGGATTTCTCCCTACACTTTTTATCTTGCTTATGTGTGCAGCCCTATTGATTATCCGACGATCTACGGCAGTTAGGGTTCTGTCGGCATCCTTTTGGAGTGATGCAGCTCCCCGGCACTTTTACAGTATGTCCGACTACATTCAACGGGTTACCAGTCCTACAACGACACATTTCACACCTGCGCTTTCACAAGGGTTACTCCTGCAGGATCGTGATGCACTTTCCAATTCACAAAGGTTACTGCGGCAGCCATGCATCACCGGGTGTATCAAAACCCGAAGTGGCTCTGATAAAGGTTAATATTTCTGTTCTTATAGAATAACATGACCGCGCAGAACCGTCAATATAAACACGTTACCATACATATAACGGTTTACCCGTTCACACAATTTGTAAACGAGTAAACCGTTATTGGTCTACATTTATAATATAGCTGCTATTTAAGCTCTTCAGCCAAATCGTAACTGCCAATCATATCTGCATATCCTGGTGTACTATATGTGCTTGCACGCAGCCCTACATTAAATCGTCCATATGTGTATGGAATAGAAACATGTACCCCTTGCCCTGGATATAAATAATTCTTATATCCAAGACTTTCTCCTGTGCTAGCATTACTTATGCCAACATTTGCCGTTTCGCTCGCATACAGTTGATTAGGTCCAGCTGTAATTCCTCCGCCTAAAAAATTTTTATATGTTGCAAAATTAGAAGTATCTGCAGATGATGATGGAGATCGTAAATAAACATTTTTGTATATAAGAGTATCTAATTTTCTAGGAGTTATGCTTAATAGCTTACCTTCGCTCGGCTCGGTCACTCTTTCCATCTCTACTCTTGATTGCAGATCATCAGAAATTGTATCCTTCATCTTAGGAATGTCCCAATCTGGAAACAACTCAGAAAACTTCGGTAAATCATATAGTTTTTCTCCCGTTTCCAAATCACACACATAACCATTTATTCCATCTGCTGTCCATCCTTGACTAAATATAATTTGATTTCTGGCTTCTAATATATCATCTTGCAAATAATCCGGAGCTTTATCAATATCCATATAAGCATATTTTTCTGCTTCATCCAACGAATTTTCGATATCATATGCTGCAAATGCAACTGAACAAGAGCTAACTAATAAAGTGCCAAATAACATAAATGAAAAAAATCTTTTCACACTAATCTTCCTTTCTCTGCTAGAGCATAACATTATTATCATACAACAAATTCCTACACATTATAGCTAATAGCAATCGTTCCTTTAATGATACTATCACTTGGAATTGCTTCGACCCAAATAAGACCACTGCTGGCTACTGCAATTGTTGTTGAGCTTCCTGAAGCAAAAGACGATTGCGAAACCGGGGCCCACGATCCATTTCTATATACACTACATCTCACGGTCATTCGTGCATTAGAATTATTCCACAAGCCCTCAACTTTTATTTTCTCACCATATACCATTTCCTTGTCTTTGGATAATGTATGACTGGAATTCTTGCTCCAATCCTTAATCTGAAAAGTCTCTTTTGCTCTGACAATAGTCATAGGTGTTTCCGGTGTCTCCACGATTGATCCTTCCGGAATTGCCATAGCCATCGGCTGTTCTATAATAGATCCTGTTTCATCCATATACTCTATTTTTTGTGGTGCAATCGGAATAGATTTACTTACGTCTGTGTATAGTGCAGATGCAGACAATGTGAAGCTAAACAAAACAGAAATAGTCAAAATTCCTGCTATAATACTTTTTTTCATAATCGCTCACCTCGTTCAGTAATTTACAAATCCACTAACAGAGACACTCCCCGACGAATTATTGCGAACAGCAAAAAGATAATTTCCTCGCTTATCTACCTTAATCGTTTTATCAAATGTCCCGTTACTACCTCGTAAGTAATGAAAAATACCGTCAGGATCAACCAAGCCAAAATCAACGCTGGCCGAAAAAGGTGAATAGGTAGCCTTAATCGTCACTGTTTCACCTGCTTCCAACGGAAAACTCTTATCAGCTTTCAACGTTGACTTAGCCGGTACAGTCATATTAAATGACCCCGAAGCTCTTTCCATTTCCATCTCTATCACTTGCTCAGTCAAAACACCCTGCTTAACCTCCGCAGCACTTGCCGAGCCACCAACCGATCCGGCAAGCATCACCCCCACTAAGAAACAGCTAAGTACCTTTCCAACTTTCACTGGCTACCACACACCTTTCAGAGCGGCCTACCAACTTACCGAAAAGTCTCCAGAAAAAGTAACCGGCTCTTCTTCTGTTTCCATTTCAGTAATTGGAGTTTCATTGTTGTTTTTATTTTGATATGCGATCGCAATACCTACAAATAATAACACTGCAATTACTATAATAAATGATAACATCCATATTCGTACATATTTCTTACGTTTTTTAGCTGTTTTCTCACTTGAATTATCATCCGTATGTATCGTATCCGACATTTCTGCAGCGTCTGACAGCAGATAATCTATTGACACTCCATATAACTCACTTAAAACTCTCAGGTTATCAGTGGTAGGAACGGCTATCCCCACTTCCCACCTTGATATGGCCTGACGCGATATATGCAAGATTTCGGATAACTCAAGCTGAGATAGATTTTTCCCTTTCCGCAATGCTACTAATTTTTCTTCCAGCGTCATCTATTACACCCCTACCCTAATCCTAAGCATGAGAAAAGTAAACCACTTCGGCTTTACATTTTAGCAATTCGTAATTGCTTCCCTCTATTTTTTTGTGTAAATTCACCTATCAAACAATTTACTGAACCAACCTCGCCTTGCTGACGGCTCCTCTTCGGCCTTAGCGGAATCTCCGGCATCCTCTGAGAGCTGGTGCTGGATCGTCCCCGCATGAAGTGCCTGGGCTGCAGCCGCCGACTGCTGAGCCGCTGCCAGGGCATCCGACAGACGATCTATTATCTGCGCTTGCTGGGCGATCTGCTGATCCTTGACCTGCAGCTGCTCCTGCAGCACAGTTACCGTGGTTTGCAAAACGGAAACTAAATCGGAAACTTCATGGTTTTCGGTTCGCGAACTGGTTTCCGTTTGGTTCGCGAACTGGTTTCCGTTTTCGGTTTGCGATTTTCCCGAAAATGCCCGTATTATCTGCGCTTCCTGCGATTCGTCAATCGCGAACTGGTTTCCGTTTTTTCGCAAACCAGATTGCAAACCAAGGTTTGCGATTTGTTTTCGTACCGCCGTTTTGGATACCCCTAATTCTTCCGCAATTTGACGGATTGATTTTGTAGCCATAAACAAAAAATTCCCTTCCTCAGCATAATTCTATCATACAGTTTTCAAAGGAAAATGTAAATGAAAACCAGCTAACGCTGGTGTGGGGGGAAGAGGAACGAGAACCAGCCGCCCGCGTCTTTCCTCTTCCCCCCAGCGCGGATGATGGACAGCTTGCAAGCAACCTGCCCACAACCGTGCTCCCCCTATCACCATTCTCACGGCGGCGCTCCAAAGAAAAAAGAGAAAAACGAAAATCTTTCTTGACAAGAAGCACCGTCAGGTGCAAGATGATGGGAACGGTTCAGATCTTCGGAGGGCAGAGTAAGTCCGGCGAACCGGACCTTACCACACCGATCATGGGAATCGGACGAGTCCCCATCAGTTGGCTGCCCCGTAATTCAACCAGCGTGGCCTGTACCGTGTTTTATCGCACGGCTCATGCCCGCCTGCATCGTGATCCTGCAGGCCGCTGGAGGTGTCGCACTCACGATCCTCCGCTTAGCATCTTATTTCCGTTCGGTGCTGTCAGCCGAACTGACGTCGATCGGCAACGCTGGGGCAGCTTAGCACCGATCTCCGGAACGATTTTCTGCGTCGGCTCGTCCACACCTGCGTGTTACGGATGCGCAGCTTCCCCCGGGCGACCGGAAAAAGGCCGCACTAAACCAAGCCCTTCGCTACTGTTTTTTGAAAAACAAATTTGGGGCTTGTCCTCTCGATCTTCACTTTTTACTATGTAAAAACCGCTATTTTTGCGGGTTTTACCAAAATATACACAAAAAAGCCGCCCGATTTTTTACAATCGGGCGGCTTAACTTCCGCTGCTACGCTTGACAAATCGCTTCCATACAGTATATAATATCTGTACGAAAAACGATTTTTCACTGCGAAGGCTCCGATGTGCAAGATCGGTTCTCTTCTAAGGAAGGTTAACGAGTGCAAGACGTTAGCCTTCGTGTTGAAAAGTCGTTTTTTCTTTTGTTGTTGTGGATAGTATAAAACACTTGAGCGGAAATTGCAAGAAAAATCCACAGGATACGGCATTTATTTTTTTGATCGTCCACAAAAGGTAGGTTTTATAGACACTTCATCATGTTAAAGAGAACCGGAACTTTAAGAGTAAAGTTCCGGTTCTTTTTTGACCATGATCTACTTTTCATGGTGATTCGCTTTCGGTACTTTTCAGATAGGTCTGTGACATTAACCCTCGATTTTGACATACCTTTGAAAATCATTAAACCAAGATGCCGTCAGGGTTTGTACCTTGTAAAGCGGCTGATCTATGGCAATTTGTACCCCCCTGTTAGATAGGGGGGGCTTATGGATCTGGGCGCGGCTCACGCCGCGCCCGCAGCAGGCTCCGGCTCGCCTGCTGCGTCCCGATCGGAACGGATGGGATTGTATTATAACAGGCCGAAGATCTTTTTGCAACGCCCCTGTCAATAAATTTCTTTATAGACATCCCGCCTATGGCCTACTGACAACGCAAGGATCACCAGTTCATTATCATTTATCTGACAGATGAGCCGATAGTCTCCTATCCGATACCGCCATTGGCCACTTCTGTTTGCAGTTAAACCTTTTCCGTGCTGGCGTGGATCTTCGCATCCGACAAGGTTTTTACCGATCCAAGAATAAATCATCTGTCGGGTATACTTATCCATCTTTTTAAGTTCTTTTGTTGCGCGTTCAGAATACTTTACCTGATACCCAGTCATAGCCCGAGCATTTCCCCCACTTCCTCATGAGAATATGTTTTGGGGTCTTTCAGATATTCTCTATAGGCTTCATTTGCAATAGCAATATCATACTCATCTTCAATTTTTTCAAACAGAGCACGCTTAAATGCTTCACCAACAGACATAGAGTGGAGTTTTGCATAGCTTTCAGCCAAATGCTTTTCTTCATCAGACAATCTAATCGAAAATGCCATATTATCATCTCCTTTGTAGTATATTGTACTACACTTCTTTGATATTGTCAAACAATGAGTTATACAAAACTATGGTTTTGGTAAACTCATTTTGCTGTCAAGTGCGAAATTCCTGCATTTTCAGCCATTTTAAGCGATTTCCCATTTTTTCTTTCATGATCTCAACCGCAAGATATTGTGTTTTGAATCATTTTTACTTTCCGCTGCTGATCTCTTATTTTCTTCCTTTTTCAGCTTTTCGCGTCAATGCTTGTTGCCCTATCGCCTTTATGATATACTGAATAAGCTACCACCCCCAGACCGGTAGAGAAAGGGGGTGTAACCTCTTGGATTTAATCACATCATTTTTTCTTTCTATTATGGCGGGTGTTGTTTGCCACCTCATCTGCAAATGGTTGGATAGGAAGAAGTAACCGGTAGCCAGCCTTGGGTATAAGCCACCCACCCACAACGGAATAGAAAACCCCCGGAGGTCGCAACTCCGGGGGTTTTTGCGTGCCCTCTTGGACACTCACATCATTTTTGCCTAATGATATTATAACTTATATCAACGGCTATTGCAAGTATATCGCAAAAATTCATACACTATTCATCTTTCTCTCCAAATATGATATAATTTTTGCGTTGTCTTCACCAATACCCGGGCAACGGGAGGAGGTGAGCCATTGGATATATCCGTTTCATTCATCATCTCAGTCGTGGCAAGTATAGTTGCCTACTATATTTGCAAATGGTTGGACAGAGATCCATAAGACAACCAGCCTAACGGCCTAAGCCACCGCAAACGGAATAGAAAGCCCCAGAGGATGCGACCCTCTGGGGCTTTCGTTTTGCCTATTGGATATATCAGCTTCATTTGCCTATTGATATTATAGCTTATATCAACGGCTATTACAAGTATATCGCAAAAATTCATACACTATTCATCATTTTTACGCATATTACCGCGCCCGCATATTCTTTGGTACAACGCTTAGCGGTTTGGTATGCAGGAAAATTATTTCCCAATAACCAGCACGGTAATTTGCCCGCAACCGCTTATCCAGCAGAAAATTTCTCACTGCTAGTTCTGCACGCGTTTTAGGATCACTTATCAAGTGCGCATATCCACCATCGGTAGAAGCGTTGATTCCTATCTGGCTGATTAACCATCTTCCATTTTCTCCCCGATTAAATAATTCCTGCATCTGATGCCGTGCCTGCTCTTCTGTGAAATCTACCGAATATGGGCTCTGCAGCACAGTCTCCCACAGCATCACCTTTTTGTTTTTGCCGTAATAATCCTTGTAGCTGATTTCCTTTTCTGCAGACGATACCACCACATAACCTGTATGCTCTTTTTTAGGCCGCAGCCGTCGATCCTGAATACGCCGGCCACAACGGTGCCCGTAGGCCGCGCAAATGGTGCAGTCAAACCGCTTAAATAGTGCAGCGGCACCGCAGCCATGGTGCAATGATATAGCAGCGTCAGCTAAAATGGATTTAGCATCGTTTAAGATGCAAATTCATTTTAGGAGGCCTTACCATGGTCAATCACAAAGAAATCCTGCGGCTCAAAAATCTGGGGCTTACGCACCGTGAAATCGCAGAAGCGGCCGGCTGCGGCCGCAACACAGTCACTCGCATATTGGCTCGTGCGCAGGAACAGAAGCTTCACTGGCAACAAGCACAGTCCATGTCACCACAGGAAATTACACAACGGCTGTTTCCGGGTGAACAGAAGGGGCCTGTTTACAAGATGCCGGATTATGAGTGGGTGCACCGGGAGATGCAGAAGAGCGGCGTCACGCTGAGCCTGCTATGGGTAGAATACTGTGAGCAGTGCCGTCAAAATGGCGAGCTGCCCTACAAATCCACCCAGTTCAACAAGTATTACGCGGACTATGTCCACAAGACGAAGGCCACTATGCATTTGGAGCACAAGCCCGGCGAGACCATGCAGGTGGACTGGGCAGGACAGACTGCATCGCTGGTGGACACACGTCTGGATTCCTACCTGTTCATCGCGGTGCTGCCATACAGCGGCTATGCCTACACTGAGGCCTTCCTGGATATGAAGTAGGAGTCCTGGATCACCGGCCACGTCCATGCCTACCGGTATTTTGGCGGTGTCACCCGGATTCTCACGCCGGATAACCTCAAGGCAGGCGTGCTCAGGAACTCCCGAACGGAAACCGTGCTCAACAAATCGTATCAGGAGATGGCGGAGCACTACGGGACCGCTATTCTTCCGGCCCGCCCCCGCAGTCCCAAAGACAAGGCGGTTGTGGAAGGCTCCGTCGGCGTTGTTTCAACCTGGATACTGGCTGCATTGCGCAACCGGCAGTTTCTGTCCCTGGCAGAGTTGAATCAGGCTATCCTGGACAAGCTGGAAGCATTCAACCACAAGCCGTTCCAGAAGCATGAGGGCAGCCGCGCTTCCTACTTTTCAGAAGAGAAGCTCTTCCTGCTGCCGCTTCCGGCGCATCCCTTTGAACTGGCCGTCTGGAAGGTTGCCACTGTCCAATACAATTATCATATCAGCGTAGAGCGCATGAACTACTCCGTACCGTATGAATACATCAAGCAGAAGGTGGATGTGCGCCTGACCCGGACTACCGTGGAGGTTTTCTTTGCAGGGACGCGCATTGCCTCCCATCTGCGGCTCCATGGCCGTCCCAATCAGTACAGCACAGTAGAAGGCCATATGCCGCCGGAGCACCAGGCATACCTGCAGTGGAATGGAGCGCGGTTTATTCGCTGGGCGGAGCAGATCGGTCCGCATACTGCCGCAGTAGTGCGTCTCTTCCTCACATCGTACAAGGTGGAACAGCAAGGCTATAAGTCCTGCATGGCGCTGCTGAAGTTATCAGATCGGTATACCTCCGGACGTTTGGAGGCCGCCTGTCAGCGGGCGCTCTCTTTCACATCTTCCCCCAGTTTGAAAAGTGTCCAAGCCGTTTTGAAATCAGGTCAGGATGTGCTTCCTCCCGCAGAAGCTCCGGCGCAAAAAGAGGATTCCAAAGCCCATAAATTCACCAGAGGTGCCGAATATTACAAGAGGGGGAAATAATCATGCTGAGCAATGAAACAGTCCACAAGCTGCGGGAAATGCACCTGGGCGTCATGGCAGGAGCCTTTTCGGCCCAGCTTGATGATGCTCAGTTCCAGACAGTGTCCTTTGAGGACCGCTTCGCCATGCTGGTGGATGCGGAGTGGAGCGCCCGGAAGAGCAACCGCCTTACCCGTCTCATCCGCAAGGCTGGTTATGCGGATCCAGCTGCCTGTGTAGAAAACATCGAATACCTGCCGGAACGGAAGCTGGACCGGGAGCAGATTTTGCGCCTTGCCTCCTGTGCTTACCTCCACGAAGCACACAATGTCATCATTTTGGGGGCTACTGGTGCGGGCAAGACTTACTTGGCTTGTGCCCTTGGTATGGCGGCCAGCCGTAGTTTCTATTCCGTGCGCTACATCCGTCTGCCGGATCTTCTGGTGGAAATCTCTGTGGCCCGGGCCAATGGCACCTACCGGGATTACATGAAGAAACTCAAAAAGGACAAGCTGCTCATCTTGGACGAATGGCTGCTCTACCCTCTCAAGGAGGCAGAGGCACGGGATGTGCTGGAGTTAGTAGAGGCTAGGAGCAAGGTGGCCTCCACCATCTTCTGCTCCCAATACGACACCAGTGAGTGGCACGAGAATCTGTACGACCCCACCTTGGCCGATGCCATCTGTGACCGGATCATCTACAACGCCTACACCATCCAGATCGAGGGCGAATCCATGCGCAAGCGCAAAGGTATCCCCGAATAATGGAAACGCGCGGCGGCCGTGTGCACCATGCCTACGGCCGCTGTGCACCATACATCCGGAACGGCTGCACCATTCACGCGGTGCCGATGCACCATCATCCGCGGTTTTGCTGCTCTCTTGGAGCGGCGTATGCAG
>CALBGI010000009.1 GCA_937893675.1 uncultured Blautia sp.
AGATAGGAGACAACGCTTATGAAACTGAATAACCGATTCATCTTCGGTATCCTCTCTCTGCTGTTGGCGGCAGTTATCGCCTTTGTGGCACTTCCAACCATCGCCCGTCAGACCAATGGAAAAGAGGAAATCGTCCGTATCACCCAGCCGGTATTGAAAGGCGAGCAAATCTCGTCAGAAAATGCCGAGGTGGTTGAGGTAGGCGGCTATAACCTCCCCTCCAACATCGCCCATCAGCTCTCCGATGTAAATGGTCTCTACGCTACCGCCGACTTGGCTGTGGGTGACTATATCCTTACCAGCAAGATCAGTTCTGTACCGGTTTCGTCCGATGTGGCGCTCAACAGCATCCCTTCCGGTAAGGTTGCTATCTCGCTGACCGTTAAAACACTTGCTTCCGGCCTCTCTGACAAGCTTCAGCCCGGTGACATCATCCGTATTTACCACTTTCTTGATACGGCGGCCGAAGTACCGGAACTGCGTTTTGTCAAAGTATTGTCCGTCACAGACTCAGACGGCATCAATGTGGATAATGCCAAGGAGCCCACGGAGGATGAAGAAAAGCAGCAGTCAGCCACCATCACTGTGCTGGCAAGCCCTGAACAGGCGAAGATCATTACCGGTCTTGAAAATGACGGCGTAGCTCATGTGGCCCTTATCTCCCGCAACAATGACAAACTGGCAGATGAGCTGCTTGCCGAGCAGGATAAGACTCTGCAGGAAATCTACTTCCCCGAAACTTTGATTGAGGAAGAAGCGGCAGATGCGAAAAATTCTGATGTTGAAAGTGAACCCCAGGAAACGGAAACTGCAGAGTCTGCACAATCTACTAATGAAACTGCACCCTCGGCAGAATAATCAAATCAAGGAAGGAGGATCTTCGTTATGGGTAAAGTTATCACCGTCTGGGGAAGCCCCGGCAGCGGCAAATCCATGTTCTGCTGTATTCTGGCCAAAGCCCTGACCCGGGACAAGCGGAAAGCCATCATTATCAATGCCGATATGAATGTCCCTATGCTGCCGGTCTGGCTGCCGGAGCAGATCATCCAGACCAATACCTCTATCGGCCAGGTTTTGAGCAGTGTGGAGATCGATACATCTCTGGTTGCCAGTCATGTGACAGTGCTGAAAAACTATCCCTTCATTGGGATGATGGGCTATGCGGCAGGAGAAAACCCGCTGAGCTACCCAGAGGTCAAATATACCATGGTGCTGCAGCTCATTCATGCTGCCGCCAAACTGGTAGATTTCGTCATTCTGGACTGCAGCACCAGCATGACCAATGTGTTCACTCCCGCCGCCATTGAAGCCGGCGATGTGGTCATCCGTATCCTCACCCCGGACCTAAAGGGCATCAACTACCTGAAAGCCCATCAACCTCTGCTTGTGGACGAGCGCTTCCGGTTTTCTGAGCATATGACATTCGCCGGTCTGGCCCGTCCCTTCCACGCCTTGGATGAAATGGGCTATATCATTGGCGGGTTTGACGGCCTGCTTCCCTACAGTAAGGAGATCGACCGCTGTGCTACCGAAGGCGGTATGTTCAAGGCTATCACCTACTGTAACCCCAAATACACTGCTTCACTGAACAAGGTACTGGAAATTCTGGAGCAAATGGAACTGGCCGAGCAGTCAGAGGAGGATGCGGCGTATGAATGTGAGGAGGATGCCGATGAGTAATTTGAATGATATATTCTTCACACCAGCCGCCAATCAGGAGCTGACCTATGACCAGGTACTGGAGGATGTACAGCGGTATTTTGCCGAAAACCATGCCTCCACCATTGCCGAAGCTGGGGAAGGCAATGCAGAGCGTGCCACAAGCCTGCTGAAAGAACTGATGGAACACTACATTGTCAAACGCAAATATGCCCTTGACGGGCTCTCTACAAAAGAACTGTGTTCCAAGCTCTATGAGGACATGGCCGGCTACTCCTTTTTGAAGAAATGGATCTATAAGCCCGGTGTTGAGGAGGTCAACATCAACGCCTACAACGACATTGAAGTGATCGAATCCAGTGGGCGCAGTATCAAGATCCCTGATAAATTCAGTTCGCCCCAGCACGCCATCGATGTGATCCGCCGAATGCTCAACGCCTGCGGCATGGTCATTGATGATACTATGCCCAGCATTGTGGGATTTCTGGACAAAAACATCCGTATTTCAGTGGACAAAACTCCCATTGTGGATGCAGATGTAGGCGTCAATGCCTCCATCCGTATTGTCAACCAGCAGACCGTCAGTGAAGAAAAACTGCTGAACTCCGGCAGTGCCACCGCTGAAATGCTTCACTTTCTGACTGCCTGTATTCGATATGGGGTGTCTGTCTGCATTGCCGGCTCCACCGGCTCCGGCAAGACCACGATCATGGCCTGGCTGCTGTCCAATGTGCCCAATAACCGGCGCCTTATTACCATTGAAGAAGGCAGCCGCGAATTTGATCTGGTCAAGCGGGATGCGCAGGGCAATATCCTTAATTCCGTAGTACATCTGCTGACCCGCCCCAGCGAGAACCCTGCGTTGAACATCAATCAGGATTTTCTTCTGGAGCGGGTGCTGCGTAAGCATCCGGATGTCATCGGCGTGGGTGAAATGCGGTCAGCATCAGAAAGCTTGTCCGCAGCCGAAAGTTCCCGCACCGGCCATACCGTATGTACCACCATCCACTCCAATTCCTGCAACAGTACTTACCGCAGGATGATGACCCTTGCCAAACGCAAGTACAACATGGACGACTCCATCCTCATGCAGATCATGGTAGAGGCGTATCCCATCATCGTCTTTACCAAGCAGCTGGAGGACCGTTCTCGTAAGATCATGGAAATCATCGAGGGCGAGGACTACCAGGACGGGCGGCTGATCGCCCATTCCCTATACAAATATGAAGTGGAGGACAATGTAACTGATAACCGTGGTGAAACCCATGTGGTAGGGCACCATAAAAAAATTGGCTTGATCTCCGATTCCTTGAAGAAAAGGCTGTTGGACAATGGCATTTCCAACAAGGAATTGGAAGAATTCATGCAGCCGCCAAAGGAGGTGGGTTAATTGCAATGGATCTATCTTATCTGTTTTATCCTGCTCAGTGCTGGGCTTTTGGCTCTGTTTGGTGTGAAGCCGGGTGATTTTATTGACGCCCTCTTCCGCTCCCAGCGAAAATCCGCCACCTTGTCGGATGAACTGAATGTTCTTCTGGGCACGCCAGCCAAGGGCTTTTTTAATCAGGATTACGAACTGAAACAGATCTTGAAGGGCACCGGACGGGCGGACCGTTATGAGGCAATAAAACGACTGTCCCTGATCCTGTTCGCTGTGGGGGCTGTTCTGGCTCTTTTGATTGGGAATGTGTACATGGTGCCTATTCTGGGTATCGGTTTTTCCCTTATACCGATCTGGTTTCTGCGCAGCACTGCCGCCAGCTATAAAAAGCACCTGAATGAAGAACTAGAAACCGCTATTTCCATCATCACGACTTCCTACCTGCGTACCGAGGATCTGATCCGTTCTGTCAAGGAAAACCTGCCCTATATCAATGAGCCGGTAAAAGCCAACTTTGAAGCCTTCGTTTATGAAGCGGAATTGATCAATGCCAACATCACCAGCGCTATCAACAGCCTGAAGATGAAGATACCCAACCGGGTCTTCCATGAATGGTGCGGCACCCTCATCCAGTGCCAGTCCGACCGTAGCATGAAAAATACCCTGCCTACCATCAATCAGAAATTCTCCGATGTGCGTGTGGTGCAGTCGGAACTGGAGGCAATGATGCAAGGACCGCGGCGTGAAGCCATCACCATGATATTTCTGGTTATCGCCAATGTGCCGCTGCTCTATTTCTTGAATGAGGATTGGTTCCACACCCTTATCTTCACCACACCGGGCAAAATTGCACTGGCGATCTGCGCAGCCATCATCCTATTTGCGCTGACCCAGATCATGAAGCTGAGCAAGCCCATCGAATATGGAGGTGATAGCGTATGACCTTTCTGGCGCTCATCGCCATCATCTTCTTCGGTCTCGCTGTCTACAACCTGACCTGCGCCTTTGTGGACATCCCGACCAAGAAGACCTCACAAATGATGATGCTCTCCCGCAAACAGCAGGGCACCAAAAACGAAAAGCTGCTTGATGTCTATGTGACAAAAATCGCCGGTTGGATCGCCCCTTATTTGCGGCTGGACCGGCTCAAGCGCAATAAGGTGCAGCGCGCTCTGGACATTGCAGGTCTGCAGCTTACCCCAGAGGTCTATATAGCCAGAGCCTGGGTAACTGCAGGGGCAGTTGGCCTGTGTGCCATCCCCATGGCATTTCTTATTCCGCTGCTGGTGCCTATTTTGATTGGCCTTGCGGTGGCACTGTGGTTTTCAACCTACTATGCAGCCTTTGATTTTGTTAAAAAGCGCCGCAAGCTGATCGAGGGCGAGATTCCCCGATTTGCTTTGACCGTCGGCCAGAGCCTTGAAAATGACAGGGATGTACTTAAAATTCTGACTTCCTACCGCCGTGTAGCTGGGAAAGACTTCGGCGCCGAACTGGATCAGACCATTGCTGATATGAAGACCGGCAACTATGAAAATGCCCTCATTCGATTTGAAACCCGCATTGGCAGCCCCATGCTATCCGATGTGATCCGTGGCCTGATTGGTGTCCTGCGCGGTGATGACCAGCGGATGTACTTCAAAATGATTACCTTCGATATGCGTCAGATCGAGCAGAACAATCTGAAAAAGGAAGCTGCCAAACGTCCCAAAAAGATCCAGCGTTACTCTATGATGATGCTGATTTGTATTATGATCATCTACCTGGTGGTGCTCTGTACCGAGGTTATGAGTTCGCTCGGGGCGTTCTTTGGCTAATCGGCATCCGCCACGGTACTTCCAAGCGTTTTCATACCTGCTCCTCATATGGAAGACAGATACACAGGGAGGTGAGCGTTTGTACCCAAGCGATTTTCCATAGCGGCAGGCACATCATTTCTTTTCATCTGAACTGAGCCGGACTGTTTCATCAGCCCGGCTTCATTTTTTACAGGAGAATGCCTATGCCCAAAAAGAAATTTTATCCGCCGAATGATACCGGCACCAAAAAACGCCGCTTTCGTTGCTTGCTGTTCCAGCGGCCTAAAGCATATCCGAACCGGCCCCGTTCCAACAAAAACAATCTGATCAAGCCTATCCGCCGCGCTTAACAGACGGTGGACTTGATATACCTATCCACTCAATCATCAAACATATAACAGGAGGTTACCCATGAGAAAATTCACGACCCGTATCTATACCAAAGCCAACTATCTGCTCAACCGCGGCCGTATGGCATTGTCCAATCAGCGCGGCGATTTTTACATTTCGGACGCCGTCAAGATCATTATCGCCGTAGTTTTGGGTGCGCTGCTCCTGGCGGCTCTGACCCTCATCTTCAACGATACGGTCATCCCCCGCATCACTGAGGAGATTGAAAGTCTGTTCTCCTAAGCACCAAATCAGGGGCCAGTTTGCAGAACTTCTGCAGCTGGCCCCCTTTTTTATTTGCAGATAACGAATAACGGAGGTGAAAGCATGAATCAAAAACCGTGTCAGTTCTATTCCTTTCTGCAGGCAGTCCGGGGTAACTGGCGTAACGCCCTGTTCATCCGCTGCAGCGGTTCACTTTGTCCAATGATCCGGCAGGCATCCTGTGAGGGGTTCCTGATGGCAGCAGACGCAGGCTGTCAGCCGATCTTTCTGTCCGTCCAGACAGTGCGGAAGCTGAGTGGGGAAGCAGTGGACCCCGAAGAATGCTCTGCAATTCTGGAGTGCCGCTCGTTCCGGACTGCTTATACCAAGTTTCTGGAATGGCATACCTCTTCGGACCATGTATGTCCGTTTTTACAGCTATGCCCAGACCGGGATACCTACTTCGGATGATTCTGCCTGTTAAGACGCAATGCCGCCGTCATCGGCGCGTAATGGAGGTGATTTTATTGAAACAAAAGCAAATCAAATGTCCTTATTGTCATGCTCACGCTTCTCTTCGGCCTGCAAGCCTTGTGTATGGATCTACTCCACAGACCAGAGGAAAATTCCTGTATGTCTGCGACAGATGGCCGGCCTGCAATGCCTATGTCAGTGCCCATGAGCGCACATTGCTCCCCATGGGAACACTGGCGAATGGCGATCTGCGCCACAAACGCATTCTGGCCCATCGTGCCCTAAAAAAACTGCAGCAGGACTGCCATATGGAAAAATGGGAGGTCTATATCTGGCTGCAAGCCAAACTGGGGCTGGATGCACACCAGACCCACATCGGCCAGTTTTCCGAATATATGTGCGAGCAAGTCATTTCCCTCTGTCAGCAGGCTCCGGCGTACACATCCGGGCGTGCTGCCTGAACGGAGGTGAAGCCTGATGAAGCAAAACTTTAAGCTTACCAAAGACCAGCAGACACTGGTAGAAAAAAACCTATCCATCGTTCACTGGGTCATTGTCAACAACATCCATGTAAATCCCGGCATCTGTGGTCTGGAGTATGGAGATCTGTTTCAGGAAGGATGCCTGTGGCTCTGCAAGGCCGCTTTTACCTACCATGCCGGACAGGCGCAGTTTTCAACCTACGCCAAAAAGGTTGTGAAAAATGGACTCCTCTCCTACTGCCGAAAAATCTGTAGTCAGGGGCGGCACGTCAGTCGGCTGATCATCGGAGAACAGGGCGAGCTGGCCGCAGATGGAGAGCAGGTAGACCAGCCGGATGACCATTTTGACTCCCACCTTTCTCGTCTGGAGACCCTTGATCTGCTGGAAGCCAGCAAACAGAACTATCAGGGCGTTGCCAGACTTGGCATCGAAGCACTGGCGCTGAAGGTTCAGGGAATGCGCATTACAGACATCGCCGCCCTCTATCAAGTCCCTCCTTCCCATGTGGGTGCCTGGATTTCCCGCTCACTGGAAAAACTTCGCAACGACCCTGACTTTTTGACCTGCCTGCTTTGATTTGTTGAAAATCAGCATCAATAACAGTAAGGGATATGTATAAAAAGGAGGTATCGAAATATGGCAATCAAAACCCTATACACTGCGGTCGGCCGGTTTGAACGAAGGACAAACGGCTGCAACCGCAGTTGTCCAATCATCCTGTTAGGCGGTCAGGAATACATGGTCGATATGCAGGAAATGGTGATTTGGAGCATGCTCAACTGGAGAATCCTGCGCTGGGATGACATCGCACAAGAATACGAAAAGCTAGCCACCGCATCCGGTTACTGTACCGAGCGTTCTTGGGAAGACTGTACAAACCGACTGCTTACCCGCGGTCTTCTGGTATCCGGCAGCGGTGAAACAGAATACGATGCTCTGTATGACCTGCTTGGCTCGCTCAGCATTATCCCAACCAGCGGACCGTTCTTCCTCCGGCTCGCCTCTTTTGTCAAGCTGACGCTGCTGGCACATGTTCCGGTATCCGCTGCGCGGAAACTGTTCCAGAAAGATAAACGCACCAAATACGAAGCTCTGGTCATGCGCCTTGCCGGACAAGCCCTGCTCTCCACTGCAGAGATCATCAAGTGCATAGATAAAAATATTTCCCGTCTCCCCAATGAATGTGCGCTTTTGGATTCCCTCTACGGAGATGAAACGACCACCAGTGACAACATTGCAAGCATGGTCAAAATCAGCCAGAGCAGCAAGCCGGTAACATTAGCCGTTGCCAATCTTTATCTGCGGCAGCAGATTATCTTTGAGAGGGTATGAGCATGATGAAACAATGGACTCTTTTTCCCACTGTATTGCAGCGAAAGTTTCTGCTCACTCTGCTGGCCGGAATCGCCAGTGCGGGAATCAGCGTCATCATCTGCGTGGCGACTAAAGATCATATCCTGCTGGCATTGGGGATTGTCGTACTCTGCGCCTGTCTTATATCCTGTCGAGGGATCTGGGCGACTGCAACACATAAGAACTACGAGGTAGTGGAAGGCATCTGCGCCGGTATCAGTACACCTATGCTCCGCCGCTACCGCAAAGTACATCTGATAGACAGCCATGGCATAGAGATCACACTGCTTCTCAGTAAATCGGCCCGGCTTAAAATAGGCGAACCCTACCGATTTTACTTTCAGAAAGGGGC
>CALBGI010000010.1 GCA_937893675.1 uncultured Blautia sp.
TCTTTGCCACAATGTCAAGTGATGAATTCAAATTACTTTGAGAATTTGGCACTTACGCATAAAGCAGCACGTGACAACGTTATGTGTTTGGATTATAATGATAGATGAAAATTGAATCATCATATCGCTCCATCCGCAAAGACGGAACATGGAATCGGGTGCAAGTCCCGGCGAGTCGGTCACTGTGAAACTTTCCTGAGGGAAAGGTAAGTCAGATACGTGGGAGCGTATGGTGCTTCTGCCGGAACCGGAAGCACGTTTTTTAGGCGCAGGAAGCTGTGCTTTGTTGAGCGTGTCTGTTTGGATGCGCTTTTTTCTTACGGTTCCTATGTATAAAATAAATCCCTTTTTTGCAAGGAGTCTTTTCATGCGTAATCAGTATTGGGAAAATAAGCACTATGCTTATTTCTGCAACCGGGAATGTGAATATTTCCCCTGCCATAAGGGTGCCGACCCGGAAAATTTTAATTGCCTATTCTGCTATTGCCCTCTGTATGTATTGGGAGATCGCTGCGGCGGAAAGTTTGCCTACCTTCCCAACGGATACAAGGACTGCAGCCGCTGTCTGTTTCCCCATCTGCGGGAGAATTATGGTGTAATTACGGAACGCTATGGAGAAATCCTTGCGGCAATTCCATATCCAGATCAGGAGGATGACGAATGACCCTTTTACAACTGAAATACATTGTGACGGTTGCTGCGGCCGGAACGATCAGCGAGGCGGCAAAACAGCTTTATATCGCCCAGCCCAGCCTGACTTCCGCAATCAAGGAACTGGAAAATGAACTGGGAATTACTATTTTCAAACGTACCAATAAAGGCATCCTGCTTTCGGCGGAGGGAGAAGAATTTTTAGGATATGCCCGTCAAGTGATTGAACAGACAAATCTGATTGAAGAACGATACTTAGGGAAGACCCCTGTCAAGCATCAGTTCTGTGTGTCCACGCAGCATTATTCTTTTGCGGTAGAAGCATTTGTTGAGCTTTTGAAACAGTATGGCGGTGAAGAATACGACTTCCGCATCCGTGAAACGCAGACCTATGAGTTGATTGAAGATGTGGCAAAGCTGCGAAGCGAGGTGGGTGTGCTTTACCTTAATAGTTTCAATGAAGCTGTCCTGCGCAAGACCATGCGGGAAAATGATTTGAAATTTCATCGTTTATTTATCGCAAAGCCTCACGTTTTTGTCAGTACGTTCAGTCCTCTGGCAAAGAAGAAAATTGTTGAATTGGATGAGCTGGCAACCTATCCGAGATTGTCCTATGAGCAGGGAGAACACAATTCCTTCTACTTCTCTGAGGAAATTTTAAGTACGTTGGAAAGCAAGAAAGACATTATGGTTTCTGACCGGGCCACGCTGTTCAATCTCCTGATTGGTCTGAACGGGTACACCATTTGCAGCGGCGTTATCAACGAAGAACTAAATGGGAAAAATATTGTTGCTGTCCCCCTTGCTGTGGATGATTACATGGAAATCGGCTACATCACTCACAGCAAGGTCGGACCGGGTAAATTTGGAACTCTGTATATCGAAGCTCTGAAACGATATGCTTCCGCACAGGAATGACAGAACATAAAGTAGCGGTCTGCTATAGATTCAATCTATGGCAAACCGCTGCTTTTCCGTATTTTACAGAACCCTTTCCCGCAGGTATACTGAAAAAGAACGATCATACCCGAGGAGGACACATTATGGACTATTCAATTATTGGATTTCCGCGTATCGGGATCCACCGAGAATTAAAGTTCGCAACAGAAGCGTATTTTCGCAGCGAAATAGATGCCGATGAGTTGAAACGGGTTGTCTCTCAGCAGAGAATGGAGCAGTGGACACGCCAGAGGGACGCAGGTGCCGGCTTTATCCCGTCCAATGATTTTTCCCTTTATGACGGGATGCTGGACACCGCTTATATGCTGAACGCCATTCCAAGGCGGTATGCCGATCTGAGGCTTTCCGATATAGACACATACTTTGCCATGGCCCGTGGGTATCAGGGGGCGCAGGGAGATGTCAAAGCATTTACCATGAAAAAGTGGTTCAATACGAACTACCACTACATGGTACCAGAGCTGGATGATGATATGGAGTTGAAGCTCCGCTCAGATGCTTTTCTGGATGGCTTTCATCAGGCGCGTTCTCTGGGCATTCAGACAAAGCCCGTGGTCGCCGGACCGTTTACCTTTTTGAAGCTGGCCCGCTGTACCGGCAATAAATCCGCCACTGATTTTGTAGATGATATTCTGTTTGCCTATGCAGATATTTTGAAGCGGTGTGGAGAAAACGGCGTGGAATGGCTGCAAGTTGACGAGCCGTATCTGGTCATGGATTTAACAATGGGGGATGTTGCCCTTTTCCGCAAGCTGTACCAAACGCTGCTGGAACAAAAAGGCACAGTGAAGGTGCTGCTCCAAACTTATTTTGGCGATGTGCGGGATTGTTACCGGCAGCTATGTGAACTGCCCTTTGACGGCATTGGCCTTGACTTTGTGGAAGGAAAGCAGACCGCAGCACTTGTAGCAGCAAACGGTTTCCCGAAGGATAAAATCCTGTTTGCGGGACTTGTAAATGGGAAAAACATCTGGCGTACTAATTATAAAGACGTACTGGAGCGAATCGCCGGTTTGAAAAGCTGCTGTGACCACATTGTACTCAGTACATCCTGCTCCCTGCTCCATGTGCCGTATACTGTAAAGAATGAGCCGCAGCTTTCCACCGAAATTATCCGGCATTTTTCCTTTGCGTATGAAAAGCTGGATGAACTGCGTGAGCTTTGCTGCCTGGCTGAACTTGCAGACTATTCCTGTGACCGGCGCTATCTGCAAAATCAGGAACTGTTCCAAACCAGTGAGCTGAGAACCGACACAGAGGTACAGAAACAGGTTGCGGCACTTACTGAATCGGATTTTACCCGCAGGGTGCCCAGAAAGGAACGGCAGGCAACGCAGAAAGAACTGCTGAATCTCCCGCTGCTGCCCACGACAACGATTGGCTCTTTCCCGCAGACAAAGGAAGTCAAGCAGAACCGAACAAAATTCCGAAAAGGCGAAATCAGCGAAGAAGAATACCGAAATAATGCAAAGGGATTCATCCGGGATTGCATCGCTTTACAGGAAAACATTGGTCTGGATGTCTTGGTGCATGGCGAATTTGAACGCAACGACATGGTGGAATTTTTTGGCGAAAATCTGTCTGGTTATGTGTTTACCATAGGCGGTTGGGTACAGTCTTACGGTACACGGGGCGTAAAGCCGCCGATTGTGTTCGGGGACGTCAAACGCAAGAAGTCCATTACTACCGATTATATCCGTTATGCCAATTCCCTGACGGATAAGGATGTGAAGGGAATGCTGACAGGACCAGTCACGATTTTGAACTGGTCGTTCCCCAGAGAAGATATTTCCACGCAGGAGATGATGTATCAGATCGGCCTTGCAATCCGGGAAGAGGTTCTGGAACTGGAAGCTGCAGGCGTCCGTATTATTCAGATTGACGAAGCCGCGCTCCGGGAAAAGCTGCCGCTCCGCCGCGCCGACTGGCATAGCGACTATCTGAACTTTGCGATCAAGGCATTCCGTCTCTGCCACGCAAAGGTAAAACCGGAAACGCAGATTCACACCCATATGTGCTACAGCGAGTTTGAGGACATTATCCCGGAAATCGACGCAATGGACGCCGATGTGATTACCTTTGAGGCGTCCCGTTCCAAACTTACGATTCTGGACAGCCTGATGGCGCATCATTTTGAAACGGAGGTGGGTCCCGGCGTCTACGACATCCATTCCCCCCGCATTCCGAGTGTAGAAGAAATTGAAGCCGCCCTCCGGCTGATGCTGGACAAGATCCCGGCAGATCATTTATGGGTCAACCCAGACTGCGGATTAAAAACCAGAGGGGAAACCGAAACCGTTGCCAGTTTGAAAAATATGGTCCAGGCGGCGAAAAATATAAGAAACGAATGCAAAGGAGACATTTGATATGAGTAATTTATACGCACCGTTCCGTTACGACTACGTGGGCAGCTTTCTTCGTCCGGCAGAACTGAAAAAGGCCCGCGCCGATTATGAAGCAGGAGCCATTACCGCCGATCAGCTCAAAGCTGTGGAGGATCAGTGCATTACCGAACTGGTGGCGAAGCAGAAAGCGGCCGGATACCATGTTATTACTGACGGCGAGTTCCGCCGCGCTACCTGGCATCTGGATTTTATGTGGGGATTCGACGGCGTCGGCCATAAGAAAACGAACACCGGCCTTCCCTTCCACGGAGAGGCGGCGATGATCGATGATACTTTTGTGACCGGCAGGATCGGATTGTCCGGTGAGCATCCCTTTGTGGATCATTTTCGGTATGTGAAGGCGCTGGAGGACGAAAAGACTATAGCAAAACAGACAATCCCCGCCCCTGCTCAGACGCTGGCACAATTCTGGATGCCCTTTGCCAGAAAACACACAGAGGCCTTTTACAGTTCTGCCAAGCCGCTGATGGACGACATTGCACAGGCTTACATTGCTGTACTGCATCAGCTGTACGATGCAGGCTGCAGGAATGTGCAGTTTGACGATTGCACATGGGGAATGCTGGCGGATAAAAATGGACAGGAAATGCACGCCGCAACGAAAGAAGGGCTTTTGGCCGTCCAGAATGCCTATAAAGATATTAACAACCAGGTGATTAACGGAGCGCCAGAGGGGATGAACATCACCACCCATGTCTGCAGGGGCAATTACCATTCAACTTATGCCAGCAGTGGCCCCTATGACTCCGTGGCCGACGTTTTGTTCGGCGAAGAAAATGTAAGTGCCTATTATCTGGAGTTTGATGATGAACGCTCCGGTGGCTTTGCGCCTCTTGCAAAAATCGGAAGCGGACAGAAAGTGGTTCTCGGACTGATTACCACAAAGCAGCCGCAGTTGGAGAATAAAGAGGCCGTGATTGCCCGAATCCATGAAGCTGCAAAGTACATCCCTCTTGACAGGTTGTATCTCAGCCCGCAGTGCGGTTTTGCTTCCTGCGAGATCGGCAATAAGCTGACTGAAGAAGAGCAATGGGCGAAACTGGCGCTGGTTAAAGAGATTGCTGAGGAAGTCTGGGGCTAAATTTTTCTGTAAAAATCGCGACGTCGGAGTTTTATTCATTCGACGCCGCGATTTAATTTGTTATTGAGAATCTTTATTATGCGGTGATTTCATAACCGATATATCTTCCCCGACCTGGTGACCTATATTCTTTATCTGCTTTTCAATGTCCCACAGATCTTTCTGTATCGTTTCTTCCTCGACGCTAATTTCCGGGTGTTCTTTCATTTCTTCTCTGATAAACATCAGGCAAAAACTGACCAATAGAAGCAGGCAGGAAAACCAGATCGTATGCGCTCCGAACAGAACAACAAATTGACCGCCGATTCCAGCGCCAACAGCAAATAGGAAAATGATTTCCCAATAGCGCAAAGCTTTCCCTAAAACATTTCTATCATGTGTTCTGATGTATGCAGAAAGTGCTTCCATGCCGCTACGCATATTTCCGATACACATGGTGCTGGCAAACGCGTAACCATTCACCTTTCGGAATGTCTGCACCTGCATAGCGCAGGAAAAAGATACCAGTGCATTAGCCAGCATATCAAGACTTTGCGGAAGAAAGCTTACCAAAAACAGCAGAATCATTTCCAGTAGCAGGACAATCTGCCTCCAGTGGATATTCTGCACATTCTGATATTTTCCCCGTATCTGCTCTGCAACAATGATGCCTATTGCAAATGCTGCCAACGGAACAAAGTAGTGTGCGCTCTGCAACCAATTACGCTCACAGATGTTTTGACTAAGTAATACGATATTCCCGGTCTGAGCATTGGCGAACACCTTGCCCCGGAACACATAGGTATAGGCATCTTGCAGGCCGCCTGATATTGACAAAAATGCGGCAGTTGGGAAAGATTCGGACATTTGTCCCTGATGCTGGCATTTTATAATTCCATTCAAATGTGTTCACTCCTTGATGTATAACTAAAGATACCTCTATGTATGTATTCTCAAAATAGCAGAAGCCTGACTATGTTTGGCATCCTGAAATACAATACATATCAACCATACCATCACAAAGAAGATGATCATCTTGATCGGTAATGCTGATATGAAAGTAAGCCATGTGCTTACCGCGCTTTATGATTTCAGCTTTTGCAAAGATTGTCCCTGACTGTACGTTATGCAGGAAATTGATATGTGCGCTTTGCGTTACATAATCTCTACCATCCATTCTGGCAAAAATTCCCGCCACGCAATCTGCCATTGCATATAACAATCCTCCATGTACGTGTCCATGAAGATTCATAGATTCGGCAACCAAGTTTACCTTTACCACACAGCAATCCGGGTCAACTTTGCATATTTGAATATGGTTATAAGACATAAAAGGATTGCCTTTTTCGTATGCAGAAAAATCCATATGGTATCACCTCTGTACCGGCAGTTCCTGATTACAGTAAAGGCAGCGGTACTTTCCAGAAGGAGACAGTTTGAAAATATGGTCGCATCCTGCCTCAATACTGGTAATACATCGTGGGTTTGTGCATTTAACCACATTTCGCAATATCTCTGGCATATCAGGCTGACATTTTCGCTCCACTACTCCGTCTTTGATATAGATTAGTGTAATTCGCCGATCCAGATAGCCTAAAATCTCCAGCCGTTCCGGAAGGTTTGAACCTTCGATCTTAATCAGATCTTTTGTTCCATATTTCTCACTGCGCACAGATTGCAGCAGCGCAACCGCCTGATGTTTGCTCTCCAGATGGAGCAGCCGGTAAATTTCCATACCGCGCCCAGCGGGGATATGGTCAATAACCACACCATTTTGAATGGGTTCTACCTTCAGCATTTTAACACCTTCTCTCCAGTCACAGGATCGGCAATTCCCAACAGAGCCATAATTAGTGCCATGCGAACATAAACGCCATTCTGCACCTGATCAAAATAAGCGGCACGGGGATCATCATCTACCGTCCGAGTAATTTCATCGACACGAGGCAGTGGATGCAACACAGGCATATCCGGCCTAGCCAATTTCATTTTTTCAGGGTCAAGCGTGTAGATGCTCTTTAGCCGAATGTAATCTTCCTCATTAAAAAAACGTTCTTTCTGCACTCTGGTCATATATAACACATCCAGCTTAGGGAGTGTGTCCTCCAAACTGCTGACCTCCCAATATAAGGAATTTGCCGGGTGCAATGTATCCTCCTTCAAATATTCGGGAATGCGAAGTTCCTCTGGCGAGATAAAATAAAACTGATTTCCTAAAAAACGAACAAGATTGTTGACCAAAGAATGCACTGTCCGGCCGAACTTCAGATCACCGCAAAAACCAACGGTCAGATGATCCAACCGTCCCATGCGCTGGCGAATCGTCAGCAAATCAATTAAAGTTTGTGTAGGATGATTATGGCCTCCGTCACCAGCATTTATGACAGGAACTTTGGAAAACATGGAAGCGCGAAGCGGAGCACCTTCTTTTGGGTGGCGCATAGCTATAATATTGGAATAGCAGCTGACTACGCGAGCTGTATCAGCAACCGTTTCTCCTTTGGTTGCACTGGACTGTTCTGCTCCGGAGAAGCCGAGCGTCTGCCCGCCCAGACTTAGCATGGCAGATTCAAAAGAAAGCCGGGTTCTCGTACTGGGTTCATAAAATAAGGTCGCCAGCTTTTTGCCGTCAGCCACATGCGCATACATCTCCGGAGCGGCGGCAATTCGATCAGCCAAATCCAGGACTGCCATCGTTTCATCGTCATTGAAATCGGTTGGTTCAATCAGGTGTCTCACAGCCATTCCCCCTTTATCAGATATTCTTCGCGCTTTGCGCCGACAGAGATAAACTGGATCTCGTGATCAAGTAATTTTTCCAGCGTTTTGATATAATTTTTTGCAGCATCCGGCAGTTCCTCCCAGCGACGGCAAGCGGAAATGTCCTGTTTCCAGCCGGGAATGAAGCTGATAACCGGTTGATATTCTTCCAGATTTTCCGTAGGAACAAAGGTGTCTGTTTCTTTGCCTTTGTACAAATATCCCGTAATGATGGGAATTTCCTGCATAT
>CALBGI010000011.1 GCA_937893675.1 uncultured Blautia sp.
ACTGAAAAGTAGTCGGGGATTTTTTTCTATCATACCTAAAAATTAAGCGCTTACGCTAAAAACAGCTCCGGGATGCCCCGGAGCATATTTTTTGTCAGAATCAGGATATGGCTTTTTTTACTTCCCGGATAAACTCCGGCGTTGTTCCGCAGCATCCGCCGAGAAGCGTCGCGCCGGCTTTTTGAAGTGCCGCCATATGCTGCCCAAATTCCGGCGCAGTCATGGAATACACCGCATTTCCTTTTTCATCGATCAAAGGCATTCCGGCGTTGGGTTTGGCAAGCACGGGAACAGAGACTGTTTCGCAGATATTTCGCACCACAGACACCAACTGGTCTGGTCCTACGGAACAGTTGAGACCAACGGCGTCAGCCCCCGCACTTTCCAGCGCGGCGCAGGCCTCGATTACATTTCCGCCGGTAAAGATGCTTCCGTCGGCTTCCACACTCATAGAGCAGAGTACGGGAAGATCGCACACATCATGGGCAGCGTCCAGAGCAGCCAGAGTTTCGTCCAACTGGATCATGGTTTCTGCTACCAGCAGATCCACGCCGGCCTCCTTGAGAAAGGAAATCTGCTCCCGGTAAATCTCGAAAGCTTCCTCATAAAAGAGCGGGCCTGCGGGGGAAAGCATTCCCAGAGTGGTGATATCCCCTGCAATCAGAGCGCGTCCCCGGGAAGCCTGCTGAGAGAGGGAGACAAGGCGGTGGTTGATATCTGCGATATTTTTTTCCAGACCGTGGGAAGCAAGATTTTTTCGGTTGCCGCCAAAGGTTGGCGCATAGATGATCCGGCTTCCTGCCTCCACATAGGCCTCCTGCAGGCGAAGAAGCACTTCCGGATGCTCCAGTACCCATTGTTCGGTACAGATTCCCCGGGGCATTCCGGCGGCCATGAGGTTGGAACCGGTGGCGCCGTCCAGAAGTACGGTCTTTTTTGTGAGTAAAATAAATTCTTCTTTTGTCATCATACAAAATCCTCCAATGTGCCAAAAGAGTAGCCCATTTCCTTCCATTTGTCAAGAAGTTCATCCAAGATGGCGGCATTTGTGGAAGAGGTGCTGTGCAGAAGTACAATAGCGCCCGGGTGAATGCGTCCCAAAAGCTTTTCAAAGGCCTCTTCCTTTGAGGGCTGTTTATCCTGGTACCAGTCTGCATAGGCCAGGCTCCAGAAAAAGGTGTGATAGCCCATTTCCTTTGCCATGGCAAGGTTTTCGCTGCTGTATACACCCCGGGGCGGGCGGTAGAATTTTGTCATGGACTGTCCGGTGACGGTTTCGTAAGCTGCTTCCACGCCGGAAAGCTCTTTCTGAAAGGTTTCCTTTGTGGCTATGGCCGACATGTCCGGATGTGTAGTTGTATGGTTGGCTACGAGGTGTCCTTCCTTCACCATGCGTTTGACCAGCTCCGGATTATCTTCAATATAATTGGCGACTACAAAAAAAGCGGCCGGGACGCCGTGTTTTTTCAGGGCGTCGAGGATGGCGGGCATCTGCCCGTTTTCATATCCTGCGTCGAAGGTGAGGTAGATGATTTTTTCATCTGTTTCCCGCACATAATAGGCATTGCTGTGCGAAAGCTCCTCAGAGGTGACGGTTCCGGTGGGCTTTTTGCCCGGCTCTGTGAAGCCGAGCCCCCAGTTTTGAGTTTCAGAGGCAAAAGCGGAGGTTTCTTTTGTTTCCCTTTTCAAGAATCCTGCGCCCTTTCCCAGTAACGCTCCAAAAGCAAACACTGCGCCGAAAAAAAGAACGGTGGCGAGGAGAGAAGCGAGCCTTTGTTTTTTCATGGTGATCTCCCGATGCGTTTTCTTTAGTATATGGCTGCTTCTTTGGGTTCATACCTGTATAGAAATCCTCTGCCGGGGCATAACTATGTTCATAAATCCTTAGGAGGTGTGGAGAGATGTTTCGTTATCTTCCCATTCGCAAAGTTCACGCAAGAGAAATTTTGGATTCCAGAGGAAACCCTGCCGTGGAAGTAGAGGTCACAGTGGGGGAAGGCGTTATCGGGATCAATGGATATACAGGAAGGGCTATGGTGCCCTCCGGGGCTTCCACAGGAAAATTTGAGGCTGTGGAGCTTCGGGATCAGGAAAAAGCCCGTTATCTGGGCAAGGGAGTGAAAAAGGCAGTTGAAAATGTGAACCTCACGCTTGCGGAAGCGATTCTGGGAGAGAACGCACTGTGCCAGAAAAAGATTGACCATATGCTTCTGCTGGCGGACGGAAGCAAGAACAAGGAAAATCTGGGCGCCAATGCCGTGCTCGGAGTTTCCCTGGCAGTGGCGCGCGCGGCGGCGATGGCTCTCCGGATTCCGCTGTATCAATATCTTGGGGGCTGTCATGCAGGAAAAATGCCGGTTCCCATGATGAACATCCTCAATGGAGGCAAACATGCAGACAACACCGTGGATCTGCAGGAATTTATGATCATGCCGCTGGGGGCCTGCTGTTTTGCCGAGGGACTTCGCATGTGCGCAGAGGTTTACCAGCATTTAAAAGAGCTTCTCGCACAGAAAGGACTCTCCACCGGCGTGGGAGATGAGGGCGGTTTTGCTCCTGATCTGGCAGATACCCGGGAAGCCTTGTCTGTACTTGTGCAGGCAGTAGAAAAAGCGGGGTACTGTCCGAAAAAAGATTTCGGCATCGCCATTGACGCGGCAGCCAGCGAGCTTTACGACGAAGAAAAGGGTGTGTACTGTTTTCCGGGAGAGAGCGACATGTCCGGACATTTGGTTGTCCGGACCACGGAAGAAATGGTGGACTACTATGAGCAGCTTGCAGAAGAGTTTCCTATTGTATCTCTGGAGGACGGGCTTGACGAGGAGGACTGGGAAGGCTGGAAGCTTCTCACCCATCGTCTGGGGAAACGCCTCCAGCTGGTTGGGGACGATCTGTTTGTGACCAATCCTGCGCGTCTGGCGGCAGGAATGCGGCAAAAAGCTGCCAATGCCATTTTGATCAAAGTGAATCAGATCGGAACCCTTACAGAAGCGCTTGACGCGGTGGAGCTTGCGCAGAAGGGTGGATATGGGGCAGTGATCTCTCATCGCTCCGGGGAAACGGAGGACAGCTTTATCAGCGACCTGGCGGTGGCTTGCGGTGCGGGACAGATAAAAACCGGTGCGCCCTGTAGGGGAGAGCGGACAGCAAAATATAATCAGCTGCTCCGCATTGAAGAGTATTTGCAGGAGACGGCAGTCTATGAAAATCCGTTTTTGGAGAAATAAAAAAACAGTTGAAATCCATTTTCTGCTATGTTACAATAATTCCTAGTTGATTAGGAGGTGTAACAAGTGGAGATTCTGAGAATTGTTCTGACTGTTATTTTTGCAATAGATTGTGTCGCTCTTGCAGTTATCGTTCTGATGCAGGAGGGGAAATCCCAGGGACTGGGAGCCATTGCCGGAGCAGCAGATTCTTACTGGGGCAAGAACAAAGGCCGTTCCATGGAAGGTGGTCTTCAGAAGGCGACTACCATTATGGCAGTTCTGTTCTTTGTACTGGCAATTGTATTGAACTTGAATTTCTAGGAATGAAATCAGAGGGGCTGTTGCATGTGTTTGCGACAGCCTTTTTTCTCTAAACAAAGGGTTAAAAAGGTGAGCATTTGAAGAAAAAGAAGATAAAAGATAAAAAAAGAGATAAGATCAGAGAGAAGAAATATAAAGAACCGCTGGCTTTGAAGGGAACTCTTGCAGAGGGGATCTTCACCGGCCATCGAAAGGGATTTGGTTTTGTGACGGTGGAGGGAATGGAGGAGGATGTGTTTATCCCGGAGAATGATACGGGAACCGCCCTTCATCAGGACCGGGTGCAGATCCTTCTGCGGGAATCTCCAAAAGACACCGGACGGAGCGGCGGCAGACGCCGGGAAGGCGTTGTGGTAAAGGTTCTGGAGCGGGGGATGCCGCAGATCGTAGGAACCTTTGAAAACGGGCAGGGCTATGGTTTTGTCATCTGCGACAATTCCAAATTTTCCAGAGATGTGTTTATTTCCAAAAAGGATTCCAAAGGCGTGCGGAACGGGGACAAGGTGATCGTGGAAATCACAGACTACGGTTCCAAAAACAAGAATCCGCAGGGAAAAGTGGTGGAGAATCTGGGCAGCGAGCGTGCTCCCGGCACGGATATCCTTGCCATAGTCAAAAGCTACGGAATTCCCACAGAGTTTCCGCCGAAGGTGCTGACCCAGGCGCAGCGTGTACCGGACCATGTTCTGGACGCCGACAGGGAAGGACGCCTCTGCCTGACAAAGCTTCCCACAGTGACCATTGACGGAGAGGATGCGAAGGATCTGGACGATGCGGTTTCCCTCACCAAAGAGGATGGGATCTATCATCTTGGGGTGCACATTGCGGATGTGAGCAATTATGTGCAGGGGGGAAGCGCCCTTGACAGGGAGGCTCTGAAACGGGGCACCAGTGTATATCTGGCGGACCGGGTGATCCCCATGCTGCCGGAGAGGCTTTCCAATGGTATCTGCTCCCTCAATCAGGGCGTGGACAGGCTGACCTTGAGCTGTCTTATGGATATTGACGAAACAGGACAGGTGATTTCTCACAAGATTGCAGAAAGTGTGATCCGTGTGGATGAGCGGATGAGCTACACGGCAGTAAAAGAGATCCTGGAGGAGACCAGCCCGGAGCTGAAAGAGCGCTACAGAGAATTTGTGCCCATGTTTTTCCTGATGAAGGAACTTTCGGAGCTGCTCAGAAAAAGCAGGCATCACCGGGGCGCGGTAGATTTTTCTTTTACAGAGAGCAAGATCATTTTAAATGGCGCCGGGCGCGCGATCGATGTGCAGCCCTACGAGGCGAACGTGGCGACAAAGATCATTGAGGATTTTATGCTTCTGGCAAATGAGACGGTTGCAGAGGAGTACTGTACCGGAGAATATCCCTTTGTGTATCGGACCCATGACAATCCGGATCCGGACAAGGTAGAAAGCCTTCTGTCTCTTCTTCGCAGCCAGGGAATCCAGGCAGAGAAATCAAAAGAGCACATTTCCCCCGGAGAGATCCAAAAGCTTCTGGAGAGTATCGAAGGGCAGCCAAATGAAGCCCAGATCAGCCGTCTGGCGCTCCGTACCATGAAGCAGGCGCGTTACACCACGGACTGCAGCGGCCATTTTGGACTTGCGGCCAGGTATTACTGCCATTTCACGTCTCCCATCCGGCGTTATCCGGATCTGCAGATCCATCGGATCATCCGGGACAATCTGCGCGGACGCCTGGCCCGGGAGGGACGGACAGAGCACTACCGGGAAATCCTGGAGGAGGTCGCCCAGAAATCCAGCGCCTGCGAGCGCAGGGCGGAGGAGGCAGAGCGCGAGTCCGAAAAGATGAAAAAAGCGGAATACATGTCGTATCATTTGGGGGAAGAGTTCGACGGCATTATTTCCGGTGTGACAGGCTGGGGGCTTTATGTGGAGCTTTCCAATACGGTAGAGGGCCTGGTGCACGTAAATACCCTGCGGGATGACTATTATATTTTCGATGAAGAAAATTATGAGCTTCGCGGGGAGTTGACGAAGAAGGTTTATGGGATGGGACAGAAGGTGCGCGTTCGTGTGGAAGATGCAGATGCGTCTTTAAAAACCATAGATTTTGTGCTGGTGGAAGAGAGGGAGGACACATGGCAAAAAAATCAGGAATCAAGCTGATTGCCAACAACAAAAAAGCGTTTCACGACTATTTTATCGAGGATACCTATGAAGCGGGCATTGCCCTTGCCGGGACGGAGGTAAAGTCTTTGCGCATGGGCAAATGCAGCGTAAAGGAATCCTTTGTACGCGTGGAAAACGGAGAAGTATATATTTACGGAATGCATATCAGCCCTTATGAAAAAGGGAATATTTTTAACAAGGATCCGCTGCGGGTGCGAAAGCTTCTGCTGCACCGGGCGGAAATCCGCAAGCTTGAGGCGAAGCTGAAGGAAAAGGGGCTGACCCTGGTTCCTCTGAAGGTGTATTTCAAGGACAGCCTGGTAAAGGTGGAAATCGGTCTTGCCCGGGGCAAAAAGCTTTATGACAAGCGGCAGGATATTGCGAAAAAAGATCAGCGGCGCGAGGCAGAGCGGGACTTCAAGGTGCGAAACCTTTAAAAAGCATAAAATGTGAAAAGGAGCAAGAAGGAACATGGACAAAAAAGAATTTGCATTGCAGGAGCATGAAAAATGGGGCGGAAAAATCGAGGTGATCAGCCGGGCAAAGGTACGCAACCCGCAGGAGCTTTCAGTGGCGTACACTCCGGGCGTAGCGGAGCCCTGTCTGAAAATAGCAGAGGATGTTGACCTTTCCTACAAATACACACGCCGCCACAATATGGTGGCAGTGGTGACCGACGGCACCGCAGTGCTTGGTCTTGGGGATATCGGACCGGAGGCGGGAATGCCGGTTATGGAGGGAAAATGCGCCCTGTTCAAGGAGTTCGGCGATGTGGATGCGTTTCCTTTATGTGTGCGCAGTAAGGATGTGGACGAGATCGTAAAAACGGTAAGCCTGATCGCGGGAAGCTTTGGCGGCGTCAACCTGGAGGATATTTCTGCGCCCCGCTGTTTTGAAATCGAGCGGAAACTGAAGGAATGCTGCGACATTCCCATATTTCATGACGATCAGCACGGCACTGCCGTAGTGGTGTGCGCAGCTCTCATAAACGCACTGAAACTCACAGGCAAAAAGCTTGACGAGGTAAAGGCGGTCACCACAGGGGCAGGCGCTGCAGGGATTGCCATTATCAAGCTTCTGGTAAGCCTGGGCCTGAAAAATGTGGTGATGTGCGACAGAACAGGAGCCATTTACGAGGGCAGAGAGGGACTCAATGCAGAAAAAGCCGCCATGGCAAAAATCACCAATACAAAGAGGGAAACCGGAACGATCGCAGATGTCATGAAGGGTGCGGATGTCTTTATTGGGGTATCTGCGCCTGGAACGATCACTGCGGAGATGATAAAGACAATGGCAGAAAAGCCGATCCTCTTTACCATGGCAAATCCGGTTCCGGAGATCATGCCGGACGAGGCAAAGGCTGCCGGCGCGGCGGTTGTGGGAACCGGACGCAGTGATTTTCCGAATCAGATCAATAACGTGCTTGCTTTTCCCGGCATCTTCCGCGGAGCTCTTGACGTGAGGGCCAGCGACATCAACGATGAGATGAAGGTCGCTGCAGCTTACGCCATTGCGGGGCTGGTGGATGAGGAACATTTAAGTGCGGATTATATCATTCCCGATGCTTTTGACAAACGCGTAGTGAAAGCGGTTTCTGAGGCGGTGGCAAAAGCGGCCAGAGACACCGGTGTAGCCAGAATCTGAACATATTCCAGGGGGCTAAGATGGCAGAAAAGAACATACCTCCCAGGGGCGTGGAGGAATCAAGGACCGAGCAGGTGCATCTGGTGATGAAGCCGCACCTGAACGCCATGGGGCGTCTCTTCGGGGGACTTCTTATGCAGTGGATCGATGAGGTGGCAACGGTGGTTGCCATGCGCCATGCGGGAACCCAGAGCGTGACAACGGTCGCAGTGGACAATCTTCAGTTCAAGAGCCCTACATATGAGGGGGAAATGCTTGTTTTGATCGGCTATATCACAGCCGTAGGCAGTACCTCCATGGAAGTGGAGATCGATACTTATGTGGAGCGTTCTGACGGAATGCGTTATTCTGTAAACCGGGCATTTTTTGTTGTTGTGGCGCTTGACGAAAACGAAAAACCAATTGCGGTTCCGCCTCTGAAAATTCAGACAGAAGCAGAAAAAGCTCGCCAGGATGCGGCAATTCTCAGACGGGAAATGCGAAAAAACCGGAGCCGGACCGGATTCTGAAAAAAGTCTTAAAATTATGTGAAATCCGGCGGCCCTCGGTTGACAAGACAGCCTTACTCTGCAATAATGACAGTGAGATGCAGTTGTGCATTTTGTCAGGAGGATGATATTATGAAAAAAAGACATATATTGCTTGCCGGGATTTTTGCGGTGAGCGCAGGTCTTCTCGCAGCAGGCTGCGGCAAGAAAGATGAGAAAACCCCGGAGAAGCCTCAGGTACAGGTGACGGTGGCACCTGCTGCAACCAAGGCGCCTGAACAGGACGAGAACCTGGTTTCCATGCAGCAGTCGGAAGAAAAAGACCCGCTTCTTACCAATGTAATGGGTGAGAAAACAGCCACAGCGGCCAGCCTTGTTATCACGAATCAGACGGGAAGCGAGATTTCCCAGATTTATATCCGGCCAAACACGGAGGAGGATGAGGACTGGGGCGAGGATCTTGTAAAGAGCTCCTTTAAGCTGGGCAACGGCCAGAAGGCGGTTTATTATTACGAGAAGGGCGCGAAGGATGAGAGCGGCAACCCGATCTCCATGTACGATATCCGGATCGTCTATACAGATCCGGACAAGACGGAGTGTTATTTCCGCAAGCTTCCCATGCAGGCCATGACACAGATCACACTCAGGATGGACGGAACAGGAGAGGATGGAATCCCCTATGCTACGTATAAGACGTCCACAAGTTCTTCTGAGACCTCTACCTTAAATGAGGTGAAAGAACGTCTGGGTCTGACGGAAGATGACTCGGATGACAGTGAGGAATACCAGGATGACACCTCCGACAGCGGCGATGATTCTCAGAATTCTGACAGCGGAAGTTCGGATGACAGCGGCTACGAGGAGCCGGTGGAAGTGCCGGATGAGGGTGCATCCCAGGCGGAAGGCTTTATCGGTCAGTCTCTGGACAGCCTGACCAGCAGCATGGGCAGCCCTACCGGAGGCTCTGACTATGAGGAAGTGCCGGAGACGGGCAAAACCGGCTATCATTACTATGACTCCTTCACCGTTTCCACTACAGTGGATGAGAACGGCAATGAGGTAGTCACCGGCATATGGTAAAAATATACGGAGGAAAAAATTATGAAGCGTGTATTGCTGAAGCTGAGCGGAGAGGCTCTGGCAGGAGAAAAAAAGACAGGATTTGACGAGGCGACGGTTATCCGCGTCTCCCGGCAGATCAAACAGATCGTGGAGGACGGGCTTGAGGTCGGCATTGTCATCGGCGGCGGCAACTACTGGAGAGGCCGCACCAGCGAGACCATCGACCGCAATAAGGCGGATCAGATCGGGATGCTGGCTACCATTATGAACTGTATTTATGTGTCGGATATCTGCCGGTATCTCGGACTTAAGACAGAGATTTTCACACCGTTTGTGTGCGGCGCATTTACGACGCTGTATTCCAAGGACGCAGTGGAGGAGAGCTTCGCAGCGGGCAAGGTCGTCTTTTTTGCAGGCGGGACAGGGCATCCGTATTTTTCCACAGACACAGCTACGGTTCTTCGCGCGGTTGAGATTGAGGCGGAGGCGATCCTCCTTGCCAAGGCGGTGGACGGCATCTATGACAGCGATCCAAAAACCAATCCGGATGCTGTGAAATACGATGAGATTTCCATAGATGAAGTGGTTGCGAAGAAGCTGGCGGCCATGGATCTTACCGCTTCTATCATGTGCATGGAACAGAAAATGCCCATGCTGGTGTTTGCGCTGGAAGAGGAAAACAGCATTGTCAACGCGGTTCGGGGAAAATTCTCCGGCACCAGAGTGACTGTTTAAATAATCAGGGAAAAAGGAGAAGGAGAGAATTTTATGAACGAGAAGATTCAGAAATATGAAGACAAGATGCAGAAGACACTGAAAAGCCTGGATGCAGAGCTTACCACCATTCGTGCGGGAAGAGCCAATCCCCATATTTTGGACCGTCTGACCGTGGATTATTACGGAACTCCGACCCCCATTCAGCAGGTGGCAAACGTGACCGTTCCCGAGGCGCGCATGATCCAGATCCAGCCATGGGAGAGCAGTCTCATCAAAGCGATCGAGAAGGCCATCCTCACATCGGATCTGGGATTGAATCCCAGCAATGACGGCAAGTGTATCCGCCTGGTATTTCCGGAGCTTACCGAGGAGCGCCGTAAGGAGCTGGTAAAGGACGTAAAGAAAAAAGGCGAGGCTGCCAAGGTTGCAGTGCGCAATATTCGCCGTGATGCAAACGACGCGTTCAAAAAACTGGCAAAACAGGATATTTCCGAGGACGAGATCAAAGAGCTGGAGCAGCTTGTGCAGAAAGCAACAGACAAGTACATCAAAGAGGTGGATGCTGCTGTTGAAACCAAGTCGAAAGAAATTTTGACTGTATAGGAATATAAGAGAGAACCTATGGAAAGAGAGCTCCGGCTCTCTTTCTTCACAGATTAGGAGGAAATTCCATGAAGGTACCAAATCATATCGCGATCATTCTGGATGGAAACGGGCGCTGGGCAAAGCAGAAAGGGATGCCAAGAAGCTATGGACATGTCAAGGGCTGCGCAAATCTTGAGACCATTTGTGACGACATGAAGGAGCTGGGGATCAAATATCTTACCGTTTATGCATTTTCCACGGAGAACTGGAAGCGCTCCAAAGAGGAAATCGAGGGGCTCATGAAGCTTTTTCGCAATTATCTCAAAAAATGTATTAAAATTTCAGAGAAGAACCATATGCGGGTAAAGGTCATTGGAGATATCCGTGCCTTTGACGAGGACATTCAGCAGAGGATCCGGGAGCTTGAGGCGTTTTCGAGCAAATACAATGAGCTTCATTTTCAGATCGCGCTCAATTATGGGAGCAGGGATGAAATGGTCAGAGGTGTGCGCCGCCTTGCAAAAGATGCCGCGGAGGGGCGCTTGAAGCCGGAGGATATCGATGAGGCGGTGTTTGAGAGCTATCTTGACACGGCGGGCATTCCGGATCCGGATCTTCTCATACGCACCAGCGGAGAGCAGCGCCTTTCCAACTATCTGCTCTGGCAGCTTGCCTACACAGAATTTTATTTTACAGATGTAGCGTGGCCGGATTTTCACAAACCAGAGCTGATACAGGCTATTGAGGCATATAATGCAAGAGACAGAAGATACGGCGGTGTGAAGGAGGAAGCATAATGTTTGTGACAAGACTGATCAGTGGGATCCTGTTGGTCCTCGTGGCGCTTTTCACCATAATCAGCGGCGGCTATGTGCTGTTTTTTACGTTGTTCGCGATTTCCCTCATTGGTATGGACGAATTGATGCGGGCGATGAAAATCCGGGAGAAAAGCATCTCTGTTCTGGAAATTGCCGGCTTTTTGGGGGCTACAATGTACTATGTAGCAGTTCTTCTGGATTTTGAGCGGTATGGATTTATGGCAGTCATTGCTTCTCTGGTGCTGCTCATGTTTGTCTATGTGTTTACATATCCCAAATTTCGGGCGCAGCAGATCATGGCAGTGTTCTTTTCGGTGGTTTACGTGGCAGTGATGCTTTCCTTTATTTATCTCACACGAAATCTGGAGGGCGGCCATTTTCTGGTATGGCTGATTTTCCTGTGCTCCTGGGGCTGTGATACCTGTGCGTACTGTGTGGGAATGCTGATCGGCAGACATAAAATGGCGCCGGTGCTGAGCCCGAAAAAATCCATTGAGGGCGCAGTGGGCGGTGTCCTGGGAGCCGGACTTCTGGGCGGCGTATATGCGGCGGCAACAAAAGGGCCGGTGCTGGAATACGTCATGATCTGTATGGCGGGCGCGCTGATCTCCATGGTGGGGGATCTGGCAGCCTCGGCGATCAAACGAAACCAGGAGATCAAAGATTACGGCAAGCTGATTCCCGGTCACGGAGGGATCCTGGATCGGTTTGACAGCGTGATTTTTACGGCGCCTATTATTTATTATCTTGCAAAAATGGTTCTGGGAATCTGAGAAAGGATATCATATGAAAAAAATTGCGATTTTGGGCTCAACAGGCTCCATAGGAACACAGACGCTGGATGTGGTCCGCAGCAACAAGGATATTGAGGTGCTGGCGCTCAGTGCGGGAAGGAGCATTGATAAGCTGGAAAGCCAGATCCGGGAATTTCATCCGCGCCTGGCGGCTGTCTGGGAGGAGGATGCGGCGCGTGATCTGGCAGTGCGGATTTCGGACACGGACACGCAGGTGGTCTGCGGTATGGAGGGGCTTTTGGAGCTGGCAAGAATGCCGGAGACAGAGCTTCTGGTGACTGCTATTGTGGGGATGATAGGGATTCGCCCCACCATGGAGGCCATACGCGCGGGCAAGGACATCGCTCTTGCAAACAAAGAGACGCTGGTGACGGCGGGACATCTCATTATTCCCCTTGCAAAAGAGCACAACGTGCGGATATTGCCGGTGGACAGTGAGCACAGCGCTGTTTTTCAGGCGCTTCACGGGGAAGACAGACGCAGCGTAAAGAAGCTTCTCATTACCGCCTCCGGCGGCCCGTTCCGCGGCAGAACAAGGGAGGAGCTTGCCCATGTAACCCTTGCGGATACCCTGAAACATCCCAACTGGGTTATGGGACGGAAGATCACGGTGGATTCCGCGACTCTGGTGAACAAGGGACTGGAGGTTATGGAAGCCAGATGGCTGTTTGACGTAGCGCTTTCAGATATTCAGGTGGTCGTGCAGCCGAAGAGCATTATCCATTCCATGGTGGAATTTTCAGACGGCGCAGTTATGGCGCAGCTGGGAACGCCGGATATGCGTCTGCCGATTCAGTACGCGCTTTATTATCCGGAGCGCCGCTATCTGGATGGAGAGCGTCTGGACTTTGCGAAGATCAGGGAGATCACCTTTGAGGAGCCGGACATGGAGACGTTTTTGGGTCTTCCCATGGCGATTCAGGCGGCAAAAGCCGGAGGCAGCATGCCCACGGTATTTAATGCGGCCAACGAGCTTGCAGTGAGCAAATTCCTGCAGGAAAAAATCGGTTTTCTGGATATTTATGACATTATCGGGCAGTCTATGGAGAGACACAGTCTCATAGAGGAGCCTTGCCTGGAGGAAATCCTGGCTGTCGAGGAAGAGACCTATCAGTGGATTGAAGGCAGGTGGTAATTTGAAGATTTTAATTGCAGTGATCATTTTCAGCGCGGTAATCCTCATCCATGAGCTGGGGCATTTTCTGCTGGCCAAAAAGAACGGCATTGTGGTGACGGAGTTTTCTCTTGGAATGGGACCGCGCCTTGTGAGCACCGTGCGGGGCGGAACCCGATATTCTGTGAAGCTGCTTCCTCTGGGCGGCTCCTGCGCCATGCTGGGCGAGGACACGGGGGAGGATGAACAGCCGGGCACCTTTAATGCGGCCCCTGTCTGGGGACGGATTTCCGTGGTGGCTGCAGGCCCTGTTTTTAACTTTATCCTGGCTTTTGTTCTGTCTGTTATCATTGTCGGAATGGTAGGCTATGACCCGGCGGAGGTTCTTTCCGTGGAGCCGGGATCGAATGCTGCGGAAGCCGGACTTCGGGAAGGGGACATTATTACAGAGTTCCAGGGATATTCCATTGACCTTGGAAAGGATCTCTCTGTATACAGCTATCTGAATGAGCTGGCAGAAGGAGAAACGGTCCATATGACCGTTCTGCGCGACGGGGAAGAAAAAGAGCTTGTATTTGAACCGGATGTGGAAGTGCGGTATCTGCTCGGGTTTAACCGGGCGAACGCGGAAAGTCTGCAGGTAGACTCTCTGATCGAGGGGATGCCGCTGGCGGATGCCGGCGTACAGCCGGGAGATGTGATCACTTCGATCAATGGAACGGTTCTTCCTGACGGGGCGGCCTATGAGGCATATATAGCAGAGCATCCGCTCACAGAAGAGCCGGTCACCATTACTTATGAGCGGGACGGCCTGGAATATGAGGCGTCTCTGACACCGGGGGAGAGCAGGACTCCTGTGATGGGCTTTGGCTACAATGTGGGCTGTGTGAAGGCGCAAGGATTTGACGTGCTGAAATACGGCTTCCTGGAAGTAAAATACATGATACGTACAACGATAATGAGCTTGAAGGAGCTTGTCACCGGCGGGCTTGGCGTGCAGGATTTGAGCGGTCCCGTGGGCGTGGTGGATGCCATTGGCGATACCTATGAGCAGAGCAAGAGCGAAGGGACGCTTATGGTGTGGATGAACATGCTCAATATGGCAGTGCTTCTTTCCGCCAATCTTGGCGTCATGAATCTTCTGCCGCTTCCGGCGCTGGACGGCGGACGGCTGGTGTTTTTGATCGTGGAGGCAATCCGCAAAAAGCCGGTAAACCGGGAACTGGAGGGGATGATCCATTTTGCGGGTCTTATGCTCCTCATGGCGCTCATGGTTGTGGTAATGTACAACGACATCCTGAAAATATTTTAAAGACTGGATACTCCGGACGGCGAAGGTGCTGTTTCGGAGTATTTTTGCATAGAATACCATGAAGAGCGCGTGGCGAGGTTTTGCATGAACTGGTTTGAAAAAGTGCAGGCACAGCAGGATAACGTGGATAATGGAAGACTTCAGGTGGTGGTTTTGAACGGAAGAGATAACCGGCCGATCGAAAATGCCCGGGTGCGTATTTCCTATACCGGGGTTCCGGACAGCGTGCTGGAGGAGGTGCGCACGGATGCGTCCGGAAGAACGCCGGTACTGGAGCTTTCTGCGCCGCCCATTGATTACAGCATGCGGCCGGTGGAGGAACAGCCCTATGCGGAATATACCGTGCAGATAGATGCAGACGGCTATGAGCCAAAGGAGGTGACGGGAACCGAGGTTCTTCCCGAGGTGCTGGCGCAGCAGCCGGCAAGCCTGGTGCCAAATCCGGTGGATGAGGAAAGCTATCAGAGGATCGTCATTGGGCCGCATACATTGTTTGGAGAATATCCGCCCAAGATTGAGGAAGCAGAAATAAAACCCATAAATGAAACCGGAGAAATTGTTCTAAGCCGCGTGGTGGTGCCGGAGTATGTGGTGGTGCACGACGGACCGCCCGGGGATACGGGAGCAGGGAATTATTATGTTCGCTACCGGGATTATGTAAAAAATGTGGCGAGCAGCGAAATTTATGCTACCTGGCCGGATGATACCATCCGGGCAAATGTTCTGGCGATCATGTCTTTTACTCTGAACCGGGTCTATACGGAATGGTATCGAAATAAAGGGTATGATTTTACCATCACCTCATCAACGGCCTATGATCATAAATGGATCCACGGGCGGAATGTGTTCGATACCATCGACCGGGTGGTGGACGAAATGTTTGAAAACTATTTGTCAAGACCGGATGTGCGCCAGCCGATCCTTACCCAGTATTGTGACGGACGGCGGGTAGACTGTTCGGAACGGGGATGGATGTCTCAGTGGGGAAGCAAATATCTGGGAGACAGAGGATATTCCCCGATTCAGATCCTGCGCAATTATTATGGCAGCGACATGTACATTAACGCAGCGGAGGAGGTTTCCGGGATACCGGCTTCCTGGCCCGGCTATGATCTGGATATCGGGGCTTCCGGTATGGAGGTGCGCCAGATCCAGGAGCAGATCAACGAGATCAGCGGGGCATATCCGGCCATTCCCCGCATTGCGGCGGACGGAATCTTCGGTGAGCGGACAAAGGATGCCGTCCGAAAATTTCAGGAGGTGTTTGGGCTGCCTGCCACGGGGATCGTGGATTATCCGACCTGGTATAAAATTCAGGAGATTTATGTGGCTGTGAGCCGGATCGCGGAGCTGTAGATTTTTTTATAGAAAAAGGGAGGTTTCTGCGTTTCTGCAAAACCTCCCTCATAAAATATGAAATTTAATTTTGGACATAAAAAATGCGGAAGATGGGACTTGAACCCACACGAGCGCATTGCTCACAAGATCCTTAGTCTTGCTCGTCTGCCAGTTCCGACACTTCCGCATATCGCATTTCGTGGGATTTTTTTGTTTCTCCCTCGCGACAAGTGATAGTATAGCAAAGGTCTCAAAGAATGTCAACATATTTTTTGAAAAAAATTAAAAATTTTAAAAGTTTTTTTCTGAGGCCGTTGAAACAGAAATTTCCGGCTATTTTTCACAAAAAAAGAGGAATTTGAGTTTTTATGTAGAATATAATTAGTAAGAGGTATTTTGTCATTCTGTGGAGGGAGTGCCTATGAACATTCGTGAAAGCATGGAAGCAAGAGAAAAGCAGCTCCTGAGTCCCTATGCAGCCTTAAGTGTGAATTCCAGAGGGCGGGATGTGGAGGAGGAAGAGTGTGATGTGCGGACCGTGTATCAGAGGGATCGGGATCGTATTTTACATTGTAAGGCATTTCGGAGACTGAAAGACAAGACCCAGGTATTTTTAGCGCCCCAGGGGGCGCACTACCGCAATCGTCTTACCCATACCCTGGAGGTCTCCCAGATTGCCAGGACCATTGCCAAGGCGCTGCGCCTGAACGAAGATCTGGTGGAGGCGATCGCCCTTGGACACGATCTGGGGCATACACCGTTTGGACATGCGGGAGAACGCGCGCTCGATCAGGTGCATCCCGATGGCTTTGCCCACTACAGGCAGAGCGTGCGTGTGGTGGAAGTCCTGGAAAAGGACGGACGGGGGTTGAATCTCACCTGGGAGGTACGGGACGGGATCAAAAATCACAGAACCAGCGGTTCTCCGTCCACCCTGGAAGGACAGGTAGTGCGTTTCTCGGATAAAATAGCCTATATTCACCATGATATGGATGATGCGCAGCGGGCGGAGATCATCACAGAGGACGACATTCCGATCACGCTCCGCATTCTTCTTGGATATACCACCAGAGAACGTTTGAATACCTTTGTGCACGATATTATCGAAAACAGCATGGACAGCGATGTGATACGCATGTCTCCCCGCATTGAGGAGGCGCTCATGGATCTGAGGAGTATCATGTTCCGAAGCGTGTATACGAATCCCGTTGCCAAGATAGAGGAGAGTAAGGCGATGAAGATGCTGACGGAGCTGTATGAGTATTACATAGAGAATCCGGGAGAGATGTCCAGAGAGTACAGAGAGCTGATAGAGTACCAGCATCAGCCCAAAGCGCAGGTTGTCTGCGATTATCTTTCCGGAATGACGGACCAGTATTCCATGGAAAAATTCCGTGAGATTTTTATTCCGAAATCCTGGTCTGTATATTGATTTTTCAGGAGGACAAATATGCGATATACGGACGATATCATTGAAGAAGTGCGTATGAAAAATGATATTGTAGATGTGGTATCCCAATATGTGAAGCTTACCAGAAAAGGAAGCTCCTATTTTGGTCTGTGTCCTTTTCATAACGAAAAGACACCGTCCTTTTCGGTGACGCCGTCAAAACAGATGTATTACTGCTTCGGCTGCGGCGCAGGAGGAAATGTATTCAACTTCATCATGGAGTATGAGAATTACTCCTTTGGGGAAGCGCTTTCTCATCTGGCGCAGCGGGCCGGGGTGGAGCTCCCGAAGATGGAGTATTCCAAGGAAGCCCGGGCCAGAGCAGACAAAAAGGCAGTTTTGCTGGAAATCAACAAGCTGGCTGCCCAGTATTTTTATTATCAGCTGCGGAGAGAAAACGGAAAAGCAGCCTACGCCTATCTCACAGGCAGAGGCTTGAGCGAGGAGACGATCCGCAAATTCGGCCTGGGGTATTCGGACAAGTACAGTGACGATCTGTACAAGTATTTAAAGAGCAAGAATTACAGCGACGAGCTGCTGAGGGAATCCGGGCTTTTCAATGCGGATGAGCGCAGGGGCATGTACGACAAATTCTGGAACCGGGTGATTTTTCCCATTATGGATATAAACAGCCGTGTCATCGGTTTTGGCGGACGTGTCATGGGGGACGGAAAACCCAAATATCTCAACTCCCCGGAGACGACCCTGTTTGACAAAAGCCGGAATCTTTACGGACTGAACATCGCGCGGACAACCCGGAGAAACTATCTGATCCTCTGCGAGGGCTATATGGACGTCATCTCCATGCATCAGGCTGGTTTTACCAACGCGGTGGCATCTCTGGGGACTGCGCTGACATCCGGGCACGCGAGTCTTCTGAAGCGCTATACAGAGGAGGTGCTTCTTCTTTACGACAGCGATGAAGCCGGGGTGCGGGCAGCTCTTCGGGGGATTCCCATTCTTCGGGAAGCGGGAGTCAATTCCAGGGTGGTGAGCCTTGCGCCTTATAAGGATCCCGATGAATTTCTGAAAAATATGGGGCCGGAAGCTTTTGAAGAGCGTCTTTCCCAGGCAATGGACAGTTTTATGTTCCGGGTAAGCGTCTCGGAAAAAAACTTTGCCATGACAGAGCCGCAGGGACAGAATCAGTTTTTTGAAAACTGCGCGCAGATGCTTCTGGAGCTGTCGGACGAGCTGGAGCGAAATCTTTATATAGAGGCCATAGTAAAGCAATACAGAAGCTATGGCATCAGCCATGAGGATCTGCGAAAAAGGGTAAATGCCCTGGCCATCCGGGGAACCCCGGCGGAACAGCGTTTCCGGCCAAAGGCCGCAGCCCAGGAAAAAAAGCCGAAGGAATCCGCAGCGGAAAAATCCCAGAAGCTGATGCTGACCTGGCTGGTCACCTATCCGAAAATTTTCGAGGAGGTGACGCGCTACATAGGGCCGGAGGACTTTGTGACACCCCTGTACCGCCAGGTGGCGGATATGCTTTTTGCGCAGTATCAGGAGGGGGAGGTAAACCCGGCGAGACTTCTGAACACATTTACAGACAGTGAGGAGCAGCGGGAGGTGGCGTCGCTGTTCAATGCCACCATTCATCTGGAGACCGCGGAGGAACAGAACCGTGCGTTTGCGGACACCCTGCTCCGTATCAAAGAAGAAAGTCTGGAATATAAAAACCGTACCTGGGATCCTTCGGACATGGCGGCACTGCAGCAGATCATCCAGGCAAAAAAAGATTTGGAAGACCTTGGAAGAAAACGGCATCAACTGCATATTTCCTTTGAATAAGGACAAAATATAAACACAATATGGAGGTATAAAACACCTATGGAAATGAATATGGGTAAATTCAGTGAGAAACTGGTGGAGCTTCTGGAGCTTGCAAAAAAGAAAAAGAATGTACTGGAATACCAGGAGATCAACAACTTTTTCAAAGACCAGCCTCTGGAACTGGAGCAGATGGAGAAAATTTTCGATTTTCTTGAAGCCAGCGGCGTGGATGTGCTTCGCATCACAGACAATATGGCAGATGCCCTGATTTTGGATGACGATGCAGACATGGTGGATCTGGACGACGAGGAAGAGGTAGAGCTTGACAAGATCGATCTTTCCGTTCCGGAGGGAGTGAGCATCGAGGATCCGGTCCGCATGTACCTGAAGGAGATCGGCAAGGTCAGCCTTCTCACCGCAGAGGAAGAAATTGAGCTTGCAAAGCGCATGGAGGAGGGCAATGAAGAAGCGAAAAAACGTCTGGCAGAGGCAAACCTCCGTCTGGTGGTAAGCATTGCGAAACGATATGTCGGACGCGGCATGCTGTTCCTGGATCTGATCCAGGAGGGCAATCTGGGACTGATCAAGGCGGTGGAGAAGTTTGATTACCGCAAGGGCTACAAGTTCAGCACCTATGCCACCTGGTGGATCCGTCAGGCCATCACCAGAGCCATTGCCGATCAGGCAAGAACGATCCGTATTCCTGTTCATATGGTGGAAACGATCAACAAGCTGATCCGCGTTTCCAGACAGCTTTTGCAGGAGCTTGGACGGGAACCAACGCCGGAGGAGATCGCAGAAGAGATGGACATGTCTGTGGACCGTGTGCGGGAAATTCTTAAAATCTCTCAGGAGCCCGTTTCTCTGGAAACCCCCATCGGCGAAGAGGAAGACAGCCATCTGGGCGATTTCATCCAGGACGACAACGTGCCTGTTCCGGCAGATGCGGCAGCCTTTACGCTTCTCAAAGAGCAGCTTGTCGAGGTGCTGAGCACGCTTACGGACAGAGAACAGAAGGTGCTTCGTCTGCGGTTTGGGCTGGATGACGGACGTGCCAGAACCCTGGAGGAAGTAGGAAAAGAATTTAATGTGACCAGAGAACGTATCCGTCAGATCGAGGCCAAGGCTTTGCGCAAGCTCCGTCATCCGAGCCGCAGCCGCAAGCTGAAGGATTATCTGGATTAAGGAGAGGACATGCAGTTATCGTTGCGGCTTTCGGCCATAGCCGATATGGTGACAAGAGGAAACCGGCTGGTAGATGTGGGATGTGATCATGGATATCTGCCGGTATACCTGGTACAGACAGGAAGGATCCCGGGAGCTGTCGCCATGGATATAGGGAAGGGACCTCTTTCCAGGGCCAGAGAGCATATCGAAGCCTATGGTCTTTCCGCATACATAGAATGCCGTCTGTCAGACGGGCTTGCGGCGCTTAGGGCCGGAGAAGGGGATACCCTGGTGATCGCAGGTATGGGCGGGCCCCTTATGGAGCAGATCCTCACAAGAGGCCGAAAAGTGCGGGATTCCTTTTCAGAGCTGATTCTGCAGCCGCAGTCGGACATTCCTCATTTCCGCCGTTATCTTGCAGAAGAGGGGTATTCCATTGCAGAGGAAAATATCGTGCTGGACGGCGGCAAGTTTTATCCGATGATGAAAGCAGTGAAGACAGAAATGCCGGAGACAACAGTAACACTCACGGAGGAAGAGGCTCTTTTTGGGAAATTCCTGCTGAAACAGCGCCATCCGGTTTTGAAACAGTATCTTGAACGGGAGAAGCGTATCCGGGAGCAGATCCTTGCCTCTCTCGGGGAAGCAAAGGGGGATCCGGCTTCACGGCGGATCCTGGAAGTAAGGGAGGAAAGGCAGCAGATTCTGGCTGCTCTGACATATTATGAAAGCATATGAACTGATACGATGGCTGGAAGAGAAGCACCCGCCAAAGGCGGCTGAGGAATGGGACAATGTAGGACTTCTGGCCGGAAATGATGAAAAAGAGGTTGCGCATGTGTTTCTGGCGCTGGATCTGACAGAGGAGGTTCTGGAGCAGGCGATAAAAGCGGGGGCGGATATGATCCTTACCCACCATCCCATGATCTTTTCCGGCGTAAAAAAGATCAATAACCATACAAGTCTGGGGCGCCGGCTTCTGACGCTGATCGAAAACCAGATTCCATACTATGCCATGCACACCAATTACGATATTTTTGGAATGGCAGACTGCAGCGCTTCCCGTCTCGGGCTGACAGACACGAAAGTTTTGTCTGTCACAGAGGAAGAGGGAGGACGTGCCGCGGGCTTCGGGCGCGTGGGAAAACTTCCCTGCCCCATGACACTGGCGCAATGTGCCCGCCATGTAAAAGAGAGCAACGGCTTAAGCGATGTGCGGCTTTACGGAAATCCGCTGGCGCAGGTGGAAATTGCCGCTGTCTGCACCGGTTCCGGCAAAAGCATGATAGAGGATGCCATAAAAGCGGGAGCGCAGGTTTATATTACCGGGGATATAGACTATCATACGGCCATTGAGACTGCTATGGAAGGACTGGCTCTTATTGACGCCGGCCATTACGGCACAGAGTATATTTTTGCGGAAGATATGAGAAAGGAGCTTGCGGCGGCATTTCCGGAGCTGACCATATCCTGTGCCGCGGTAAAAAATCCGTATATTGTCTTCTGAGGAGAACTATACTATATAGGACGAGTATGACATGCAAGGCTTTTGGACAGCAGAAAGGAAGGTGCTGCATATGGAGCAGAAAGAGATACAGGTTACCGTAGACGGTCAGGTGCGTACCTATCCCCAGGGAATTTCCTATGGAGAAATTGTGAAGGATTACGAAGGAAAAGCGGATGCGTCGATCATTCTTGTGCTGGCGGACGGGAGACTTCGGGAGCTTCACAAGCACGCGAACCGCGATTGCACGCTGTCTTTTATCACCACCAAAGACAATATTGGTTACAGCGCATACAAGCGAAGCGCTGTGTTTGTGCTTCTGAAAGCGATTTATGACATTTATGGCAAAAACAATGCCGACAAGGTTGTGATCCATTATTCTCTTGGAAACAGCTACTATTTCACTCTGGTAGGCAGCACGGTGGTGAATGAGGAGTTTATAGAGCGGGTGCGCGCAGAAATGCGCCGTATTGTGGAGGCAGAAATCCCCATTACAAAACGCAGCATCAATACCGACGACGCCATTGCCCTGTTTCACAAGCATCACATGTATGACAAGGAAAAGCTGTTTTGCTACCGCAGAGTTTCCAAGGTGAATATTTACAGTATTGAAGGATTTGACGACTATTTCTATGGTTTTATGGCAAGTCACACGGGCTTTATCCGTGAGTTTGACTTAAAGCTTTATGACGAAGGGTTTGTCCTCATGCTGCCCGACAGAAAAGATCCGGGACGGGTATCTCCTTTTAAGCCCATGGACAAAATTTTTCAGGTGCAGAAGGAGTCCCAGGAGTGGGGAGACAAGATGGATGTGTCCACGGTGGGAGAGCTGAATGACAGGATTACCTCTGAGGGCATCCAGCGCATTCTTCTGATTCAGGAGGCGCTTCATGAGGCGAAAATTTCCCGGATCGCCCAGAGGATCGTGGCCGCCGGTGACAAAAAATTTGTCATGATCGCAGGACCGTCTTCTTCGGGAAAGACCACCTTTTCACACCGTTTGTCCATACAGCTCACTGCCCATGGGATGCGGCCGCACCCCATTGCGGTGGACAACTATTTTGTGGACAGAGAGCACACGCCACTGGACGAGTACGGTGAAAAAAACTATGAGTGCCTGGAAGCCATTGATGTAAAGCAGTTTAACAAGGATATGCTGGCACTTCTGGCCGGAGAGCGGGTGGAGCTTCCGGTATTTAATTTTAAGACCGGAAAACGGGAGTACAAGGGAGATTTCCTGCAGCTTGGGGCAGATGACATTCTGGTGATCGAGGGGATTCACGGCCTTAATGACAAGCTGAGCTATGCGCTTCCCAAAGAAAGCAAGTTCAAAATCTACATCAGTGCGCTGACACAGCTCAACGTGGATGAGCACAATCGGATCCCCAGCACAGACGGCCGTCTGCTCAGGAGGATCGTGCGGGATGCGCGCACCAGAGGCACAAGCGCAAGAGAGACGATCGCCCGGTGGCCTTCTGTGCGAAGAGGTGAGGATGAGAATATTTTTGTCTTCCAGGAGGAAGCGGATGTCATGTTCAATTCTGCGCTGGTGTACGAGCTGGCCTGCCTGAAGGTTTATGCGGAGCCCTTGCTTTTCGGCATTCCGAAGGAGGCTCCGGAATATCTGGAGGCAAAGAGACTGCTGAAATTCCTGGATTATTTTGTGCCGGTGCCAAGCGAGCAGATTCCATATAATTCCATATTAAGGGAGTTTGTGGGTGGAAGCTGTTTTCATGTGTAGCTTATGGCAGTCAAAGGTCTCTGTGTGCCGGCGGCACAGGTTCAGCAGTGACAGAAATTCATAGATGCGTTTGGAAAACGGCATAGCTGGCAGGCTATGCCGTTTCTGCGCTTGGGAAGGGAATGAGAACCGATGTTTTGTATGAAAGATCATCCGTCACAAAAAGAAGTTGACAAAGGCACAAAGTTAGTGTAAACTAACTAAAGTAAAAGAAAACGCTTGTTTTGAAAAATAACAAGAATACAGGAGAATGGAGTGGTCAGTGATTATGAATTTGCTGGAGGCAAAAGAGGGACAGGAATATACGGTGAAGAGCATCAGGACAGAGGATGAGGAGCTGGATGCGTTTTTGTTTTCTCTGGGATGTTACAGCGGCGAGCCGATCACAGTGATTTCCAGGAAGAAGAGCGGCTGCGTGGTTTCCATCAAAGACGGAAGATACAATATGGATATGGAATTAGCCAGAGCTATTTCGATATAGATTTTTTTACCCAAAGAGTTAGTCAAAACTAATAATCGATCGAAGGAGGAACAAACCATGAGAATCGCAATGGCAGGAAATCCAAACAGCGGAAAGACTACCATGTACAACGCTCTGACAGGACAAAATGAACGTGTCGGAAACTGGGCAGGAGTAACGGTGGAACGAAAAGAAAGCAGTATCAAGAAGATGTACTGCGGCAGTTCTGAGGAGTTGGTTGCGGTAGATTTGCCGGGGGCCTATTCCATGTCGCCATTTACTTCGGAGGAAAGCATTACCAACAGCTATGTGAAGCAGGAAAAACCGGATGTGATTGTAAACATTGTGGATGCCGCAAACCTGAGCAGAAGCCTGTTTTTTACCACGCAGCTTCTGGAGCTGGGAATCCCGGTGGTTGTGGCTCTTAATAAGAGTGATATCGCAGAAAAGAAAGGGACGAAGATCGACACAAAGCTTCTTTCTGAAAGGCTTGGCTGTCCGGTAATCCCAACGGTTTCGGTTTCAGCGGGACACAAAGGACTTGGCGAGGTGATCCAAACCGCAGTTTCTCTTTGCGGCAAAGGGCAGAAAGCACCCTATGTGCAGGCCGATATTGATCTGCAGGATAAAAAGGCGGTGGAGGCTGCAGACCGGAAACGGTTTATGATGGTAAACGACATTGTGGAGGCTGCAGAAAAGAGAAAAATTTTTACCAGAGACAAAAATAAGCAGGATAAAATAGATGCCGTTCTTACGCATAAAATAGTTGGTATTCCTATTTTTGCAGCGGTAATGTTCCTGGTCTTCTACATATCGCAGTCCACCGTGGGAACCTGGATCGCGGACTGGCTGGTTGGCTGGATCGAAACCTTCCAGGCCTGGGTTGGAGAGCTGTTGTCCGGAGCGAGTCCTTTCCTGCAAGCGCTGCTGGTGGATGGAATGATCGGCGGTGTCGGTGCGGTTGTGGGCTTCCTTCCGCTGGTCATGGTGATGTATTTCCTGATTGCGCTTCTGGAGGACTGCGGTTACATGGCAAGAGCCACCGTGGTACTGGATCCTGTGTTCAAACGCGTTGGTCTTTCCGGAAAATCTGTCATTCCCATGGTGATTGGCACCGGCTGCGCCATTCCCGGAATCATGGCCTGCCGTACCATACGGAATGAGCGCGAAAGGAGAGCTACGGCAATGCTGACACCGTTTATGCCCTGCGGAGCAAAGCTTCCGGTGATCGCACTGTTTGCGGGCGCTTTTTTTGCAGATGCGCCCTGGGTGGGGCCGACGATGTATCTGGTGGGACTTGTGCTGATCTTCTTTGGCGCACTTCTGGTAAAAAAGATCACAGGCTACAAGTACCGCAAATCCTTTTTTATCATGGAACTTCCGGAATATAAGATCCCCAGCTTTTCACGGGCGGCATTTTCCATGCTCAGCCGCGGAAAGGCGTATATTGTAAAAGCCGGAACGATCATCCTGGTATGCAATACAATCGTCCAGATCATGCAGAGCTTTAACTGGCAGTTCCAGGTGGTGGAAGAAGGCATGGAGAGCACCTCTATTCTGGCGTCTGTAGCATCTCCATTTGCATTGCTTCTGGTTCCTCTTGGTTTTGGCGTGTGGCAGCTGGCTGCAGCAGCAATTACAGGTTTCATTGCAAAAGAAAATGTGGTGGGAACCCTGGCGGTTGTGTACGGGCTGACAAATTTTATTGACACAGAAGAACTGGCGCTTGTCGGCAGCGGAAATGAGGTGGCGGCTGTCATGGGGCTCACCAAGGCCGCAGCCCTCGCTTACCTGATGTTTAATCTGTATACGCCGCCCTGTTTTGCCGCCCTCGGAGCCATGAACTCTGAAATGCAGAGCAGAAAATGGCTGTGGGCAGGGATTGGACTTCAGTTTGGCACAGGATATACGGTAGCTTTTCTGGTATATCAGATCGGAACATGGCTGACAACCGGGGCGCCGGGGCAGGGCTTCCTTCCGGGGCTTATGGCAGTGTTGGTATTCGGTGTGATTCTTGCAGCTTTGATTTACAGAAACGAAAAAATCTTCAAGGCACAGTACAGCCTTCACACATAAAGAAGAGGAGGAAATGAATATGGCGAATGCAGTTGTTCTGGGAATTCTGATTTTGGCAGTCGGAGGTGCGGTTTACTATATGATCAAGGCGAAAAAGAATGGAATAAAATGTATTGGCTGCAGCTGTGGAGGCTGCTCTTGTGAGAAAGATAAAGATCATGCCGGTTGCAGCTGCAGCTGTCAAAGCATGAGAAAGGGATAAGGGAAAGCCTATGAGTGTTGTGATCGTGGGCGGCCATGACCGCATGGTTTCCCAATATAAAAAAATATGCAGATCCTACAAATGCAAAGTTAAAGTATTCACACAGATGAGGGCGGATTTCGGAAAACAGATCGGCTGTCCGGATTTGCTGGTGCTTTTTACCAGCACCGTTTCTCACAAAATGGTAAAAACGGCATTGGATGGAGTAAATGACGAAAAAACAGACGTCATTCGCAGCCATTCCAGCAGTCAGAATGCGCTGACCGAAATTCTGGAAACTTGCTGCCGCTGATTTCCTCTCTTTTTCCTGGATTTCCTTTACAAGGAGAAGAAAACATGTTAGAATAGCCAAAGCGCAACCAGGCCAGGTGGTCGCGGCTGAACAGACGAAAGGGTTCAGACGAGGAAAGTCCGGGCTTCACAGGGCAGGATGCCGGATAACGTCCGGTGGAGGCGACTCCCAGACCAGTGCAACAGAAATAAACCGCCTTCCTCTGGAAGGTAAGGGTGGAAAGGCAGTGTAAGAGACTACCGCCGTTGTGGTAACAGAACGGGCATATGTAAACTCCATTCGAAGCAAGACCGAAACGAAAGCAATACGGCGGCCCGTCGTGCTTTCAGGTGGGTCGCTTGAGCCCTTTGGCAACGAAGGGCCTAGATAGATGACCACTCAACGACATAACCCGGCTTATCGGTCTGATTGCGCATTTTAGGAAAGCTAAATACAGTGTGAAAGGTATTGTTGTCCGGGATGGATGACAGTACCTTTTTTATTCCTTGAACACCTGCATTCCATGGAGGATGATTTTTTCGGTGAGCTCTGCGATTTCATCCGCGGTCTGTGATGCGTTGCTGCTGTTAAGCCAGTTTTCGATAATGCCGATACAGCCGGACAGCATAAAAGCATAAAAGGGTTCATACAGCTCAGAAGCCCGGTTGGAGTAGAGATATTCCCAATCCGAAAAACATTTTTCTTTGAGAACCGTTTTTAATTTGTTGATAAAATTCCGGTCGCGATTTACGCCAAGGACCATTCGGCAAAAATCAGAATTATCCGCAAGAAAACGGAAAATGCTTTTTAGCAGAAGAGACGGTTTTCCATTGCTTTCCTCCGGTGAGTACGCATGGATGATCTCATTGAACTGCTCCAGAATTTCCGACTCAATATGATCCAGCAAATCATACATATCTCTATAGTGCAGATAAAAAGTTCCGCGATTTAAGTCCACATGATCGCAGAGCTCCTTTACCGTAATCTGCTGAATCGGTTTTTGCTGCATCAAATCCAGAAAGCCATCCTTCAGCATTTTCTGTGAGCGGAGGACGCTCCTGTTTTTCTTTTTTTCGCTCATAAGGTTACCCCCTCTTTTTTTGAACATTTCTATGAAAAGTGTTGAATTATAAACATTGTATTTCATATTGATTATTGCATTTTCAATCTTCCATTCCTATAATAACATAAGTACAAAAATAAACAAGTGTCTATTTTATAGGAGGGAAACGCATGATATGGACAGATACACAAATTTTATCCTAAAGCACAAAAAATTTATCATCGGTATTTTTCTCATCTTAACGGTTGTATGTGCCGGACTTTCCACTTTGGTAGGTGTGAATTACAATTTTGCAGATTATTTGCCGGAGGATGCGGCTTCCACAAAAGCGATTGATGTGATGGAAGAAGAGTATGACCAGCCGGTTCCCAATATGCGGGTAATTCTCTACGACGTTTCTATTTCAGAAGCGCTGCGCTATAAAGAAGAAATTGCTCAGACGGAGGGAGTGGAGGAAGTCAGCTGGCTGGATGACGCCGTTGACATTTATGCCCCTCTGGAAACCGCAGACCAGTCAGTGGTCGATGCCTGGTATAAGGACGGGAATGCCCTGTTTTCCGTGACCATAGCGGATGACAAAAAAGATACTGCGGTAGCACAGATCAGGGACATTATCGGAGAAGACAACGCGATGTCCGGCTCTGCTGTCACGGATGTGCTTTCTCCGGTGCACACCTCAAAAGATATCCAGCAGATCATGGGATTTGTAATTCCTATTGTAATCGTGGTGCTGCTGCTGACAACGAATTCCTGGTTTGAGCCGGTTCTGTTTATGATCACCATTGGGATTGCCATTATTCTGAATATGGGAACCAATCTGATCTTTGGGGAGATTTCCTTTGTGACAAACGCGGCGGGAAGCGTTTTGCAGCTGGCGGTATCCATGGATTATTCCATTTTTCTTCTGCATCGTTTTTCTGAAAACAGAAGCCAGGGAAAGAACGTGCAGGAGGCCATGATCGCGGCGGTAAAACAGTCGATCGGTTCGGTTATGTCGAGCGGTCTTACAACGGTAACCGGTTTTGCGGCGCTGATCCTGATGCGTTTCAGAATCGGACCGGATATGGGCTGGGTTATGGCAAAGGCGATCGCACTGAGCCTTATCTGCGTGCTGTGTCTGCTGCCGGCTCTTGCGATTTCAACCTACCACTGGATCGACAAGACACAGCATCGTCCTATATTCCCGGATTTTCGCAAGGCGTCCGGCTTTATTATGAAGTGCAGACTTCCGGTGTTTTTCATAGTTGCGGTGCTGGTTGTTCCCTGTATTATAGCCCAGGGAAAAAATGATTTTCTTTATGGTGCGAGCCGGATCTACAGCACCAACGCGACGCAGATGGGACGGGATCTCCTGGCTGTGGAAGAGGAGTACGGCGTATCAAATCCGGTTGTGGTCATGGTTCCAAAGGGAGAAATCCAAAAGGAAATTGCCATGAACGAGGAATTTAAAAAGGAAGACTGCGTGGACTCCGTGATATCCTATGTGAATACCGCCGGAGCATCCATTCCCACAGATTTTGTTCCGGACGAGGAGGTTTCCAAGCTTTATTCAGAGCATTACAGCCGCTTTATCCTGAGTCTGAATGTGGAGGAAGGAAAAGCGGGGTGGGATGATTCCCTGAATAAAATCCGCAGCATCAGCGAGAAATATTACGGAAAAGACGCGCTGATCGCAGGGGATCTGGCAAGCACTCTGGATTTAAAAACCACTATTACGCAGGACAATATGCGAGTAAATTCACTGGCGATCGGGTTTGTATTTCTGATCCTTCTGGTGACCTTTAAATCCATAAGCATTCCGGTAATTTTGACGCTGGTGATCGAAACTTCCATATGGATCAATCTGGCGATCCCCTATTTTCAGGGAACCTCCCTGTACTATATCGCCTATCTCATTATCAGTTCCGTACAGCTGGGAGCCACAATCGATTATGCGATCCTGTTTACCAGCCGTTATGTGGAACTGAGAGAAACCCAGACCAAAAAGAAGGCTGCCAGAGAGGCCATACGCCTCTGCCTGCTTTCCGTATTTACCTCTTCTGTCATTTTGTTTGCGGCAGGAACCATACTGGGCAAAATTTCCACAAATATGGTATTGAGTCAGCTCGGCATTCTCATTGGCAGAGGCGCTGTAATATCCTTTGTTCTGGTGTTCACCGTACTTCCGGCAATGCTCGTTATGCTTGACGGTCTGATCCAAAAAACAACACTGCATCTGCATTTTATAAAGGAGGAATCTTGTCATGAACAGAAATAAAATCATTATGCGAACAGCATCCATAGCGTTGAGCGCTGTTATGGCAGCAGCCGGGGAATGTGCGGTTTTTGCCGCTTCGCCAGAGCGGTTGAAAGATGAAAATGTCTATGTCAACTTAAATGAGGACGGAAGTGTTTCCGGAATCTATGTGGTGAATGAATATACCTCTCAGAACGCCGGAACGGTAACCGATTATGGAGACTATGAAACCGTAAAAAATCTGACAACGGATGAAGAGATCCAATTGTCCGGCAACAAGGTGACGGCAGAGGTACCGGAGGGGAAATTTTATTATCAGGGGAATCTGAAAACCAAAGAAATGCCCTGGGAAATCAAAATTACTTACTATTTGGATGGGAAGGAGATTGCGGCAAAGGATCTGGCGGGCAAAAGCGGTAATCTGGAAATACGTCTGAATATCCGTGAGAACAAAGCCTGTGATTCCTCATTTTTTGATAATTATCTTTTGCAGGCAACGGTCGTTCTGGATACAAAAACCTGCACGGAAATCAGGGCGGACGGAGCTACCGAGGCAAATGTGGCATCTGACCGGCAGCTTTTATACAACGTCATGGCCGGGCAGGAGAAGGACATTTCCATTACTGCAAAAGTCCAGGATTTTGAAATGAATGGAATTACCTTTCAGGCAGTTCCCATGGGCTTTGATATCGACGATGAAGCTTTGGATCTGTCAGAACTGGAAGACAAAACAGCGGATGTGAAGGAAGCGGCGCAGAAGCTGGACGATGGAGCCAGGGAACTTCAGACCGGAGCACAGGACGCTGTGGACGGCGGCGGACAGCTGGCGGCGGGAAGTTCTGAACTGGAATCCGGCGCTGCAGATCTGCAGTCCGGAATGGGCGAGATTGTAAGCGGAGGCGATTCGCTGGCGGGGGCAGCGCAGGCCTTGTCCCAGGGGATCTCAGAGTACACGGCAGGCGTTGGCAGTCTCACAGAAGGAATCCGTGCCTATGTAGGCGGCGCACAGCAGCTTGGAGCGGGTGCTTCCCAGCTGGCGCCTTTGGAAAATTTGTCCCAGGTCAGCGATGGGATCAACGCCTTATATCAGGCGGTTGCTTCTGCAGACACGCAGGAAAGCCTTCAAAGCGGTGCCGACACTTTGACGGCGGGGCTGGGTGCGATCTGCCAGCAGCTTGCTGCCCTTCAGGAAAATTCGGACAGTGAGGGTCTGCAGCAGCTTGCAGAAATGCTGGGACAGTTTCAGGCAAGTGCCTCTGAACTGGCTTCCAACACAGAAAATCTGGGAAGTCAGATGAATCTGTGCGCAGAGGCAGTGGGGCAGGTGGCGGCTGTCTATGAACAGCTGACCGGCGCTGTGACAGGGCAGGTAGACGCGGCAAATCAAGAGCTTGCGCAGGCAGGGCAGAGCATGGCAGACAGTGTGAACAGCCAGATTGCGGATGTGAACAGTCAGATAAGCGCAGCAGCCGGCAGTATGAACGCCCAGGTAGACAGCGCCATAGGCGCGGTGCAGGCAGCGGCAGATGCAGGAAGCATTGACCAGGAAACTGCAGACGGAATCATCGGGCAGCTGGATGCTTCCAGAGTGTCGGAAACTACCGTTTCCTCAGTAGAAGCGCCGGTTCTTTCCACTGCGGTGCAGCTTCCTGACGGAGGCGGGATCAGCGCTGTTTTTGAGCAGTTGTCAGCGGCGGGAAGCCAGCTGAGCGAGGCGGCGGCAGGATATCAGACCGCTGCTGAACAGATTGGCGCGTTGGCGGGCAGCCTGCCGCAGACACAGGATACCGGTTCTCTGGACGCCTTATCTGCAGCGCTGAATGAGGCTTACGCCGGCGCACAGAGCCTGAGTGAAGGTGTGCGAAGTGCCGGGGAAGCGTTGGGCACATTGGCGGAGAGCACTGCCGGTTTTCCGGCGGCTTCGGAAGGCGTAAAGGAGCTTCTGGCAGGTTTTTCAGCTCTTCAGGAAAACGATGAGGCTCTGCTCAATGGCGCAGATATGCTTACGGAATCTTCACAGACTCTGGTAGACGGTGTTTCTGCTCTGGCAGGAGGCACGGTTGAATTAAACGATGGTCTTGGAGCCGTTTCCGCCGGGGTAGATGCTCTTTTTGAAGGTGCAGACAGCTTGAACAGCGGAATGGACAGCATGATGGACGGTCTTACAGCGCTTTCCGGAGGAACCGGCGATCTTGCCGAGGGAACCGGAGAATTTCGGGAAGAGACCGGAAATATTGATGAAAAAATGGATGATGAGATTGATAAAGTGTTGGAGAAGATATCCGGCGGCGAGTATACGCCCGTTTCCTTTGTATCAGAAAAAAACAGCGATATCGGTCTGGTACAGTTTGTCATGAAAACAGACGGCATCACCATCCCGGAGCCGGAAGAGAAGGAAGAAGCGGCTGCAGAGGAAAACTTTTTGGATAAAGTGAAAGGGTTATTTTAAGCATTTTTAAAGGTACTGCAAAAGAGAAAGACCCCAAGAAAGGCAGAGATGCTTTTCCTGGGTCTTTTTTTGTAATTTCCTATGATTCCATAATATTCTTATTATATAAAAAGCGCTCTGCCTATTTTGCAAGATTTTTGGAAATGGTCTTCCCAAAACGGGTCAATGGAATTAAAATAGGGTTGACCGAATCGGTTAGAAAGAGTGACGGAATATGGAGATTATTAAAACGACAAAGCTTACGAAATACTATGGCAAGGCGAGAGGTATCCTCGACCTTGACCTGACGGTAACACAGGGGGATTTCTTCGGTTTCATCGGACCAAACGGCGCCGGAAAATCTACGACACTTAGAATATTGCTGGGGTTGATTGCCCCCACCGCGGGCAGCGCAATGATATTTGGAAAAGATGTCACAAAAGAAAGGGAATCCATTTTGCAGGATATTGGATATCTCCCCTCAGAGACATCCTTTTATCAAGGAATGAAAGTGAGGGAGGTATTGAAGCTGTCTGCCGATTTCCGGAAAAGGGACTGCACCGCTGAAGCAAAAGTGCTCTGTGAGCGCCTGCAGCTTGATACATCCCGAAAGACAGAAGAGCTGTCCTTTGGCAACAGAAAGAAGGTTGCTATTGTCTGTGCTTTACAGCACCGACCAAACCTGTTGATGTTGGATGAACCGACAGGCGGATTGGATCCACTGATGCAAAAAGAGTTTTTTGATATTCTTCGGGAGAGAAACAGGGAAGGTGCAACGATTCTTTTGTCCAGCCATGTTCTTTCGGAAATTCAACGAAACTGTACCAGTGCGGCGATTATCCGTGATGGTAGAATCATTGCATGTGACCGTGTGGAAGACCTCTTGAAAACAAATACAAAACGTATTACGGTTCATGGCATCGTTGACTTAGAACGCCTGCATGGTGTTCGGGATAAAAACGATTCAGAACATGCTGTGAGTTTTCTTTACAACGGTGATATGGGCAGTTTACTGAGAACATTGTCTTCGGGGCAGATTGATGATCTTACCGTTTCGGAGCCTGATCTGGAAGAAATTTTTCTTCACTATTATAAAAAGGATGGTGAAAGAGTATGACGCTTGTAAAACACGAATTGAGACAGGGAAAAACTGCATTTTTGATATGGACGGCGTCTATTGGATTTCTTGTTGTAATCTGTGTTTTTTTGTTTCCTGAGATGAAAGGACAGATGGATAGTGTAAACGATATGTTTGCCTCTATGGGTTCTTTTACCAGGGCGTTCGGTATGGATCGTTTGAATTTTGGAACACTTACAGGGTTTTATGCAGTTGAGTGCGGTAATATTTTGGGATTGGGCGGTGCATTTTATGCTTCTCTTTGTGCAGCAGGGGTTCTTAGCAAAGAGGAAAAAGACAAAACTGCGGAATTTTTGCTGATGCATCCGGTCAGCCGCAAAAGGGTTATTTCGGAAAAACTGATTGCCGTGTTCATTCAGATTACAGCTATGAATATCATGATCTATGTTCTTTCCATTGGCTCTATAGCCGCTGTCGGTGAGACGATTCCCTGGAAAGAAATCAGTTTGATTCATTTGGCCTATTATCTTCTGCAGATGGAGCTGGCAGGAATTTGCTTTGGGATTTCTGCATTTCTTCGTAAAGGCAGCGTGGGAGCAGGGCTTGGTATTGCCGCAATGATGTATTTTCTGAATCTGATTGCAAATATTGCTGACGTTGCTGAGTTTTTGAAGTACATAACACCGTTTGGATATTGTGAGGGTGCCGACATCATGTCAAATGGAAGCCTGGACGGAGTGATGGTTTTCGTTGGTACCGTCATAGGAATTGGTGGAATCGCAATTGCTTATTTTTATTATACAAAGAAAGATATACATTAAAACAAAACGTACAAATGGCGGAAGGGAAAATCCCCTCCGCCATTTGTATTGCACGTTTTATTTGTTGCGCTTGCCGCGATATTTCTCTTCACAGTATTTGCAGCGGTAAACTTCCTTTTCCTCGTCCGCCAGAACAAACACATGATCCAGACCCTGCTCAATGGAAGTGATGCAGCGGGGATTTTTGCATTTGATGACATTCGTGATCTGTTTTGGCAGTCTGAGGATTTTTTTCTCCACGATCTGTTCATCCTTGATGATGTTGACGGTGATGTTGTGATCGATAAAACCAAGGATATCCAGCTCCAGATCACCAATGGGACATTCCACCTTGATGATGTCCTTGGTTCCCATTTTGTTGCTGCGGGCATTTTTGATGATGGCAACGGTGCAGTCCAGCTTGTCCAGCTTTAAGTCATGGTAAATGGTCATAGCCTTGCCGGCTTTGATATGATCCAGTACATACCCTTCCCGAAGTGCTCCTACGTTTAACATGATACATCCACCTCCAGTAATGTGAGAATCAGAGCCATTCTTACATAGACACCGTACTGTGCCTGTTTGAAGTAAGCGGCACGGGGGTCGTTGTCCACTTCCACGGCGATCTCATTGACGCGGGGAAGGGGATGAAGAATGTACATGTCGTCTTTTGCAAGCTGCAGCTTTGGCATATCCAGTATGTAGAAATCCTTCATACGGACGTAATCTTCCTCGTTGAAGAAACGCTCCTTCTGCACGCGGGTCATGTAGAGGATATCAAGCTTTGGAAGCGCATCCTCCAGACGTTCTACTTCTTCAAATTCAATATTGTGACGTTTCAGGACATCCTCGCGGATGTAGCTGGGGATCCGAAGCTCTTCCGGAGAAATGAGGACAAATTTCACATTGTTGTAACGCACCAGCGCTTCAATGAGAGAGTGAACCGTACGTCCGAATTTCAGATCGCCGCACAGGCCAATGGTAAGGTTGTCAAAATGTCCTTTCAGAGAACGGATGGTAAGCAGATCCGTGAGAGTCTGTGTCGGGTGCTGGTGGCCACCGTCTCCGGCATTGATAACGGGGATCGTGGAAGCCATGGATGCGACCAGGGGCGCACCCTCTTTGGGATGGCGCATGGCGCAGATATCTGCGTAGCAGGACGTCACGCGGATCGTATCCGCAACGCTCTCGCCTTTTGCTGCAGAACTGGAATCAGCAGTGGAAAATCCGAGAACCTTGCCGCCGAGATTCATCATAGCTGCCTCGAAGCTTAAACGTGTGCGTGTGCTTGGTTCATAGAACAGAGTTGCGAGTTTCTTATCATCACAGGTGTGTGCATATTTCGCCGGATTCTTCTCAATGTCATTGGCAAGATCAAGAAGCTTGTCAAGCTCTTCCACAGAGAAATCCAGTGGGCTCATTAAGTGTCTCATATGCTTCCTCCATTATTTGAATATTGGAATTTTGGACAGTTTTTTACAAAATTCCTCAGCTATCATCATATAACATGCAGGGTATTTTTTCAAGAAGATTTCGTAAGTATTTTCTCGAAAAGAAGGCCTGTCACAAACCATACAGGGAGATAGTCCAGACGGATGATCCCTTTGTAATGAAAGGGTGTGTGGCTGTAATCCCAGGGACACATATGGAAATATTTGAGAATGCTTCCGCTGGTAAATTCCGCAAAATAAATGCCGGCAGTATAGAAAAGACCCCGGACAGCAATGGGAAAAGCAGCGATTTTTTGGTAAACCGGCGCAATGAGGGCGGCGCAGCCATAAATCGGAAACATGAGGAGGGAGCTTTTGCCCATCATGGTGGGTTCTCCGGAAAGAAAGGCATGGCATCCGGTCCAGAAAATTTCCAGGCACCAGCCCACGGAACCGCACAGGAAAAAATTATGTTTCATAGTGAAAACTCCTTTGGATTTTACTGAAATTTAACCTGGGAATAGTATTGCCTGCCTTGAAAAAAATATGTGATTCGTGTAAAATGACGCTAAGGAAAATGAAGGGTACAAAGGAGCAAAAACGCTATGGACTACCAGGAAAGTCGAAGCTACATAAAAAAAGCAGAAAAATACGGAAGCGTGCTGGGGCTTGACAATATGCGTCAGCTGATGCGGCGTCTCGGAAATCCCCAGGACGGGCTGAAATACATCCATGTGGCAGGAACCAACGGAAAAGGTTCCGTTATCGCCTACATGTATACGGTTTTGCAGGAGGCCGGATACCGTGTGGGACGCTATATTTCTCCCACCATATATTCCTACCGGGAGCGGATCGAATGCGGCGGGCAGGTGATTTCCAGGGAGGATTTTGCGGCCTGTGTGACGAAGATCGCCAGCGTGATTGCGGAAATGAGGGCGGAGGGGCTTTTGCATCCCACGCCTTTTGAGATTGAGACAGCTGCGGCCTTTTTATATTTTGCGCAGGAAAACTGTGATCTGGTACTTTTGGAAGTAGGGCTTGGCGGTGACATGGATGCCACAAATATCATCGGCGCTCCGGTGGTTTCCGTGATCACGCCCATCAGCATGGATCATATGGCATTTTTGGGAAATACGCTGGGAGAAATCGCAGAGAAAAAGGCGGGAATCATAAAATCCGGAGGAATTACGGTTTCGGCGGAGCAGGAGCCGGAAGTGGAGGCAGTGCTTCGCCGTGTGTCTGCAGAGCAGCGCACCCCGTTTATTCTCTCTGAGGCTTCAGACGCAGAGCTTCTTTCGGAAAGCCTTGAAGGGCAGAGCTTCTGCTTTGCGGGGGAAGAATATCAGCTTTCTCTTCTTGGAAGGTGCCAGAAAGAAAACGCGGTGCTGGCGCTCACAGTGCTTGCGGCGCTGGAGCAAAAGGGCTTCCATACAACCCTCACCCAGCGAAAAGCGGGGCTCCTGAAAGCAAAGTGGAACGGACGTTTTACCGTGATCCACAGGAAACCGCTGTTTCTGGTGGATGGGGCGCACAATCCCGGCGCAGCCGAAAAGCTTGTGGATTCCATAAGATTTTATCTGAAGGGCAGAGATATCTATTATATTATGGGCATGTTTAAGGATAAGGATTACAACCGTGTCATCCAGATGACAGCTCCCTATGCCAAAAAGATCCTGACGATCGCGGCGCCCGGGAATGACCGGGCTCTTTCTCCGCAGGAACTTGCGTCTGCGGCATCTCTTTACCACAGTGATGTACAGCCGATGGAGAGCCCCGAGGCCGCGGTAGAGGAAGCGTTTTCTCTGGCAAAAGAAAGGGATGTGATTCTTGCCTTTGGCTCCCTGGCTTTCATCGGTGTGCTCAGCGACGCGGTAAAAAACAGGAAGGAATAAAGAAACAATGGATTTATTGGAATGCAGAAACGAGATTGACAGAATAGACAGAGAAATTCTCCGCCTGTTTGAGGAACGAATGGAAGTCGCGGAGTCGGTGGCTGCCTACAAGATCAGAACCGGAAAGCAGGTACTGGATCCTGAGCGGGAAAAAGAAAAGATCAGGACGCTGAAAGCCCTGGCGCACGGAGAGTTTAACGCACTGGGAGCGCAGGAACTGTTTCAGCAGATCATGGCGATCAGCCGGAAGCGTCAGTACCAGCTTCTCACAGAAAACAAGGCGGAGGAGACGTCGGAATTTCAGGAGGTAAGTGAGATTCCCTTAAAGGATGTGCGGGTTGTGTTTCAGGGGGTGGAAGGCGCCTACAGCTATGCAGCCATGCGAGCGTATTTTGACAGTGAGATTGAAAGCTGCCATGTAAGAACCTGGCGGGACGCCATGGAAATGGTATCTGAGGGGCAGGCAGATTATGCAGTGCTTCCCATAGAGAATTCCACTGCCGGGATCGTGGCTGACATTTATGATCTGCTTACGGAGTACCGTCTTTACATTGTGGGAGAGCAGATCATTCCGGTGGAGCATGTCCTGCTGGGGCTTCCGGGGACAGCGCTGTCAGAGATCAAAACGGTCTTTTCTCATCCGCAGGGGCTGGCGCAGTGCAAGCCTTTTCTGGAAGAGCATCCGGGCTGGAAGGGTGTGGAGGCAGCCAATACGGCCATGGCGGCCCGCAAGGTGGCTGAGGAAAAAGACAGATCGCAGGCAGCTATTGCAAGCCGGGAGGCGGGAGAGGTCTACGGCCTTTCTGTTCTTATGGAGCATATATGCCGCAATGAAGCCAACGTCACACGCTTTATCGTTGTGGGAAAGGATGCTGTCTACATGAGAAATGCACAAAAAATCAGCGTCTGTTTTGAGCTTCCCCATGCCAGCGGAAGTCTTTATCACATGCTTTCCCACATTATTTACAACGGACTGAATATGACGAAGATCGAATCCCGTCCCATTGCGGGCAAAACATGGGAATACCGGTTTTTTGTGGACTTTGACGGGAATCTTAAGGACAGCGCAGTGGAGAATGCCCTGCGGGGACTTTGCGCGGAGGCAAACCGCATGCGTGTGCTGGGAAATTACTGAAAAGAAAGAAGAATAAAACATATGATTAAGGCACGAATCGACGAATGTATTCTGTACCGGGATTTCCAGCAGGGGGAAATCCTGGAGGAAATGGCAGATCTGATCAATACCTGCGCACAGAGCCAGGAGGAGCTGTTTTCCAAAAAAACGGTTTTTTTCAAGTGCGTCAACGCGTTGGCGGAAATGGCGGGACTGTATGGATTTTCCGGAAATCTCTGGCATAACTATCTGACTTTTTTGCTGGTGAACCACGAAAATGCGTTCAGTACAGCCTGTGAGATCAAAGGAACGGTAAAAGGAAGCATCAACGCCCTTGCACTGTCTGATTTTTCTGTTTTCAAGGAGCTCTATGCCTTTGACTGGCTTATTTTGGATGAATGCTATCACACCGACTGCTGCCGGATTCTTACGAACTACGAAAATGTAGATGACAGCAGCAAGATGTTCAACAGCCGTATTTGCGAGCGTATCTGCAGTATGAGCAAAACACTTGCCGCTGCTGCGACAGCAGAAGAATTTATGGAGGATATGGTCCGGTTCTACAAAGATTTCGGCGTAGGCAAGCTGGGGCTCCACAAGGCGTTCCGGGTGGAAACGGATGCAGACGGAAGAGCTGTGATCGCGCCCATTACAAAAATTGCACATGTGAAGCTTGAGGATCTGGTGGGCTATGAGCTTGCCAAGGAAAAGCTGATCGCGAACACAGAAGCCTTTGTTCAGGGGCGAAAGGCCAATAACTGTCTGCTTTTCGGAGATGCAGGCACGGGCAAATCCTCCAGTATCAAAGGCATCCTCAATCGCTATTACGAGGACGGTCTCCGGATCATAGAAGTTTACAAGCACCAGTTCCAATATCTGAACGATGTGATCGCGCAGATTAAAAACCGCAATTATAAATTTATCATCTATATGGATGATCTGTCCTTTGAGGAATTTGAGATAGAATACAAATATCTCAAGGCAGTCATTGAGGGCGGTCTTGAGAAAAAACCGGACAATATTTTGATCTATGCCACCAGCAACCGGCGCCATCTGGTGCGGGAACGCGCAGGCGACAAGCTGGAGATCATGGACGAGGACGATCTGCATTCTTCCGATACCGTGCAGGAGAAGCTTTCCCTGGTATATCGTTTTGGCGTCCGGATTTATTTCGGTGCGCCTAACAAAAAGGAATTTCAGAATATCGTTTCTGTTTTGGCAAAGCGTTACGGGGTCAATCTGCCGGAAGAAAAGCTGCAGCTGGAGGCAAACCGCTGGGAGCTTTCCCACGGCGGCATGACCGGACGGACGGCGCAGCAGTTTATTGATTATCTTCTGGGAACAGAAGAGGAACAGATGAATTAGAAAGAGGGGTGGATACTATGGCAATGACAACCTTTGCCGCCATTGACCTGGGCTCTTATGAAGTCAGCATGAAAATTTTTGAGCTGTCCAGAAAAACGGGATTTCACGAGCTTAACGATATCCGGTACCGCATAGAAATAGGCAAGGATGCCTATTCCGTTGGGCGCATCCCTATGGAAACCGTGGATGTGCTCTGCGAAGTGCTCATGGATTTTAAAAGGATCATGAAAGAGTATGGAGCAGAGGAATACCGGGCCTGTGCCACCAGCGCCTTCCGCTCGCTGGAAAATCCGATCATTGTGTTGGAACAGATTTATCAGAGAACCGGCATCCGCGTGGAGATATTGAGTAATGCGGAGCAGCATTTTCTGGGCTACAAATCCATTGCCGCCATTGAGAGCGGCTTCAAAAAAATGATCCAGAAAGGCACCGCGATCCTGGACGTGGGCGGGGGAAGCCTGCAGGTTTCCCTTTTCGACAAGGACACCCTGGTAACCACCCAGAGTCTTAAGATCGGAAGCCTACGTATTCGGGAACGGCTGAAAAGCCTGGAAAAAACCAGCAACCATTATGAGCAGCTGGTGGAGGAATTTATCCGCAATGACCTTATGGCCTTTCAGCGTCTCTATCTGAAAGAACGGGATATCAAGAATGTGATCCTCATGGGAGATTTTCTGACGGATACTATTTTCCGGGAGGAGCGTCAGGATAACATTATCACAAAAGAAGAATTTATGAACCGTTACGAGAATACGGTTTCCAAACCGGACTATGTGCTTGCGCAGGAAATGGAGATCGATCCGGAATATGCGAGCCTCATTATTCCCACCATGGTCATTTGCAAAAACTTTATCGATATATTTAACGCGGAATCTCTGTGGGTGCCGGGCGTGTCTCTTATGGACGGAATCTGCTATGATTTTGGAGAAAAAAAGAAATTCATCAAGAGCGTCCACAATTTTGAAAATGATATTCTGGTAGCTTCCCGAAATATTGCAAAACGCTATTCCAGCGGAAAAAATCATATTCAGGGAACCACAAATCTGGCCCTCGCCATTTTTGACAGCATGAAAAAAATTCACGGTATGGGAGCAAGAGAGCGTCTTCTTCTGCAGATTGCGGTACAGCTTCATGACTGTGGAAAATACATCAGCATGGGCGATGTGGCGGAATGTTCCTACCGCATTATCATGGCGACGGAAATCATCGGCCTTTCCACAGAAGAGCGGCAGATCATCGCCAGCGCTGTGCGCTATAACACCACAGAGTTTGTCTACTATGATAAGATTGAGGTGGAAAGCGGTGTGGACCGGAGGCGTTATCTTCTGATCGCCAAGCTTGCGGCGATCCTGCGTCTGGCAAATGCCATGGACCGGAGCCACTATCAGAAGGTGCAGGGCCTTCGCGCGGTGCTGAAGGACCGGGAACTGCAGCTTATCATAGATTCTGACCGGGATTTCTCATTGGAGCTTGGACTTCTGAAAGACAAAGCAGCTTTTTTTGAGGAAGTGTTTGGAATTCATCTTGTGCTGAGACGCAAGAGAAAGATATAGAGGTGGCATATGGATATCAAAAAATTTGAAAAACCGGAGAATTTTGTGAACCGGGAACTGAGCTGGCTGAAATTTAACGAACGCGTGCTTTCGGAGGCGAGAGACAAGACGATTCCGCTGTTTGAACGTCTGAAATTTCTGAGCATTACTTCATCCAACATGGATGAATTTTACATGGTCCGGGTGGCGTCCTTAAAAGACCAGGTACATGCGGGCTACACCAAGCCGGACATTGCAGGACTTACCCCCAAGGAGCAGCTGAAGGAAATCGGCGTGCAGACACATGCCATTGTGCAGCAGCAGTACAGCACGCTGAACCGTTCCATTCTTCCTGCACTGGAAAAGGCAGGGCTTCACCTGGCGGCAAGGCACGAATCTCTGACAGAAAAACAGAGGGAATTTGTAGATATGTATTTTGAGGAAAATGTCTATCCGGTTCTCACGCCCATGGCAATGGATTCCTCCAGACCTTTTCCGCTGATACGAAACAAATCCCTGAACATCGGCGCCCTTATTGCAAAAAAGGACAAAAAAGGGAAAAATGTACTGGAATTTGCCACTGTACAGGTTCCCTCCGTGCTTCCCCGCACGGTTGTGATCCCGTCCGAAAAAGATACGGATACCACGGTGATTCTTCTGGAGGAAATTATTGAGCGGAATATCGGCAAGCTGTTTCTTGGATTTGATGTGGTATGCGCATATCCCTACCGTGTTATGAGAAACGCAGATCTCACGATTGACGAGGACGGGGCGGAGGATTTGCTGGTGGAGATCCAGAAGCAGCTGAAAAAGCGTCAGTGGGGCGAGGTCATCCGCCTGGAGGTTGCGGAGGACACGGACAAACGTCTTATGAAGATCCTGAAAACGGAGTTTTCCATTAAGGACGAGGATATTTTTTATATCAACGGGCCGCTGGATCTGACTATGCTCATGAAGATTTACGGGCAGGAGGGCTATGACAAATATAAGACGCCGAAATACATGCCTGCGCCTGTGACCGCATTTCAGAATGACAGCGATATTTTCCGCGTGATCCGTCAGAAGGATGTGTTCCTGCATCATCCCTATATGAGCTTTGATCCTGTGGTGGATTTTGTGCGCCAGGCGGCAAAAGATCCGGATGTGCTTGCCATTAAACAGACCCTTTACCGTGTCAGCGGCAACTCCCCCATTATTGCGGCGCTTGCGCAGGCAGCGGAGAACGGGAAACAGGTTTCGGTTCTGGTGGAGCTGAAGGCCCGTTTTGACGAGGAGAACAATATTGTCTGGGCAAAACGTCTGGAAAAAGCAGGCTGTCATGTGATTTATGGTCTGGTGGGACTGAAGACACACAGCAAGATTACCCTAGTGGTACGTCGGGAAGAGGCGGGGATCCGCAGATATGTTCATCTGGCAACGGGCAATTACAATGATTCCACTGCAAAGCTTTATACGGACTGCGGAATTTTTACCTGCGATGAGCGCATTGGTGAGGACGCAACGGCAGTATTCAATATGCTTTCCGGCTACTCTGAGCCCAAGCGGTGGAACCGGCTGATCCTGGCGCCTATCTGGATGAAAGACAGATTCTTAAAGATGATTGAGCGTGAAGCCAACAATGCACAAAAAGGGCTTCCGGCAAAAATCCGCGCCAAGATGAACTCCCTGTGCGATCCGGTGATCATGTCCGCCCTCTGTGCGGCGTCCTCCTGCGGCGTAAAGATTGAGCTTCTGGTGCGAGGCATCTGCTGTTTGAAGGTGGGGATTCCCGGTGTAAGCGAAAATATCTCTGTGCGCTCCATTGTAGGAGATTTTCTGGAGCATGCGCGCATTTTCTATTTTGAAAACGGCGGAAGTCCGGAAATCTATATGGGAAGTGCTGACTGGATGCCGCGAAACCTTGACCGCCGTGTGGAGATCGTGTTCCCGGTCGAAGATGAAAGCATTAAGGAAGAGCTCTGCCATGTGCTGGATCTGGAGTTTCAGGACAACGTAAAAGCGCATATCCTGCAGCCGGACGGCACCTACGAAAAGCAGGACAAAAGAGGAAAGACTCTCGTCAATTCTCAGATGGAATTCTGCAGAGAAGCCACGGAACGGGCAAAGCAGGACAAAAAGAAAGAAAAGGCAAGGGTTTTCATTCCTGCGGAACCGGCGGAGGAACCATTGGAGGAATAGAATAAGTGAATTTTATATTTTATTACCTGATAGCCGTAAATGTGTTTACCTTTTCTCTTATGGGAGTTGACAAAAATCTTGCCAGAAACAGACAGTGGCGCATTTCAGAGCGGACGCTGTTTCTGGTAAGCTTCCTGGGCGGAAGCGTGGGTACCTGGCTTGGAATGTATCTGTTTCACCATAAAACCAGAAAAAAGAAATTTGTCATTGGGATTCCTGTGATACTATTGATACAGACAGGTCTTATACTTTGGCTTTTCCTAAAATAACAATATGTGAAAATCCGTTAATCTTTGTTCCAGATTAGCGGATTTTTTTATGCGCTGCAGCACATTTTTTGCAAAAATATTTGGATTATACATATTTAAGTTTTGATTTTCCATTCAAATCTGCAATACAAATATATACAATATATACATAAAGAAGAAATAGAAGCATTGAAAAACAGTATTTTTGTACAAATTTGTGCTGCGTGTAAAAATTGAACGACTAAAAAATATACGAATCACGAAACATCTGATTCGGAAAGGAGATAAGGAATGACAAACAGGGAAAGAGAGCGCAAAACCTTAAATTTTGAAAAACCGGAAGGCAGAGGCTCCGTAGAGGAAACCTTTTATCCATGGGTACTGACAACACAACGGTTCAAAAGTGAAGGGATGCCCGCAAAAATCGCAGATGGGGCAAAGGATATTACAAATGATTTAGTTGGAAAGAAGGAAAATCAGGGAGAAACCTATTTCCCTGTATTGTGGGGCGAGGGCGTTATGAAATATGAGGAGTACCTTGGCTTTGACCCCGTGCGGAGAATCACGTTTGTTCTTCCTTTCCGAAGGTTTGAGGAAAAGATTTTGGAGGAAACTCCGGAGCATGTGATCAAACAGGATATTTACGGAAGACATTTGATCCATTATGCAGGCTCTGAGGTGGAGCTGGAGTATAAGCATGTTGTTGAAAACGCAGAGGACTGGAAACGATTGAAAGAGCATGCTTTGAAAGAACTAAAGACCCATTATACCGATGAAGCGATTTATGCTGCGTATTCTCCGTTAAAAGAAGGACATGACAGGGGCGACTATTCTATTCGCATGCATCTGGAGGGCTTTTTTTGGACGATCCGCGAGCTGATGGATTTTGAACCGGTATTATATGCTTTTTACGACGAGCCGGAGCTGCTGAAAGATATCAATGATTTCATCTGTGAAATCTATAAGGACAAGGTAATGAAGGTCCTTGAGCTTCTGCAGCCGGATGTGGTTTATTTTAACGAGGATTTAAGCGGAGTAAACGGCCCTTTGATTTCTCCGGAATGTTTTGAGGAATTTGTCGGCTGTTATTATCGGGAGCTCATTCCTATGATGAAGGCAAGAGGCGTCGGAAATGTGATTGTAGATACGGACGGAGAATTTTCCAAACTGATCCCTAATTTTATCGATTGCGGAGTCGATGGATTTCTTCCCGTTGACGTGAACGCGGGAATGGATATCGTAAAAATAAGAGAGATGTTTCCGAAACTGAAATTTATCGGCGGATATAACAAGCTTTGTATTGCAGAGGGAAAAGAAGCGATTGATGCGGAATTTGAAAGGCTGCTTCCTGTGATCAGAGGCGGCGGCTATATTCCGGGAGCAGATCATCAGGTTCCGCCATCTGCTTCTCTGGAAGATTACCGCTATTATATTAAACGCTTGAAAGAGGTTATGGAACAGGCAGGAGCAGATATTAAATAATGGGTATGAGGAGGCTCGTATGGGCGAAAACATTTTGGAATTAAAAAATATAGTAAAAACATTTCCAGGTGTGAAAGCTCTGAATGGGATTGATTTTGAACTTCGCAGAGGAGAGGTACATGCGATCTGCGGCGAAAACGGCGCTGGAAAATCCACGCTCATGAAAGTTGTCTGCGGAGTATATCAGCCAAACAGCGGAGAAATCATTGTAAAAGGGGAAGCAAAGAAGTTCTCCAATCCATTGGAAGCATATGGAAGTGGTGTTTCAATTATTTTTCAGGAAACCAGTCTTTTTGAAAAAATGACGGTTTTGGACAACTTGTTTTTGGGACATGAAATCACAAAAAAGGCAGGGCTTCTGAGCATTATCGATTATGATGCCATGCAGAAGAAAGCAGAGGAGATTTTTAAACGTCTCAACACAGAAATGGATCTGAATGCGCTGGTAAGTTCTCTTGGAATGGCGCAAAAGCAGATGTGCGAAATAGCAAAAGCCTTGACATTTCAGGCAGATATCATTATTTTCGACGAACCCACCGCATCTTTGACACAACGGGAAGTGGATGCGCTGTTTCAGATCATCCAAAAGCTGAAGGCCGACGGACTGGGAATTGTATACATCAGTCACCGTCTGGAAGAAATTTTTGAGATTTGCGACAGAGTGACGGTCATTCGTGACGGCACCTACATCTCCACCAGCAATGTTGCAGAAACCAATAAAGACGCATTGGTGGCAGATATGGTTGGCCGTAAAATGGGAAATTATTATCCCAAAACCAATACGGTTATCGGCAATGAAATTTTGAGAGTCGAGCACTATTACGACGAGGGTTTTCTTGAAGATGTTTCTTTCACATTGAGGGAAGGGGAAATTCTGGGCTTTGCCGGTCTGGCAGGAGCCGGTCGTACCGAGCTGATGCAGTCCTTATGCGGAATTACCGGAAAAGCGGCCGGAAAGGTCTATCTGGATGAAAGAGAGATCACCTGCAAAAATTATCTGGATGCAATGGAGAAGGGGATCGTCTACGTTTCGGAGGACAGAGGAAAATACGGATTGATCGTGGATATGAGCATTGAGCAGAATATCTCCCTGCCCCAAATTGACAAATTGAAAAACGCTTTCGGGAAACTGAATGTGAAAAAAGAAAAGGAGATCGGAGCAAAATACATAAAAGATATGCATATTAAGGCTCCGGATGGCGAATTTCTCGTAACCAATCTTTCCGGCGGAAATCAGCAGAAGGTTTCCGTATCCAAAGCCCTGGCTTTAAATCCGAAGATTCTGATCCTGGATGAGCCTACGCGGGGAGTCGATGTCAATGCAAAAGCGGAGATCCATAAGATCATCAGCGAACTGACGGCGCAGGGGCTTACCATAATCCTGATTTCCTCAGAACTCCCGGAGCTTCTCGGGATGTGCGACCGGATTTATGTCATGAAAGACGGATATATCGCAGATTGCCTGAACCGGGAGGAAGCAACCCAGGAGCGCATTCTCAGCATCGCGTTGGAAGCTAAGAAAGGAGGAAAATAAGATGAAAGCAAAACGCAAATTTTCAACTGAATTTTATCTTCTTCTTTTTCTTTTGGCTGCATGTGCCTTCCTGGCTGTGTTCGCAAAGGGATTTTATTCGGTAAATAACCTGATGAGCATTTTAAATTCCTTCAGCTACATCCTGATTTCCGCGATCGGCATGAATCTGATCATGCTGACCGGAAATATTGATGTTTCCACAGGAGCGCTGATTTCCGTGGTGGCGCTGTCTCTTGCGGCGATCGGAAAGACGGGTGTGCCCTTTGCCGGATTGCTTTTGGCCGGAATGCTGATCGGCGCGGTTTTAAGCGCGTTCAACGGTGTATTTATTACGGGAATGAAAATACCGGCAATTGTTGCTACATTGGCAACAACGCAGATTTTTCAGGGGATTCTGCCGCTGACGTGTGAAGGTTCCATTTATGACCTTCCGGCCTCTTTTACATGGCTGGCTTTTGAAGCGAAATTATTTGGGATCATTCCTGGAAGTCTGATCCTGTGTCTCATCGTTGTCGTTGTGTTTTTGCTCTTTGTGAAATATTCAAAGTTCGCAAAAAAGCTGTATGCAATCGGCAATAACAAAGAGGGGGCGCGTCTCTGCGGAATCAAAGTAGATAAAACCATCGTCATTTGTTATGCCATTGCCGGAGCATTATTCGGCATCACGGCATTGATCGTTGCAACTGCAAGCCAGCGGTGTACAACAACCATGGGAACCGGCATGGAAATGACATTTATCGCAGCAGTGGTTCTTGGGGGAACCAGCTCTGCAGGCGGTTCCGGAAGGCTTCAGGGGACGATTATCGGCGCATTGATTCTTGCCATGGTCGCACCTGCCATTACCTATCTCGGGATCAGCAGTGACTGGTCCGATGCGGTCAAAGGAGCGATCATTCTATTATCTGTAATTGTAGGTGAATCTAAAAATATAAAACGTAAGAGAGTGATAGCAGAAAATGCAGGAGGCGAGGCGTAAGGTGAAAAAAATAAAATTTACTTATAATACTGCTTTGTTTCTGATATGGGTTCTGATTTTTGCATTCATCGGAATACAGGCACCGGGATTTTTAAAGGGCAGATATCTGATAAATGTTATGCTGAAAAACATTGTGGAAAAAGGCATGGTTGCTCTGCCTATGACATTGATCATTATTACCGCCGGCATTGACCTGTCGGTAGGAAACATCATGGTTCTCTCCTGTATGCTTGGCGCGATTACCGCAACCTCTTTTGGAGGATTTCCGGCACTTTTGGTGACGCTTCTGGTTGGAGCGGTGTGCGGAGCATTGAACGGACTGGTTATTTCCAAAGTAAAGATCAGCCCAATGGTGACAACGCTGGCGACGATGTATTTGTACCTGGGACTGGCTCGCGGTATTTCCAAGGGCAGCAGTGTATACAGCTACGAATTATCAACCTTTATGGGCACCTATAAACTCTTTGGAATCCCCATCCAGATTTATATTTTGGTTGTTCTGGCAGTCTTGTTTGTTTATTTGCTGCACAAAACTTCCTGGGGAAGAAAAATATATGCGATTGGTCTGAACCCCAATGCTTCCCAGTATGCGGGAATCCACACCAACAAGATTATTATGCAGATATACACGATGATCGGTGTCATCTGCGCGTTGGCCGGTTTGATCTTTTTGGGGCGCTTTACCAGCGTAAAATACGATGCGGGCACAAATTTTAATCTGAACGTGATTACGATCGTGGTGCTCGGAGGAACCAGCATCAATGGCGGAATCGGCAATATGAAAGGGACGGTGCTTGCCACGCTGATCATTGCCACGCTGAACAGCGGCCTTACGGTCCTGAATATTCCAATTGATGTGCAGACGATCGTACAGGGTGTTGTCCTCATGATCGCCCTGATCGCATACGCAATTGTAAATGAAAGAAACAAGAAAAGAAGAGTGCTGGAAGTATAAATGCACGAAAGCAGTACATTTTTTTCAAAAACAATTTATTGTTTAAAATAATTAAAAAATGGAGGTAAAGACATGAAGAAAAGAACACGCAAACAGATGCAGGCACTGGCAATGGTTGGAGCACTGGGCCTTACAATGGCGGCAAGCGCTGTGACAGCAGCGGCGGCAGATTACAGCGAGTATACCATCGCGATGCTGCCGAAGTTCAAAGGGGAAAATTACTTTGACGCCGTGAAAACCGGAGCGGAAGAAGCAGCCGAGGAACTGGGCATCACTCTGCTGTACGATGGTCCTTCCCAGGATCAGGCAACAAACCAGAAGCAGGTAGATATTCTGCAGGGCTGGATCGCGCAGGGCGTGGATGCGATTCTGGTATCCCCCAATGATGCAGCGGCAATCGTGCCGACGCTGCAGGAAGCACGTGATATGGGGATCAAGGTACTTACCTTTGACGCAGACGCCAATGACGGAAGGGACTTCTTCATCAATCAGGTAACCGCAGAAGCAGCGGCAAAGGGACTTCTGGACGCGGCAAAACAGGATTTGGAGGCAAAGGGCTATGGCGCTGACAAACCGGCAAATATTGCGCTGGTATCCGGCTCAGGTACAGACGCGAATCAGACGGCATGGGAGAAAGCGATCGATGAGCTCCTTGCAACAGACGAATACAATTTTATGACGATCCAGAATAAAGACACGGACGTTCTTTACCCTGGCACAGATGAAACAAAAGCAAATGAAGCATGTGCAACGCTTATCTCCAGAATGGGCCCGGGAGAAGACCAAATCCAGGGTGCGATTGCCCTGTCTTCCATGACCACTCCCGCCCTTGGCGCACAGTATGAGTCCGCAGCAAACAAACCGGACGCAAACGCAATTACGCTGACCGGTCTTGCTACACCGAATGCGCTGGTTTCCTACATTGAAAATGAAGAGAATCCTCTGAATACCGGTGTTCTCTGGAACTGTATGGATCTTGGGTATCTGTCTGTACAGACCGCAGCACAGCTGGTTGCTGGTGAGATCACAGAAGATTCCACAACGATTACCGCAGGACGTCTCGGTGAAAAAGAAATCAAAGACGGCGAGGTTGTACTTGGCGATGCATTGGTATTCGATGCAACAAATGTTGGCGAATTTGATTACTGATTTTTAAGAGATAGAAGGCGTGCGGCAGCACGTCTTCTATCTGACTTTTGGGGGAGACAGGAGCATAAATTTTTCTCTTGTCCGGCCATGGAGGTATTTATGTTTTACAAAAGAATTGACATTCCCGTTATTTACAGTAAAATAGAAACGGTACACGACGATTATCAGCCATTTCTGGAATGCTATATTCACAAACAGACGCCGGAAATCAACAGAGGATGCAGAAGGCCTGCAGTTATCATCTGTCCGGGAGGAGCATACTATTTTAAGTCCGAGCGGGAGGCAGAACCAGTCGCTCTGCGATACCTGGCCTATGGAATGAATACTTTTATTCTGCAGTATTCTGTAAAACCGAATAAATATCCCTGCGCAATGCTGGAACTGGCAGAAGCGGTAAGAACTGTCCGTGCGCACAGCGAAGAATGGGATATAGATCCCCAAAAAATTATCATTTGCGGTTTTTCCGCAGGGGGCCATGTGTGCGCATCTCTGGGAACAAAGTGGGACAGCATGCTTCTCAAAAAGTATTTTGGTGAGGAGACCGCTCCCGCTTCCTGGAAGCCAGATGGAATGATCCTGTGCTATCCGGTGATCACCATGGGAGAATATACGCATAAAGAATCCAAAGAGAATCTGATCGGCGACACCTCCTACACGGCAGAGGAAACGTCGCTGGAAAACAGTATCAGCAAACATACCGTCCCGGCCTTTGTCTGGCATACGTTTGAAGATACGGCGGTCCCGGCAGAAAATTCCCTGATATTCTGTATGGGTCTGAAAAAGATGGGGATTCCCTTTGAACTGCATATATACGAAGCTGGCGAACATGGACTTTCCCTGTGCGACAGAGAGACCCTGGATCAGGCATACCAGCTGCAGCCGGACAATGAAAATTGGCTGAAAATGTCTGTAAATTGGATCAACAGGCTTGGAAGCAGATTATGAAAAAAACTAAGATGACTATGAGCAGCAGACTTGCACTGGGGTACAGTGTGATCATGCTGTTGCTGCTGTTTTTTGTGAGTGTTTTGCTGTATCACCAGAATGAACGCCGGATTTCTGCTGAAACCAAAAACTCTTTAATACAAATCAACAATTCCGTTGTTACCCAGATGGATAACTGGCTTCACGGCATGGACTATACAGCCATTGAAATGGCAAACAGCAAACGTTTTCTGGATCTGTGGCAGACATACTGCCGCCAGAAAACGAAAGAAACCCGTGACGACTTAAAGCAGTATTTATTGAAAACCGTGCGAAACGACACATCCATACGCCGCCTGGCAATTTTTGATGAAGATGGAACCTTTTGCGCGACAGGAATTGTTGATGCGGACAACGAAAAAGTAAAACAGCGCGTGACAGAGCTGAAAGAAAGCTATGATTTTGAAAATGACTATACAAGAGTTTTTGTTTCGCCAGGACCGGATTTTTGGAACAGCCAGAATAAAATAGACGTTTTGTCTGTGGTCCGCCCGATTATAAACACCGCAGGTGAACTTCAGGGGTTTCTGGAAGTTTCCATGAAAGCATCGTATTTTGAAAAGTTTCTGAACAGCATAAAAATGGAAGAAACACCGGTAAGCAACATCATTATCTGGGGAAGCAAAAAAGAAATTTTTTACTCCAACTTTGCAGATGACAGGTATACGGCAACAGACCTGAGAGACTTTGCGGATAATTATGAACAGATCCAGGAGATTGACGATTATCTTGTTGCTTCCGGATTGTCCAACTATTTTAACTGCAGGCTGCTGACCGTTTTGAATAGAAATTATATCCATCAGGAGGTCATGAAGGTTTCCCAGGGAACCTTGTGCATTGTCTGCGTTTTTTTGCTGATCGGCCTTGTGATGCTGTTCTGGTTTTCCAAACACGAGCTTCGTCCCATTGCAAGACTGGTTCAGCATATGGAACGCTTTCGTCTTGGAGATAAGGAGGAGTTTGTCGACATTCCGGTACATGATTATGAGACGGAAATTCTGGTAAATACCTACAAAAATATGACCGCCCGGCTGAAAGATAACCTGGAGACCATGAATAAAATGAATGCCCTTCATGTAAGCACGCTGTTCAGCACCTTGCAAAGAGAAATACAGCCGCATTTTCTGTACAATACACTTGGATCAATTGCCTATTTGTGCGATTCGGGCAAAAGCGAGGAAGCGGTGAAGGCCTGCTTTGATTTATCCGACATTCTGCGCTATGCTTCAAGTTATGCCACATCCGTAGTCAGTGTAGAAGATGAGATCCAGAATCTGGAAGCGTATTTTTCCATTATGAAAGCTCGTTACAGACAGCGTCTTTCTTATTCTATTGCCTGTGAAAGGGAGGCGGCCGGATACAGTCTTCCCAAGCTGACACTTCAGCCATTAGCGGAAAATGCCATAAAGTACAGCCTTGCGGAGATAGAAGAAGTTGTTATCAAAATCTGTGTCCAAATGCAAAAAGATACTCTGTGTATTGCGGTAACAGATAATGGATGCGGAATAGACAGACAGGTGGAAAACGAAATCACCGAGAAGTACAAAATGTATTCACAGATTAAACAATTTGATGAGCTGCATGACAAAATCCAGTTCGGAGGAATGGGGCTGGTGGGAACCCTTGTACGCCTGAAACTTTTGTTTGGCGATAAGTTTTCCTTTGAGATAACGGGACACAACGAAAACTGCGGAGCAACGATATTATTAAAAGTCGATTTTGGGGTAGAATAAAAATATGTACACAGTTTTGCTGGTAGATGATGAACCGGTTGTTCTGGAAACAGAACGGCGGATCATAAGCGAAAAAATAGAAGGCTTTCAAGTGGTCGGAGAAAAATATAATGTGAAGAGCGCCATGGAATACTGCATGGAGAACAAACCGGATGTGGTTTTGACAGATATCAAAATGCCTGCAGAGACAGGAATAGATCTGATACGCTGCCTCATGGAAAAGGAAGAGTGCGCCAGCATCTGTATCGCGATCAGCGGATATACGGACTTTAAATACGTACACGATGCGTTTATGTTTGGCGCCATGGATTATCTGCTGAAACCCATCGAGCCTGGAAAAATGGCAGAGCTGTTTGGCAGGATCAAAAAGGTTCTGGACGAAAAGAAACAAAGCGATGCCCTTCTGAAAAAGGAACGGGCAGGAACGGCGCCCTCTGAGCGGAATCTCCTTACCAGTATCTGTACCTATCTGGAAAAAAATATCGCAGATGACAACAGCATCATGGTGATCTGTACCCGATTTGGAATCACGCAGCCGTATTTGAGCAAAATGTTCAAGGAATGTCTCGGGAAAACCTACAATGAATACTTGACGGACATCCGGATCACCAAGGCAAAAGAGCTTCTCTGCTCGGAAGCGCACCCGCTGATCGGGGAGATCGCCCAGAAGGTTGGATTCCGGGATCAGTTTTATTTTAGCAAAGTGTTTAAGAGCTTGACGGGATATACGCCCAGAGATTTTAAAAATTATAAAGGTGCTTCAGAAAGCGAACCATAGATGCGGAAGTGAGATGCTTCCGCATTTTTGCACAAAAAATATATGGATAAAATGTCGATTATGCACGAATCGAATAAAAGTATAAAAATAACACTTGTATTCTTTGTGCAAAAGTGTTATTGTTTAATCAGCAACTGGAAACGTTACCGGTAACGTAACCGGCAGAGATTTCCAAAACTCAGAGGATTCCATAAAAGGTAAAGGAGAAAGACTATGATGAAGGCTAAAAAAACAGCAGCAGTCGCATTATCCGCAGCAATGGCGCTTGGAACCATGATCGTTCCGGTGCAGGCAGAGGAAGCTACCGGCAAGGTTTATTATTATAACTTTGCTCCGGAAGTAGCAGACCAGTGGGTAGCCCTTGGAGAGGCTTACACCGAGGAGACCGGCGTTCCCGTAGAAGTTGTCACCGCAGCTTCCGGAACCTATGAGTCCACGCTGAAAGCGGAAATGGACAAAGCAGAGGCTCCCACATTGTTCCAGGTAAACGGACCGGTAGGTCTTGCAAACTGGAAGGATTACTGCTACGATCTGAAAGATACCGAGCTTTACAAGAACCTTTCCAGCGATGATTTCGCGCTGATCAACGAAGACGGCTCTGTTTCCGGTATTGCATACAAGATTGAAACCTACGGCATCATTTACAACAAGACGCTTCTGGATGACTATTTTGCAACAGAAGGCGCAGTTGCCACTTCTGTAGATGAGATCAACAATTTTGATACCTTCAAAGCTGTGGTAGAAGATATCACTGCAAAGAAAGATGAGCTTGGCATCGAGGGCGCATTTACCTCCGCAGGTATGGATTCTTCCTCTGACTGGAGATTCAAGACCCACCTTGCAAACCTGCCCATCTACTATGAATATCAGGCAGACGGCATTACCTCCACAGATGCGATCAAAGGAACTTACCTTGACAATTATAAGAACATCTGGGATCTGTACATCAACAATGCAACCTGCGATCCGTCCATGATCTCCAGCAAAACTGCTGAGGACGCAAAAGCAGAGTTCGCACTTGGCGAGGCTGTATTCTACCAGAACGGTACCTGGGAGACCAACGGCATTCTGGAAGAGGAAGTCATCACTGCGGATGAACTGGGCATCCTTCCCATCTACATCGGCGTAGAGGGCGAGGAGAATCAGGGTCTCTGTACCGGTTCTGAGAACTACTGGTGTGTAAATGCAAAAGCTTCCGAGGAAGACATTCAGGCAACCATCGACTTCCTTACCTGGGTTATCACCAGCGATGAAGGAAGAACTGCGATCAGCAAGGAAATGGGCTTTGATACCCCGTTCACAACCTTCACAGACGAGTATGCAGCAGAGAACGTGCTTGTAAACGCAGCAAACGAGTATGTGGAAGCTGGCAAAAAACCGGTTGCATGGTGCTTCACGACCATGCCGTCCGAGAACTGGAAAAACGGTGTTGGAAGCGCTCTTCTTGAGTATGCACAGGGCACTGGCGAATGGGACGATGTTGTGACCGCATTCGTAGACGGCTGGGCAACCGAATATGCAGCAGCTAATGCAGAATAAGCAATAAAATTTGCCAAAGGGTGAGCGGAGCTTCGCTCACCCTTTTTAAGAGAAAGGAAAAAGTTATGGATAAAGCAATCAAACGTTATTGGCCGATATTTGCCCTTCCAACAATGCTGGCTTTTACCATCGGATTTATCGCGCCTTTTGTTCTGGGCATATATCTTTCTTTCTGCAAATTTACCACAGTGACAGATGCGAAGTGGGTTGGTCTGAGCAACTATCTCAAAATGTTCAACGACCCGTCGGATCCGTTCCTTCATTCCATGTGGTACACCGCGCTTTTCACCATTGTATCCGTACTTTTGATCAATGTTCTGGCCTTTACAGTCGCCATGTTTTTGACAAAGAAGTTTCGGGGCACAAATATTTTCCGAACCGTATTTTTTATGCCGAACTTAATCGGCGGCATCATCCTCGGTTATGTGTGGAAGCTTTTGCTGGACGGTGTTCTGGCCTATTTCGGCAAAACGCTTACGTTTTCCGAAACCTACGGTTTCTGGGGTCTTGTGATCCTGATGTGCTGGCAGCAGATCGGATATATGATGATCATTTATATTTCCGGTATTCAGAATATTCCGGGAGAGCTTGTGGAAGCAGCAAAGATCGACGGCGCCAACAGCCGCCAGATCCTGAAAAATGTCATCATCCCCATGGTAATGCCTTCGATCACCGTCTGCACATTCCTGACATTGACAAACGGCTTCAAGCTTTTTGACCAGAACCTTGCGCTGACCAATGGAGCACCCTCCAAAATGTCAGAAATGCTGGCTCTGAATATTTATAACACCTTCTACGGCAGAAACGGATATGAGGGTGTCGGCCAGGCCAAGGCGGTTCTGTTCTTCATCATGGTAGCGATCATTGCGCTGACGCAGAACATTCTCACGAGAAGGAAGGAGGTTCAGCAATAATGAATACAAAAAAAGCAAAGCACGGCACGCTTTTGACAGTGGTTTTTTCCATCATTTCCCTTGCGTGGCTGTTTCCTATTTTTCTTGTACTGTTGAACTCCTTTAAGAAAAAAGCCTATATCAGCCGGAAGCCTTTTGCGATTCCCAGAGACAAAATGTTTGTGGGAATGGACAACTACATAAACGGTATTGAAAAAACCGGATTTTTTGAGGCCTTTGGCTGGTCCCTGTTTATCACTGTTTTTTCTGTGGCAGCCATTATTTTGTGCACCTCCATGTGCGCATGGTATATCTGCCGCGTAAAGAACAAAATTACAAGCACGATCTATTATCTGTGCCTGTTTTCCATGATCGTACCATTTCAGATGGTGATGTTTACGCTCTCCAAAATTGCGAACATGCTTCATCTGAACAATCCCCTGGGGATTATTGTTGTGTATCTTGGATTTGGCGCAGGCCTGTCGGTATTCATGTTTACCGGCTTTGTAAAATCCATTCCACTGGAAATCGAAGAAGCAGCGATGATCGACGGATGTACGCCGATCCAGACTTTTTTCCAGGTGGTAATGCCGATTTTGAAACCTACCTGCATCACCGTTGCCATTTTGCAGACCATGTGGATATGGAACGACTATCTGCTTCCGTCCCTGGTTCTGGATCTGCGGAAGTACAAAACCATTCCCATTGCGATCCAGTATCTGAAGGGCGGCTATGGCTCTGTGGACATGGGAGCCATGATGGGTGTTCTGGTCCTTGCCATTATTCCGATCATCGTGTTCTACATGGCATGCCAGAAACACATTATTGAAGGCGTGGTTGCAGGTGCAGTGAAGGGTTAAATAAAAAAAGACTAGGAGGCGGCTATGGAGCGGGCAAGCGGCATATTAATGCCCATCGCCAGTCTGCCCTCAAAATACGGCATAGGAGCGTTTTCCAAGAGCGCCTATGATTTTGTGGACTTTCTGGCAGCGGCAGGACAGCGTTACTGGCAGATTCTTCCCCTTGGGCCTACCGGATACGGTGATTCTCCTTATCAGTCTTTTTCCACCTTTGCAGGCAATCCCTATTTCATCAATTTGGAGAGACTTGCGGCGGAGGGACTGCTGACAGAAGAAGAATGCGAATCCTTTGATTTCGGGGAGAATCCGGAACAGATCGACTATGAAAAAATGTACAGAAACCGTTTTAAGGCGCTTCGTCTGGCTTTTGGGCGGAGCAGTCACGGTTCAGAGAAAGAATATCAGGACTTTCTGGAAGAAAACAGGCTGTGGCTTGACGATTACTGCCTGTTTATGGCAGTGAAAAATCACTTTCACGGAAGCTCCTTTTACACCTGGGACGAGGATATCCGGCTTCGAAAAGAGGAAGCCCTGAAAAAATATGCTTCCCTTCTTCAGGAGGAAGTCGAATTTTTCCGGTTCCAGCAGTATGAATTTCAGAAGCAGTGGTTTGCGTTAAAGACTTACGCGAACAGACGCGGGGTAAAAATCATCGGGGATATTCCCATTTATGTGGCTTTTGACAGCGCGGATACCTGGGCGAATCCCCGGCTTTTCCAGTTTGATGAAGAGGGACGGCCGACCGGCGTGGCGGGCTGTCCGCCGGATGGCTTTTCCGCTACCGGGCAGGTGTGGGGAAACCCTCTTTACGATTGGGAGCATCATGAGCGGGAGGATTACAGCTGGTGGATGCAGCGCATGGAACACTGCTTTAAGCTCTATGATGTGGTGCGGGTAGACCATTTCCGGGGATTTGACGAATACTTTTTTGTCCCCTATGGAGCGGACACTGCAGCGGGCGGGCACTGGGTCAAGGGCCCCGGGATCCGGCTTTTCAACGCAATGCGGGAAAAGCTTGGGGATCTTCCCATTATTGCAGAAGATTTGGGCTTTCTCACAGACACGGTGCTGAAACTTGTGGAGGAATCTGGTTTTCCTGGAATGAAAGTATTGGAATTTGCGTTTGATTCCAGGGAAAAGAGTAACTATCTTCCATATACTTATACCCAAAACTGTGTGGCTTATACGGGAACACACGATAACCAGACGATCAAAGGGTGGTTTGACACGCTTCCCGCAGAGGACTATGGGCATCTGAAAGCGTATCTTCATTTGTCAAAGGAGGACGAACAGGAGATCAGCTGGAAAATGATCCGCGTTGTGCTGGAAAGCGTAGCCGATACCGCCATCATTCCCATGCAGGATTTTCTGGAGCTTGGAGACGAGGCAAGAATCAATGTGCCCTCCAGGCTTGGCGGCAACTGGGGCTGGAGAATGCGCCCGGATGCGCTGACAAAGGAACTGCAGGAAAAAATTCATGATTTTACAAAACTGTACGGAAGATGTATCTGACGCTTGGACAGCAGAGAAAGGCAAAAGAAAAAGGGAGGGCGGTTTATGGATACGGTCACGATCAAAGATATTGCGCGTATTTGCGGCGTAGGTGTCAGCACGGTCTCCAGAGCGATCAACAATCATCCGGATATCAATCCGCAGACCAAGGGAAAAATCATGGAAACCATCGAAAAATATCACTATGTTCCCAACAACAGCGCGCGGAATCTGAAACGCACAGACGCCAAAACCGTTGCAGTGCTGGTAAAGGGAATCAGTAATCCGATGTTTGGAGCCATGATCAAAACGATTGAAGAAATTCTCCAGAAGGCAAAATATTCCATGGTGCTGCAGCATGTGGACGAAAAGCAGGATGAGGTAGAGGTGGCCATTCAGCTGGAAAAGGAAAAACGGCTGCGGGGCGTTGTTTTTCTGGGCGGCTACTTCACGCACACAGAGGCCAAGCTGAAACAGATTCCCATTCCGTTTGTGCTGAGTACCATTGGCGTCCCGGGGGAACGCAGGCGCCATAGCTATGCGACGGTTTCTGTGGATGATGTAAAAGAAAGCAAACGCGCCGTGGAGTATCTCATTGCGCACGGCCACAGAAACATTGCCATTGTCACTTCAACGGAAGATGACGAAAGTATCGGAAGACTCCGGCTGGAAGGATATTATGAAGCGCTGCGCTCTCACGGGATTCCCGTGGACGATTCCCTTGTATACTATATGCAGGAAGAGCTCGGCACGTACACCATGGACAGCGGTTACGCTGCTGCCCGGAAAATCCTCGCATCAGAGAAGGAGATTACGGCAATTTATGTGATTTCTGATCTGGTGGCGTTAGGTGTCTGCAAGGCTATTTTTGACGCCGGAAAATCTGTGCCGGAGGATTATTCTGTTATGGGCTTTGACGGGCTGGATTTTGCAAAATATTATCAGCCTTCCATTACAACGCTCAGGCAGCCCACGGAAGAAATGGCGCGCGCTACAGTTCAGGAGCTCCTTCGCGAGATCAAGCACAAGGGAAATCCAAAGTCCATGATCTTCCAGGGAGAGCTTGTGGAGGGACAGTCGGTAAAGGATATTAACAAGAGGTAAACTATGTACAGAGAAATTTTTGATCTGCTGGCACAGGATGGCCGGGCGAAAAGTGCGGTGGTTCTCACCGGAGAGAGCACAGGGGCGCGCTGTGTATGGAAAGAGGGGCGGCTTTGTCCGATAGATACGGCGGCCTCCTTCCGTTGGGAGCCCTGGGAAAATGCTTTGTCAGATATCCACGAAACAGGAATCCTGACAGCAGGAGAGCAGAAGATTTTTGTGGAGGTATATTCTAGAAACCCGCGCCTTGTTCTGCTGGGAGGCGGACATGTGTCCAGGCCTGTGGCACACATAGCCTCGCTTCTTGGCTTTTCTGTCACCGTTATGGATGACCGTCAGGAGTTTATAACAGAAGAACGATTTCCGGAAGCAGAGGAACGGATCCTGGGAACCTTTGATACCCTGTCAGAAAAAATACCGGAATATGAAAATTCCTATTATGTCGCGGTGACCCGCGGACACGCAGGCGACACCGTCTGTGCCCGGCAGATTTTAAAGCGCCCCTACAAATATTTTGGAATGATCGGAAGCAGGACCAAAGTGCGCATCACCAGAGAAAAGCTTCTGGAGGAAGGATTTTCTCCGGAAAGCCTGGATACCATCCATGCGCCCATCGGGCTTCCCATCGGCGGAGAGACACCGGAGGAAATCGCGGTGAGCATTGTGGCGGAAATGGTGCAGGAAAAAAATAAAAGCAGGGAATCCTTCGCGGACGAAAAAATTCTTGATGCCGTGCGCGCAGGACGCCGCGGCGTGATGATGACGATCGTGCGAAAGGACGGCTCTTCTCCAAGAGGTGTCGGAAGCAAGCTGTTTCTGGACAAGGAGGGAATGCTATACGGAAGTATCGGCGGCGGAAATGTGGAATATGAAGCGCTGAAACTTGCGGGACAGATAAAAAAGCCCTGTCTTGTTTCCTACCATTTTTCTCCGGGGGATTCCAGGAATCTGGGAATGATCTGCGGTGGGAATGTAGATGTTTTCTTTGAATGTATCTGAAAGTGCTTGCATAATTTGTAACAATAATGTATATTTATTGTAAACTTTAAATATATAGTTGTATTCATACGTAAGCATAAGAAATAAGATACATGTCAAGGAGGAAATTATTATGAAAAAAACCAGACTTTTGGCGATTGTACTCGGACTTGCCCTGGTGCTTCCGGGATGCGGATTTACCAAGGGTTCTGACGCAGTGGTAACTGTGATCGAGGCAACACCTACCCCTACCCCGGCACCCACTCCGGAGCCCACAGCCACACCTGCGGCAACGCCTACACCTGCGCCTGTGATGGAACAGACTCCAAGCGGTGTGAATGTGGAAGTGAAATCCGGTACATATACTGCAACAGCAGCCGTGAATGTAAGATCAGACTGCAACACAGAGGCAGCTCAGATCGGCAGTGTGGAGCAGGGCGCAACGATCACCAGTACAGGCGTTTGTGAAAACGGTTGGATCCGCATGGATTATCAGGGACAGACCGGTTATGTTTCCGGTGATTTCGTGACACCGGCCACGGCACCGGCAGCAGATGGAACTGCCACGACAGACGGAGCTGCCACAGATGCGGCAGCTGCTGACGCAACGGCACAATAAGAGCCTTCCGGAAGCTTTGAAGAACCGTATCCGTTTTTAAAACTTAAAACAGGGTTGTTGCAAGGGTACCGCCGAAACGTACCACTGCAACAACCCTGCTTTTTTCTATTTCAAATTCTATTGCGGATAAACAAGCCGCTCTTCTGTGATCTGATACAGCACGTCCTCCAGATATCTGTTTGCCAGATATTTTGCCATGGGAAGATTCATATCCAGATAATTTCCGCAGTCTCTTGCACAGGCTCCGGGCACTTCGCCCTCAAAATCCCGGATAAACTCAAAGGTTTCAATAAGAAGAGGAACAATGTCCCTGGAAGCATAGTCTCCGGCCAGCAGGAGATAATTGCCCGTACGGCAGCCCATTGGCCCCCAGTAGATGATTTTTTCGCCGAACTCCTTATGATTGCGCAGAAAGGTCGCTGCCAAATGCTCCATGGCGTGAAGCTCTGCGGTGTTCATTACAGGCTCTTCGTTGGGAGAGGTCATGCGGATGTCAAAGGTTGTGATGACTTCTTTTCCCAGGTGATCCTTTCGCGACACATACACGCCGGGTTTGAGAAGATTGTGGTCTATGGTAAAGCTCTCGATTTTTTTCATGTGAACTACCTCCGAAAATAATTTTAGATTCTCCAAGTATTTTATCAGAGAAAAACTGTCCTGACAATAGCACAGGTATTTGACTTTACGCCCTTGGAATGATAAACTAATTCCTATGATAATTTTGGAGGAAAAAATTATGATAGACGGAAAAAAAGTTTTATTCAGCGGAATGCAGTCCACAGGAAATCTGACTCTTGGCAATTATCTGGGAGCGCTCAAGAACTGGGTTACCTTAAGCGACGAATATGAATGCTTCTACAGTGTGGTGGATATGCACTCCATCACCGTGCGCCAGGATCCCGCGGAGCTTCGCAAGAGAGCCCGCAATCTTCTGATGCTTTATATTGCAGCTGGGCTTGACCCCAAGAAGAACTGCATTTACTATCAGTCCCATGTCTCTGCACACGCAGAGCTTGCCTGGATCCTCAACTGCTTTACCTACATGGGTGAGCTGAACCGCATGACGCAGTTTAAGGATAAATCCGCAAAGCATGCAGACAATATCAATGCCGGATTGTTTACCTATCCGGTCCTCATGGCCGCAGATATTCTTCTTTACCAGGCGGATGTGGTTCCGGTTGGCATTGATCAGATGCAGCATCTGGAGCTGACAAGAAATCTGGCAGAACGCTTTAACAACATTTATGGTGAAGTGTTTACGATTCCCGAAGCATATCTCGGCAAGGTGGGCGCAAAGATCATGAGCCTTCAGGATCCCACAAGAAAGATGTCAAAATCAGATGAAAATCCAAATGGAAGTATTTATCTTATGGACGATCCGGACACGATCATGCGCAAATGCAAGCGGGCGGTGACAGACTCTGAGGCCTGCATCTGCTATCGGGAGGAGCAGCCCGGTCTTAAGAACCTGATCGATATTTACAGTGCATGTACCGGCAAAACCCCGGATGAAACAGTCAAGGAGTTTGAGGGCAGGGGCTACGGAGATTTCAAGATGGCCGTGGGAGAGGCTGTGATTTCTGTTCTGAAGCCTTTGCAGGAGGAATTTAACCGGCTTTCCAAAGAAAAGGCCTATATTGACAGCTGTATTAAAGAAAATGCGGAGAAAGCAGGCTATTTTGCAGCCAAAACCCTTCGCAAGGTACAGCGCAAGATCGGTTTTCCGGACAGGATCCGCTGAGCCGGAGGAATACGAAAAAGACAAGCATAACGAGACTGGAGGAATGGACATGAAAAAAAGAGCGATGGCAGCATTGTGCGCTGCGGTACTTACTGTGGGACTTATCACCGGATGTGGAAGTGTGAGCGCCAAAAATGAAGAGAAGGCAGCGAAGGAGACCAGCAAAGAAAAGGATTCTGACGAGAAGAAAGAAGCCGGAGACAAAGAAGTGGTTCTTGATACCAGCGAGCCTTTGAGCGGAATCCACCATGCGGTGATCCATATGGAAGACTACGGGGATATTTCCCTTGAGCTGGATGCCGACACGGCGCCTCTCACAGTGACAAATTTCGTGAAGCTGGCGCAGGACGGATTTTATGACGGGCTGACCTTCCACCGCATTATGGAGGGCTTTATGATGCAGGGCGGCGATCCGGATGGAAACGGAACCGGCGGAGCAGAGGAAACGATCAAGGGAGAGTTCAAGGCAAACGGAGTGGAGAATGAGATTTCTCACGAACGGGGCGTCATCTCCATGGCGCGTTCCGCGGATTTTGACAGCGCAAGCTCTCAGTTTTTCATCATGCATGCGGACAACGACTATCTGGACGGGCAGTATGCGGCGTTCGGCCATGTGACAGAAGGAATGGATATCGTTGACGAAATCTGCACCAGCGCAGAGCCGACAGACAACAATGGAAGTATTCCTGCGGATGAACAGCCGGTAATGGAATCCGTTGAGATTCTGGACTAATATAGAATACCTGGGAGGACAGGGATCATGCTCCAAGGAAAAACCGTTTTGCTGGGGGTAACAGGAAGTATCGCCGCATACAAGATCGCGGGGCTTGCCAGCGCCCTCAAAAAGCTCCATGCAGATGTGCATGTGCTTATGACGAAAAATGCAACAAATTTTATCACGCCGATCACCTTTGAAAGCCTGACAGGAAACAAATGTCTCGTGGACACCTTTGACCGGAATTTTCAGTTTCAGGTAGAGCATGTTTCCATTGCGAAAAAAGCAGATGTGGTAATGGTGGCTCCGGCCAGCGCAAATGTCATCGGCAAGCTTGCGCACGGGCTTGCCGATGATATGCTCACCACCACGGTTATGGCCTGCAAATGTCCGAAGATCCTTGCTCCGGCCATGAATACCAATATGTATGAAAATCCCATTGTACAGGACAATCTCAAAATTCTCAAAAAGTATGGTTTTGAGATCCTTGCTCCCGCTGTGGGCTATTTGGCCTGCGGCGACACCGGAGCCGGAAAAATGCCGGAGCCGCAGGAGCTTCTGGCCTATATTCTCAGGGAAATTGCCTGTGAGAAAGACATGAAAGGAAAACGTGTTCTTGTCACGGCAGGTCCAACCTGCGAATCCATTGACCCGGTGCGCTACATCACCAATCATTCCTCTGGAAAAATGGGGTATGCGCTGGCAAAAATGGCTTCTTTCCGCGGAGCGGAGGTAACGCTGGTAAGCGGTCCGGTCAATCTGGTTCCGCCGGTGGGGGTCCATTTTGTGCCGATCACCACAGCAAGAGAGATGTTTGATGCAGTGACGAAGGTGAGCGATGAGCAGGACATTATTATAAAAGCTGCCGCTGTGGCGGATTACCGTCCAAAGCATGTCAGCAATGACAAAGTAAAAAAAGCAGATACAGAGCTTTCCATAGAACTGGAGCGGACAGACGATATTCTCGCCTGTCTGGGCGCCCATCGAAGACCCGGACAGTTTTTGTGCGGATTTTCCATGGAAACCCGCGATATGCTCAGTAATTCCAGAGCCAAGCTGAAAAAGAAGCACCTGGATATGATCGCGGCCAATAACCTTAAGGTAGAGGGCGCAGGATTTCAGGGAGATACCAATGTGCTGACTCTGATTACGCAGGATGAGGAAGTTTCACTCCCCTTAATGAGCAAGGAGGAAGCAGCCGTAAAAATCCTGGATAAAATACTTTCTCTCACACAAAAGGAGAAAGCGTAGCCCGTTGATCCAACACCGTATTGTATCCCCCGAGGGGAACGATAACAAGGAGGAAACTATGAAAACTTCAAAAAAAGATACCCGTTGGATGGTCAGTGTTGCACTTATGGGTGCGATCGTCATTCTCTTGGCAAATACGCCTCTTGGAATGATACAGCTTCCTGTAATTAAGGCGACAACAGTCCATATTCCCGTAATTCTCGGCGCAGTTCTGCTGGGGCCTTTGGCAGGGGCGATCCTGGGAGGCGTGTTTGGCGTATGCTCCATGATCAGCAATACCATGGCGCCTACGCTTTTGTCCTTTGCTTTTTCGCCGTTTTTAAGCAGCGATTTTGCCGGTGTGTGCAAAGCTCTCTGGATTTCGATCGGCTGCCGCATTCTTATCGGCGTTGTGGCCGGCTGGCTCTGGATCGGCCTTCGGAAGCTGAAACTCAACGCCTGGATCGCGCTTCCCATCGTGGGCTTTGTGGGTTCCATGACAAACACCATTCTTGTCATGGGAAGCATTTATAAGCTGCTTGCCAGTGAGTATGCGATGGCAAAAAATGTGGCGGCAGGAGCTGTGTGGGGATTGATCGAGGGAACGATCGTGGCATCCGGAATACCGGAGGCGATAGCGGGTGCGATTTTGGTGGCGGCTCTTGGCAAAGTCCTTCTGGGATTTGTAAAAAGACAGCTGGCTGCCGCGTAAAGAGAGGATACGATATGATTCTGGCAATTGACATCGGAAATACCAACATTGTGTTGGGATGTATTGACCGAGAAAAAACATACTTCATTGAGCGCGTATCTACCGTGCGTACCAAAACGGAGCTGGAATACGCCATAGATATAAAAAATGTACTGGACATTTATCACATCAAAAGAGGAGACGTGGAAGGAGCCATTATTTCTTCCGTAGTTCCCCAGATCACCAATCTGGTGCGTCTGGCGGCGGAGAAGATCCTGCACAAGGAAGTGATGGTGCTTGGTCCTGGATTAAAAACCGGCCTGAATATCCTGATGGATCAGCCGGGACAACTGGGAGCGGATCTGGTAGCCGATGCAGTGGCAGGCATTTCCGAATATCCGGTTCCCCTGATCATTTTTGATATGGGAACTGCTACCACCGTGTCTGTGGTGGACAGTCAGAAGCATTATATCGGAGGAATGATCCTTCCGGGTATCCAGATTTCTCTGGACGCTTTGACAGCCAGAGCATCCCAGCTTGGCGGCATCAGCATTGAAGCGCCCAGACGCGTTATCGGCAAAAATACCGTTGAATGCATGAAGAGCGGCATTCTTTACAGCAGCGCCGCTTCCATAGACGGAATTATTGACCGCATGGAAGAAGAACTGGGGCAGAAGGCAACCGTGATCGCAACAGGGGGACTTGCAAAAAAAATCGTGCCCCACTGCAGGCGGCAGGTGATCCTTGACGAGGATCTGCTTCTGAAAGGTCTCATGGTCATCTACGAAAAGAATCAGGGAATTGTTTGACTTTTTCGCGGTGCCAGATTATAATAAGAAACAGAATATGGAAGAAAAAAGCATTTTCAGGAAGAAGGGTGGAAGTCCCTCGCAAGTCCGTTACTGTAACAGCCAGATACTGAGTGCTTTTGGATTTGAAATGACCTGCGGCAACCGGGTGATTTTAAGCACATATGCAGGGAGAGTTTTGTTGTCGCAAAGCTCTCTTTTCTTTGTTTTATGGATGTTTTTAGGAGGTGACGGCATGGAGGAAAAACGCCTTGAAGAATGCTTTGTGATCCGGGGCGACAAAAAACTCCGTTTTGGCTATACCACCGGCTCCTGTGCAGCAGCTGCGGCAAAAGGCGCGGTGCGGATGCTTCTCTTTGGGGAGAGAAGTGAGGATATCACGCTCATGACACCGGCGGGAATCCTTTTGTGTCTGAAGCTTCTGGATATGCAGACCGGTGACGGGGAAGCAAGCTGCGCGGTCAGAAAGGATGCCGGAGACGATCCGGATACCACAGACGGGATTTTGGTTTACGCTAAAGCCGCTTTTTCTGAAGAAAAGGGCATCCATCTTGTGGGAGGGACCGGTGTAGGACGTGTCACAAAGCCGGGGCTTTCCTGTCAGGTCGGGGAAGCGGCCATCAATCCGGTGCCCCGGCAGATGATTCTCGGGGAAGTGGCTGCGCTCATGAAGGAGCGCGGATATGAGGGCGGTCTTACGGTGACGGTTTCTGTGCCGGAGGGCGAGCAGCGGGCAAAAAAAACCTTTAATCCCCGTCTGGGCATTGAGGGCGGGATTTCCATTCTTGGAACTACGGGAATCGTGGAGCCCATGAGCGAAAAAGCCCTCGTGGACAGCATTCGTGTCGAATTGCGGCAGCATCTTCTGTCCGGAGAGGAGTATCTTCTGGTAACGCCGGGAAATTACGGAGAAACCTATCTGAAGGAACAGACGCAGCTGCCTTTTGAAAAAAATATCAAATGCAGCAACTATGTGGGAGAGACGATTGATATGGCCATCGGGCTGGGGGCCAAAGGACTCCTTTTTGTGTCCCATATCGGAAAATTTGTAAAGGTTGCCGGCGGGATTATGAACACCCATTCCCACAGCGCGGACAGCCGGATGGAAATTCTGGCGGCAGCTGCCGTGCGGGCAGGAGCACAGCTTGCCGAGGTCCGCAGGATTCTTTCCTGCAGCACCACGGATGAAGCGCTTGATGTGCTGGCAGAAGCCGGATGTCTGGAAGCGGCCATGAAACTGCTTCTGGAGAAAATCCAGTTTTATCTCGATCATCGTTCCTACGAACAGATAACCCTTGGGGCTGTGATCTTTTCCAACGTCCACGGATATCTGGGAATGACGAAAGACGCAGAATTTTTAATCAAAAAAATACGGGAGGAAAAATAAAAATGATACATTTTGTTGGAGCAGGACCTGGAGCGGAGGATTTGATCACTGTGAGAGGACAGAAGCTGCTAAAAGAAGCGGATGTTGTAATCTATGCAGGCTCCCTGGTAAATCCGGGGCTTCTTAAAATGACCAAAGAGGGCTGCGCGATCCACAACAGCGCAGTCATGACACTGGAAGAAGTAATTGCAGTTATGGAGCAGGCGGAACAAAGGGGCCTTACCACGGTGCGGCTTCACACCGGCGACCCCTGTATCTACGGCGCGATCCGGGAGCAGATGGATATTTTGGATGAAAAAGGCATCTTCTACGATTCTTGTCCCGGCGTCAGCTCCTTTTGCGGAGCCGCCAGCGCGCTGAATCTGGAGTATACCCTGCCGGATATCTCCCAGAGCGTGATCATCACGCGCATGGAGGGAAGGACTCCGGTCCCGCCCAAAGAAAGTATCCAGTCTTTTGCGGCGCACAACGCAACCATGGTGATTTTTCTCAGCACAGGAATGCTGGAAGAGCTGAGCCGACGACTCATCGAGGGCGGGTATTCCAAAGACACTCCGGCGGCGATCGTGTACAAGGCAACCTGGCCGGATGAGAAGAAATTTATCTGTACCGTCGGAACTCTGGCGCAGACAGCGGCTGAAAACCATATCACCAAGACAGCGCTGATGCTGATCGGCGATGCGGTAAAAACAGCGGATTACCAGCGCTCCAAGCTGTATGACCCGGGCTTTACCACAGAGTTTCGCAAAGGAACAGACCAATGAAAGGCGTGATCATCAGTTTTACTGCCAACGGGGAACGGCTGGGCGCGCTGGCGGCAAAGGGTCTGGAAGCACTTGCGTGGGAGGCGGAAGCTTTTGTAAAAAGCAAATATACCGAAGGAAGGCAGGCACAGCCTGTTACCGTGCCCTTACACCAGTGGATCGGGCCTCTCTGGGAAACGACAGATGCGTTTGTCTTTGTGGGAGCCACAGGGATTGCCGTTCGGGCGATCGCCCCTTTTGTGAAAAGCAAAAAAACAGACCCTGCGGTCCTTTGTATGGATGAAAAGGGCAGGTTTTGCATTCCGCTTCTGTCCGGACATCTGGGCGGGGCAAACGAGCTGGCCGAAAAGCTCTGCTCCTGTACGGGAGCACTGCCGGTCATCACGACAGCGACGGATCTGAACCAGTGCTTTGCTGTCGATTTGTTTGCCAAGGAGCAGGGAATGGACATCTGCGATCTGAAAGAAGCCAAGGAAATTTCCGCGGCACTTTTGTCCGGCAGAAAGATAGTCACAGCCGGGATCGGATGCAGAAAAGGCACCTCGGCCGGGGAAGTAAAGGCGGCTCTTTTGGAGGTGTGCCGCCAGAGACGCATTCCCATCGGATGTGTCGGAAAACTGGCAAGTATAGATTTGAAAAAAGACGAAGAGGGAATACAAGAGACTGCCCGACAGCTCCATATTCCGTTTATCACCTTCTCTGCTGGGGAGCTTTCAGCGGTTCCGGGCGAATACACGGCCTCCTTATTTGTGCAGTCTGTGACAGGGGTGGAAAATGTGTGCGAGAGAAGCGCAGTTCTCGGAAGCAGCTATGGCATTTTGATTCAGAAAAAAACAGCCGTGGGGCCTGTGACAGTGGCTCTGGCGCTCAAGGAGGAAGACACGGATGAAGAATAAGATTTATGTAGTGGGCATTGGCCCCGGAGACTATGAACAAATGACCGGAAGGGCGGTAAAGGCCCTTGAGGAAAGCGATGTCATCATTGGTTATACGGTGTATGTGGATTTGGTAAAAGACCATTTTTCGGAAAAGGAATTTCTCACCACCCCCATGAAACGGGAAGTGGAGCGCTGCACCCTTGCCTTTGAGGAAGCTGAAAAAGGAAAAACCGTATCCATGATCTGCAGCGGAGATGCAGGCGTGTACGGAATGGCCGGCCTGATGTATGAGGTGGGAAAAGACTATCCCAAAACGGAGCTTGTCATTGTGCCGGGCGTAACGGCGGCCACCGCGGGTGCTGCGGTTCTCGGCGCCCCTCTGATCCATGATTTCTGTCTGATCTCCCTGAGTGATCTTCTCACGCCATGGGAAAAAATCGAGGCCCGCCTTTTGGCAGCGGCAGAGGCGGATTTTGTTATCTGTCTTTATAACCCTTCCAGTCGGAAACGCCATGACTATCTAAGAAAAGCCTGTGATCTGATGCTTCAGCATAAAAGCCCGGATACCGTCTGCGGAATTGTCAGCCAGATCGGACGGGAGGGAGAGAACGCACAGCTTATGAGCCTTTCTGCACTTCGGGATACCCAGGTGGATATGTTTACTACCGTATTCATTGGAAATTCTCAGACAAAAGAGCTGCGCGGAAAAATGGTAACGCCAAGAGGATACAAAAATGTATAAGGTTGTTGTGTTTGCCGGAACCACCGAGGGGTACGCGCTTTCCAGGATGATCGCCGGCCAGGATATTCCGGTCTGTGCCTGTGTGGCCACCGAGTATGGCGCTGCGGGTCTTAAGGGGGCTGCGAATCTGCCGGTCCACACCGGACGGATGACTGAGGGGGAGATGGCGGATTTTTTTGAGGAAGAAAGGCCGGAATTGATTCTGGATGCCACGCATCCCTATGCGGTGGAGGTGACAAAAAATATACGCAGCGCCGCAAAAGAAGCCGGCATTTCCTATATCCGTGTACTGCGTGACAAAGGCGGCGAAGCCACATCGGCGGTGTATGTAGATTCCGCAGAAGAAGCTGCGTCCTATCTGAAAGAAACCAAAGGAAACATCCTGGTAACCACCGGAAGCAAGGAACTCGGCGTCTTTACAGAAATTCCGGATTATCAGGAACGCGTCTTTGCCCGTGTGCTCTCGCTGGCTTCTGTGGCAAAATCCTGCGAGGCGCTTGGATTTTCCGGAAAAAATCTCATCTGCATGCAGGGGCCTTTTTCCGTGGATATGAACGTTGCCATGCTTCGCCAGTATCAGTGCAGCTATCTGGTCACAAAGGATTCCGGAAAGGCCGGCGGGTTTGAGGAAAAGCTTCTGGCTGCGGCGGCCTGCGGGGCAACGCCTGTCATCATCGGCCGGCCGCCGGAGGAGGAAGGAATGTCTCTTTCTGAATGTAAGCGGTTTCTGGCAGAGCGGTTCGGCTTTTCTTTGAAGCCGCAGGTAAGCCTTGTGGGAATCGGCATGGGGACCCAAGAGACCTTGACGCAAAAAGCACAGGAAGTGCTTTCGGAGGCGCAGCTTATCATAGGCGCCAGACGCATGGTGGAAGCGGTGGCCCGTCCGGACCAGAAACAGCTTACCGAATATCGGGCAGAAGAAATTGCAGCTTACATAGAGGCTCATCCGGAGGAATCTCCGGTGGCGATCGTCCTTTCGGGGGATATCGGCTTTTACAGCGGAGCCAAAAAGCTGCTGTCGCTTTTGGGCGCGGAGACGCAGGTTGTGTGCGGTCTTTCCTCTGTCGCTTATTTTATGGGAAAAATCGGCCTTTCCTGGGAAGACGCCCGACTGGTAAGTGCCCACGGAAAAAGCTGCAGCCTGATTTCAGAAATCCGGGATAATCAGAAGGTTTTTGCTATTTTGGGAACCAGTGACGGCGTGCGCACTCTGGCGCAGGAGCTGGTGCATTACAAAATGGGTGAGGTGCTTCTCTATGTGGGAGAACGGCTTTCCTATCCGGAGGAGCGTGTTTTCTCCAGACCGGTCTGTGAGCTGACAGCGTACGAGGGGGATGCCCTGTGTGTTGTCTGTGCTCTCAACGAAAAAGCGAAGAAGCCTGCAGCGACCCACGGGATCTGCGACGCCGCGTTTTTGCGTGGAAAAGCACCTATGACGAAAGAGGAGGTGCGCAGCGTTTCCCTGAGTAAGCTTCATCTTTTCAAAGATTCTGTCTGCTATGACATCGGTGCGGGGACAGGCTCCGTGGCAGTGGAGATGGCGCTTCGCGCCACAGAAGGGCATGTGTATGCCATAGAAAAAAAGGAGGAGGCAGCAGCGCTTCTCCTGGAAAACAAAAAGAAGTTCTGCGCGGACAATCTTACCGTTGTTTCCGGTACGGCTCCGGAGGCACTCACAGGACTTCCGGCGCCTACCCATGCGTTTATCGGCGGTTCCTCCGGAAAGCTTCCCGAGATTGTGCAGATTCTCCTGGAAAAAAATCCGAAGATCACCATTGTCATCAACTGTATTACGCTGGAGACCATAAGCGAGGTGCTGCAGGTTTTGCAAAGCCGTCCGGAGCTTTCGTCTGAGGTGGTGCAGATGAGTGTTTCCCGCTCCAGATCCGTGGGAAGCTACCATATGATGATGGGGGAAAACCCGATTTATATTGTGACGCTGCGCGGGGAAGCAGAAGAGAAAGAGAGAGCTCTATGATGAAATTACCAAGAATTCTTTTGGCGGCAGGCGCCAGCGGAAGCGGAAAAACCCTGGTGACCTGCGGTTTACTGCAGATACTTACAAAACGGCATATCAAAACCGCCTCTTTTAAATGCGGGCCGGATTACATTGACCCCATGTTTCACAGCCGGGTGATCGGCACAAAATCAAGAAATCTGGACACCTTTTTTACTGCGCCGGAGGTGACGCGGTATCTTATGGGATGCAACGGAGCGGACTGCGAAATGGCCGTGCTCGAGGGTGTCATGGGGTATTACGACGGTCTGGCGGGAATCAGCAGCAAAGCAAGTGCCTGGGATGTGGCAGAGGTGACGCAGACGCCGGCGATCCTTCTGGTAAACAGCCGCGGAATGAGTGTTTCCCTTGCCGCCTATATTAAGGGCTTTCTGGATTATAAGGAAGACAGCCATATCAAGGGCGTGATTTTTAATCGTATGTCCCCGATGCTTTATCCCCGCATGAAAGCTCTTGTGGAGAAAGAGCTTGGCATAGAGGTTCTCGGTTTTGTGCCGGAGGTGCCGGACTGCTGTCTGGAAAGCCGGCATCTTGGACTTCTGCTTCCCCATGAAATCCCGGCGCTGAAAGAAAAGCTCCTGCACCTTGCTGAAATATTGGAAAATACCCTGGATGTGGAGCGGATTCTGGCTCTTGCAAAAGACGCGCCGGACCTCACAGAGCCGGATGCGGAGGTGCTTTCGAGACAAAATCCGGATTATTCCTGGAAGAGCGGCGAACCCCTTCGGGTCGGAATTGCCCGGGACGAGGCATTTTGCTTTTTTTATGAAGACAATTTCCGGCTTTTGAAAGAAATGGGAGCGGAGCTTGTATTTTTCTCCCCCCTTCACGATAAAAAGCTTCCAGCGCAGCTGGATGGGCTTTTGCTTTATGGGGGGTATCCGGAGCTGTTCGCAAAAGAACTGTCGGAGAACCTGTCCATGCGGGAGGAAATTCGCAGAAGTCTTTCCGGGGGAATGGCCTGTATGGCGGAATGCGGTGGATTTATGTATCTGCACCGGGAGATGGAAGATATGGAAAAAAATATCTATCCCATGGTGGGGGCAGTGGACGGAAAAGCCTACCGCACGGAGAAGCTTGGCCGTTTTGGATATATTACCCTGTATCCGGGAGAGACTCCGGCACATGAGTTTCATTATTTTGATTCCACAAGCTGCGGAGATGCCTATGAGGCAAAAAAGCCGCTGAGCAAAAGAGGATGGCACTGTATACACGATAACGGCCGGCTTCTGGCCGGATTCCCTCATTTTTATTATTATGGAAATCCCGGTGTGCCGAGAAGGTTCCTGGAACGTTGTCTGGCATACAAAAAGGAGCGCATATGAAAATTCATCTTATCGCCCTTACCTTAGGGTTTATTCTTGATTTTGTTTTTGGCGATCCCATGTGGCTGTATCATCCGGTATGCGCCATAGGAAATCTCATTGCTTTTCTGGAAAAAAAGATACGAAGGCTTTTTCCGGACAGTGAGAAGGGCCAGCTTGCGGGAGGATGCCTGGAAGTCGTTCTGGTCTGCCTCATTTCCTTTGGAATCCCTCTGGGAATCCTGTGTGGAGTCTATTCTTTTTCGTCCCTGGCAGGACTTGTTTTGGAAACCTTCTGGTGCTATCAGCTTTTGGCGGCAAAATCGCTGAAGACAGAGAGCATGCGGGTTTATGATGCTTTGTGTCATGGAACGACGGCGGATGCGCGATTGGCGGTTTCCATGATCGTCGGGCGGGATACCAGTGAGCTGACAGACGAGGGGGTAACAAAAGCGGCAGTGGAAACCATTGCAGAGAACACTTCGGACGGTGTGATCGCGCCTATGTTTTATATGGCAGTGGGCGGTGCGCCGCTGATGTTCCTTTATAAGGCGATCAATACCATGGATTCCATGCTTGGCTATAAAAATGAAAAATATCTGTACTTTGGGCGGTGCGCGGCGAAGCTTGATGATGCTGCAAATTTTCTGCCGGCAAGGATTTCCGGCTGGCTGATGACTGCGGGCGCTTTTTTTGCGGGCCTTTCCGCGAAAAATGCTTTTCATATTTTCCGGCGCGACCGAAGAAAGCACGCAAGCCCGAACTCTGCACAGACGGAATCCGTCATGGCCGGAGCGCTTGGGGTACAGCTTGCAGGCAATGCCTGTTATTTTGGAAAGGTTTATGAAAAACCGTTTATCGGCGACCGTCTTCGCTTGATTGAACCGGAGGATATCAAAAGAGCGAACCGTCTGATGTATGCCACCGGAGTGCTTGGCCTTGCGGTGTTTGCAGGAGCTATGGCACTGATTTTGTGGATTTAAGTACAACGCCCAAATTTTGATATCGGAATTTTAGAACATTGCGTCAGGAGTGAACATATGACGAAGCATATACATGGAGGCGATATTTACAGCCACAAGGGCTGCCTGGATTTTTCCGCAAACTGCAATCCCCTGGGAACGCCAAAGAGCGTAAAGGACGCGATCACAGACAGCCTCTCACACATTGGAGATTATCCGCAGGTTGGGTATGAGCCTCTCAAGAAGGCGATCGCGCGCTATGAGGATACCGATCCTTCTCAGGTTATCTGCGGAAACGGAGCAGCAGAGCTGATCTATTCGTTCTGCCAGGCAGCAAGGCCTGAAAAAGCGCTGATTCCAGTTCCGGCATTTGCGGAATACGAGCAGGCGCTGCGGACAGTGGACTGTGAAGTTGTCTATTATCCCCTGAAAAAAGAAAACGGATTTTTCCTGGATGAGGAGATCCTTCCCCACATCGGAAAGGACACGGACGTCCTGTTTCTCTGTAATCCCAACAATCCCACCGGGCTTCTCACAGAGCGAACGCTGCTTTTGAAAATTTTGGAGCAATGTAGGAACACGGATACGCTGCTTGTCGTGGATGAATGCTTTCTGGATTTTGTGAAGGAGCCGGAAAAATACACTCTTAAGGAATATCTGAAGCAGTATCCGAATCTGTTTCTTCTGAAAGCGTTTACCAAGCGTTATGCCATGGCGGGCGTGCGGCTTGGATATGGCCTCAGCGGAAACGCTGCTTTTCTCGAAAAAATGAGCGGGACCGTACAGCCCTGGAACCTCTCTGTTATGGCCCAGGCGGCGGGAATTGCGGCATTGAAAGAGGAAGCGTATGTGGCGGAGGGACGACAGCTTGTTTTTTCACAGGCGGAAATCCTGAAGCAGGAATTCAAAAATCTTGGCTTTGTGGTATATCCGTCCTCGGCCAACTATATTTTTTTTGAGGGCCCCCGGGATTTGTACGAAAGGAGCCTGCAAAAGGGCATCCTGATCCGGGACTGCAGCAATTATGCAGAGCTGCGGAAAGGCTTTTGGCGGATCGCCGTGAAAAAGCCGTCAGAAAATCAAAAGCTTTTAACAGCTTTCAGAGAAATCATGGATGAAATCAAACGCGGAAAAGAGGACAAATAAATGGCAAAAGCGATTATGGTACAGGGCACAATGTCAAATGCCGGAAAAAGTCTTCTGGCAGCCGGTCTGTGCCGGATATTCAGGCAGGACGGCTACCGGGTAGCGCCCTTCAAATCTCAGAATATGGCGTTAAATTCCTTTATCACAGAGGAGGGGCTGGAAATGGGCCGGGCACAGGTCATGCAGGCTGAGGCGGCGGGGATCAAACCCTCGGTGCTGATGAATCCCATTCTTCTGAAGCCCACCAACCACACCGGCTCTCAGGTGATCGTAAACGGGGAAGTCCTGGGGACGGTCAGCGCGGCTGACTATTATGAAATGAAGGCAAAACTCCGCCCGGAGATCCAAAAGGCTTATGACGCGCTCAGCAAAGCCTATGACATCATTGTGATCGAGGGGGCGGGAAGCCCGGCGGAAATCAATCTCAAAGCAGATGATTTTGTAAATATGGGGATGGCAAAAATGGCCGCCGCGCCGGTACTCCTGGTGGGAGATATTGACAGAGGCGGCGTGTTTGCCCAGCTCTATGGAACCGTCGCTCTTCTGGAGCCGGAGGAGCGGGCCATGGTAAAGGGCCTGATCGTCAATAAGTTCCGGGGAGATCTGTCCCTTCTGGAACCCGGGCTCTCCATGCTTGAGGATCTGTGCCATATCCCGGTTCTGGGTGTGGCTCCTTACCTGGATATCCAGGTGGAAGACGAGGACAGTCTGACGGAACGTTTTACCAAACGTGCAGCGGTGAGCCGGATTGACATTGCGGTGATCCGTCTGCCGCGCATTTCCAATTTTACGGATTTTAATCCTCTGGAAACCATTGAGGGTGTGTCTCTTCGCTACGTGAGCCATGTGGGTGAGCTGGGACATCCGGATCTGATCCTTTTGCCCGGCACCAAGAATACCATGGAGGATCTTCTGTGGATGCGCCAGAACGGGCTGGAAGCTGCCGTTTTGAAGGAAGCGGATAAGGGAACTCTGATTTTTGGAATCTGCGGAGGGTATCAGATGCTGGGAGAAACCTTAAGCGACCCGGAGGGAGTGGAAGCCGGAGGTTCCCTGAAGGGGATGGGCCTCCTTCCCATGGATACCGTATTTGCCGGAGAAAAGACCCGCACCCGGGTGCAGGGAGAATTTCTCCCCTGTACCGGCGCATTTGCGCCCCTTTCCGGCTGCGCCTTTGAGGGGTATGAAATTCATATGGGCGTAACGACTTTAAAAGAAAAGGCGGAGCCTGCCGTAAAAATGAAGAATCATCTTGGTTCCAAGGACAGCAAGCTTGACGGAGTCCGTGCAGGAAATGTGTGCGGTACCTATGTGCACGGAATTTTTGACTGCGAAAGCTTTGCCAGAGGAATGCTCCAGGTGCTGGGAGAGAAAAAGGGGATCAATGTGTCGGATATGACGGGAATGGATTTTGCGGCTTTTAAGGAGACGCAGTATGATATTTTGGCAGACGCGCTGAGAAAGCATCTGGACATGGAAAAAATTTATGAAATCCTGAACGCGGGTGTCTGAAGCCGCTGACAGCAGAAAGGACAAAAGCATGAAGATAGAGTTGGAAAATGTAAAGCCCATGGAAATCGAAAAAAGAAGCTTTGAAATAATCACAGAGGAGCTGGGCGATACTCCTCTGATGCCGGGAACGGAGGCCATTGTCAAACGGTGCATCCATACCAGCGCAGATTTTGACTACGCCAGGAATCTGTATTTTTCAGAAAAAGCGGTAGACAAGGCGCTGGCCGCTTTGAAAAAGGGAGCCTGCATTGTGACGGACACCCAGATGGCAAAAGCGGGCATCAATAAGCGGGCGCTGGCTCGTTTTGGAGGAGAAGTGTACTGTTTTATGGCAGATGAGGATGTGGCAGACCTTGCGAAGAAAAACGGCACTACCCGGGCAACGGCCAGTATGGATAAGGCTGCCGGGCTTGACCGGCCGCTGATCTTTGCTGTCGGAAACGCTCCAACAGCTCTGGTGCGCCTTTATGAGCTGATCGAAGAGGGCTTTCGGCCGGAACTGATCATCGGGGTTCCGGTGGGCTTTGTCAATGTGGTACCGTCCAAAGAACTGATCATGAAGACAGATGTGCCCTGTATCGTGGCAAGGGGGAGAAAAGGCGGAAGCAATATCGCAGCCTGTATCGTAAACGCGCTTTTGTATATGCTGGACGAACGGCGGGAGTAACGGCAATGTAAAATTGGATAATGCAGGTTACAGACTTCCCTTGCACATATGAGAAAATCCTGTTATGATTCATTTAACAATTTACATATTGCGGGAGAAGATTACATGACAGATAACGAAAATAATGTACAGGAACTGTCAGTTGCAGAGGAGCTTGAGGCTGCGCGGGCAGAGAAGGAGCGGAGAAAACATAACTGGAAAAAGACTGTTTTAAGGATTCTGCTTCTGCTTGTTTTGCTGTTGGGCGGCTACGGCATCGTTCATAAAATCATGGACTACCGGACATTGGGCTGCAATCTCATGGTTCTCGGCGAGGATGTGAGCTGGAAGACCGTGGAGGATGCGGCAGAGCTTTTTCAGAAAAAATTTCAGGAAAGGCAGATCGTATTTCAGGAAAACGGACAGGAGCTTTACAGGATCTCTTTTGGGGACGCGGGCTATTCTCTCAACGAAGAAAGTCTCCAAAAAAAGCTTACGGAAATCAAGGAAAAGAAACCTTCCTGCCGGTATGGCTTCCAGGACTGGATCAATTATATTGTCTTTATTGATACGACAGAGGACGGGGCGAAGCTGCGAACAGCGCTTGACGTCAGTCACTTCGGCGGGAATGATTCCCGGGAGAGCTCAAAGGATGCCTACATTGCCTACAATGCATCCAGCGGCATCTTTGAAATCGTAAATTCCGTTCTGGGAAATCAGATCGACGCGCAGAAGATGTTCCGGAACACGGAAGGTATTGTGGGACAGAATTTCGGGGAAAATCTTTTGGCCGGAGACGTACATATCAACATTGATGACACATTTTATGAACCGGCGCAGGTACAGGAAAACCAGGAGGGACTGGTGACGCAGCTTACGCAGCTTAACGATACCCTCAAGGCCTACACAGGCGCGCAGATCACCTACACCTTCGGCAGTGTGACAGAGACTGTGGATAAAGAACTGCTCCGCTCCTGGGTAAAGATCGACGGTCTTGCGATTTCTCTGGATGAGGCAGCCATAAAGGCCTATATTGCAGAGCTGGGGGCAAAATACAACACAATCTATGTGCCAAGAAATTTTCATACCTCCTATGGCTCTGACATTGTAATCTCCGGCAACGAATACGGCTACTGGATTGATGAAGAGGCAGAATTTAATCAGCTTCTCTCGGAGATCAAGACAGGCCAGGTGGTTTCCAGAGAACCGGTGTACAGTCACAGAGGCTTTCAGCGAAACGGAACGGACGATCTGATGGGAAGCTATGTGGAGCTCTCCATTGACAGCCAGCAATTATGGCTGTACAAGGACGGAGCGCTGATCACGGAGACCGGGGTAGTGACCGGACTTCCCACGCCGGACAGACAAACACTCCGGGGCGCGTTCTCCATCGCCTACAAAGAGTCTCCTTCTGTGCTCAGCAGCGATGTGTACGGCTACGAGACACCGGTGCAGTATTGGATGCCCTTTGTTCTGGGACAGGGGCTCCACGATGCCAACTGGCAGTCCTCCTTCGGCGGAAGCGCCTACTTGAGCAGCGGAAGCCATGGCTGTGTGAATCTGCCCACAGATCAGGCGGCGCTTATTTATTCCTATGTGGAGGCCGGATATCCGATCATCATCTATTAAGATTACCATGTCGCTTCATGGATGCCAAAATTTCATATCACCCTGCCGTCCCACAGCGGCAGGGTGATTTTTGCAGGTGATATTCTTTGGGAAGCCCATGACTACCAAAGAGAGGCCATAACCTCCTTCAAAAGCTTACAGGCCGGTACAAAATCCTCTGTGGGCATGGAGGAACAGGAGAGGATGAGTGTGACTTCTTCAGAGGAATTTTTTTGTACGGAAACCCGAAGCCCTCTGTCGGCAAATCTCTTGTGGCAGATATCTGCACAAAGAGGGCAGGGCACGGTGAGCGCAATGCTGGTTCCGGCGCTGCCGGCTTTTATATGGCAGTCTGCGCCAAAGACCTGATATACGGCCTCCGTGAGAGCTTTTAGCTTCTGGGCATACAGGCGGCGGAGCTTTCGCGTCTGGGCTGCCAGATGACCGTCCCGGATAAACTGACACAGCGCGATCTGTTCAGCCTTGGACGCTGTCTGATTGTAAAGGGCGGCTCTTTCTGCATAAGAAACGGTCAGTTCCCGCGGCAATATCATGAAGCTGATACGGATGGAGGGCAGGAGAAGCCTGGAAAAAGAGCCGAGATATACCACGTTATTTCCGCCGGAAAGTCCGTACAGAGAGGGCGTGGGCTTTTGGAGGTATACAAATTCATTTTCAAAGTCATCCTCAATGACCAGTCGGTTTTTTTCTGCGGCCAGATGGACCAACTCCAATCTCCGCTTTACAGGCATGATTTCCCCCCATTTTGTCATATGGGCAGGAGAAACGTAGATGACATCGCATTCCTTATCTCTGTAATGTACATCAAACCCATAATCTTCAAAAATACGGCTTCCCTGTATGAAAGAGGGCGTAGGAAAAGAGACCGTCTTTTTGGAGGGAAGCAGCGGGCAGAGAATATGAAGAAGACTCTGCATGCCCGCGCCTACTACGATATCTTCCGGGGAACAGAGAATGTTCCGGTGCTTCCGCACATAACCGCACAGCGCCTGGCGCAGATCCCACTCTCCCTGCGGCTCACCGTAAGAGAGAAGGCGGTCGTCCTGGCGCAGCGCGCTTTTGATGTAACGCTGCCACAGATCAAAGCGGAAGCTTTCCCGGTCAACACCTGCGGAAGCAAAATCATAGCGCCAGTCTTCCTTTTCTTTTGCTGACAGGAGTGGTTTTGTGTCTGCACGATGGGCGGCAATATCTGTGACGTAATAACCGCTTTGTGCCTTTGCCGCAATATATCCGTCTGCTGCCAGCTGAAAATATGCGTTTTCAATAGTTGTGCGGCTCAGGGAAAACTCCCGGGCGCAGGTTCGAAGGGAAGGCATTTTGCTTCCGGCGGGAAGCCTTTCCTTGAGGATCAGCTCCTGATAATACCGGTATACGGTGAGATACAGATGCTCTTTGTTCTCGGAAGCTTCTTTTTTCCAATCCATAACTGTCCTTTCCAAAAAAAAGTAATTTCAGATATTTTAAAATACACACTTATATGGTATTCTACATGATAGCAAAAAAGAAAACAAGTAGACTGGAGTGACAACCTTGAAAAAAATTGCAGTCATTAATGACCTGTCAGGTCTTGGAAAATGTTCTCTCACCGCAGCGATCCCGGTGATCTCAGTTATGGGTCTGCAGGCCTGTCCGCTTCCAACCGCTATTTTGAGCAATCAGACGGGCTATGCTTCTTATTTTTTCGATGATTATACGGAGCATATGGAAGCCTATATGCTGGAATGGAAAAAAAGAGGCTTTCAGCCGGACGGCATCTATACCGGTTTCCTGGCAGGAGAGGCGCAGGCAGATAAACTTTTGAAATTTTTTGATCTGTTTGTCCAAAAGGATACCCAGGTGCTGGTGGACCCCATCATGGGAGACGAAGGACATGCTTTTGCCTTCTGTACGGAAAAATTGCTTCTGCAAATGCAGACTTTGGCAGAAAGGGCCTGGTATCTTACGCCAAACCTTACCGAAGCGATGCTGCTTCTTTACGGAAAAGAAGGGATGAAAAAACGTTGGAAAAGTTTCGAAAATCTGAAAGAACCGGTATTAAAGGGTGATATCGAAATGCTGGGAGCTGCTCTTGCAAAACGTTTTTCCCTGAAAGCGCTGGCGATCACCGGAGTGACCTACTCCTCGGAAGCAGGGACTCCCATGGTTGGAAATTTTGTGTTCGAGGGCGGGAAAAGCCAGTGGATCTGTTCGGTACGGACCGGGGGCAGCTTTTCCGGCACCGGCGATTTGTTTGCGTCCGCCTTTCTGGCGGGGATGATGCGCGGAAGAACAGCCTTTGCAGCCGCACAAAAGGCCATTGCTTTTCTTTCCGCAGCCATTGCCAAAACGGTGCAGGAAGGAACAGACCGAAATGAGGGCGTGTGTTTTGAACCGGAGCTTTCCCTGCTGTTGGAAGAGGAGAGCATATTGGAACCGTGAAAAAAGGGAGGGCCGGCAGCTACGCCAGTTCCTCCCATTTTTCATACAGGTTTTCCAGTTCTTCCATGACAGCGGCCTTTTCTCGGCTGAGCTCGGTACATTTTGCCACATCCGTGCCCACCTCCGGCAACGCCATGGCCGCATCAATTTCTCTGTCACGGTTTTCCAGCTCTTCAATGCGGGCCTCAACCCGCTTCAGTTCTGCCTCGCGTTTGCGAAGTTTCGCCTGTTCTTCCTTTTGCTGCTGCCAGGTAAGCTTATTTTCGGACACCTGGCTTTCTGTTTTGGGTGCTTCTGCAGCCGGAGCATACTTCTCAGTAAGCTCGTCCTTTTTCTCCAGATAATAATCGTAATCCCCGATGTAATTTACAATGGCCTGATTGGTCAGATCCAGAATCCGTGTAGCTGTCTGATTGATAAAATACCGGTCATGAGACACATAGAGCACCGTTCCCGTGTAGCTCAAAAGTGCATCTTCCAGGATTTCTTTGGAAGCAATGTCCAGGTGGTTGGTCGGCTCGTCCAAAATCAGGAAGTTTGCCTCAGAAAGCATAAGCTTTGCAAGCGAAACGCGCCCGCGCTCCCCGCCGGAAAGAGAGGAAATCTGTTTGAACACATCATCCCCCGTAAAGAGAAAGGCTGCCAGCATATTGCGGATTTCTGTTTCCGTGAGCGTGGGATAGGTATCGGAAATCTCCTGGAACACCGTTTTTTCCATATGAAGTACATGATGCTCCTGGTCGTAATATCCGATCTGCACTTTGGAGCCCAGGGTGAAACGCCCTGCATCTGCAGGAAGCAGGCCGTTTAAAATTTTCAGCATGGTCGTTTTTCCGGTTCCGTTGTTGCCGATGAGCGCCACGCGCTCCCCCCGTTTGACAGCAAAAGAAATGTCCGAAAAAAGCTGCTGTCCCGGAAATGCCTTGGAAAGCCCTTCCACCGAAAGCACATCGTTGCCGCTGACAAAGCGAGGTTCCAGACAAATGCGCATGGAATTCTGCACCTCTGCCGGCTTTTCCAGACGTTCTATCTTGTCCAGGAGCTTCTCCCGGCTTTCTGCACGTTTGATGGATTTTTCCCGGTTAAAGGATTTTAATTTTGCAATGACCGCCTCCTGATGCTTGATTTCCCGCTGCTGATTTAAATAGGCTTTGTACTGGGCATCGCGAAGCTGCGCTTTTTTCAGGGAAAACGCCGAGTAGTTGCCGCTGTAGGATAAAAGCGAGCCGTTTTCAAGCTCCACAACTTTTGTGACAACCTTATCCAGAAAATACCGGTCATGGGAAACGATCAATACGGCTCCCGGATAGTTCAGGAGATAGGTCTCCAGCCAGGAAATGCTCTCCATATCCAGATGGTTGGTCGGCTCGTCCAAAAGAAGAAGATCCGGCTTGGAAAGGAGAAGCTTTCCAAGGGCCACACGTGTTTTCTGTCCGCCGGAAAGAGTTTCGATCTGCCGGTCAAAATCCTCCTCTGAAAAGCCAAGACCCTTGAGAACTCCCACAATCTCGCTTTTGTAAGCATAGCCGTTTTCCAGTTCAAAGCGATGGCTGGTCCTGGTATAGGCTTCCATGAGCTGCTCCAGCGCCTCGCCGGAGGCAAATTTCATTTCCTGCTCCAGCTCCCGCAGACGTTTTTCCATATCCAGGATATGCTGTTTGGTAGTGAGAAGCTCCTGATAAATGGTGTGCTGCACATGGATATCCTGGTGCTGTGCCAGATAGCCGATATTTTTGTCCTTGGCAAGGACCACGGCTCCGGCGTCTGCGGGAAGTTCTTTCATGATAATGCGCAGAAGAGTCGTTTTTCCTGCGCCGTTGACGCCGATAAAAGCAACTTTTTCTCTTTCTTCCATATGAAAGGACGCATCCTTCAAAATAACTTTGTCTCCAAAAGCTTTGTCTATATTCTGACATGATAAAATCATACCGATTCCTCCAAAAAATACATTGCTTTGCTTATCATACAAAAAAACAATGGTATTTTCAAATGATATTTCTTATTTTTTTGTAAAATCCGGCAATTTTTGGTACAGATATGCGAAGTCTGATTGACAGTAAATTATCAATTCGCTATAATTAGCATAGCAAAATGAGGAGGGGACTACTTTGGAGACAAAAGAGATTTCGAGAGCCGTGATTAAACGTCTGCCTCGTTATTATAGATACCTGGGAGAATTACTGGAAGAGAATGTGGAGCGGATTTCCTCCAATGATTTGAGCCGCAAAATGCGGGTGACTGCATCTCAGATTCGTCAGGATCTGAACAATTTCGGAGGTTTTGGACAGCAGGGCTATGGCTATAATGTAAAATATCTGTATACAGAGATCGGAAAAATTCTGGGGCTGGATTCCGTGCATCCCATGATCATCCTCGGCGCCGGCAATCTGGGACAGGCACTGGCAAATTATGTGGATTTTGAGAAGCGCGGTTTCCGGCTTACCGGTATTTTTGATATCAATCCGGTGCTGGAGGGAATTGCCGTCCGCGGAATTGAGATCCAGATGCTGAGCGAGCTTCCGATGTTCCTGAAACAGCATCCGGTAGAGATTGCCATTCTCACACTGCCCAAAAACAAGGCAAAGGAAATGGCAAACGTTTTGGTAGAAAATGGGATTAAGGCAATTTGGAATTTTGCCCATATTGATCTGGATACCCCCAAGGACGTAATCGTGGAGAATGTGCATCTTTCCGAGAGTCTGATGACGCTGTCTTATAATCTGAGCCAGTATCAGCGCAAGCATATTGACGAATGAGCTGTAATTTACGGGCTGCTGCATAAATTCCCGGGAGTTTTGGGAAGCTGTGCAGTAGTTCTTTTTTCGTTACGAAAGGCAAAGGGATGAGCTTATGAAAGAAATTGTAACCTGCCGGCAGATGAAAGCACTGGATCTTCACACGATAGAGGAAAAGAAAATGCCCTCCTGCGTACTCATGGAGCGGGCAGCCCTGGCTGTTGCTGCGGAGATGGAGCGGTTTCTCACAAAAAAGGACCGCGTGCTTGTGGTGTGCGGAAGCGGAAACAACGGGGGAGACGGAGCCGCACTGGCGCGCATTCTTACGCTGCACGGTTTTGACACAACCATTTTTCTGGTGGAAAAAAATCACGCGTATTCCGCAGAACTTTCCCGCCAGCTTGAAATTGCCGGCGCCTACGGCGTTTTGAGAGTGAATAACCCGGACTGGAGCGAATATACTACTATAGTAGATGCCATATTCGGCGTTGGCCTGAGCCGTCCGGTGGAGGGCTTTTTTGCGGAGGTGATCGGGCACATCAACGCTTCTTCCGCAAAAAAAGTGGCGGTGGATATTCCCTCCGGAATCCACGGAGACAGCGGTCAGGTGCTTGGAACCGCGGTTTCAGCGGATCTGACGGTCACCTTTGCCTGGCGCAAGCAGGGGCTTTGTTTTTATCCCGGGCGCAGCTATGCCGGAAGAATCGTGGTTGCGGATATCGGCATTTACGGCGCAGAAAACAGAAACGGCATTGCCCGGCATCTGGAACCGGAAGATCTCTGTCTGCTGCCGGGGAGAAGACCGGACGGAAACAAGGGAACCTTCGGAAAAGTGCTCCTGGTAGCCGGCTCCCCCGGAATGTGCGGAGCAGCTTATTTGAGCGCAGAGGCTTCCCTTCGCGCAGGAGCCGGTATGGTGCAGGTGCAGACTGCACAAGAAAACCGGATGCCTTTGCAGATACTTCTTCCGGAAGCGATGGTCTCCTGTACGTTTACAGAAGAGGAAAACCAGCGGCTTCTGGATTGGTGTGATGTGATCCTCATAGGGCCTGGACTGGGAATGTCTGAGGAAAGCAAAAGCCGCGCACAGTGGTTTCTTATGCACGGAAGCAAGTCTTCAAAACCCATTGTGCTTGACGCAGACGGACTGAATCTCCTGGCAGCGCACCCGGAGTGGAAAGCTTATCTGAATGACAGGACGATCCTCACACCGCATATGAGGGAAATGAGCCGTCTGACAAAAAAATCCATAGAGGAAATAAAGAAACATCCGGTCAGCACCGCCTTGTCCTGCGCGGCGGAGACAAACGCCGTCTGTGTTCTCAAGGATGCCTGCACCGTGACCGCAGATGGGGCCGGAGCCCTGTATCTGAATCTTTACGGAAATGCGGGAATGGCCTCGGCGGGAAGCGGAGACGTTCTCTCCGGAATACTGGCAGGGATATTCTGCAGGTATCTTTCTGCAAAAGAAGAGACAGATACTGCAAAAAAAGCGGCTTTGGGTGTTCTTCTGCACGCGTTGGCCGGTGATTTTGCGGCTGAAAAGCTGGGAGAGCAGGCCATGACCGCCAGGGATATCATAAGAGCCCTGCCGGACGTGGATGGAAAAAGGAGAGAAAGATCATGAAAAAACACAGCAGAGTAAAAGCAGTGGTGTCGCTGGACGCGATTGCGCACAATTTTTCCGAAATGCGTAAAAATATTCAGAAAGATACAAAAATAATCGCAGTTCTCAAAGCGGACGGATATGGTCATGGGGCAGAGGCCATTGCGCATCTGATCGAGGATTACGATTATATCTGGGGCTTTGCCGCAGCTACAGCCCAGGAGGCCCTGTCTCTTGTTTCCGGCGGTGTCACAAAGCCTGTGCTCATTTTAGGACACGTTTTTGAAGAAGATTATGAGGAGCTTGCGGCTGCCGGTATACGCATTGCTGTCTCTGAGCCTGCCAGCGCAAAAGGCTATGCGGCTGCCGGAAAATCTCTTGGAAAAACCGTACATATCCATCTTGCGCTGGATACGGGAATGTCGCGCATTGGGTTCTCTGACTCCCGTGAGAGCCTGGAGGAAATCGCTGCGCTGACGAAAATTCCCAATCTGAACATCGAGGGCATTTTCACTCATTTCGCCAGGGCAGATGAAGCGGATATCGCTCCGGCTGTGGAGCAGCTTGAAAAATTCAGGAGCTTTACAGAACGTCTGAAAAAAAGAGGGATCCACATCCCCATGGAGCACTGCTCCAACAGTGCGGGGATCATCCGTCTTCCCCAGGCAAACTTAAATGCCGTGCGGGCCGGCATTACCATTTACGGAATCTATCCTTCAAAAGAGGTGGAGCGAACGGCGGTAAGGCTTCTTCCCGCCATGGAGCTGAAAAGTCATGTCTCCTTTGTAAAAACATTGCCAGCGGGGCGGGCCATAAGCTACGGCGGGACCTTTGTGACAAAAAGAGATACGGTGGTCGCAACCATTCCTGTGGGCTATGCGGACGGCTATCCCAGGAGCCTCTCCAACAGGGGCTGGGTGTTGATCCGCGGAAAAAAAGCGCCTATTCTCGGCCGTGTCTGCATGGATCAGTTCATGGTGGATGTGACGGAAATTCCGGGCGTGCACGCAGGCGACAGCGTTACCCTCATGGGAAAAGATGGAGAGGAATTCCTTTCTGTAGAAGAGCTTGGAGATTTGAGCGGACGTTTTTCCTATGAATTTATCTGCGATATCAGCAGACGCGTTCCCAGAGTGTATATCAAAAACAATAAGACATACGGCGAATTTTAAGAAACACCCGATACCACGCATGTATACACAAGAAAAAGCTGGAAATACTATTCCCAGAACACGGCAGCTGCCGTAATAGAGAATCGGAGTGTGAATTGTGTGGTTATAAGAAGAGGGGATATTTTTTATGCGGATTTAAGACCGGTGGTCGGCAGTGAGCAGGGCGGTATCCGCCCGGTTCTGATCATACAGAACGATGTGGGCAACAGACACAGTCCTACCGTCATCTGCGCAGCCATTACCTCAAAGATGAACAAAGCGAAGCTTCCAACGCACATAGAGATCGACGCATCCGCCTATGGCATCGAAAAAGACTCTGTCATTTTGCTGGAGCAGCTTCGCACCATTGACAAACGCCGTCTGAAAGACAAGGTATGCCATCTGGACGCACCCTTGCTCGACAGAGTAAATCATGCACTGGAGATCAGTCTGGAGCTTTCTTTCTGAGAGGAGCATCTCCCTTGACGAACAGATGGGAAAGTGATATATTTTAGCAGTAGCGTCTGTATACAGGCGCTAACTATGCTTTGAACAAAGGAGTAATGAATTTTAGAGATGGACGATGGCAGTCGATTGCCCCTCTGGGGCCTGTTTATGTTAATCCTGCTTTTGTGGCTGAACGGCATTTTTTACGGCTTCGCAGCTGCTGCGCAGAATCTGAATGAAAACGAAGTGGAGAAGAAGGCCTTTGGCGGAGACAAAAAATCAAGGCTGCTTCTTTCCATACTGGCGAGACCTGCCCAGTACGTCAACGCCATACCGCTGATCGTAACCGCCTCCGGTATGTGCTTTGGTATTTTTGTGGTGCCGTGGGTTGTGCAGGTATTCCGCCCCTACATAAGACATCTTCCCGCTCTTTTGCTGGCAGCGTCAGCCGGGGTGATCCTCCTGGCTTCTCTTGGGATTCTGACGTTTCGCAGAGTGGGAACCTACCATCCGGAAAAATTTGCCTACCGTTACCTGCATGTGATCCATTTTTTTGTGACAATGCTGTATCCCTTTACCGTGTTTATCACCTGGATCGCCAGACTGGCAGCCTGCATCTCAGGCGTGGAACTGAACCAGACGCAGGACGAGGTGACGGAGGAAGAAATCATTTCCATCGTGGATGAGGCCCATGAACAGGGGGTCATTGAGCAGAATGAAGCGGAAATGATCCAGAATATTATTTCTTTCAACGAGACAGAGGCCAGGGATATTATGACCCACCGCAAAAACGTGGTTGCCTTTGAGGAGGAGATCCTTCTGCAGGAGATGGTGGATGCCATGCTGGAGGAGGGCAATTCCCGCTATCCGGTATATGCCGGCAATATTGACAATGTCGTGGGGATTGTACACTATAAAGACGCCCTGAAATTTATGACCAAGAATTCCTGGGCAAAGTTTAAGCCATTGAAGGAAATCCCAGGGCTGATCCGGACAGCCGCGTTTATCCCGGAAACCAGAGGGATCGGCGATCTGTTCCGCACCATGCAGAGCAAAAAGCTTCACATGGCAGTGGTCGTGGACGAGTATGGACAGACCTCGGGAATTGTCTCCATGGAGGACATTCTGGAAGAGATCGTAGGCGATATTATGGACGAGTACGATGAGGACGAAATCACCTTCCGCACACAGATAGACAACAGTCTTATTATCGATGGTCTCGCCAGCCTGGAAGATGTGGAGAAACGCCTGCACATTGATTTTGGGGACGTGGCTTTTGAGACCTTAAACGGTTATCTTACCGCTCTGCTGGGACATATCCCGACAGAAAAAGATCTGGAAAAAGAAATCGCAGCCAACGGCATCCGCTTTAAAATCCTGTCACTGGGCAACAAGACCATTGGCAAGGTGCGGGCTGAAAAAATAAAAGAAGAAACCAAAGGAGAGAAAGAGCAATGTCAGGACATTCAAAATTCGCAAATATAAAGCACAAGAAAGAGAAAAACGACGCCAAGAAGGGTAAGATTTTTACCGTTATCGGCCGTGAAATCGTTATGGCTGTCAAGGCCGGCGGACCGGATCCGAACAATAACAGCAAGCTTCGCGATGTTATTGCAAAGGCAAAGGCAAACAATATGCCCAATGACACCATTGACCGCGGGATCAAAAAAGCAGCGGGAGCAGACTCTGCAGATAACTATGAAAAAGCGGTATACGAGGGCTATGGTCCCAACGGTGTTGCCATTATCGTAGAAACCCTGACAGACAACAAAAACCGTACTGCGGGAAATGTACGAAATGCCTTCACCAAAGGAAACGGAAGCATCGGAACACAGGGCTGCGTATCCTTTATGTTTGATCAGAAGGGGCAAATCATCATTGACAAAGAAGAGTGCGAGATGGATGCGGATGAGCTGATGATGGTAGCTCTGGACGCTGGCGCAGAAGATTTCTCCGAGGAAGAGGAGAGCTTTGAAGTGATCACTGCTCCGGACGATTTCAGCGCAGTGCGCGAAGCTCTGGAAGCAGCCGGCGTCCCGCTTCTCGAGGCGCAGGTAGCCATGATTCCTCAGACCTACGTGGAGCTTACCGATGAAAAAGCGATCAAGGATCTGCAGAAAACCCTGGATCTGCTGGATGACGATGATGATGTGACAGATGTGTGGCATAACTGGGATGAATAAATTTGTATCAGCAAATGTATGGCATCCCACGCTCGACCCAAAGTCGAAGAACCCTATGTATAAACTTTCAAATACGATACATAATACCTCCAGAGACTATTCTTTGGAGGTATTTTTATGTGCGAAAACAACGAACAAAATAACGCTTCAGAAGAAACCCAGGATGAAAAGAAGCAGAATCTGGAAAATGAGCAGGAACAAAACGAACAGATCAGGGAAATGGGGCAGGTGATGCTGGACAACAATGAAAAAAAGCACCGGGTGGAGCTTCTGTCCATCATTGGAGAGGTGGAAGGTCATGAATCCGCTCCCGCCCACAGCAAAACAACCAAGTACGAGCATGTGCTTCCTAAGCTTGCCATGATCGAGGACGACAAAAATGTAGATGGCCTCCTGATCCTTTTGAATACCGTGGGCGGTGATGTGGAAGCCGGACTTGCCATTGCAGAGATGATAGCCTCCTTAAGTGTGCCCACAGTCTCTCTGGTGCTGGGCGGCGGCCATTCCATCGGCGTTCCTATGGCGGTTTCCGCAGATTATTCCTTTATCGTCCCAAGTGCGACCATGGTCATTCATCCGGTGCGCAGCAACGGAATGTTTATCGGCGTTGCCCAGAGCTACCGCAATATGGAAAAAATACAGGACAGGATCACCACTTTTATTTCCGGGCACTCCGATACAACGCAGGAGCGTCTGGAGGAACTGATGCTGGATACCACCCAGCTTGTAAAGGATGTCGGCACTATGCTGGAAGGCCCGGAAGCGGTGCAGGAGGGGCTGATCAACGAGGTGGGAGGCATGAAGGAGGCCCTGGCAAAGCTTTATGAGATGATAGAGAAAAGGAAGCTCGGTTGAATCCGAACTTCCTCTACGATTAAGGGCTAGGATTTCTAATAAACTTCATTTATGCATCTACAGATATAATTAAAGTGTTATAAAAATTTGAAACACTTAAAATTCAGCCATTTTACTAAATTTTAAATATCAATTTGATTAAAAATCACAGATTGACGAATATTAAAAAGGGATGTTATAATTCTATTAGATTAAACGATTAACTTCGGAGTGTATTTACTATGAACATTAAGGAAATTGCTGAAAAAGCGGGCGTATCTGTAGCCACTGTTTCATATGTTTTAAATAAAACAGGAAATGTTAGTGATAAAACTCGTGCGCGAATTTTAAAGATCGTTGAAGAAACGGGATATGTCCCAAACAAAATTGCGAAAGGTCTTCGTGCCCATAAAACAAATACAATAGGCGTTTTGGCAGAGGACATTACTTCTTTTCAGACACCCAGAATTATCAATGGGATCAATACATATATGGAAGACCATGGGTACCATATCCTGTTAAGCAATTTGGGACTTTTAAAAACTACCAATGGGAGACATAACCAAAATATTGAGTTGGGAAGTCGTATTGAAGATTCTTTAAAACTTTTTGAAAGCACTCAGGTAGACGGGATTATTTATGTTTCGCATCATGATCGAAATGTGAGTGGTCTTATTAGAAATTTAGATAAGCCATTGATTTATACATATTGTTTTGATGATTCCAACAAACATCCCTATGTAACCTACGACAACAAAAATATTACAAAACAAGCAGTTCAGTATTTGATTGAAAATCATCATAAAGAAATAGGTATTATTTGGGGTGAATTAGATTCAAAACCAGCACAAAAGCGTTATGCAGGATATGTAGAGGGATTGGAAGAATATGGATTTGCAGTTTGTGACGAATATGTATATCATGGAAACTGGGAGTACGAATCGGGTATTTCTGCTTATAAACAGTACAAATTTTCTTCCAAAAAACCGACTGCCATCTTTGCAATGAATGATTTAATGGCAATGGGATTTATCAATGCGGCTTTGCAGGATGGAATGAACCTTCCAGATGAACTATCAATAATAGGTTTTGACAATCGTGAGAGTAGTCGCTACTTCCGGCCAGGATTGACTACTATTGACTTACCGCTGGAACAGATGGGATATGAAAGTGGAAGAGCTTTATTAGAAGCAATCAAATCTGAAAATCGGAGAGAAGAAAAAATTGTTCTTCCTTGCAGATTTATAAAGCGAGATTCTGTAATTCCACAGAAATAAGAAAGAAATGAAAGGAGCGATGTTTATGGGAAAATATATATAATTATTCTATTTTTTTACATAACTAGTTAAACGATTAATCTAAGAGATGGAGGGATTTTTATGAACAGAAAAAATTTAGTTGCAGGGATTGTTGTTGGAATAATGACAATATCATCTTTCGTAACCGTCTATGCAGAGGATACAAAAGATGAACTTACAAGAGAATACGAAGGCACTAAACTAGTTCTTGGTGTTGAAGCCGGGGCACCCAATATTGACTACTATAAAAGCGTTGCAAATGAATTTACAGAAGCTACTGGAATTGAACTGGAATTTGTAGATATTCCTCATGATAATATGCATGAACGTTTTGTACAGGAAGCAATGTCAGGAAGTGGCGCCATTGATATTTATGACACAGATCAGCCGTGGATTTCTGAGTTTGCAGAAAAAGGATTTCTGGTTCCATTAGGAGATAAATTAACAGAAGAAGATAGGGCGGACTTTTATCCGGCAGCGCTTGATGCGTCTTCTTATAAGGGAGAAATCTATTCTTTGCCATTTTTTGTACATACACCTATTGTATTTTATAGAACTGACCTTTTTGAAGCGGCTGGAATCACAGAATTTCCCAAAACCTGGGATGAATATAGAGAAGCGGCGAAGAAGCTCACAAATGGGGATGTATATGGAACTATTATTGAAGCAAAACAGGCAGGCGAGCCGGTAACACATTTAGTTGATTGGTTCTATCAGGCTGGGGGATCTATTGTAGATGCGGAGGGCAACGTAACCATTAACTCGAAGGAAAATAAAGAAGCATTTCAGTTTATGCTGGATATGATGTACCAAGATGAAAGTGTAATGCCCGGTTCAATAGGCTATGACAATGCTGATGTACACAATCTTTTCATGCAGGGAAAAGTTGCTATGGTGAAGAATTGGCCATATATGTATGCAATGGCAAAAGATCCGGAACAGTCTAAGGTTGCAGAAAACTTTGCGGTAGCAATTCAACCAGCTGGAAAAGAGCAAATGACTGCATCCTGGACATGGGGGTTTGGTATTTCCAGCAGTTCCAAGAATCAAGAAGCTGCATGGGAATTTATCAAATGGGCAACCTCTTCTGAACAACTTGCCAAGCTCGGTGTTACAAATATGAATCCAGTTCCCCGAGCATCCTCTCTTGAACTTGTAAAACAGGATAAATCTCTCTCAGAATTTGATATTACAAGTATTGAAATAATGTCTGAAGCATTGAATTATGCAAAGAATGCTACAGAAAATCCTAAATTTCCATCTATACAAAATGAACTTTCTTATACATTGTCTGATATCATGTCACAACAAACAAGTATTGAGGATGGACTTTCTGCAGCAGAAGAAACTTTAAAAGAAATTTTGGAATAATTAAACGTAAATCACAGAGAAATGGGAGTCCCCAAAGCAAGGGAATTATAAATGCGGGATTCCCGTTTCCCTTTTAAAGAAAGACTAACTATTAAAAGTCAAGTCTAAAACGAAAGTTTTTTGAATGAATT
>CALBGI010000012.1 GCA_937893675.1 uncultured Blautia sp.
GTTTTATTATGGAATCCTTGAGAATAAGCTGTCAACTTTTTTTATACCACACCATAAATTTCTTCATTCCAAAATCGTCCACTGTCCGTTTTCCAATATATTTTCTACAATAGGATCCCTTGTAACCTGGAAATTATCTATGGATATACATTCTTGTCATATCAGGCTCATTGTCCCCTTGAACCATACACAAAAATTCCCAACCATATCTTTCATAAAAACTTGTATGGTCTGTAATCAAATAGATAGGAGTAATTCCTTTGGACTTCATATCTTTCACAACCATATCAAGTAATTGTCCCGCAATTCCCTGACAGCGATATTCCTCGTCTGTATATACCGCACATACATTTGGCGTAAGGTCTTTCCTGTTATGAAAATCATTTTCGATTACTCCAAGACCACCTGCGATCCGTTCTTTATCCAAGCAAAGATACCAGCCATATTCTGTTTCATGATTAAGATAGGCTTCCATACATTCAAGATAGGCTTCTCGCGGCACTTCCCATTTATCCTGAAACCATGTGGCTGCTTTTTCCTTTAATTCAGGTTTTTGTCTTAAAGTAGCATAGATATATTCGTTCATATTCCTGTCTCCTCATCCAAAATCATGGGCTTCTTCCATATCAGCATTCATATAACCGATAGGAAAATCATCTATCATTTTATATCGCTACCTTTTTCCTTGCCTTTGTATGGAATGGACATTCGTTTTGCAAACACTGATTATTGAGGTGCGAACGAGAACACTTCACCTGATCCAGTTCCATTTCAACACCTAACTTTTCTCTTGTAAAATGAACGGCTTCGATTATTGCAAGATACGAATCTCTTTTGCAGCAACGTGGACCTCCATTTTTACCTATCGCCATCAATGCTTTTGCCGTCATTTGATTGGAAAGTCCCCATGCCTCTGTTGCCAGCGGTGTTGATTTTAATATAATGGAAAGATACATTCCTGTGCTAATGCCCGCTCCGCAGGCGCCCCAAAATCCACAAGCGCCACCCGGGACTTGCTTTCCTCTTTTCTGCATTTCGTAGAGTGCAGTTTTTAAATCTATCTGTCCACCTGCATTTTTATAGGCAGTTAAAAGTGCAGACCCGACCATGGTGTGATGCTCTGGGCCGTGCATATGGCAAGAAGGCATGCACATCATTTCTTCCAAAAGTTCAATGGGATTTTGGGATTTACTATTGGAACATATAGAAATAATCTCATCCATTCCGCTTGTATGACATGTGTCACAAACAAAATGTCCATTTATACATCTTGTCTTACTGCTTTGCTTTTTATGACATAGTTCACATTCCATAATCTCATCAGAATCAAGATATTCCAATGGAGCTTTACAGATCAAGCATTCTTCATTCATTCTGCTTACCTCGCCAACTTCGTATTTATCTCTTTATTGTAATTATACATGAATCCCGGACATAGTAAAGAAAAAAACGGGATACGCAAGGATTCTGTTTGTCCTTATAAAATCCTTATAATCTTGTTTTATCATAATTCCATAAACAAGCGCGGCTCATGAAAATGCCGCATATGAAGGAGGTTTTTTTATGAACGGCAACCGTATTTCTGCATGGAAAACACCATTACCAGCTGCACAGCGCGGGATCACAGGAACCGGTATCAAATTCATTGCCCTGATCTCCATGCTGATGGATCATATTTATTATTTCTTCGGATACACAAACCGCATTCCCTGGTGGTTTGGACTGGCAGGGCGTCTGGCAGCCCCCCTGTTTCTTTTCTGTCTGGTGGAAGGTTTTATACATACCAAAAGCCGCAAAAAATATCTTGGCAAAATGCTTTGTATATCCGTTCCCATGGGATTGCTTCTGTTTTTCATGCGGTTTGGAGGTTTTTTTGTGCGCCCGGATGGATTTTATCCGCAAAATGCCATGATGTCCTCATTCGTTCTTTTGATCCTGTGTTTTCAATCCTTTGAATGGATCGCAAGCGGAATGCCCAAAAAGATTGCGGCCGGCTGCGGCGTCTTACTTGCTCTTTTGGCATGGCCGTTCCTGGCAGTAACATTAAGCGGTATCAATGCCGCATGGGCCACGGTGATCGGCATCCTTGGCTACACAATCCTTCCAATGATCAATATTTCCGGAGATGTAACCCTTCCTGTCTTGCTGACCGGGATTCTTCTGTATTTCACGCACAAGAACCGCAAAATCCAGCTGGCAGCTATGGTCATCCTTAATTTCGCTTGGCATTTTGTATTTGTATACCTTCAGGTAAGAACTTTTCCGGACTTTACATTTTCTCAGATGTTTACGATGTATTACGAATGGCTGGGAGCCGTCTTTGCAGTACCATTTCTCCTGTGCTATAATGGAAAACGCGGCGCCGGATACGGAACATTCTTTTATGTCTTCTATCCAGCCCACATCTACATCTTATATGCGTTATCCTGGTTCCTTATGGCGGTTTCCGGATAACAGGGAGGGTTCTTTTATGGCGAATATTTTAGCAGTTGACGATGATGCCGATGTGCGTCATCTTTTAACTACCGCTTTGGAGCGCGACGGCCATACAGTCCGTACTGCCGCATCCGGCAGTCATGTAACAGAGGCGTATTGTAAATGGGCAGACTGCATTTTACTGGATGTTATGATGCCCGGTGAGGACGGTTTTTCCACCTGCAGGCGTATCCGCTCCATTGCCGACTGCCCGATCTTATTCCTGACTGCCAAAAACGAAGAAGCCGACATTATCCGCGGCCTTGGTCTGGGCGGTGACGATTACCTGATGAAGCCTTTTCGTATCACAGAGCTCCGGGCCCGCGTAAACGCCCATCTCAGGCGGGAATGCCGCACGCCTCACAGCAAAATCCGGCGAGGCCAGCTGGATTTTGATCTGGGTGAAAAGCTCATTTATCACGCTGACACACCGATCAAAATGACCCGCAGTGAATATGCGATCTGTGAACATTTGGCAACCCATGCGGGTCAAATCTTTTCCAAAGAACAGATTTACGAGGCAGTATTTGGCTTCGACGGCACATCCGATGACTCTGCGATTACCGAACATATCAAAAATATTCGTGCAAAATTGCGTGCGGTTGGCAGCGAGCCCATTGAAACTGTATGGGGGGTGGGATATAAATGGAAGCGGGAACAACCTTAAAAAGAAAGCGGAAAGGAATTCGCTTAAACACCCTTTTCTGGCGATATTTTCTTACTACAGGAGGCCTCATGGCAGCCCTTTGCCTGATATGGCTCATCCTGTTCAATATCCTTTCGAATATGGGATTTGTCTTGTCAGCCTATACTGCGGTCAGAAATTTGCCTCAGACAGAGCAGGCGCTGCAGGCGCAGACAACATTTGATTCAGGAGAAATTCCCCATTACTATGAATGGGCGTTGGCAGAAAATGGAACAATCATAGAAAGCAGCATGAATCAAAAACAGCTTACATATGCTTACGCAGAACTATCCGGAGATCCTTCCCCGCATGGATGGTTTTATTCCCAGTATTTTCATCTGGTCCCCCTGAAAAACGGACAGACGGTTATGCTGGAATATGATTACTCTGTCTGTTATGCCGATCCAGATTTACAGGACATCCTGCCCGATTTTCAAACAGCTTATATCGGGCTGTTGTTTGTTCTGCTTTTGTTATTGGCAGTCTTGCGTACCGGACACTATACAAAAATCCTGCGCAAAGATACCGATGTGATTACAAATGCCTGTGAAATGGTGCGGAATCAGAAATTAGACGTACCTTTGCAAGAGCAGATCCGTGTAAAAGAGCTTCAGGCAGCCCTTACCGCCATTGATACTCTCCGTCAGGAATTGTCATACTCTTTAAAGGAACAGTGGGCTGCAGAACAACGCAAGAATGAGACGCTTGCCTCTCTTGCTCATGATCTCAAAACACCCCTTACCGTAATTGGCGGAAACGCGGAGCTGCTTGCAGAGGATGATCTGACACCGCCGCAAAAAGTATTGGTTCAGACCATTCTGCGCAATACAGATCATGCAAAAGATTATGTGAAACGGCTGCGTGAAGTCACTGCACAGGATGTGCTTGCATCCAATAGAGAGGAATTTTCTGTCTGTGAACTCTTAGATGCCTTTATCCAGAAAGGACGCGATCTGTCAGCAGTAAAAGGACACGAATTGATTGCGGCTCCCCCGGCTTCCCTCCCGGATGAACTCCTGGAGATTGAAAAAAACGACGTACTGCGTGCGATGGAAAACCTCCTCAGCAATGCGGTGCGGTTTACACCCGCTGGCAAACCAATCGAATTAGGCGTGGAATTACAGGAGAAACAAATAGGTTTCTGGGTTCAGGACAGCGGACCGGGCTTTTCCAAAGAGGCGCTGATAAAAGCCGGAAAAACCTTTTATACAGAAGACAGCAGCCGTCCTCAGGACGGACATATGGGCATGGGACTTTATTTCGCATCCCAGACAGCGCAAAAACACGGAGGCAGTCTTTTCATTGAAAATACTGCCATTGGAGGCCGCGTCTGTCTGTGGATAAAAAAAAGACAGGGCTAATAAGACCTGTCTTTCCGTTTCATCAAAAACAAAATACGCAATGCGGAAACCGCCGCGAAGAACTATGCCCACTTTTCTTTTGCCTTTTCCAGCAGGATTGATATTTCCCGCGCATGCTCCGAAACGATACGCCTGTCCTCTTCATAGACTGCATTTCCGTTCTCATCTACATAGATTTGATATTGTACATCGTCCTCATACAACAGCACCCCATATTTGTAGCCGCCGGTTATCAGCGGCCATATGATCAGAGCATTTGTATAAGAATTGTTATCGTCCGCAGGCGGAAAATCCATTATATTTTGCGGCACGAATGAGATACCAGACAACATTTATCACACAAAACAGGAGCACTGCGCTTATTAAAATTCTCTTTATAACCGCTCTTTTTTTCATTGCAGCCTGCCTTTCAACATTCTTTTTTTATACAGACAGCGTAATCTCCCGTATCGCCTTTCGCACCGGCAAAATACACGCCGGAACTACGGACAGCCAGTCCATTCCCATTTCCAGAAGCAGCTTGGTAAGGGAGGTATCCGCCGCAAGTTCCCCGCAGATTCCTACCTGACAGCCGTTTTCATGTCCGGCTCTGACCACCATTTCCATCATGCGGAATATTGCCGGATGATGGTCATCATACTTTTTGCTGAGCAGAGGATTCTGACGGTCCATGGCCAGGGTATACTGCGCCAGGTCGTTGGTTCCAAGGCTTAAAAAATCCACTCTCTTCGCAAGCTCGCCCGCGATCATCACCGCAGCGGGCGTCTCGATCATGATCCCTGTGGGAATGTCCTTAAAAGGAATATCTTTTGCCCGCAGTCCCTCTTTTACCTCTTCGATCAATTCTTCAATTTCATCCAGCTCTTTTTCCGAGCTGATCATGGGGTACATCAGCGCGAGGTTTCCGTAGGCGCTGGCCCGGTAAATCGCCCGAAGCTGCGCCTTGAACATTCTTTTGCGGTCAAGACAAAGCCGGATCCCTCTGTTTCCCATGATCGGGTTCACTTCCTTTGGAATATCCAGATACTCCGCCTGCTTATCGGCACCCAGATCCGCGGTACGGATGACTGCCATGCGCTCTCCCATGGTTTCCGCCACTTTTTTGTAGGCCAAGAACAGCTCGTTCTCCCGTGGATAATTCTCCCGGCCGAGATACTGAAACTCACTGCGCAGAAGTCCGATCCCGGCTGCTTTGTAAAAAGAAATGCTGTTCAGGTCGTCCAGGTTCCCGATATTGGCCAAAAGAGCAACCTCTCTCCCGTCCCGGGTGATCGTGCGTTCTTTCCGGAGAGCCAGCAGTTCTTCCCGCTCCTTCATATCTGCTTTCCGCCGGATCTCATACTCCTTTTGCAGCTCCTCCTCCGGATCCAGATACAAGGTTCCTGTATAGCCGTCCACGATCGCCATATGTCCGTCGTATTCGTCGGAAATCTCTGTTTTTACCAGAGACGGTATTCCCATGGATTTTGTCATGATCGCCGTATGGGAGGTCCCGGAGCCCTGCTGCAGCACAACAGCCAGCAGCTTTTCCTTTTCCATTTCTAGGATCTCCGCCGGTGTCAGCGACTGCGCCATAAGGATCACCGGCTCGTCCCCCAGGCTAATCTTTCGGGAAACTCCGCCCAGCGCCTCAATCAGGCGGCCGGAAATATCCCGCACATCGTGGACCCTTTGCTGGATCACCGGCTCTTTCAGGCCGCAGAAAGCCGCCGCCAGCTCATCCCTTGTCGTCTGCACCGCATAAGCTGCGCCCACCTTCTCAGAGAGGATCATCTCCTCCACCGCATCCACAAAGCTTCCGCCTTCCAGAAGAATCCTCTGTCTTTCAAAAATCTCGGAAGAAGCATTTTCATCCCCGCCCTTTTCCAAAAGGATCTGCTGTTCTTCCAGCACCTTGCGGCGCGCCCGCTGAAACTCCTCTACTTCCTTACGTACATTGCTGATGAGATACTGCTTTATCTCATATTCTGCCTTCCGGTAATAGAATACTTTTCCAATGGCAATCCCGGAAAAAGCCGGAACTCCTTTGACAACGTTCATGTTTTCTCTCCTGTGCTTAGTCGCAGGCAGCTTTAAACTCCGTCCAGATCTTGCCGTAGGCTTCCTCTGCCTCCTGGCTTACATTCATGACGATCTCGCCCTTCTCCACGTCTTTCGGCGCCACAAGGTTTGGATCAACGCTCTCATCTGCTGCCTGGTTTGTGCTGTAGTATCCAATATAATCAAAGCACTGTGCCGCAATCTCCGGCCGAAGGATATAGTCTACGAAAGCGTAAGCTGCGTCCTTGGACGGCGCATTGCTGGGAATGAACATGTTCATGATCCCGAAGCCCAGACCTTCTTCCGGATAAACCACTTCAAGCTCCGGATATTCCGCAAGTGCCGCCGTCACCTGTGAGGTGTAAAGGAAAGCCACGCTGGCCTCCCCGTTCAGCAGCGCATTCTGCGTATTGTCATTCTGAATCAGACGCACATTGGGCGCAAGCTCCAAAAGCTTTTCACCGGTTGCAGCAATCACCTCCGGGTCTTCCTCGTTCATGGTTTTTTCCATGGAAAGCTGGGTGATTCCCGCGATGACACGGTAGTTGTCAATAATGGCAAGACTGTCCTCCAGTTCCGGATTCCACAGATCCCCATAGCCCTTGATCTCCACGTCCACAAGCTCCGGATCGTAGACGATCAGCGGGATTCCTGCGCCGTAGGGAACCGTATACTCGTCATTTGGATCGTATACCTGTCCCTGGTACAGGGGATTTACATTCTCGATATTGGTGAGTTTTTCCTTGTCAAGCTTCTCGGCAAGCCCCTGGGCAATGACTTTTTCCAAAATATAGTCGTCGGCAATGACAACATCATAGTCCCCGCCTTCTGCCATGGAAAGCTTCTCCAGCATGGTCTCGTCTGTATCAAAATTGGAATATACGATCTTTATGCCGGTCTCCTCCTCAAAGCCCTCCAGTACCTCCGGCGGGAACATCCCCTCCCAGGTGTAAAGGACCAGCTCCTCAGACTTGTCTGCGCTGAAACCTGAAAAAAGAGAAACGGACAGTCCCGCCGCAAGCATAACTGCTGTGATTTTTTTTATTTTCATTCATGTTACCTCCTTTTTTTGCTATCCAAAGTATATCCTACTTTTCCTTCCTTGAAAAGGACATTTTTTTCCCATGTCTTTTGCTCACCAGAGAATACATCACAAGAACTATAAGAATCAGTCCCAGCATAATGGTGCAGAGCGCATTGATCTCCGGTGTGACACCGGTTTTCATCTGCGTATAGACTTTTATGGGAAGCGTGGATATCCGCGGCCCATTCACAAAAATGCTGATCACCACATCGTCCATGGACATGGCAAATGCAAGCAGCGAGCCGGAGATCACCGCCGGCATGATCAGCGGCAGCGTGATATCCCAAAATGCCCGAAGCTCTCCGGCCCCCAGATCCCGGGCCGCCTCTGCCAGCGCCGGGTCCATTCCCGCCAGGCGGGCTTTTACCTCCATGAGAATGTACGGCACACAGAACACCGTATGTCCGATGAGCAGGGTCAGCATTCCAAAAGGCAGGCCAAGCATATGAAAAAAGGCCATAAACACCATACCCAGAATGATTTCCGGGATCATCAGCGGCAAAATCGAGATGTATTCCATGGCGCCTTTTGAGTTCCAGTGAATCCGCGCAAGACCAACTGCGCCCAGCGTGCCGATCACCGCGGAAATGGCACAGCTCAGCACCGCCAGGACAAGACTGTTCATCAGCGATTCCATCATGGCCTCATTCTGGAAAAGGCTCTCATACCATTTCAGGGAAAATCCCGTCCATCTCACAGGAAGCTTCGATTCATTAAACGAAAAGGCAACCACCACGCCGATGGGCAGGTACATGAGCAGGAATACGACGCCAAGATAAATGCGGGAAAATTTTGAATTTTTTTTCATCCGATCCCCTCCAGTTCTTTTGCATTGGTGATCTTGCGGTAAAGCATGATCATCAGCGTGGTAAGCCCCATAAGAACCACTGCCAGCGCCGCTGCGAACGGCCAGTTGCTGCCCCTGGTCATCTGCTCCTGGATCAGGCTTCCCACCAGCACAATTTTATTTCCTCCCAGGATATCCGCGATAAAAAAGAGTCCCATCGACGGAATAAAGGTGAGGATCACGCCGGACAAAAGGCCGGGAAGCGTGAGCTTGAAGCTGACGCTTAAGAACGCCCGCACCCGGCTGGCGCCCAGATCTCTTGCCGCCTCAACCAGAGACCAGTCCAGCTTTTCCGCGCTGGAATACACGGACAACGCCATAAACGGAAGAAGTACATACACCATACCGATTACAATGGCCGGATAGCTGTAAAGAAGCTTCAGCGGCTTATCAATGATCCCCAGGCTTTTCAGCACATGGTTCAGCACCCCTTTGGTCTGGAGAATGATGATCCACCCATAAAGACGGATCAGCGAATTCACCCAGAAGGGAAGCATGAGGAGCAGCATGGCTTTCTTTTTCTTTCCGGCCGGAAGCTTTGCCATAAAATAGCCAAAGGGATATCCGATCAGACAAATGACTGCCGTGCTCGTAAGCGCAAGCTGAAAAGATTCCTTAAATGTATTTAAATACACCGGCTCCAGGATCCGCCGGTAGTTTTCCAGGGTGAAGCTCCAGGAAACGCCGTACCCTTCCCCCTGCGAGGCAAAGCTTAATGCCAGTACGTAAAGAAGCGGACCTGCCACAAAAACCAGCGTAAAAAGATACAGCGGAAGGATCATGAACAGAGAACTTCGTCCACGCTTACTCATGAAGCACCTCCCGGTCTACCAGAACCGCATCCGCGGCCTCAAAACGATAGCACACCTTCTGTCCCACCTGTACATTGGCGTCGATCCCGTAACGGCTGGCCACCACACGGCCTCCGTCGGCCAGGCGCAGCACCATGCGAAGCTGACCTGCCGCAAAGGTTTTTTCCTCCACAGCCGCTTCCAGCCCGCAGCCGCAGTTTTCGTCCATGAGGATATTTTCACTGCGCACCGCAAGGGTTACCGGTTCTTCCGGCGCAAGAGCTTCGCCTCTTGTATCCACCAGCACCTTGCCGCCGCCCAAGCGGATGAGCGCCTGTTCCCCCACGATCCGCTCCACGGTTCCCGTGAGAATGTTTGCATTTCCCACAAAGGTCGCCACATAGCTGGTCCGCGGATGATTGTAAATCTCATCCGGCGTTCCGATCTGCTCAAACCGTCCCTCCCGCATAACCGCAATGCGGTCTGACATATTGATGGCTTCCTCCTGGTCGTGCGTGATATAAATAAAAGTAATTCCCAGCTTTTTCTGCAGCCGTTTCAGCTCGTGCTGCATCGCCCGGCGCAGCTGCAGATCAAGGGCTCCCAGCGGCTCATCCAGAAGAAGCACCTTGGGATTGTTGATCAGCGAGCGGGCAATGGCCACGCGCTGCTTCTGTCCGCCGGAAAGCTCCGAGGGCTTTCTTTTACCGTAATCCGGAAGCTGCACCAACTCCAGCATTTCCTGCACCCGCCTTTTGATCTCTGCCTTTGGGGTTTTGCGAAGCTTCAGGCCATAGCCCACATTTTCCGCCACAGTCATATGGGGGAACAGCGCATAATTCTGAAACACCGTGTTTACATCCCTCTTGTTCGGCTCCTTGTCCGTCACGTCCGCGCCCTCAAGGAAAACCCGGCCCGAATCCGGACTCTCCAGACCGGCGATGATGCGCAGCGTTGTGGTCTTTCCGCAGCCGGACGCACCCAAAAGGGTGAGGAACTCCCCTTTCTTTACGGAAAGGTCAATGCCTTTCAGCACACCCTCCGTGTCAAATGTTTTTGTGATATTTTTTAATTCCAATGAAATTTCTGTCATATCAGACTCCTGTCATGTTCATCTCTCATAGTGACTCCGAATATACGCGCAGTAGCTTTCCCGGTCAAATACCGGCTCAAAGCGCTCCATCACCTGGCGCGCCTCTCTGGCATTGTCCCGGAGCAGACGATATGCAGTGAGCGCCAGAAGCTTTGCGGGAAGAAGAAAGGCCTTTTTTTCATCCGTGATGGCAAAATCCGGGCTGTGAAGCTGCCCGGCAAAACCTGCGAAGGTAAAATTCACCACAGGAAACAGATGGCTCAGATCTCCCACATCTGTGCAGGCATTGTTGAAATCCTGCGGACTGACTTCCCGATAAGAAAGTCCCAAGTCTCTGGCAGCTCCAACGAGCGTCCCATCCGCCGCCCGATACCGCACAGGCATATAGCCCTGTAAAAGCTCCCGCTCTATCCTTCCGCCAAAGGCATAGGCTGCGCCGTCATAAGCCCTGTTTATTTTTTCCTGCACTGCCTCAATGGCAGAAAGGGAGGCTGCCCGCACCTTTGTCTCAAGGATCGCCTCATCGGGCACGTTGTTGATCACGTCCCCCGCCTTTCGGATCACATTGTGAAGCCGCACATGGTCTTCCTCCCGAAAGGTCTCCCGCATGAGTCCCATCATGCCAAGCGCGCTGTTGGCAATGCTCAGGGCATTTACTCCCTCCCAGGGCGCAATGGCTGCGTGGGAGGATTTTCCCCGAATCGTAACCTTTTCCGCGGAAAAACCGTTGCTGGCCGGATTTCCAAGGTAAAAATCTTCCTCTACCGGAACCATATGTACGTGGGTTGTCATGACGATATCCGTATCGTCAAACACCCCGGTGCGTATGAGCTCGCTTTTTCCCGATGCAGGAAAGCCCACGCCCTCTTTTTTGAAACGTATCCTCTTTTCCGCGTCAATATACTCCTCTGCCGGAACCGCCAGAAAGGACAGGCTGCCGTCCATGGAAGCCCGTACCTCCTCGTCCCCGAAAGCCCATGCCGCACCGATCATGGCTGCCAGCTGGGCGTGATGCCCGCAGGCGTGAGCTGTCCCGTTCTCCCTGTCCGCCTGCGGATGTGCCCGGCACCCGATCGCATCCATTTCGCCGATGATCGTAAGCTTCGGCCCTTTCCTGTTCTTCCAGCCTGCGCACACGCCGGTACGGGCCAGTTCCGTCTGAACAGCCATATTCCGGGCACGAAAAAAAGCCGCAACCTTGGCCGCGGTTCTCACTTCACAAAAACCCGGCTCCGGATGGGCTCCGATGTCCCGGGCAAAGGCTATGATTTCCTCACTGTGGCAATCAATGGCCTCCAGGAGTTTCTGTTCTATGTGGTCCATTGCCTTTCCCCCATCTGTTATGCAGTTTGTCCGATATCCGATCACAGGGCACAGCGTGCACTGCAATTACAAAAAGCCGGAAAAGAGACTCGAACTCTCGACCCCTTCATTACGAGTGAAGTGCTCTACCGACTGAGCTATCCCGGCTTGTGTCAAACACAAATGTTATTATACCGTATTTTCAAAAAAATGCAAGCAGTTTTTCTTTATCCCGGGGAAAATTTTGCAATTTTTTGCAGGCACCCTGCCATTTTCCCCGGGAAGCTTCGTTCTAGTTCCTCTTTTTGGAAGCTGTCTTCCTTTTTTCAGAAGCGGATTTTTTTGTGGGAGTACAGGAAAAAACAAGCACTCCAAACGCCGGCAGATGGATTTTCAGAGAATGCTCCCTCTCATCGCAGGGCCTTGAAAGAGCGGTCTTCATCCTGGGATTTCCAACGCCTCTGCCGCCGTACACAGCGGAATCGCTGTTAAAGATTTCCTTGTATCTGCCAGCAAACGGAACTCCCACCGGATAATTTTCGTAGGGCACTGCCGCAAAATTGCACACCGCCAGAAGGGTTTCCTCCGGTTTTTCTGTCTTGCGCAGGAAGGCAATGACATTTTCCTCATACTTCATGAGCTGAACCCACTCAAAGCCCTCGTACTCATTATCTTTCTCATAAAGAGCCGGCAAGGAGGTATACAGCGTATTCAAGTCCCGGATGCAGGCGCCAAATGCTTTGGAGAACGCTTTGCCCGGCGCCGTCATCTTGCAGCCCGGATGCAGGAACATATATGCATAGGCCTCCCGTATCTGCGCGGCCTTCTCCTCCTCTGTTCCAGGAAGTTTGCCCATAAAGTCCGCAAGGGTTCCTGCATCTCTGCTTCCCAGCGTGAGGATATAGTGTTCGCAGTACGCGTAAAGCATGGACAACGTCAGCTGGTCGTGGCTGTTTTTGCGAAGAGCGGGATTCTGCCCCAGATAAGAGAGAAAATCTCCGGTCCAGCCGCCGCTCCATTTATAATCAAATCCAATGTGGTCGTTTTCCACAGAATCCGTCAGCTGCGGCCACAGACCGTCCTCCTGCGCAATGAGAAGCACGCCTGGATTCCGCTTCTTCATGATAGAGTTCAAATGCTTCAGAAACTCAATGGCAGCAAGATTTTCATTGGAACCGTAAATGTTTGGCTGAAACTGTTCCCTTCCATAATCCAGATAGAGCATGGCGTCCACATCGTCCATGCGCAGACCGTCTGCATGATATATCTCGCTCCAGAAGCAGGCATTGGATATCAGAAAGTCTTTTACCATAGGGCTGTCATAATTATAAAGAAGCGTTCCCCACATGGGATGCACAGCCATGCGCTCATCCTGCACCTCGTAAAGAGCGGTTCCGTCAAAGCGCTCCAACCCGCCCTCAGCTCTCGGAAACTGCGCCGGACACCAGTCCAGAATCACGCCCACACCTTTTTTGTGCAGCGCATCTATGGCTTTCTGGAAATCCCTCGGTGTACCAAACCGCACGGTGGGCGCAAAATAGGCAAAGGTAGAATAGCCGTCCGTAGCGTCCTCCAGATACTCCATGACCGGGTGAAGCTCTACATGCGTGTACCCAAGCTCTGCCGCAAAATCTGCCAGCTCCTCTCCGGATTCCCATTCTGTAAGACGCGTCTCATAAATAGACAGCGGCTTCCTTCTGTCCGCATATGCCTTGCGCGCTTCCATCCATTCCCGGTCATTCCAGGAAAACTCCTCCAGATCTGCCACAATGGAATTGCCGCAGGGCACCTTCTCGGAATACAGGGCATAGGGATCCGCTTTCAGCATAATCTCGCCGTTCTTTTTCTTGATTTCAAACTTATAGGGATCGCCCGCCTTCACTCCCGGTACAAAAAGCTCAAAAATCCCGGACATCGGCATCCGGTGCATGGGAAGCCTGCGGCCGTCCCAGTCGCAGAAAGCCCCTACAACGCTGACCCGCATGGCATTGGGCGCCCACACGGCAAAGCTTACGCCCGTTACCCCGTTGAGCTCCGTCAAATGCGCTCCAAGCTTCCTGTAAGCCTCATAATATACGCCGGCGCAAAAAGCCTTTTCCTCTTCCTGCGTCATGATCCCCGGAAAAGCATAGCAGTCTGCATATTCCTTTACCTCATCACCACGCATCACGCGAAACTGATAGGAGGGAATTCTCCTTCCCGGAATCAAAGCGGCAAAATAGCCCGCCTCATCTTCCTGCTCCATCGGATAGGATTTCCTGCCGATCAGAACCTCTGCCATATCCGCTTCCGGAAAAAAGCCCTGGATCAGCACGCCGTCCGGCGTAAGCCTGGGAGCCAGCACATCCTTCGGGGATGCCTCCTCTGCGTATACCACTGCCTCTATCCGCGGCCAGTCCATGTAGTCATATAATTTTCCGTTCATATCCCATTCCTCCTGCCTCCTAGAATTTCAAAAATACTCCGGATTTATCGCTTAATATCACATTCATAAGCGTGCTTCCAGATTATTCCGTATTTTTTGCTTTCATCATTATAATATACTTAAAATATACACTAATTTTTGTGTAAAATCCATAACAAACCAAAAAATAAAAGAGGATTTATTGACAAAAGCTCACTCCTGCGCTACATTGTAACTAAACAGCGAATGCGGGCGGTATTGTCCCATTCCACCAAGGAACACAGGAGGATCTTATTTATGGAAAACAAAACCTTTGATGTCGTTGCGCTTGGCGAGCTTCTCATTGATTTCACGGAAAACGGATTCAGCGGCCAGGGCAACCCTCTGCTGGAGGCCAATCCCGGCGGTGCCCCCTGCAACGTGCTTGCCATGCTCACAAAGCTCGGCAAAAAAACTTCCTTCATCGGCAAGGTCGGCAAGGATATGTTCGGCGACCAGCTGCGCGCGGCAGTGCAGGAGGTCGGCATTGACACCCAGAGCCTGATGACTGACACCGAAGTACATACCACCCTGGCTTTTGTGCACACCTACCCGGACGGCGACCGGGATTTCTCTTTTTACCGCAATCCCGGCGCAGATATGATGCTTTCAAAAGCGGATGTGCCCAAAAGTCTGATCCAGAATTCCCGGATTTTTCATTTTGGCACCCTTTCTTCCACCCATGAAGGCTGCCGCGAAGCTACCCGTTTTGCCATCGAACTTGCCAAAGAAGCCGGCTGCATCATCACCTTTGACCCCAATCTTCGCTCTCCCCTTTGGAAATCCCTGGAGGATGCCCGCGCGGAAATCGAGTACGGCATGACCAAATGTGATGTGCTGAAAATTTCCGACAACGAAGTGGAATTCCTTTTTGGCACCACGGATTACGATAAGGGCGCTGCCCTCATCCGCGAAAAATACAATATCCCTCTGGTTCTCATCACTCTGGGCAAGGACGGAAGCCGGGCTTACTATAAGGATATGCGCGTAGAAGCCGCCCCCTTCCTCCAGGACAACACCATTGAGACCACCGGGGCCGGAGACACCTTCTGTGCCTGCACCCTGAATTATGTGCTGGAGCACGGGCTGGAGCATCTGACAGAAGAAAATCTGTCAGAGCTTCTGACCTTTGCCAACGCCGGTGCTTCTTTGATCACCACCAGAAAAGGCGCGCTGCGGGTAATGCCGGAAAAAGAAGAAATTCTCGCGTTTATTGCCTCAAGAAAACAGAATCACTGACAGTTACACAAAAAACCGGCAGCCGGAGGCGTTTCCATATTCGCCCGGCTGTCGGTCTGCTTTTTCCCTGCACTGTTATTTCTGTCCGAAATGCTTTCTGTGAATCCTCTTCAGTTCCTCCAGAAGCTCTTTATGCCGCCGGGATTCCATCGTAGGAAATGCCCGCAGGATTCGCCTGTCAAATCGGCTGGGATTGTTGAGAAGCTGCTCATACTTCTGCCGCAGCTCTTCTGCCTTAGCCGCAGTGCGCTGCTTTACCCTGTCATGACGCTCCAGTCCATCCATCATATTCTCGTAGATATTCTCTCCGATCTGGTCGGAAATCCGATGGATTTCTTTCGTAATCTCTTCCATATATTCCAGCTTTCGGTTCAATTTCAAAATGCCGGACACCGTAACACAGATATCTGCTGCCAAAATACCGCAAAGCACAGCCAGAATGGCAATCCCAAGCCACTTTGGAAGGAAACCGTACAGGCGGCGTATCAGCGGATGAACAAAGCGCACGATCAATGCGCATACCGCTCCCCACAGCACAGAGAACGGCAAACAGATATAACCATTTAAATTCAGCGGCATCCTGGAATAGTCCCACCATTTATGATGAAACAGCTTTTCCAGAAGAAAACCGGTGAACCATTCCAGTGCGCTTACCAAAATTGCAGAAACCACAAAAAGCGGCAGCAGTTTATTTTCCAACGTCTGCGTCAGAAACACGATCATGGTCACGCCCACACCATAGACCGGGCAGATGGTCCCGCTCAAAAATCCCCGGTTTACAAATTTTCTGTCCTTGACCGCCGCAAAAGCCACCTCAGAACACCATCCCAGAAATCCGTAAATAAAAAAGCACATCAGCACATCGTAAACTGTCATTCTTGCCATCCTATCCCTCCTCTTTGTTATGAGGGATATTTTAGTATACTTTCTCACCGGAGTCAATCAAAAAGCCACGGAGAGTTTCCAGATGAAACTGACTCCTGTAGAGAGCCGCATATTTTCCGCTCTTCTCCATCAGCTCTTCATGGCTGCCGACTTCTTTAATGTCGCCCTCCTCCATATAAAGGATCATATCCGCATCGCGGATGGTGGAAAGCCGGTGGGCGATCACAAAGCTGGTGCGCCCTTTCGTAAGCTCTGCCATTGCCTTTTGGATCAGCACTTCCGTGTGCGTGTCCACGTTGCTGGTGGCTTCGTCCAGGATCATGATCTCCGGATCGGAGGCAATGGCTCTGGCAATGGTGAGAAGCTGACGCTCTCCCTGGGAAATATTTTCCGCGCCCTTGGTAAGCGCCATGTCATAGCTGCCGGGCAGGGTTTTGATAAAGCTGTGGGCACAGGCCGATTTTGCGGAAGCGACGATTTTTTCCTTCGGCATATGCGCTTCTGCATATCCGATATTTTCCCCTATGGTCTCTTCACAAAGCCAGGTGTCCTGCAAAACCATTCCGAAACGATCCCGAAGTTCCTTCCGTGACATGTCCGTGGTCTTCACACCGTCCACATAAATAGCGCCGCTGTTCAGCTCATAAAAACGCATGAGAAGATTGATCAATGTGGTTTTTCCTGCACCGGTTGGTCCTACGATTGCCACCTTCTGTCCGGGAGCTACGGTCAGGTTGATCCCCTTCATCAAAAGCCTGTCGGGATCGTATCCAAAGGTGACATTCTGAAAGCTCACGGAACCGCTGCGCTCTTCCGGTATAACGCAGTCCTTCGGATCCGGGATTTCCTCCTCCGCATCCAGCAGGCTGAATATCCGGTTCCCGGCTGCCGCAGCCGCGCTGAAGCCTCCCACCATACCTGCGATGGCGGAAAAGGGCTCCGCAAAACGCCAGGTATATTCCAGCATTGCCTGCACATTTCCAACGGTGATCTTTCCGGCAATGGCCCAGAGGCACCCTATGGCGGCGCAGAGCGCGTAGCCCAGATCGTTGACAAGGGTGGTGATCGGGCTTACCGCCCCCGCGGTGGTCTCGGCTTTTCGGGAGCTGTTTTTCAGATCATTGTTCAGCCTGGAAAAAGCATTCTTTGCCCTTTCCTGATAGTTAAAGGTCTGTACCACAGACTGGCCGTTATACATTTCCTCCACATACCCGTTGAGCCTGCCCAGCAGCTCCTGCTGCTCGCTGTAATATTTTTCGCTGGCCTTCATCACTCCGGCCGCGCTTAAAAGGGAAAGGGGCACCATCACAATGGGGATCAGGGAAAGCTTCGGACTGATGGAAAACATCATGATCAGAACGCCGATGGCGGTGGTCACCTGCGTCACCACGGCGGTAAGATTCTGGCTGATGGTATTGTTTAAGGTATCCACGTCATTGGTGAGAACGCTGAGGATGTCTCCATGCGTGTGGGCGTCGTAATATTTCAGTTTTAAGCGGTGCATTTTTTCGTTGATCTCCCTGCGGAGGGTCTGCATGACGTTTGCCGTGATCTTTGCCATGACAAAGCCCTGCAAAAAGGTAAACAGCTGCGAAACCAGATAAAGCGTGACCAACGCCCCGAGAAGCCACAGAATGGTTTCCCAGTAAAATACCCCGTCCGCGATGCTCGCAAAAAGCGCGGTCGTAACCTTTCCCACCAGAAACGGCGCCAGCACCATAAACCCGGTGCTGATGACCACAGCCGCCATGACAAGAAGAAGCTTGAGCCTGTGTTCCTTCAAATACCCCAAAAGACGTCTAAAAACCATTGTACTTTTCATGTCAAGGCTCCTCCTTTCCCAACTGGATTTCCGCAATCTCGCGGTAAAGGGGACAGGTTTTGAGAAGCTCCTGATGAGTGCCCCTTCCCACGATCTGTCCGTCGTCCACCACCAGGATACGGTCGGCGTCGAGAATCGAGCTGATCCGCTGCGCCACCAGGATAATTGTCGCGTCTCCCATATTTTTTTCAGATTTTGGCGAAGCCTGTAATCGGTTTTCATATCCAACGCCGAAAAGCTGTCATCAAAGACATAGATTTCCGGCTTTTTCATCATTGCCCTGGCGATAGCCATACGCTGACGCTGGCCGCCGGAAAGATTGGTTCCTCCCTGGGCAATGGGATCATGATACCCTTTTTCTTTTTTGGAGATAAATTCCTCCGTGCAGGCGATTTCCGCCGCCCTCTTCCAGTCCTTCTCCTCCCCATGTTCATTTCCAAAATTCAGATTTTCGGAAATGTCTCCGGAAAACAGCACGTTTTTCTGGGGTACATAGCCGATGAGGGAACGCACGTCCTCCACCTTGTATTCTCTGGCATTTATGCCGTCAATGAGCATTTCCCCGAACATGGGATCATAAAGTCTGGGGATCAGTTTTAAAATGCTGGACTTTCCTCTCCCCGTACCGCCGACAATGGCCGTTACCTCCCCGGGACGGGACACGAAGCTTATATCTTTTAACACCGGCTCGTCCGCGCCTGGATACGCAAAGGTCACATGGCGAAATTCCACCGTGGAGCGCAACGGACGTTTTTCAAAACTGAAATCGCCGTCCTTGATAGAGCTTTCTGTTTCCAGCACCTCCGCGATCCTCCCGGCGCAGGCGTAGCTGGTGGGGAACATCATGATCACCAGGGAAAGCATCATCACAGAGGTGAGCACCATGCTGATATACTGACTGTTCGCAATCAGGGAGCCAACCTCCATGGCGCCGCTTTCCACATAAAAGGCTCCCATTCCCAAAACAGCCGCCGTTGTCACGCCGAAGATCACGCTGATGGCCGGCATCAAAAGGCTGGTGATCCGTCCCGCCGTCATGGCTGTCATGGCGTAGTCCGCATTGGCATTTTCAAAGCGCTCACATTCAGTCTCCTGCTTATTGAAGGCCCGGATCACCCGCACTCCTTCCAGGGTCTGCAGGAAAAGGCGGTTGATATGATCCAGTTTTTTCTCAGACGGATCGAATAACGGGACGCCAGCACCATAATTATGGTCAGAGCGATCAGCAGAAGCGGAATGGCAACCAGCAGCACAGAGCTGACCTTGCCGCCTGTGGAAGCAGAAAATACCAGCCCGGCAATAGCCATCATGGGTGCCAGCAGCCCGGCGCGGAGCAAAAGCGTCAAAAAATTCTGCACGTTTGTAATATCCGAGGTGCTCCGGGTAATGAGACTGGCGGTACCGAACCGGTCCATTTCCGCTGTGGAAAAATCCTGCACTGTGGAAAATATTTTCTCTCTCAGCTGCGCCGCAAAATCTGTGGAAATGCAGGACGCGATCTTCACGGACAAAAAGCTGATCACGCAGGAAAACACCGTAACCGCCGCCATGATTGCCGCGTAAATCCATATAATGCGGCTGGAGGCACCCCCTACGCCGTCACTGATCATCCGCGCCAGAAAAGAAGGCAGCAGCATCTGTCCCACCGCCGACAGCAGGATCAGCCCCAGGAGTCCCGCAAACTGGCTTGCCTTCAGTTTTACATTCGCAACTATTGCTTTCATCTTATGCAGACCTCCTTTTTTATTGTAAGGCTTTCTGCCCCTCAGTTTTTTCCTGCTCTGTCTTTGCAGTTTTGCCGTACGCCGCTTTGATGCGCGATAACTTAAACAATATTTTTCCAAGGGCGTATTTCTGCAGGCTTAAGTATTCCTCCTTTGAAATCCGTCCGCCGCGATTCAGAACCTCCATTTCTCCGCTTGCGCCTGTCACAAAAAGGTCCGCGGAGGTAAATCCGTTTTTCATATAAAATTTCCGGCGGGCAGTGCGCTGCTCCCTGTTGGGCGCGGTATCGTCAGGGCGTTCTATGAGCAGCGCCATTTTTTTGCCCGAAAACCGCCTGCATATCTGTTCCATGATAAAGCTTCCGGTTCCCCTGCTCCTGATCTTTGCGGATACAGCCAGATAATCTACCATTACCATATCTTTATAGGGAATGAGAACAACGAATCCCAACACCTGTCCGTTTTCGCTTGCTGTCATGACAATCGCTTTTTTCTTTTTTGCCCAGTGGCGCAGCACAAAATAAGGTTTTCGTTCTGCCTTCGGAAAAGCTTCCATGTAAATTTCTTTTATTTGCAGCCACTGTTCCTGTTTTGCTGATGTAAATTCCATAAAATCTCCTTTTCTTTCTTGTTCCTGCTTGCGTTTTCTTTTTTCATGACGTATCATAATATGTACAGTAGCTGTACAGTCAAGGAGATTTTTTATGAAGCAAAAGAAGTATTTATTTTCTTCCGGAGAATTTGCAAAGCTGACCGGCGTCAACAAACGTACGCTCCACTACTACAATGATATCGGCCTGTTCTGCCCTGAGGTTGTTGGAGAAAACGGCTATCATTATTACACCTGTTTTCAGTTTGCAAAGCTGGAACTGATTCTGACACTGCGCAAGATTGGAATGTCCATTGAAGAAATTCGAGAATATGTAACAGAAACCTCTGGCAAAGCCTTTGACCAGATGATGGAAGAACGAAAAAAGCGGATTGATGCCTCCATCAAACAGCTTCTATACACACAGGCTTTTCTGGAACAAAAAATGCAGCGGTTAAAAATCGGAGCAGAGGCGCGCCATGGCGCCATAGACATCTGCCCTCTGCCGGAACGAAAAATCATTTGTTCCTCCCCAATTTCCGGAATCTACGATGAAAAGGATTTCTCTGTCGCAGCTGAATTTTCCCTGCGTCTGAAAAAGCTGTTTCACCTCTATGACAATTTTGGAAGCCGTATCTCCATAGAAGCTGTCCGGCAAAGCCAATTTCAGCACTATGATTCCTTTTTCGCCTACTGCCCTCCAGACGCACCGGTATATGACCAGGTGCTTCCCGCTGGAAACTATCTTCGCGCCTTCTGCATCGGGGAATGGAATGCGCTCCCGGAAATATACCGCGCCATCCTCTCCTACGCTGAAGCACACAGTCTGACGCTGATCGGCCATGCCTATGAGGAGGGACTGAATGAAATGGCAATTAAAACACAGAAGGACTATGTGACGATGATCACCATTTTGTGTAAAGAAAAATGAGCGCACCTCAAAATGGTACGCTCATTTTTTTATCTTTTATTATTTCTCAGCGATAGCTGCCTGTGCTGCTGCAAGACGTGCAATCGGCACACGGAACGGAGAACAGGAAACATAGTCCAGTCCGATCTTATGGCAGAACTCTACAGATGTCGGGTCACCGCCATGCTCACCGCAGATACCGATGTGCAGGTTCGGATTTACCGGTTTGCCAAGCTTGATAGCTGTTTCCATCAGCTTGCCAACACCAATCTGGTCAAGTTTTGCAAACGGATCGTTCTCGAAGATTTTTGCATCATAGTAAGCGTTCAGGAACTTACCAGCATCATCACGGGAGAATCCGTAAGTCATCTGAGTTAAGTCGTTTGTACCGAAGCAGAAAAAGTCTGCATCTTTTGCGATCTCGTCAGCAGTAAGAGCTGCTCTCGGGATCTCGATCATGGTACCAACTTCGTATTTCAGGTCAGCGTCTGCTGCTGCGATTTCTGCGTCAGCAGTCTCAACAACAACCTTCTTCACATATTTCAGCTCTTTTGCATCGCCAACAAGCGGAATCATGATTTCCGGGCAAACGTTCCAGTCAGCATGTGCTTTCTTCACGTTGATTGCTGCACGGATAACGGCTTTGGTCTGCATCTTGGCAATTTCCGGATAGGTAACTGCAAGACGGCATCCACGATGACCCATCATCGGGTTGAACTCATGCAGAGAATCGATGATCATCTTGATCTGCTCAACAGTCTTGCCCTGGGAATCAGCAAGCTTCTTGATGTCTTCCTCAGTAGTCGGAACGAACTCATGAAGAGGCGGATCCAGGAAACGGATGGTTACGGGGTTGCCTTCCAGTGCTTCGTAAAGCTTCTCGAAGTCTCCCTGCTGCTCCGGAAGGATCTTCTCAAGAGCTGCTTCTCTCTCTTCTACAGTCTCAGAACAGATCATCTCGCGGAATGCATCGATTCTGTTTCCTTCGAAGAACATATGCTCTGTACGGCAGAGACCAATACCCTCAGCGCCAAGCTCACGAGCCTTCTTAGCGTCAGCCGGAGTATCTGCGTTGGTACGAACTTTCAGAGTTCTGTATTTGTCAGCCCATGCCATGATGCGGCCAAACTCGCCGGCGATCGTAGCGTCTACAGTCGGGATGATTCCATCGTAGATGTTACCGGTAGAACCGTCAAGGGAGATGCAGTCTCCTTCGTGGTACTCTTTGCCAGCCAGTGTGAATTTCTTATTTTCTTCATCCATAGCGATATCGCCGCAGCCGGATACACAGCAGGTACCCATACCACGTGCAACAACTGCTGCGTGAGAAGTCATACCGCCACGAACTGTCAGGATACCCTGCGCAGATTTCATACCGGTGATATCTTCCGGAGAGGTCTCAAGACGAACCAGAACAACCTTCTCGCCTCTTGCAGCCCACTCTACAGCATCGTCAGCTGTAAATACGATCTTACCACAAGCTGCTCCCGGAGAAGCGCCAAGTGCTTTTGCGATCGGAGCTGCCTCTTTCAGAGCCTTTGCGTCAAACTGCGGATGAAGCAGTGTATCCAGGTTACGCGGATCGATCATTGCAACTGCTTCTTCTTCGGTTCTCATTCCCTCATCCACAAGGTCACAAGCAATCTTCAGAGCTGCCTGAGCAGTTCTCTTGCCGTTACGTGTCTGAAGCATGTAAAGCTTGCCGTGCTCAACGGTAAACTCCATATCCTGCATATCTCTGTAGTGTTTCTCCAGAGTGCTGCAAACTTCTTTGAACTGTACGAATGCTTCCGGGAACTTCTGCTCCATCTCGGAAATGTGCATCGGTGTACGAACACCTGCAACAACGTCCTCGCCCTGTGCATTGGTCAGGAACTCGCCGAAAAGGCCGTTCTCACCGGTAGCCGGGTCACGGGTAAATGCAACACCGGTACCACAGTCATCGCCCATGTTACCGAATGCCATCATCTGTACGTTTACGGCAGTACCCCAGGAATACGGGATGTCGTTGTCACGACGGTATACGTTTGCACGCGGGTTATCCCAGGAACGGAATACGGCTTTGATCGCGCCCATAAGCTGTTCCTTCGGATCAGACGGGAAATCAGCGCCGATTTTTTCTTTGTACTCAGCCTTGAACTGGTTTGCCAGCTCGTGAAGGTCTTCTGCAGTAAGCTCAACGTCCTGTGTTACGCCTTTTTCTGCTTTCATCTTGTCGATGAGCTCTTCGAAGTATTTCTTGCCTACTTCCATAACTACGTCAGAATACATCTGGATGAATCTTCTGTAGCAGTCCCAAGCCCAACGGGGATTGCCGGAGCCTTCAGCTAATGTATTAACAACCTCTTCATTAAGACCAAGGTTCAGGATCGTATCCATCATACCCGGCATGGATGCTCTTGCACCGGAACGAACGGAAACAAGCAGAGGATTTTCTTTATCACCGAATTTTTTACCGGTAACTCCTTCCATCTTTGTGATTGCTTCCATGATCTGAGCCATGATCTCGTCGTTGATCTGTCTTCCGTCCTCATAGTACTGTGTGCAGGCTTCGGTTGTGATAGTGAAGCCCTGAGGTACCGGAAGGCCCAGGCTTGTCATTTCAGCAAGGTTGGCACCTTTACCGCCAAGAAGGTTTCTCATGGTTGCGTTACCTTCTGTAAACATGTAAACCCATTTTGCCATTTTACATTTTCCTCCTAAATTTTTGTTCTTTAAACATAAAGCATGTTTTAATCGCACATAGTTATTCTATCGGCTTCTCTCCCAATAGTCAAGGTTAAACTGCCAAATTCGAGGAAAATTTTGTAACAGTTCAGCCATAACAGCTCGGATTAGCTGCTGCGCAGCTTATATCGCCACATACGTGGCTAAATCCTCGCTTATGGCAGAACGCCATATACAAAGTACACAAAAAATCTTCGTTTTCAAACAAGTTTGAACTCAGATTTTTGTGACTTTGTGCATGGCTGAACTGTTACAAAAACTTGCGGATTCTTATTTATTTTTCTTTCGGCCGCGGTTCAGCACAAGGTGGCGGGGAAGTCCGTTCACCATGATCGGCTGGTAATCTCCCTGGATGAGAGGCTTGATATAGTCCAGGAAATCCTCGGTAACATAGGAGCCGTCCTTATTCATCCAGCTTCTCGGCACCAGTTTTTCCTCGTTGGCAATGCGGTGTACGTCGTAGATCCCGGTTTTTGCCATGTAGGGATCGTCGGAAACGCGGTCGATCACCACCATTTTTCCGGTATCGCCCTCGTCTGCCGCCTTGACAGCCGCGCCGCCGACCATAAAAGCCTCATCAATATCCGTGCGGGACGCCATATGGGAGGCGCTTCTCTGCAGGGTGGAAAATTCTACGGCCCTCGTCTTGCACTGACACTCTCCGGCCAGGAAGTTTGCCAGATAAGCGGCCGTTCCCTGCAACTGCTTATGTCCGAAATTGTCTACGTAGTCGCTGGAGCTTCCCAGCTCGCACACATAACGTCCGTCTGCGAGCTTGATTCCTTCCGACACCGCGATCACAACAGAATCCTTCTTCTTGAGAAGGTCTTTGACTTTTACAAGAAACTTTTCGATATCAAAGGGAATCTCCGGAAGATAGATCAGATCCGGTCCTTCGCAGTCTTCCGTTTTTGCCAGAGCTGCTGCTCCGGTGAGCCAGCCTGCATTGCGGCCCATGATCTCCATGATCGTGATCATTTTTTTCTTGTAGGTGAGGCCTTCCGCATCCCGGATCACCTCTTTTGTGGATGCGCCGATATATTTGGCCGCGCTTCCGAAGCCGGGTGTGTGGTCCGTCAGCGCCAGATCGTTGTCAATGGTCTTGGGCACGCCGATAAATTTCTGGGTCTGTCCTGTGAGAATGGCGTAATCCGACAGCTTTTTGATCGTGTCCATGGAGTCATTGCCTCCAATATAAATAAAGGTGTCAATGCTCAGCTTGTTCATGATCCCGAACAGTTTCTCATAAATGGTTTTATCCTCATGGATTTCGGGCAGCTTATAACGGCAGGAACCCAAAAATGCAGAGGGTGTTCTTTTCAGCAGCTCAATGTCCAGCTCTGAATGGATCTGCGTGGAAAGATCCACATATTCCTCCTCCAAAAGTCCCTGCACCCCGTGCAGCATGCCATACACCTTGTCGAACCCGCGCTCAATGGCATTTTTGTAAACTCCTGCCAGACTGGAATTGATGACGGATGTCGGCCCGCCGGACTGTCCCACGATAATATTTCTCTTTTTTGCCATTTTGGTAAATCCTCCCAATTCATAATAATTATTCATTGTTTTATTGTAACAATTCAACAATTCAAAGTCAACAATAACTTGCCATGGTTTTCCAGAAAAGCCAAAGAAAAAGCAACCGGAATAAAGGAGCTTCCTTTATTCTGATTGCTTTTGTCTTTTGGATCTTTTAGAATGTGAATTTATCTGCAAAATAAGCTTCCAGTTCGTCAATCTTCACGCGAACCTGCTCCATGGAGTCACGGTCACGAACGGTTACGCATCCGTCTGTCTCTGAATCAAAGTCATAGGTCACGCAGAACGGGGTGCCGATCTCATCCTGTCTGCGGTAGCGCTTGCCGATGTTTCCGCGGTCATCATATTCGCAGTTATATTTCTTGGAAAGTGTCTGATAAATTTTCTCTGCACCCTCGGAAAGCTTCTTGGACAGAGGCAGCACACCGATCTTTACGGGAGCCAGAACCGGATGGAAGCGAAGAACCGTACGCACGTCATTCTTCTCCGCATCCAGCACCTCCTCATCATAAGCGCTGCACAAGAACGCCAATACCATACGGTCAGCGCCCAGAGACGGCTCAACAACATAGGGCACGTATTTTTCTTTCTTCTCATCGTCAAAATAGCTCATATCCTGTCCGGATACATTCTGATGCTGTGTCAGGTCATAATCCGTTCTGTCTGCGATTCCCCACAGCTCGCCCCAGCCAAAGGGGAACAGGAACTCAACGTCCGTGGTCGCCTTGCTGTAAAAGCTCAGCTCTTCCTTGTCGTGGTCGCGGTAGCGCACCTCGTCCTCCTTGAGGCCAAGGCTGCTCAGCCAGTCAAGGCAGAACTGCTTCCAGTATGCAAACCATTCAAGGTCGGTATCCGGCTCGCAGAAGAACTCCAGCTCCATCTGCTCAAACTCACGGGTACGGAAGGTAAAGTTGCCCGGCGTGATCTCGTTTCGGAACGATTTTCCGATCTGGGCAATGCCGAAAGGAATTTTCTTGCGGGAGGTTCTCTGCACGTTCTTGAAGTTTACAAAAATACCCTGTGCAGTCTCCGGACGAAGATATACGGTGTTTTTCGCGTCCTCAGTCACACCCTGGAAGGTTTTGAACATCAGGTTAAACTGGCGGATGTCGGTGAAATTGTGTTTGCCGCAGGTGGGACAGGGAACCTGGTGTTCCTTGATAAAGTCCATCATCTGCTCCTGGCTCCAGGCATCCACGCTGCCCTCGATGGCGATATCGTGCTCTGCACAGTAGTCCTCGATCAGCTTGTCCGCGCGGAAACGCTCATGGCATTCCTTACAGTCCATCAGCGGATCAGAAAATCCGCCCAGATGTCCGGAAGCCACCCAGGTCTGAGGATTCATCAGAATCGCGCAGTCCACACCCACATTGTAGGGGGATTCCTGTACAAACTTCTGCCACCATGCTCTTTTTACATTGTTTTTCAGCTCTACGCCAAGGTTTCCGTAGTCCCAGGTGTTGGCAAGACCGCCGTAAATCTCGGAACCGGGATATACAAATCCTCTTGCCTTTGCCAGAGCTACGATTTTCTCCATTGTTTTTTCCATGATAAAATGTCTCCTGTTTCCCAATTTTATAAGAATGTTCTTATTATACTAGTCCCCAGGTATTTTTTCAACAGAAAAAAACCTACTTTTTCAGTTCTATCACCAGATTGTTCAGTCCTATGCTTCTCCGGTATTCAAAGCGCTGGGCAATGGACTGTATCATGCGGATACCAATATGTTCTTCCGGGTTCTCCTATATCTGCTCTTTATAGTAGTTTACCGGGTCAAACAGCTTTCCGTTATCCCGCATCTGGATTAAGATGGTGTCTTTCTTGTTCACCACAACCATATCCAGCCATCTTTTTTCACCGGACTTAAACGCATGCTGCACAATGTTGCCCGCCATTTCTTCAATGCAGAGGGACATCTGGTTCAGCACATGCTCGTCGATTTCTTTTCCCCGGCCAAATTTGTAAATGCCCGAAGAAATCTCCATAACCTCTTTCATATCGTTTCCGACGGACAGATCCAGACGGTTGGCTTCGTCTCCGCCCAGAGACTCCGGCAGCATCATATACTCCTCCAGAGTCATGGGAAGCTTTTTCTTTTTCCATGCCACCCAGACTATGATCACCAGCAGCGTAAGGATCTCTCCTATCAGAAACGCAACCCAGACACCCATGCTGCCAAAAGGCTTGATCAGCACAACTGCTGCCAGCGTGGTAAATACCAGGGACTGCAAAACACATACCACTGTGGCGATTCCCGGTTTTTCCGTACTCTGGTAAAAGTTTTTGAAAATCGTATTGACTGCCACAAAGGGCATGGATACCGCGAACAGGATAATTCCTTCCACTGCCATTTTCATTGTCGCCGCATCCTCAATTCCCAGAAGCCTCGGAAAAAGTTCAGGGAAGACACATAAAACCAGAGCACCTGCCACACTTCCGATGATTCCCATTTTCAGAGTGCTCTTCATCGTGTCCCGAAGTGCAGTTGGGTCTTCCTCCCCGTAAAACATTCCGGCGATCGGAATGATGGCCTGGCCAACGCCGATGATCAGAGCGCCTACGATGTTATTTACCTGGGAACGCACATTCAGCGCCGTGACAGCGGCTACTCCCACCACAGTCACCAGCATATTATTCAGCACCATCACCTTAATGGTATCACAGATACGGCTGACCGCTGTGGGCGAGCCGGTAATAATAACCGCCGTGAACTCTTTTGCAAAATTCTTTGGCTTTATCAGCTTCAGTGTATTGCACTTCTTGCAAAAATGCAGGCAGCCCACTCCCACGGCAAGGCAATAGCTCAGGGTTGTCGCGAGCGCCATTCCAAACATTCCCATATGCAGGACCTGTACCATGAAAATATCCAAAATGATATTTCCGCTGGTCATGGTAAGAATGGACGCCATGGGAAGATTTGGGGAACCGTCGATCTTGATAAAGCCCATCAACGCCGTCATCAGGATCGTCGGGATCGCGCTCAAAAAGAATCCCCGCAGATAATCCGTCGCCAGCTCGTGCAGCGCTCCCTGCGCGCCCAGCATCAAAGCGATCTGAGGTGCGAACAGCAATCCTACAACCGTCAGGATTCCTCCCCCTACAAATACAAAGATGATCGTAATCGTAAAAATATTGCAGACGGCTTCTCTGTCGCCTTTCCCGATCGCCTGCGCGGCCTTGGCCGTTCCTCCGCCGGAGCAAATGTTGGAAAAAGCGGAAAATATCAGACTGATGGGGCTGATAACGCCCATGGCGCCCAGCGCCTCTGCTCCCAGAAACTGTCCGACGATAATGTTGTCAATAAGCATCCCGGCTGTCGCCGTCAAAGCGGAAAGAACGGAAACCAGCACAAAGGAGCGGTACACTGTTTTTACTACGTAATCATTTTTTCTGTTTGTTTTCACTGTTTTTCCCCCTGCATACGGGACATCTGCGTCATGGCCTCGTAGATGTCATCCTGTGAGAGCACATACTGGAAAAACTGCTTGATCTGAGCAAGGTCGTCCACCACGCCGCACGCGTCAACTTCTGACAGCGCCATGGCCGTAAGCGCGGTGCGGTATTCGATAAACAGCTCCAGATTATCCCAGTAATGCTCATCGCATTTCTGGTTCAGCTCATAGCCTGTTTTGAAATAGGGAAGAATGTCTTCTTCGATCACCTGACGTCTGTCTTTTCCGGGCATATATCCAAACAGGAGACAGCCCTGAATAAAACTTGCCACATCATACATATAATCTGCGTAGGCACATCCGTCAAAATCAAACAGCCAGATATTATTCGCTTCCACAAAGAAGTTGTTCAGGTGAAAATCCCCGTGGCATAAGCCGTACTGCCCGATCTCCTGGGGAAGCTGATTGACTTTTTCTTCGATCTCCAGAATCCGGTCGCAGATCTTCGGGTCCATTTTCGGAAAAGCGACTGCTTTATGCTCTTCAAAAGCCTGTGCCATGGACTTTCTCTTATAGTGCATCCCCAGCTCACGTTCCTCTGTGCTCGCTCTGTGGATCGTCCCCAGAAGCTCTCCTACACAGATGAAGAACATGGGATTCATTTTTGTGGTAACCTGCACATTGCCTCTTGCCGTGCGGAACATGCTGGCACGGTAGGTGATTCCGTCAATTTCAAATGTCTCCAGGATCTTGTTATGCAGAGAGGTATTCGGCTCGCATATGGTCTGGCCGTAAGCCTTCAGATCATCCACCCACATCAGCTCACTGATGATCTCATCCCGCGTCTTTTTCGGAGTCATACTGACACGGATCATATAGGGCTGGCCCGGAAAAATAAACGCGTAATTCTGTGTGGAAAAATGTACCACCGCTTCTTTGATATCCAATCCATAACAGTCCAGGAGAATTTCTCTCATTTTCCGTTTTAATTCTTCATTCATTCTGCTCACCTCTTATATTTTTTGGTTCAAAACTGTGCGATGCATTCTTTGAAATTTTCTTTCTGCACGCAGGTACAGGAAATTCCCTCTGTGATAAACAGCTCTTTCAAAGCATGCACATATCTGTCTTTTTCCAGATGCGACATATATGTCAGAACATATTCGCCCTTGAATTTAAGGATCTCTATGATGATCGGCAGCGTATTCGCCGACAGGCAGGGACTGATTTCCAGGATATGCTCGTCAATCCCCTCTCCCAGCTTAAACTCTCCAATATAGCTGATCCCGTAGGTAAACTTCCTGCCGCTCATTTCATTCACCTTTCGGCAGAAATCAATCTTGTCCTGAAGCTTCGGATAATCCACCGCCATTTTTTCATTGAACCGTTTTGTTCCTATTGCCGCAGACAGAATATTTTCCGGCTTGGCCTGCTCCATTACAATCTCCCGGGTTTTTCGGAGCTGTTCCTTCAAGGGCATGCCGGCCAGCTCCTGGTCATAGTAAACAGGAAGCGTTCCCACACAGCACTGCATCGTGGCCTCCGCGTGATAAGCCTTTCTTGCGTCGATCGCCATGGCTCCGATCACCGGGCGCGCTCCACATATGTTCTGGTCTGCGATCACCCGGTTTACGAACAGCGCAAACAAGCCGGACGCGCTGGTCTCATTCTGACGGATATACTGCTCCAGTTCCTCTGCGTTTACTTTCAGCTGGTAATGCTTACATTCCCAGGGGGAATCCATGATCGGATCCGGCAGGGCGAAGGCTTCGCTGTATTCATATTTGCCGGAAGGCTTCACATCTTCCTCCGGCAAGAACAGTACACAGTCCGCATATTCCCGCGGATCTTCCGGGGTATCCCTGAGGATCAGTCCCGGAATGTCCGGATTGTTCAAGCCGTACTTTTTCTCGCAGTAATAGTACATCAATGTTTGGATAAAGGGCAGAGTTCCCCTTCCGTCGGTGACTCCGTGGAACATATCAATGGATATTTCACATCCGCTGTAGCCGATGCGTGTGAGATATCCGTGATTTTCTTTGCCGCCTACGATCTGGCGGGAACCATCGTTCTTATGCACTATCGGAGTCTCTTTGTTGACTTTCAGATAATACTGCGTTTCATCCTGTTCTATACAAAAGCTATGTACCTTGGGAAGGTCATCTGCGCCGCATATTCCAGACAGGCAGGGTCAACCTCCTCCTTCAGAAGCAGCGTGGTGCGCGGCATGTTGTTCTCGTCCTCTGTTTTCTTGTAATACCGCATACCGGCGAGAATCCGCATCCTTCCCTGTTCGTCAAACTGATTCTGGAATTTTTCATCCTCCCTTGCGTTGACCTGCATCCGCTTCGTTTCCTCATAAAACTCTGCTATTTTTTCAGGCGTTTTGCCCTCGTAAATATAGTCCACAGAAATATCGTTCAGTTCGCAGGAAAGCATCATCGCCTGAATGGAATCGCCGCCCATCTCAAAAAAGTTGTCCAGGATTCCCACCTTTTCCAGATTGAGTACTTTTTCAAAGGCCCGGCAGACTGCCGCCTGCTTTTCATTTTCCGGCTCGCGGTATTCTCTCTGCATTTTTCCGGTATCCGGAGCCTTTAGCTGCTTGCGGTCCAGCTTGCCGTTCTGATTTACCGGCATTTTTTCCAGCTGCACCAGATGCTGCGGAATCATATATTCCGGAAGCTTCTCCTCCAGAACCGCACGCACCTTCGCCTCTTCCACCGGCACTTTTACCGTGTAAAATCCGCACAGATAGGTCTGCCCGTAATCGTTCTGAAATCCTTTTACCGCCGCAGTATCCACCTGCGGGATATCGGAAAGCACCGCCTCGATTTCTCCGGTTTCCACTCTTTGTCCGTTGATCTTCACCATCCAGTCCTTGCGGTTGACATAGACCAGATTTCCATCGGGAAGCGCCCTGCAGATATCGTTGGTGTGGAACAAAACTCTCCCGTCCTCCTGTACAACAAAAGCCTTCTTCGTCTGCTCGGGAAGATTGATATACTGGGAGGCAATATCGCCCACGATACAGAGCTCTCCTTCCTCGCCCTGCGGAACCGGATTTCCCGCGTCATCCAAAAGCAGCGCCTGTATCTCCGGAGCCGCTTTTCCGATCGGCGTGTTGTCATATTGCTGATCAATGCAGAATGCCGTAGCCACGCCTGCGGTCTCGCTGCAGCCGAACATGTTGAAAATGTGGTAGCCGTCCCCTGTGATTCGGGAAACGCGCTCGCTTCCGGTTGCAATGGCGCGGAGACTCGAATGCTTTACGGAAAGCATCTTGAGCATCTGCGGACTGATAAAGCTTACGGTGATCTTGTGCTCCAAAATATACGCTTCTATTTTCCGTATATTTTTTCGCTTTTCTTCCGGCAGGATATGGGTGGTATAGCCCATTCCCAGCGGCAGATACACGTCCACCGCCATTACGATAAAGCTGAAGGGTCCGCAGCTGAGCTGGATATCCTCCGGTGTTGTTTCCAGAACCTTGCTGTGGCGCCTGACAGATGAGGCCAGGCTTTTGTGTGTGTGCAGGATTCCCTTGGGATTTCCGGTAGAGCCTGAGGTATAGACGGCAAACGCCGGATCCTTTGGCGTAACAGCAACCGCCTCAGATGGCTCTTCCAGCAAAGCCTCCGCCAAAAGCGCTTCATCCAGAACAAAGGCTCCGCCGCAGTCCTTGCGGATATATTCCACTCTCGCCTGCGGGTATTCCAGCGTCAGCGCTACAAATGCAGCCCCGCATTTTAAGATTCCGATTTCCGCAGCGATAAACTCCATTTTTCGGTCCAGATAAATCGGAATAATATCTCCTTTTCCCACTCCGCGTTTTTTTAGTGCGGTGCAGATCCTTCCGCTGAGTTCGTCCAGCGCTCCATAGGTTGTGCATCTTTCCCCGTCCCGGTCCACAATGGCCGTTTTTTCAGGTGATTTCCTCACATTCGCCTCAAAAAGCTCCAAAAAAGTCTTTTCTTCTTCCATAAATTTTCTCCGCCTCATTTTATTTTTTTTCTGAACATAAAAATATTCTTCTGGTTTTCATACCGGTAGCTTACCTCATCCATCTTCTTTTTTATCAGATAGATCCCAAGCCCTCCGATTTCTCTTTCTTCCGTGGACAAGGTCACATCCGGATCTTCCTTCTCCAGCGGATCAAAGGGGATCCCGCTGTCTGTAAATACCAGCTCCACGGTTTCCTCATCCAGCTTTATCTGTACTTCCACCGGACCTGTCTGATCCGGATAAGCATAATGCGCAACGTTGATAAACCATTCTTCCATGCACACTTCAAAGAGCATCTGTATTTTCACAGAGCAGCCCTGCTCTTCCAGAAATTCTTTTGCAAACTCCAACACCGGATAAAGATTTTCATCCTTTGCTTCCACGCAGATTTTTTTCAGTTCCATACCGTTCACTCCTTTGCCGGTCCAAAATAGTCGATGCAAAGCATGGTAATGTCATCAAACTGGACTGCATCTCCTACAAAGGCATCAATCTCATTTTTTACAGTGATAAGAGTCTCTTTTGCATCAGAAGACAAATTCCTGTTCAGCGCATTCAGGGTGCGCTCCTCTCCGAAAAGCGCATTGCTTTTATTTGTGGCCTCTGTCACCCCGTCCGTATAGACATACAGGCTGTCGCCGGGATGCAGTTCAAACGCGTGTTCCCGGAAGCGTATTCCTTCCATCGTTGCCACAGCCGGAGAATGCCTGTACTTCACCATTTCAAAGGCTCCTCCCGCTCTTTTCAGAGCCGGATGCTCATGGCCGGCATTGGCAGCCATGCCTTTTCCCGTGGAGATTTCCAGAATGGCAAGCCACACGGTCACAAAAAGCTCCGCCTCGTTCCCCTCGCAAAGCTGTTCATTCACATCCTGCAGAATCTCCGCAGGAGAACCGCCGAGCTGCGCCCTGTTTTTGATCAGCGTCTTCGCGATCACCATAAACAGAGCTGCCGGAACACCTTTGCCGGACACGTCCGCCATGACAAGCCCCAAATGGTCTTCGTCAATCAGAAAGAAATCGTAAAAATCTCCGCCGACTTCCTTTGCCGGTGTCATGGATGCATAAATATCAAATTCCTTCCGTTCCGGAAACGCCGGAAAAATACGCGGCAGCATATCTGCCTGGATCTGTGTCGTCACATTGAGCTCCGCACTGATCCGCTCTTTTTCTTTTTCATTCTTCATCGCCTCAGCCGTCCAGTTCACGGAGGTGAAAATCTGAAGATACTCAAAAATGAAGATCAGACAGATCGTGAGATAAAGCGGGAAGAACCACCCGTTTGTCGGCACGATCCCCGTGCTGTTCGTCACCAGATTGATCACGTAAAATCCGACAATAGAAACCGCCGGCGCGACCAGATAATTCTTTATCTGCCCGCCTGCTGCCTGAAGCATCTCCTGCACACGCTTTCTCAGCAGCTTCCAGTGCATGGCAAATGCCGCCGTGTAGACCACTGCTTTGATGCCGATAAACAAAAACAGATTTTTGACATTGTAGGGCGTCCCCTCTGCGAAAAATCCCAGTTTTTCTCCGATAAAGGTGTCCGTGGTACCGCAGAACATGAACGTCACCACATTGGCGATCAGCGCCGCCATCATCCCCACAAACAGCTTCTGCGCGGTACTGCCCTCGTATCCCGGCAAAAGACTGAGGCACAGGAGCAGAGAAAGCCCCAGAATTCCCATTTTGTCGTCATACAGGTTCACCCGGTAGCTGAGCAGCGTGAGGAGAAAGCCCAGAAGCCCCACACCCAGCCACCAGACCGCCAGCTTCTTTAAAGAATATTTCGGCGTCAGTATGGAGCCTGCAATGCAGGCAGCAAACACACTTGCAAGAAACACCGCAAACGTCCACAGCAATATAACCGCATTGCTCATAACAATCCCTCCTCAAACACGCCAAACTCGTCCAGCGCCCGGAAATACTTTTCCAGATATCCGTCGGTGATCTCATTCCAGCTCACACCAAGCTGCCGAAGGATTTTTCCGGTAAATTCCTGCGTCACTTTCGTATCTGCATAGGCGAGATCCGGCCGTTCCACCAAAATCCCCTCCAGCAGCTCCAGGCCCTTTTTCTCAGATCCCAGCTCTTTTATGTAATGCTCAAATGCCGCGTCGCTGACCACTTCTGTGGCGTACCCAAGCTTTGCAGCGGTCTCAAACAGCTTCCGGAAGGGAACCTCCTTCTCCGGAAACACATGGAACACGCGATATTTTTCGGGAAGCCGCCCAAGGGTCACGATCATTCTCGCCACCTCATCCACCGGAGAAAAATTCACCGTACTCTCAAACAGACTTTGCGGAACCTTGCCTATTTTTATGTAAGAGGAAATCTGTCTTGTAAACGCATTGGATCTGCGGTTCATCTGAAACTCCCCGTCAGACAGCCGTCCCTGCAGATTTCCCACGCGCATCAGCTTCACAGGAAGGGCATCCTTCACCGCGGACCGCAGGATTTCATATTCCGCCATATATTTGGAATGGATATACTGATTCCGGATTTCCTGTCCCAGAAACAAATCCTGCTCTGTCAAAGTCAGCGGCGGGTTTTCTTTTCGGTATACGCCGCCCACGCTGATGGTAGATATCTGAATCAGAGCGGCTTTGTTTGCCCTGCAGAAGGAAAGCAGATTTTTGACCCCGCCGGTGTTGATTCTCTCCAGCTTGTCGTCGTAGGCAAAATGCGAAACGTCGGCAGCGCAGTTGATCACCGTGTCAAACTTCACTTCCAGAGGTTCCTCAAACACGCCCTCCTGTGTGATATCGCCCGGCACTGCAAATACCCGCGTGCCTATGAGTTCGTCAAAATCCGTGCTCTCAAAATAAAACAACAGGTTTTTGAGACGCTTCTCCGGGGTCTGGCGTTTCGTCGGACGGACCAGCGCGTAAATTTCTGTGAAGCACTCTTTTTGTTTCATCAGTTCCATAAGGATATGGATCCCCAGAAATCCGGTTGCTCCGGTGAGCAGTACACGGCCAAGACTGTGCGTTTTTATTTCTTTTTCTCCATCGGAAAGCGCATTCTCCTTCAGCAATTGCGAAAATCCCTGATAGGAAAGCTCCTCCAGCGGATTTTTTTCTTCTTTATCCACCTTTGCCTTTTTGCGGTACAAATGCTGCGCCAAAAGCTCCGGCACCGGATACTGAAACACATCTTCAAACAGAAGCTCTGTTCTCGGAAGTCTTGTCTCGATTTCTGACATCAGAACAGCAATATGGAGCGAGTCCCCGCCAAGCTCAAAAAAGTTGTCGCCGGCTCCGACCATCTCGGTTTCCAGTGTTTTCTCAAAAGCCTCGCAGATTGCCTTTTCATACTCGTTTTTCGGTTCCTGATAATGTGCGGTATATTCCACCGCAATCTTTTCCAATGCCTTTAAATCCGTTTTTCCGCCCGGTGTCTGCGGTATTTCCGAAAGCTCCTTGAAAATATCCGGCACCATATAGACCGTCAGATTTGCTCTGCAGTGCTCCCGCAGCGCCTCCGCGGAAAATGCCGCGCCTTTTTTTACCGTATAAAATGCAGCAAGATGTTCCCGGCCGCCTATTTTGCGCACCTGCACAGCAGCGGCTCCCACTGCGTCCACTCCCATGATGCAGTTTTCAATCTCCGCCAGCTCAATGCGCAGACCGCGCAGTTTTACCTGAAAATCATTCCGTCCCTGGTAAAAGATCCTCCCGTCTTCCGCAAATCTCCCCAAATCGCCGGTACGGTACATGCGTCTTTCGTACCGTCTGAAAAATCTCTTTTCTGTCTCTTCCGGAAGATTCCGATAGCCGATACCCACACCGTTTCCGTAAATACAGAGCTCTCCCGACACCCCGTAAGGAAGCAGCCGGCCGCTCTCATCCAGGATCATAATCCCCATATTGGCGATGGGCCTGCCGATCGTGCGGTTGTCGCCCGCCTCGGTAATGGTTGCCCCGATCGTAGTCTCCGTGGGACCGTACCCGTTGTATATGCGGATCCCGAATTTGTCTTTCAGCTCATCCACCAGGCTTCCGGGCAGCGTCTCTCCCGCGGCCAGGATAACCTTCACGCCGGAAAGCGCTTTTGCAAACGCCTCCTCATGTAAATACGCCGTGAGGCGGGAGGGGGTACAATGAAGCATGTTCGCCCCATGTGCTTCCAAAAGCCGGGATAGCTCTTTGGGGTTGGCAAGCGCCTGCTCCGGGGCCAGCTCTATGAACATTCCGCTGAAAAGCGGCACAAAAATTTCAAACAGGGAAATATCAAAACAAATAGAGCCGATCGCCACGATTCCTGTCCCGCATCCGGAAATATCCTTGTTAAACGGGTTGTTTCCGGGATGCGTAATATTGACGATCCCCTTGTGGGAAAGCTGTACGCCTTTCGGTCTTCCCGTTGTTCCTGAGGTATAGACGCAGTAAGCCATCTGCTCCTGGGGAATATAAAGTTCCGGATCTGACGCATCCGGAAACTCCAAAAGCTGCTCTGCCGAAAAAACAGTGACCTGCCTTTCTCTCATGGCTTCCCGCTCTTCTTTGCAGCGCGCTTCATTGACGATCAGGCAGTCGGCGCCGCTGTTTTCCTGAATATAGGCAATCCGTCCCTGGGGATATTCCGGATCAATGGGAATAAATGCAGCTCCTGCCTTTAAGATCCCCAGCATTACCGGAAGCAGGCAGGCATCGCGCCGCAGCTTAAACATGACCGGCTGTCCCTGTCTGATTCCCTGTGCCAGGAGCGCATTTGCCACCCGGCTGGACACCCCGTCCAGTTCCTGAAAGCTGTAGGCTTTGTCCCCTGCATAGAGCGCCGGACGCTCCGGGAATCGAGCTGCCGCCTTGCGGAACAGATCCGGAATCGCATCCGTCTCGCTGACCGGAATCCTCTCGCCCGACATGGAAAGCAGTTTTTCTCTTTCCCTCACACCGACGATCTCGATTTCTGAAATCGGCAAATCCTGATTTTCCTGCGCGATTCCCTGTCGGATAATGGAAATCAGCGCCTCATGGAACGCTTCTGTCCGTTCCTCCGTATAAATACCGTCTCTTGCGTCATACAGAATTTCATAGGAATCCTGAAATGCCGTGATATTTAATGTGAGATGATTGTGCATTGCCCCGTCCATGCTCATGTGGATCTCAAAAGGAAAGGGCGCGGTGATTTTGGGTGTATAAAAATTCAATACATATTCGCTGATATTCCCGGAAAGGATTCCGCTGTTGTGCACAACGGAAAGAATCCTCTCCATGCCGTATTCCTTATATTCGGAAGCTCTTTTCGCCTGTGTCCTGGCCTGCGCGCACAGCCGGGCAAAGGTCATCCCTTCCTCTGTGCGCACACGCACCGGTGCTACCAGTGTGCAGCATCCCACACGTTTCATTTCTTCTTCTGTTTTTCGACCAAGACGCGGCATGAGAAATGCTGCTTCCTTCTTCCGCCCTGCTCTGGAAAGATACAGGGTAAGCGCTCCGGAAAAAACGGCTGCTTCCGTCAGATCCTACGCCTGCGCAAACGCCTTTATCTTCTCTGTCAGATCCGCTCCAAGAGAAAAACGATGCCAGGTTCTTTTCAGTCCCCTGGTCCTCCCGGAAAAGAGCTCTGTTGGCCCGTCCATGCCGTCAAAATAGCTCATCCAGAATTTTTCCGGATCTTCCTCGTGGACCTGGTCTGCCCCTTTCTGCAATGGATCCGACTGCCAGTTTACCGGATCGGCATCCGCCCTTCCCGCCAACTCATTCAAAAATCCCTGTGCAATCTGACACATGCTGAAGCCGTCGATCAGAATATGATGAAACCGGACGATCAGAAAGCTTCCGCCCTCCGCAACAGGAAACACCTGAAATTCATAGAGCTTTTCCCGGAAAGGTTCTTGGGACAGACGTTCCCACAAACAATCTGCTTCTTTCTTTTTCAGCAGTTCTCCCATTCTGCTTCCGGCACAGGACTCCGTTTTTTCAAGAACACAGGCGTCTGATTCCCTTCGCATTCGCATATGAAAAACAGCGGCCTTGGTCAGGAGTCTGTCGGCCGCTTCTTTTCCTTTTTGTGCATCGCAATCCGGCAGATACAGAGAGAATCCGATGGTATTCACTGCTTCCCCCGGAAATGCTCTCTCGTTCAGCCAGATTCCATATCTGGAATACTCGTTTTTTGTTACTTTCATATGTCCTAAAATTCCTCTACACAAAAATTTTGCTGTTCTTATTCTTCAATGCTCAGAATATCCACAAAGCCCGTTACCTCAAAGATTTCCATAACATCTTCATTGGCGTTCTTTATCACCATTTTTCCCTGCTTATTCATGGTCTTCTGTGCAGAAAGCAGCACACGAAGTCCTGCTGAGGAAATATAGTCCAGCGCCTGGAAATCAAAATACAGTTCTTCCACGCCGGAAATTTCTTTTTTCAGTTCTTCTTCCAGTACAGGAGCTGTAGTCGTGTCCAGTCTTCCCTCCAGCGCAATCGTCATCGTATTTCCTTCTCTTGTCTTTTTGATATTCATTTTTCCTTCCTCCTCTGAATTTTTATAAATAATTAAAAAATAGCAACAATTTCGTCTGCTCTGACCCGCGCCCTTTTTTTTCCCTGTTTTTGTGATAAAATAAACACCATAAACCTTTAGGCAGGAGGGGACGTTTGCTTGAAACTTGCACTTTGCGATGATTCCGTTTTTGACACAAATTATACAAAAAATTTGATTTTGGAAGCATGCGCTCTGCTTTCACTTCCTGCCCAGCTGGACTGCTATTCAAGCGGGGAAGCTCTGCTTCAGGCCATTGAAAACGGTTCCGTCTATCCGCTGGTATTCCTTGATATATACATGCATTCTTTTAATGGCATCCAGACTGCCCGAAAGCTTCGCGACCTCCTTCCGGAGACGCAGATCGCGTTTCTCACCAGCAGCAGGGAGTTTACTTTTGATGCCTTTGATTTAAACGCTCTGCATTATCTGCTGAAACCGGTCAGCACTGACCAGATCCGGGAATGTCTTCTCCGTTTTTCCGAGAGAAAACATCTGCCGCTCTCTCTGCTGACGCTTCAGGCCAAAGCGAAAACCTACTCGTTTCCGCTGCATTGTGTCCAGAAGATCGTGAGCAGCAAAAAAGGGATCGACGTCTATCTGTCCGGTACATCTCTTCCCTCTCCGCAGCATATTGCCATTACGTTTGCCGAAGCGGAAAAACAGCTGGATCCCTCCCGGTTCCTAAAAATTTCCAGAGGATTTCTTGTGCAGATGTCCTTTATCCTCGGTATCCAAAAGGACACCTGTTTTCTGAAAGACGGAACTGAAATGTTGTTAAGCAGACGGGAAAAAACATACATTCGCAAAAAATACAACGATTATCTCTTCCAGAATCAGTTTACTACACATTTTGACACAGAATAAGTGCCACTCAATCCCCAAAAGTACCACTTAATCCCAAAAAGTACCACTCAGAAAAGACGTTTTAAAAAGGAGTATCATTATGACCGTCACCCTATGCTTTATCCAGTTTCTCGGTTTTCTCATTCAGACCCTGCCCATCGCTCTCTTGCTGATCGTTCCGTTTTACGAAGAACAGCTTCGATTTTCCTACAAAAAATCAGCCTTTCTGCTGAGCGCAGGCATGGTTTTGTTCTCTGCCGGGTTTGCACTTACGCTCTGGATGCGCTCGAAGTTTTTATCTGTTCCTGACGGGTATGACAATCTGATCGGCAATTTTTATATGACGCTCTGTCTGCTCGCAACGGGAGTGTTCTTTTTTCGCAGTGTCCGCGCTGATTTTCTCCAAAAGCTTACGGCAATCATTCTGCTCGTCCACTATGCGTCCGTGCTTTTTACACTGGTCAATATTTTTGTCAAACCAATTTACAACGCGCCGGGCGTCCTTTACAATCACTATACGGTTTTGCTCTACGCGCTTTTTTTGCTGCTGACCCTGCCTTTCGTCTACCTTTTTATGAAACGCAAGGTGCGCTTCAGTCTTGCCTATATTGAAGGCAACCTGCTGCGCCGGGGATGTATTTATCTGTTTTTTGCTCTGCTTCTGTACTGTATCTGTCTCTTTTATATATACAGCTTCGAGAATATTGTTTCTTTTTCAGATGCGCATCTCCTGCTTTTTCTTTTCGCCTTTATCGCTACGGATATGATTCTGTACCTTATGCTTTTTTCCGGGATCCAGCTCACGGTCCAGAACAGCCAGCTGGCTGACCAGCTTCGAAGCTTTGACGAACAGTATCGCCTGATCAGCGACAGCATCACCAGGGCTCGGATTACCAGACACGACATGCATCACCATCTGAATATGATCCATATGCTGCTGCAAAAAGGCGCTTACCGGGAGCTCAGCGAATATCTGGAATCCTACGAAGCCGTCTACCGGGAGCTGGAGGAAATGCCGCTCTGCAATTATCCGGCTCTGGACAATGTCCTCCGTTACTATATTGATTATGCAAAAAATCAGGGAATTAAAGTAGAAACCTCGCTCTCTTCTCTGAATGAGAGTCTGGCTATAGATGTGATAGACCTCACTGTGATTCTTGGAAATCTTATGGAAAATGCCATTGAGTCCTGTCAGCTTCTCTCTTCTGACAGGGAAAAATACATTCATATTTCTATCCGAAAGGCTGAATATGCTATTCTTTTTCAAATAGAAAACAGCTGTCCAGCCTCCCGAACAGATTTTCCGGAATTTACAGAAAATCCTCCCCTGATCTCCAGAAAGGATTCTCCCCTTCACGGACAGGGTCTGAAAAGCGTCCGGTTCGCCGCCGAAAAATATGGGGGAAGCGCAGAATTCAAAAAAACAAAGGGACAGTTTACCTCCCGCGTGGTGCTGCATCTTTTCTGATGTTCGTTTGCTTCTCAGCACATCATCTCCAGAATCTGCAGACTCTTGAACCTTCTGTCCGTATTTCTTGCTGTATACAAAGAAATATGATGCTCCAGTTCGCCAAGCACCTCCCGGGACACCCCGAAGGTGTAAAGCTTTCCCATCGGTGCCAGGCAGATATACTGCATGGCGTAAAGGGCCGCGCAAGAAATCTGCTGTGCATCCGGAATTTTTGATGCACAGCACCGGCACAGGGCGCCATGGCTGTCCTGCGAAAAGAAATATTCCTTCTCCCCGGACAGCTCAAGCTCTTCTGCGCATTCTGCGCACTGCGTTACCTCCGGCATCATCCCCTGCTCCGCCATTGTGCGAAGCTCATAGACACAGCGGATCAGCCGATTGTCAATCCTGGAATTCAAAAGCGCCTTTACCGTCACGTAGAGAAGATTCATCATCTCCCGTTCGTCTGTACCTTCCCGCCCGAAATAATCCGCAAGCTCCAGAAAATAATAGCCGTAATAAATACCCGGCTGCGCCTGTGCCAGCTCTGCAAAATGGTGGGTTACACTCACCTGATTCAGATTATAGCTGGTGCGTCCCTCATAGAGGGTAAAGGAGCCGAACACAAAAGGATTGGCCGCTGCCATAAAGGGACTGGTCGGTCTTCTGGCGCCCTTTGCGAAGGCACAGATTTTGCCCCGCTCTCTTGTGAGAAGCACGATTCGTTTGTCATATTCTCCTACGGGCATGGCAGACAGCACCACTCCCTGCACTGTTATCAGATCGCTCATATTTCCTTTTTGTCATAACCGAAATTTTTTATGAGAAAATCACTGTCGCGCCAGTCTTTTTTTACCTTTACCCAGAGCTTCAGATTCACTCTCGCCTCCAGCATCTGTTCCAGCTCATAGCGGGCGTTGCTGCCGATTTTTTTCAGCATTGCCCCCTGTTTTCCAATGATGATCCCCTTGTGGGAATCCTTCTCACAGATGATCGTGGCCTCAATGTCATAAAAAAGCCGTTTGCCCGGCCGCGCCTTCATGGAGTCAATGGCCACGGCAATGCCGTGCGGGATCTCCGCGTCCAACGCATGAAGCGCCTTTTCCCGGATGATCTCCGCCACGATCTGTCTCTGGGGCTGATCGGTCACCGTATCCTCATCGTAAAACATGGGGCCATAGGGCAGATATTTAAAAATACAGCCGATGATATCCTGTGTATTCTGTCCCCGCAGCGCGGAACAGGGAATGATCTCCGCAAAATCGCAGACCTTCCGGTAGGTGTCGATCGCCGGCAGGATTTCTTCTCTGGAAACCGTGTCCACCTTGTTGATAATGAGGATCACCGGAACGCCGATATGCTGAAGCTGCTCTGCGATATGCCGCTCCCCTGCCCCGATAAAGGTGGTCGGCTCCACCAGCCACATAATGGCATCCACCTCTTTGAGCGTGCGCTCCGCCACCTGCACCATGTATTCTCCCAGCTTGTTTTTTGCCTTGTGAATGCCCGGTGTATCCAGAAAGACGATCTGTCCCTCTTCACAGGTATATACCGTCTGAATACGGTTTCTGGTTGTCTGCGGTTTTTTTGAGGTAATGGCAATCTTCTGACCAATGAGATGGTTCATCAGTGTGGATTTCCCCACATTGGGACGTCCGATGATCGCCACAAACCCGGATTTAAATGTCTCGTTCATAGTTTTCCTCTTGTTTTCTTCCTAATAAAATCAGTATGCCAAAATTAGCATGTGATCAACGGTTTGATCTCCATAAAGGTATCTTTGTTCTTCTCAACTGCGCTCTCGCTTCCCACCACACAGATTTCCTTATCGGAAAGGACCGCTTCCACAAGAGGCGCAAGCGCACGCATGTCTTCTGTCGTTGCTCCCAGGATTTCATCCCGCTCTCTCTGAAGCATCTCTCTTGTCACGCCGCAGAAATATGCTGTCCTGGATGCGTTTCCCTGCATCTGAGGTGTTTTGGGAACATCCTTGCCGCTGATGGTCCCGATGATATATTTCGTCATTTCCCGCTCATCTGCCGAGAAACTCCGGATATAATCCGGAATCCCCGCAAACACGTCCAGGGTGCGTGCCAGATGCGGATCGCGGTAGGAAACAAAAAAGCTTTCGCCACTTCGCCTGAAACCGCTCATGCAGCCGTAGGCACCACCCTTTACCCGGAGATTCATCCACAGGTAATCATAGCTCAGGGCAACCTTCAGGATCTCCAGCGCACCGGTGTAAGCAAGCCCTGCTTTTTTGAAATTGCCGGTCTGCGCCACATACTGTACCTGCCCGGAGGTCTTGAAGCCCTCGTTTTTCTTCACGCACACAAGGGATTTTTTCGGAAGCTTTGTCTGCTCCTCCGGCAAAACCACCTTCAGCGCTCTGCAGAGTGTTTGCGTCTCTTCCAGGGATTCCTCTTCGCCGGTGTAGCTCACCATAAAGGATTCCGGCCGCAGGATCTGTTTTGTCAGTGCCTGGAGATTTTCCACGATCTCTTCTTTGCGCGCGTCAAAATCGGCTTCCAGCTTCTCGATAAACTGGTAATAGCCAATCCCTGCCATTTCATCCTGGAACGCCGCCATGGGCTGACTGTAGGAGGAGGCGCGAAGCACTGCGGTGGAATGCCCTGCGCTTACCAGAGATGCCTGCGCCCTGGATTTTGCCTGAGCGATGATCTCATACAGACGGCGGGTGTCATCCAAACGGGATGTCTTCAGGATTTCCTGTATCATCTCAAAAAGGAAGGGCAGCTTTTCGTAGAGGGCCTTGCCTCTCACAGAGAACATGGCGCGAAACTCTCCGCCCCCCGCTGCGTTTTCAAACACTTCCACACCACACTGGATGCCGCCGGTCCCTGCGTTGATCTCGTTGAACAGCTCCCCGTAGGTGTAATGCTCTGTATCCACATAGCCGAGCACGCTTTTGAGAAGCCCAAGCCAGGGAATCTGCTCCGGCGACAAATCCTTCAGGTCAAAGAGCAGATCCACATAGCCGATTCCGTTGGTGCATACCCTGTGATACAGGAACAGACTGCCGTCCACAGATAATTCCTCGTTGAACAGCTCTCCTGCCTCTTTTTTGATATCCTCCCGCCGGAGCATGGGAATACACTTCAGCGCTTCCGGATCTTCCTCTGCCTCCTGATAAGCCTCCAGCGCCTTTGTACTCTGCACCAGACTTTGAAGCTCTTCCCGGCTTAAGCCGCTGCGATACTCTTCCAGCTTCTCTGCAAGCGCCTTTTCCCGGCTGGCCGCAAGACCTTTTTGGGGACGCAGCATCAGGACACATCCGTGGGGATTGTCCAGAAGATAGGTCCTGATCAGTTCTTCAAAATAGCCTTCCCCCACAGCCTGCTTCAGTTCATCGAACACAGAGAGCAGCTGCACATGGGAAAAGGGCTCTTCATCGCTGTACAGCCAGTTGCCCAGAATATCAAGGCCATACATCAGCCCCTTGGGATAGGATGCGAAATCTGCCTCCCGATACCGGAACTCCATATAGTTGATTCCAGCCTCCAAAGCCTTTTTGTCAATCCCCTTTTCTGCAAGCTCGCGAAGCACGCCTTCAATGGTGGAAACAAAAAGCGCCTTCTGCTCCGGATTTGCGTTTTTGGCGATCACTGTGAAATAGGGCTGCAGAATCCCATCGTCAAAGGCACCGTAAATATCCTTGCCCACACCTGCGTCCAGAAGCGCCTTTTTGAGGGGTGCCCCCGGGGCGCTCAGCAGCGCATAATCCAGAATCTCAAAGGCTGTGAGGAGCCGGGCATCCATGGCGTTTCCGATGACTTTATTGTAGGAGAGATAGGTATTGTCCTTCTCCTCCTCATTCTCCGCAATGGGATAGGGCATGGAAAGCTCCTTCACGGAAGAAAAGGCCGTCTGAAGCTTCACCTGGGAATCCACAGTGAGCGCGTCAAATCCGGAGAGATATTTCTCATCCAGAAAAGCAAGCTTCTCTGCCATATCCATGTTTCCGTACAGATAAATGTAGCTGTTGGATGGGTGATAATATTTCCGGTGGAATTCCAAAAATTCCTCGTAGCTCAAATCCGGGATGGCCTCCGGGCTTCCGCCGGATTCGCACCCATAGGTCGTGTCCGGAAACAGCGCATTCATGATCTCCCGCTCCAGTACCTCGTCCGGCGCGGAAAAGGCGCCCTTCATCTCGTTATATACCACGCCGTTGTAGGTAAGGGGGCCTTCCGGCTGCTCCAGGTGATAGCTCCAGCCCTCCTGGCGGAAAATTTCTTCCTTCTGATAGATATTGGGATAAAAAACCGCATCCAGATACACATGCATCAGATTGTCAAAATCCTGGTCATTCAAGCTTGCCACAGGATAGCAGGTTTTGTCCGGATAGGTCATCGCATTCAAAAAGGTGTTCAAAGACCCTTTCACCAGCTCCACAAAGGGGTCCTTCAAAGGAAATTCCCGGGAACCGCAGAGCACGCTGTGCTCCAGAATATGGGCTACGCCGGTACTGTCTTTGGGCGGTGTGCGGAAGGCGATGTTGAATACCTTATTTTCATCCTCGTTTTCGATGAGCATCACCCGTGCGCCTGTTTTTTTGTGGCGCAGAATATACCCTGTAGAGTGAATATCTGAAAGGTTTTCTTCTTTCAGAAGCTCGTAGGCCTTTATATTGTCTCTGTCCATGTCTCTCCTCTTTTCCGAATCCTGCTCAAACAGATTCTTTCTGAAATAAGGTGTCCCGCCAGCATATGCACAGCGGGACAACATTTTATTCTAATTCTGCCTCGTCCGGAAAACGAAGCGCATACATCTCTCTGGCTGCTTTTGTGATCATCGCCAGCTCCTTTTCCAGACCAAGGCTCTTCGGAAGCTTCACAGCCGTGGAGTAAATGTCCCCTTTTATCTTCTGCAGGGTACTGTCTTTTTTCATGGGCATCAGCCCGAAAAGAACAGAATTGTAAGAACGGTCTTTCTCACAAAGATCCATATAGATCCAGATGAGATGACAGAATTCCCGATGGAGCAGCGCCTCATATTGCGGCCCCTTCGCCACGATCTCGTCAAACTTCAGCTCCTGCAGATGTTTTCGGATATCCTTGACCGCACTCTTGGAGCCGAAAAAGCGCTCGCCCTGATTGCGGTTAAATTCCATCGTCATCCAGAGCTTCAGATAGCCGTCTGCACGCGGGCTGCCTGCGCCGCCTTCCGAAGCTTCGCTGTAACGCATCTCCCAGAGTTCTCTGCGGATCGCGTTGTTCTCCGGTTCCTCCCCCGCTTCGATGGACTTGTCCAACAGTTTTTTTCGCACCATGGGATCCGGTTCTCTGTAATATTCTGCAATCGTTGGTGTATCCATGCTCTTCCTCCTGTTATGCCTCTTCCGCGCAGACAAGCTCTGTCTCTGCCAGATTCAGCGCTTCCTCGATCACTGCGTCCATGTCCATGTAACGATACATGCCGAGACGTCCTCCGAACAGAACGTTCTTTTCTTCCAGGGCACGGCGCTCATATTTGTCAAAAAGCTCGTTGTTCTTCGGATCATTCACCGGATAGTAGGGCTCCCGGCCTCTCTCCCATGCCGCCGGATATTCTCTGGTGATCACGGTTTTTGGCTGTACGCCAAACTCAAAATGCTTGTGCTCAATAATTCTGGTATAAGGAATCTCGTAGTCCGTATAGTTCACTACGGCATTTCCCTGATAGTTGGCGTTATCCAGAACCTCTGTCTCAAACCGCAGGGAACGATATTCCAGCTCACCGTAGCAATAGTCATAGTACTGATCGATCATTCCGGTAAAAAGCACCTTCTCTGCCTGCGCGGTAAGCTCCTCCCGGTTCTCAAAGAAATCGGTGTTCAGGCAGACCTGCACGCCCTCAAGAAGCTTCTTGATAATGCGGGTATAGCCGCCTTTGGGAATACCCTGATAGGGATCCTTGAAATAGTTGTTATCATATGTGTAGCGAAGAGGCAGTCTCTTAATGATAAAAGACGGCAGCTCCTTGCAGGGTCTTCCCCACTGCTTGCGGGTATAGCCCTCTACCAGCTTCTCATACACGTCCTGTCCGACCAGGGCCAGAGCCTGCTCCTCCAGATTCTGCGGATGGGTAATATGCATTCTCGCGATCTGCTCCTCAATCTTCGCTTTTGCTTCTGCCGGTGTGCGCACGCCCCACAGCTGATGGAAGGTGTTCATATTAAACGGCATGTTGTAAAGCTCATCCTTGTAAATCGCAATGGGAGAATTCACAAAGTGGTTAAACTCCGCAAACTGATTGATGTATTCCCACACATGTTTTCTGGAAGTATGGAAAATGTGGGCTCCGTATTTGTGTACATTGATGCCCTCCACTTCCTCCGTATAAATATTGCCGCCAATATGGTCGCGCTTGTCAATCACCAGACATGTTTTTCCCTGTTTTTTCGCCTCATGGGCAAATACTGCGCCAAATAATCCTGCGCCGACAATGAGATAATCATATTTTTTCATGCTCTGCGTCCTCTCTTTATTCCGTATTCCATGACGCACGGACTGCTCCGTGCGCATCCTGTGCGAAACGCTCTTATGTCACAGAAATATCACGAAGAATTTTCCATGACATAAACAAATATACCAGCAACGGTTATTTTTCCCGTTCCTGGTATATTATATCAGACTTTTTCAAAAAAGAACAGTCTTTATTTCATGGCAGACACCTTATCAAACTCATCTGTAATCTCTTTGGAAGGTGCTTTGGTCAAAAGACTGAACACTACGATCATCAGAAGACTCAACGCAAATCCAACCGCAAGAGAATAAAGTCCCGTTGCCACGCCAAGGGTCTTTCCTCCCACAAGAGGTATGTAGTCCCATATCAGTACGGTCAGACCGCCTGTCACAATTCCGGCAACCGCGCCGGCCAGATTGGTGCGCCTCCAGAACAGAGACATCAGGACAATGGGGCCAAAGGCAGAGCCGAGACCTGCCCAGGCATTGGATACCAGTCCCATGATGCTGCTTTCCGGATCCCAGGCGATCACAAACGCCAGGAGGGAAACCACGATCACTGTGATACGTCCCACTTTCATGATCGTTTTGGAATCTGCATCGCGTTTTGCGAACTGGTGATACAGATCCTCAGATACTGCGGAAGCTGTCACAAGAAGCTGAGAGTCCGCCGTAGACATGATCGCCGCCATAATTCCGCAGAGGAAAATCCCTCCGATGAAGGGCAGCCCCAGATCCACGTTGAACAGCTTGCTGATCGTCTCAATAAACACGTTCTCCGCAGAGGTACCGTTTTCTCCCAGAACCGTGGGGAACAGATACGCACGCCCGATCACACCGATAAAGCAGGCTGCGGTCAAAGAAAGGATAATCCAGACAATCGCGATGCCCTTGGATTTGCGAAGCTCTTTTTCGTCACGGACCGCCATAAAACGGGTGAGGATATGAGGCATTCCGCAGTAGCCAAGTCCCCAGGCAAGCTGCGAAAAGATTTCCACAAAGGTATAGGGACGATCCCCGTTGGTCAGCGGGTCAAGGAAGGCCGTAGCCCCGCCGGTAACGCCGCTCTGTGTAATGATCTCACTCATGGAGCCGGGCAGCATGAAATATGCCACAACAGGAACTATGAGAAGCCCGACCAGCATCAGGGAGCCCTGCACAAAGTCTGTCACGCACACGGCCATAAATCCGCCCATAAACGTATAGCACAGGATCACTGCCGCGCCGATAAACAGGGACACATGGTAATCCACGCCGAATACGGTGTTAAAAAGCTTGCCGCCTGCTGCCAGCGCGGAAGCCGTATACACCAGGAAAAAGATCACGATCACCACAGATGAAAGAAACAGCAGGATCCGTTTCTTGTCGCGGAATCGGTTCTCAAAATACGCCGGGATGGTCAGAGAATTGTTTGCCACGATCGTGTATTTGCGAAGTCTTCCGGAAATGCAGAGCCAGTTGAAGATCGTTCCCAGGCAAAGCCCCACAGCGATCCAGATCTGGCCCGTGCCCATGGCATAGATTGCGCCGGGCAGACCCATAAGAAGCCATCCGCTCATATCCGAAGCCTGGGCGGAAAATGCCGCCACCCATCCGTTCAGTCCTCTTCCGCCCAGGAAATAGTCCTCAGAGCTTGAGGTTTTCTTCATATACATTGCGCCGATCACCACCATAAAGGCCAGGTAAACCACGAATGCAAAGAGAATGATCATTGTTGTACCACTCAAAATACTTCCTCCTCTTTTGCTTAAACTGTAATATTCTTTTAGACTTTACCACAGTGTCACCTGTGATTGCAACCATAATTTCCCTTTACCCCTCTGGGAAGGTACACATTTTTCACAAAATCCAGCATTTTATCCTCTCCGTGGTCTGCCAGGATCCTCAGGATTCCCTCCAGCTCCCGCTTGGTCTGGGGATGAATGAACCAGAGGGCCTCCTTGCTCTTCAAAAAATAAGCCAGGGGCTGCGTCTGATCGTATTTTTCTCCCAGATAGGTGCGGGAAGCGCTGATGCGGTCCGCGATCATCTCTGCCACATATCTTCTGGGCATCTGCACGCCCATGATCACATGCTCTTTGTCCAGGGAATAATCTACCCAGTGCTCAAAATGATGACGGTTGCGTCCTTTGTGATGAAGCCAGGAGCGGGATACGCCTGTTGCCTCCCGCTCTGCGTTGTTGGGGCTCCTGTCCCCCTGATAATATCTGCAGCCCACCAGAAATTCCGCAGGCGCGTATTTTGACATGTCATGCATCAGTCCCTGCCGGTACAGTCCCAAACGGAAACAGTATCTCATCACAAGAAGCTTATGCCGGGTAATGGTTTTAAAGTGAAGCCAGGGATGCATCATGGACGTCCTCCTGTTTTGCCGCCAGCACCACAATGGTGCGGGGAGCAAGCTCTATTGTTTTGCGGTAACCCCCTTCTTTTTCTCCAAAGAAGGGCTCCTGGGTGTTCTCGCCTGTATCGGCAAGCTTTTTCCAGATTTTCCCTTCCGGAAGATTCGGAAGGGCAAGCGCGCGGTTCTCCCAGTGGAAATTGTAGCCCACATAAATATCTTCTTCCGGCGCTCTTCCGTAAGCGCCGCAGTACATCACGCCAAGAAGGCGGCTGGTATTTTCACTGCCCGCATACCAGGCCCGCTCTCCGTGGAAGGAAATATCCGGAAATCCCACGGCTTTGTAATCGCTCTCCCTGAGCTCCGCGCTCTGATGGAGAATGGTGTGTGCTTTTCGGAAGGCAATGGCTTCCTTGACAAACACAAAGCGGCTCTTGTTTTTGGCGAAGGCTTTCCAGTCCACCCATCCGGTCTCGTTGTCCTGGCACCAGGCATTGTTGTTACCCTCCTGTGAGTTTCCGAACTCATCGCCCCCGTAGATCATGGGCACTCCCTGGCTCAGAATCATCATAAGAAAGGCATTCCGGATCTGTCGTTCCCTCGCCTCCACCACAGCCTTTTTGCGGGTCGGTCCTTCTATGCCGCAGTTCCAGGAATAGTTGTAGCTGTTCCCATCCCGGTTGTCCTCCCCGTTGGCCACGTTGTTTTTGTAATTGTAGCTCACAAGATCCTGCATGGTAAACCCGTCCTGGCTGGTCATAAAATTCACCACTCCGTGAAAGCTGCTGTTGGCTCTGATATGTCCTGCCGCGGCCGGAAGCATGTCCTCATCGCTCTTCAAAAACCGTCTCATATCCTGTTGGAACGAATAGTCCGTCACTGCCGCCGTTCTCTTTGCCGGAGGCTGATTCTGAAAAATCCTTTCCACATCATAGCCCGCTGTCAGGATCTTGGAGCCTGCAAGAAGCGAATCTTTCAGCACCAGCTCTGCCGGAACGCCCTCTCCCACCAGGTGGAATCCATCCACATGATAGTACATTTTCCAGAACTGCAGCGCGTGAAGGGCTGTGAGGGGGCTTGTCTGCGCCGGAAAATAGAATTCCATAATGCACTCCATGCCGGCCCGGTGAAGGGCTTTTATGAAGTCGCGCACTTCCCTTTCCGGCTCCTTTGTAGCGCAATAGGCGCTTTTTGGCGCAAAATAGAATCCCGGCACATAGCCCCAGTAATTTATCCTGTCCTGACGCCGCTCCCGCACCATTCCAGAAGCTTCTGTCTGCGGCGGGATTTCCGAAAACTCATAGGAGGGCATCAGCTCTATGGCGTTTACGCCCAGCTCTTTCCAGTAGGAGATCATCCTGGCCAGTCCGGCAAAGGTTCCTCTTTCCCTGGGCTTTATATTATTTTTGTACAGCTTTGTGTATCCTCTGGTATGCACCTTGTAGAGGATCAGATCCTCATATGGGATTTCAGGGCAGCGATCCCCTTCCCAATCGTAGTCCTTTGCCGGCAGGAAGCCGCAGCGCACGCTGTGTTCTCCCTCCGCCGGACTTCCGAAGTTTTCTCTTCCCAGAATACGATACGCCCGCGGATCCTGTACCACCTGCTCCCCAATACGGTAATTATATTCATATTCTTCCGCAGAAATCCCGTCAACACACATGAAACTGATATTTCCCGTGCGGTTTTCTTTTGAGAAGGGCACCTCTTTCACCGGAACTTTTCCGTTTTTGTGATAAAGAAGCAACGCGCTCTCTGTCCCATCCGGCACCTCCACTGCAAAATTACAGCCGTCTTTTGTCCAATTGGCTCCTAGCATGGGGTATCCGTGTGCTGCTACTGTTGTTTTATGTCCTGTCATAACGTACCTCCATAACCTTTCCCTTATGTTTGTCTTTTATCTGTCACTGAGGATCAGCTCCACCGGGCAATGGTCAGAGCCCATGATCTCCGTATGGATTCCCGCGCCGGCCAGCCGCTCCGTCAATGCCGGAGATACCAGAAAATAATCGATACGCCAGCCTGCGTTCTTCTCTCTGGCCTTGAAGCGGTAGGACCACCAGGAATACATTCCCTCTGCATCCGGATAAAAATATCGAAATGTGTCCACAAAGCCGGCCTCCAGCATCGTGGTAAAGCACTGTCGCTCCTCGTCCGTAAAGCCTGCGTTTTTGCGGTTGGTCTTCGGGTTCTTCAAATCAATCTCCTGATGCGCCACATTCAGGTCTCCGCAGAGCACAACCGGGCGTTTTTCCTGAAGCTTCAGAAGATAGGCGAGAAAATCCCGCTCCCACTCCATGCGGTAGGAAAGGCGGCGAAGCTCACTCTGAGAATTCGGGGTATAAACGGTCACCAGATAAAAATCCTCAAATTCCAGCGTGATGACACGCCCCTCCTTGTCGTGCTCCTCCATCCCAATGCCGTAAGACACCGACAGCGGTTCCTGCCTGCAAAATACCGCAGTTCCGGAATATCCTCTGCGATTCGCGTAGTTCCAATATTGATGATAGCCAGGAAGTTCGAGCTTCACCTGGCCCTGCGAGCATTTGGTTTCCTGCAGGCAGAAAATGTCTGCCTGCAGTTCAGAAAAACGCTCCTCAAATCCTTTCGTAAGGCAGGCTCTTATCCCGTTTACATTCCAAGAAACAAGTTTCATATCATTCTCCTTTATCCATTCAATGTTCCTATTATAGCATAATCGAAATGTTTATGACAGCGAAATATAAGAATCCCTTGCACTCCTATTTTTACAGTGCTATAATCGCATTGGCAAAAACCATGATTCACCATATTTTACATATCAAAGGAGAGGGTAACATGGAAACGTATGCAATATTCAGGGATCTGGCGATCATACTCATATCCGCCAAGCTGTGCGGACTTCTGGCTGCAAAGCTAAAGGCGCCCCAGGTGGTGGGCGAGATCATCGCCGGTCTTCTCATCGGCCCCAGCGTTCTTGGCCTGGTGCAGCAGACGGAGCTCATCAGCGGTATGGCGGAGATCGGCGTTGTTCTCCTGATGTTTTTCGCAGGCCTCGAAACCAGCCTTCACGATCTGAAACGCACCGGCTTCAAAGCTTTTCTCATCGCCTGCGCCGGTGTTTTTGTTCCGCTGGCAGGAGGCTATGTTCTGTATTCCTGCTACTATGGCTTTGCGCCAAACGGTTCGCCGGAATTTTATTCGGCAATTTTTACCGGTGTTATCATGACCGCAACCTCTGTGAGCATCTCCGTAGCTTCCCTCCAGGAGCTCGGATACCTCAAATCAAAAACCGGAACCACGATCATGAGCGCAGCTATCATTGACGATGTCATCGGAATCGTTGTCCTCACCTTTGTGGTGGGTATGAAGGACCCGGCATCAAGCCCTTCACGGGTTGTCATAAGTACCCTGCTGTTTTTCGCAGGCGCAGCTATTTTCGGGATCCTTATTTACCGGCTTTTCAAATTCCTCAACAGCAAATATCCCCACACACGCCGTCTCCCTATTCTCGGCTTTGTCCTGGCCTTCGCCATGGCCTACATCGCAGAAGAATACTTCGGCATTGCGGATATTACCGGAGCCTATGTGGCCGGCATCATTCTGTGCAGCATCCAGGATTCCGAGTATATTGCAAGAAAGGTGGACATCAGCTCCTACATGCTGTTTGCTCCGGTGTTCTTCTGCAGTATCGGACTGAAAACCTCCATTGATCAGATGTCCGCGTCGCTCCTTCTGTTCTGCATCCTGTTTGTAGCTGTCGCGCTTGTCACCAAAGTCATCGGGTGCGGTCTTATGTCCAGGATCCTTCATTTCAACAATATCGATTCTCTGAAAATCGGCGTTGGCATGATGACCAGAGGCGAGGTGGCGCTGATCGTTGCGCAGAAGGGACTTTCTGTGGGAATGATCGAATCCAAGTATTTTACGGCGGTGATCCTTCTCATTATGGTCTCCTCCATCATCACTCCCATTTTCCTGAAGCTTCTCTACACCAGAAAAACGGCTTAGAAGATTGTGCGGGCGCATCTTGCGTCCGCTTCTTCTTTCTGGTACAATAACGATTACGGGACGGATTGAGAGCACGAAGTGCGAAGCAGTCCGCACACCCCCAAATAATCTATCCAAATAAAAAAGAAACGAGGACAACACCCTATGAGTGAAGAATTAAAGAACGGCTGCAGCCCCAGCGACTGCGCTTCCTGCAGCGGCTGCGGCGATTCTATTCCCCGCAATATTACCCTGACACTGGATGACGACACGGAGGTAGAATGCGCCATTCTTACCGTATTTCCTGTAGAGGACAAGGAATACATCGCCCTCCTTCCCTTGGACGAAAACGGCCAGAACCAGAGCGGAGAGGTTTTCCTGTACGCATTTTCCCGCACAGCAACCGGAGACCCCATGCTGGCCAACATTGAAGACGACGTAGAATATCAGACAGCCGCAGAGGCCTTTGATCTGGTTCTGGAAAATGCCCGCGCCGCAGAGGAAGCCGGCGAATCCCTGGATTGATCCGCAAAACAAAAAAAGAAGCACAGGCAATGTTGCCCGGCTTCTTTTTTTGTTTTGCCTTTATTTCCCGGTGGTGCTTCCAAAACCGCCGTTGCGCACTGCGGTCGCGTCGTCATCCACCGTGATTCCATATTCCACGAAAATCCCCTGCATAAAGCCGGTGTCTGCCGGAATCACAAGAGTTTTGCCTTCGTTTGTGTCATTTGTCACCTTGGCAAAAATATGTCCCTCATTATCCGAATAAAAATAATCGCTGTCAATGATTCCCACGGTATTGTTCAGCTGGAGACGGTACTTAAACCCAAGCCCGCTTCTGGGATAACATTTCAGCACCCAGTCCGCTTCCATTTCCACGCGGATCCCTGTGGGAATCTTTATTGTCTCTCCGGGCGCAAGCGTAAACTCTTCCGGTGCAAAAAAATCATACCCCGCGCTTCCCGCAGTCGCCCTCTTCGGAAGACGGATGCCGTCATATATCACGTCTGCAGCCTCTCTTGTCACACCTTCAAAGGTGTCCGCCCAGTCTGCCGCAAAACGCTCCCTGCTTACTTTGTGAAACTTCGCAATTCTCTTCATGTCCCATTCCTCAGCTTTCATGCAGTATCACACGGCCTTCCCGCAGACTTGCAGGAACATCGATGACTCTCTGGTTGCTGGAACCGCACCATTTCAGGAGAAGCTCCTTTTTTGCAATCTCAAATTCACCGTCCACACAGACATCCAGGTAGCGGATGATCTCCAGCATCTGGATATCTTCCCACAAAGAACCGGTATAGAGCCAGATTGTCTTGTTGGGATATTTTTCTTTGATCTCCTTTGCAAGGGCTGTCACTTCCTCCACATTGGCCGGATGCAGCGGATCTCCGCCGGAGAAGGTAATTCCGCTGATATAGGATTTTTCAAGCTCCGCAAAAATCTCAGCGCGCTCCGCCTCCGTAAAAGGCAGCCCGCCGTTGGGGTCCCAGGTAATGGGATTCTGGCACTCCCTGCAGCCGTGGGAGCATCCAGCCACCCACAGGACTACACGGAGTCCATCCCCGTTCAACATATCGTCTTTTGTTATATTATGATATCTCATATTTATGCTTCTTCCGGAACATCCTTCATGCTGAAGCTGATTCTGCCCATCTTGTCCTTGCCAAGGCAAACTACCTTTACTTTATCGCCAAGAGTCAGAACATCCTCCACACGATTGATTCTCTCTTTACAAATCTTGGAAATGTGGACCATTCCCTCTTTTCCAGGTGCAAACTCAATAAATGCGCCGAATTCCTTGATGCTGACAACTTTGCCGGTAAAAATCTGGCCTTCTTCAAAGTCTGTTGCAATGATTTCCACCATTCTCTTTGCCTCATCCATAGACTTCTGATCCACGCCGCAGATAGAAACAGCACCCTCGTCTGTAATGTCGATCTTGACACCGGTGCGCTCAATAATGGTGTTGATGGTCTTGCCTCTCTGTCCTACCACATCGCCGATCTTCTGGGGATCGATCTGGATCTGGATGATCTTCGGTGCATATTTTCCAACAGAGGCACGGGGTCTGTCGATACATTTCTCCATAACCTCTGTAAGGATATACTCTCTCGCCTCTTTTGTGCGGCGGATCGCTTCCTCCACGATCGGTCTGGTAAGTCCGTGGATCTTGATATCCATCTGGATCGCAGTGATTCCATCATGCGTTCCTGCAACCTTGAAGTCCATATCTCCGAAGAAGTCCTCCAGACCCTGAATGTCTGTCAGGACAATGTAATCCTCATCTGTCTCGCCTGTCACCAGACCGCAGGAGATGCCTGCAACCGGTTTTTTGATGGGAACGCCGGCAGCCATGAGGGACATTGTGGATGCGCAGATACTTGCCTGGGAAGTAGAGCCGTTGGACTCAAAGGTCTCGGAAACCGTACGGATCGCATAGGGGAATTCTTCTTCTGAAGGAAGTACCGGCACAAGCGCACGTTCTGCCAGCGCACCATGACCGATCTCACGGCGTCCCGGTCCTCTGGAAGGCTTTGTCTCACCCACAGAATAGGACGGGAAGTTATAGTGGTGCATATATCTCTTGGTGGTCTCGAACTCATCCAGTCCGTCCAGTCTCTGTGCCTCAGCCAGCGGCGCAAGCGTAGTGATGGTGCAGATCTGTGTCTGTCCGCGGGTAAACATAGCCGAACCGTGTACGCGGGGAATAATATCCGTCTCCGCAGCCAGCGGACGGATCTGTGTGATCTGACGGCCGTCCGGACGCTTGTGATCTTTGAGGATCATTTTGCGGACTGTTTTTTTCTGATACTGGTATACTGCCTCTCCCAGAACAGACAGCCATTCCTCGTTTTCAGCAAACGCCTCTTTGAGCTTCTCGGTGATCTGACGGATGTTTTCCTCTCTCACCTGCTTGTCGTCCGTGAATACAGCAACCTCCATCTCTGCCGGCGGCACAATTTCTTTGATCGCCGCAAACAGCTCTTCCGGAACCGCGCAGGAAGCATAGGAATGCTTCGGTTTGCCGCAGTCGGCAACAATGCCGTCAATAAAACGGATAATCTCCTGGTTGATATCATGCGCCTTGTAGATCGCCTCAATCATCTTGTCCTCAGGAATCTCGTTTGCACCTGCCTCGATCATGATCACTTTTTCTCTTGTGGAAGAAACGGTAAGCTGAAGGTCAGAAATGGATTTCTGCTCCAGGGAAGGATTGATGACAAATTCTCCGTCGATCATACCCACCTGTGTGGTTGCACAGGGACCGTCAAAAGGAATGTCAGAAATGCAGGTAGCGATTGCGGAACCAAGCATTGCCGGAATCTCCGGATTGCACTCCGGATCCACAGAGAGAACCAGGTTCACCAATGTCACATCGTTGCGGTAATCCTTCGGGAAAAGGGGACGCATGGGTCTGTCAATGACACGGGAAATCAGGGTTGCGTGCTCGCTTGCCTTTCCCTCACGTTTGTTGAATCCGCCGGGGATCTTGCCCACTGCGTACATTTTTTCTTCGTAATCAACACTTAAAGGGAAGAAATCAATTCCCTCTCTGGGTTCTTTGGAAGCTGTGGCGGTGGACAGTACGGTGGTATCGCCGTAGTGCATCAGGGCAGCGCCGTTGGCCTGCTTGGCAACACGTCCAATATCAACGGTCAGAGTTCTTCCCGCCAATTCCATGGAATAACTTTTGTACATGTTTTGTTCTCCTTTTACATCTGTTTCAACAATAAAATAGAATCCCTTGATTTTAATTTCCTGTTACATGAAAATCGGGGCGGATGGAAATCCGCCCCTTCCGCAAACCAATTATTTTCTTAAGCCTAATTTTTCAATCAGTGTACGGTATCTTTCGATGTCAGTTTTCTTCAGGTAAGCAAGAAGTCCACGTCTCTGACCAACCATTTTCAGCAGACCGCGTCTGGAATGATGGTCTTTGTGATGTGTCTTCAGATGCTCGGTAAGCTCCTGGATTCTTGCGGTAAGAACTGCAATCTGTACTTCCGGTGAACCAGTATCACCTTCGCATCTTGCATACTCTTTCATAATTGCTGTCTTTTTTTCTTTAGAAATCATTTGGTGTTTCCTCCTTAAATTTGTCTAATCGCCGCTTATTAAGAGATGGTCGGAGACTCCTGTCTCTGAATAAGGGCTTAAATTCACCTTGAATAGTATAGCATAAAGCATTCCCGCTGTAAACAACTTTTTCTTTTTAAAAGATATTTATAAAAATGAAAGAAAAACGTGAGGGGGACCATCTCGGAGTTGCGAAGCCCGAAGGTCCCCCTCACACTCCCCCTTTTGGGCACCGCTTAAAAACAAAAGAATAAGTGCCCCGAGGGTGGCAGGGGGTACTTAAAAATAAGCAAACAAATTTCCGGGGTTTTAGCGGCGGCCAACAGGGGAGCGCGAGGGGAGTGCGGCCTTCGCAACTTCGAGCTCTCCCCTCGCAAATAATTTATAAGAAATGTTCCGGTCAGTGTCCCATAGCCTGCGCCCGCTGCTCTTTCTGCTGTTCCACCGGATCCTCGTCCAAAAGAGAAAACGCAATGTTGGTGGCATGGTCGGAAACTCTCTCAAGTCCTGAGATAATATCCGAAAACATCATGCCCGCACTGGCCGTACATACTCCCTGGGTCAGACGCTGCACATGGGATTCCTGGAGCGCACGCTCCATCTCGTCCACACTGTCCTCAAGCTCCAGGATTTCCTGCATATGTTCCTGATTGTTTGTAGAAAACATGTCCAACGCATAGGTGGTGATTTTGATGACCCGATCCAACATTTCGCTGAGCTCTCTCTTCGCCTGGTCGCTGAAGTTCACCTGCCGCTCTATGCGGGATTTTGCCGCATCTGCAATATTCTCCGCATGGTCGCCGATGCGCTCAATATCATTTACCACATGAAACAGACTTCCGATGCTTCTGGCGTCATCTGCCGGAAGCCTGGTCTGATTGATCTTCACCAGATAGTTGGTGATCTCATGATTCAGATAATCAATGCTTTTTTCTGTCTCGTACACTTTCGCGATTTCTTTTTCCTCCAGGGTAATGAGACAGTTCATGGCCCGTTCCAGATTCGTGATCGCCAGCTGTCCCATGCGTTCCATCTCTCTGGTCGCATCAAAAACTGCTGTAGTGGGAGAAAACACGGATTTTTCTCCAATAAACTGGAGCTGGCAGCCGTCTTCTTTTTTCTCCTCCGTTTTCACAAAGAAGCCTGTGAGCTTTACGATCTGCTTGGTAAACGGCACAAGAAGAATTACTTCCGTCAGCTTGATGAGCGTATGCGCGTTTGCCACCTGACGTCCCGGATTACCGCCGGAGATTGCCCCGATAAACGCGGTGATGGGCTCCAGTGCAACGGTAAGCATCAGATAAATGACAGCGGTTCCGATAATGTTAAAGAACAAATGGATCAGCGCCGCACGTTTCGCAACCGGCTTTGCGCTCAGCGCTGCCAGAAGCGCGGATACACAGGAGCCGATATTGCAGCCCATGATAATGAAAAAGCAGATCCGGATATCCAGAAGCCCCTGATTGGCCAGAAGGAGTACAATACCCACGGTGGCAGAAGAGCTCTGAAGCACGGTTGTCACAGCAATTCCGACCAGCAGCGCCAGGAAATGGCTCGTCAAAGATCCCATGATTTCCACAACCTCAGGAGATTCCTTCAAGACCGACATGGATGAGCTCATGGTAGACAGCCCCATAAAAAGAATACCGAATCCAAGAACCACCTCCCCGATCCGCTGCACCTTTACCTTTTTGGAGAACATCAGCATCACTACGCCAATCATGATAAAGGCCGGCGCAAGAGCAGAAAGGTTAAAGGAAATCAGCTGTGAGGTCACAGTGGTACCTATGTTTGCACCCATGATCACGCCGGCAGCCTGATACAGGTTCATAAGACCCGAATTCACAAAGCTTACCACCATAACCGTGGAGGCACTGGACGACTGGATAATTGCCGTAAAAAATGTTCCAACCAGGATTCCGCGGATCGGCGTCTTGGTAAAAAACTCAAGAACGCTGCGCATCTTTGCCCCGGCTGCTTTTTCCAGGCCATCGCTCATCTGCTTCATACCAAACAGAAAGAGACCCAGCCCTCCCATTAAACCAAGGATAATTTCTATCATTCTCTGTTATCTCCCTTGTATTTCGTTGTTATTTGTCCACGGTGTTCCTTTCAAAATAGGCGCGCCCCTCCTGCACATCCGAAAAAAGCTGCGTGCGCAGAGCTTCCATAGACGGAAACTTCTTTTCCGGACGAAGAAAGCGCAAAAACTCTACTCGGCAGAATTCTCCGTAGAGATCCTCGCTGCAGTCAAACAGGTAGCTTTCCACCCCCAGAAATTTTTCGCCTACCGTAGGCTTGTACCCGATATTGGTAATCCCTCTGTAGCTTCTCCCTTCAAAATGAGAAACCGTCACATACACGCCGTTTGGCGGCATCAGCTTTTCCTCGGGAGGAATCAGATTTGTGGTGGGAAGAAGGTGCTTATGCCCAAGCCCTCTTCCATGCTGCACCACGCCTTCCACAACAAAATATTCCCCCGCCAGGTCTCTGTATTTTGAGAGGTTCCCAAGCCTCAGCGCTTCCCTCATATAGGTGCTGCTGATTTTTCGGCGCCCGTCCATTTCTCTGGAAAGAATTTCTACTTCAAAGCCGTATTTCTGTCCAAGTTCCAGGAGAAGGCCGGGATCCCCCCGACGCTCGTAGCCAAAGCGAAAATCTTCGCCCACTGCCACATAGGCGGCGTCCAGATCTCCGGCCAGGATCTCCTGCACAAACCGCTCTGCCTTCATGTGCCGGATGCGCTCATTCAAGGGGCATTCCAGAACCACATCCACACCCAGCTTTCCAAGAAGACGCAGCCGCTCCTCCTGAGAAAGCAGCGAGGTGTTCTTTGCGGTAAAAGCAACCAGGACAGCCTGACGCCCCGCCTGTTTCTGCGCTGTGATCTTTTCCACCAGCTTTCGATGTCCCCGATGAAGCCCGTCAAATTTTCCCAGAGTGACCGCGCTGTTATGCAGTCTGGGAAAATCCTGTTCAATTTTCAGATATTCCATGCTGCCTCCTAGAACATTTTCACGGGACAGTACATCCCTCTTCTTTCCTCAAAACGGTACAGCCCTACCAGCTCCCCTGTGTCCCTGCACATGCGGACAGGACCATTTTTCTCTTCTCCCTCTACGAGAGCGGGTGCCAGAGGATTGCCGTTTAAAAGAAGGCGCGTCCCCTCCTGCGAAGTGCAAAGCGCCGGGTAGTCTGAAAGCACCTGTGATATGGAAAGCACCTTCTGTTCAATGGTCCCGTCCTTCACGAAGCTTTCCACCTCTGCCAGAGTATAGCTGTCTGCCAGGGTGAATTTCCCGCTCGCGGTGCGCATAAGCGCTTCCATCGCGCCGCCGCACCCCAGCTTCTGTCCAATGTCATGGCACAGCGTGCGGATATAGGTCCCTTTGCTGCAGGTGACAGAAAGTGTCACCAGAGGAAGGTTCACGGACTCCACATGGATCTCATAAAATTCTACCGGCCTTGGTTCACGCTTCACCACCTTGCCCTCGCGAGCCAGCTCATAGAGCTTCTTTCCGTTGACTTTGAGTGCGGAATACATGGGAGGCACCTGAAGCTGGCGTCCCAGAAAGCCCTGGCAGACCGCCCGCACTTCTTTTTCCGTGACAGAAACCTGTTTCTCCGAGAGGATCCTTCCCGTCATATCCTGGGTATCGGTCTCCGTCCCAAGGCGGAGCACTGCCCGGTAGGTTTTTTTCTTTTCTGTGAGAAGCTCTACCAGACGGGTACCCTTGCCCAGAGCCACAGGAAGAACTCCCTGCGCCTGGGGGTCCAGCGTTCCGGTGTGGCCGATTTTCTTCATGTGAAGAATGCCCCGGAGCTTCGCCACCACATCATGAGAGGTATAATCCTTTTCTTTATTTATGATAAGAATTCCGTCCATAATCCTACACTTCCGCTGTAAGCTGTTTTTCTGTCTGGGCAGTAATATTGTTGATCACATCATAGACCGTTCCGCTGATATCGCAGCCGGCCGCCCGCATATGTCCGCCGCCGCCAAAGAACTGCGCCACCTGGCTCACATCCACTTTGCCGTTGGAACGCAGGGATACCTTAAACACCTGAGGGGAAATCTCATAAACAAAGATCGCCACTTCCACGCCGGCGGTCAGACGAAGCTGGCTGACAATGCCTTCCAAGTCCTTCCCTTCGACACCGTAAAAATCCATATCCTTCTTTTTGAGATAACCAACAATGCATTTTCCGTCCTGAAGCAGAATGCTCTCCGCAAGCACCCGGCCCATCACCTGATTCTGCAGATATGTTTTCTGGTAAAAAGACTCATCAATGATCTTGCTGAACGGGAAGCCTGTTTTCATCAGCTCTCCCGCAATGCGCATGGTCTCCGGCGTTGTAGAGGAATACTGGAAAACGCCGGTGTCGTGAGCCATGCCCGTGTAGATCGACTGGGCAATTTCCCGCGTGATCTTTTCCGGAGCAAGAAGGCTGTAGAGCACCTCGCAGGCAGAGCTTATCTCCCCGCGGATGTGGTTGATCTGCGCAAACCCCGGATTGCTCACATGATGGTCGATGCACACGGTTCTTTTTGCTGTGTCAAAATATTCCTCCGCCACTGCCATGCGGTCCTTCGCACTGACATCGCAGGTAACAAAAAGGTCGTATGTCCGAGGGCCGTCCGTCTGTGTTTTCACATCTTTTATACCTTCGATATAATGAAAAACCGTTCTGGGCTGTTCCAGATAGACGTCCACATGAATCTGCGGATAGTTTGTCTTGATATAAAGATATAATGCCATGCAGGACCCTACACAGTCCCCATCCGGGCGTATGTGACCCGCAATTCCCATGGTCTTTACTCCACCCAGCACCTCTTCCACATTTTTCATATTTTTCCCTCTCTTATTCCTCTGACTGGGAACCTCCGCCGTCTTTTGCCGTCACATCATCAATGAGGCGGGACATATTTACGCCGTATTCAATGGATTCATCCAGGATAAACCGGATTTCCGGCGTATTGCGAAGGTTCATGGTCCTGGCAAGCTGGCGGCGGATATAGCCCTCGCCGCTTGTCAGTCCTTTGATGGTGTTTTGTTTTGCCTGGGAATCACCCAGAACGCTGATATACGCCTTGCAGGTTTTTAAATCCGGAGCCACCTCCACAGCCGTGACAGAGGTCATGGGGTGGATGCGCGGATCCTTGATCTCATTGCGGATGATCTGGCTCAGTTCTTTCTGAACCTCGCCGTTGATCCGCGTATTTTTGATACTGTTTTTTCGCATTCAACTTCTCCTATCTTGGCACTTCCACCATGATATACGCCTCAACAAGGTCTTCTTCTTTCACATCGTTGAAGCCATCGAACACAAGACCGCACTCATATCCGGCCTTGACTTCCTTCACATCATCCTTAAATCTCTTAAGGGATGCAAGCGCGCCTTCAAAAATCTGCTCGTCTTCACGGGTAATGCGCACCTTGCAGTTTCTCTGGAATACACCGTCCAGAATATAGCTTCCGGCAATGGTTCCCACACCGGACGCCTTAAAGAGCTGACGCACCTGTGCATGACCGATGACCTTTTCCTCGTATACCGGATCCAGCATACCCTTCATGGCAGCTTCCACATCCTCGATTGCCTGATAGATGACGCGATAGAGACGCAGATCTACCTTTTCCTGCTCTGCAAGCTGCTTCGCAGTCGCATCCGGACGAACGTTGAAACCGATGATGATGGCATTTGAGGTGGATGCCAGAGACACGTCGGACTCATTGATCGCGCCTACACCGCCATGGATCACCTTCACAACCACTTCCTCATTGGAAAGCTTGGTAAGACTCTGCTTCACAGCTTCCACAGAACCCTGCACATCCGCCTTGATGATCAGCGGCAGTTCTTTCAGATCGCTGGCCTGGATCTGGTCAAACAGGTTGTCAAGAGACAGCTTGGATTTCGTCTCTTCCAGAAGACGGCTCTTGTTTTCGGTAACAAAGGCTCCCGCAAAATTCTTCGCTTCTTTATCACTCTTAAAGGACATGAGGATCTCACCGGCATTGGGAACATCTCCAAGACCGAGGATCTCCACCGGCATGGAGGGTCCTGCCTCCTTCACACGGCGTCCCTTGTCATCCATCATCGCACGGACCTTACCGCTGCAGGCACCTGCTGCGATAAAATCACCCACATGGAGGGTACCCTTCTGCACCAGAATGGTGGCAACCGGTCCCTTGCCTTTGTCAAGCTGCGCCTCGATCACAAGACCTCTTGCCGCACGCTTGGGATTTGCTTTGAGCTCGCATACCTCTGCCGTGAGAAGGATCATCTCCAGAAGCGTGTCAATGCCCTCTCCAGTATGTGCGGACACGGGAACAAACACGGTGCTTCCGCCCCAGTCCTCGGGAATAAGCTCGTATTCGGAAAGCTCCTGCTTTACACGCTCCACATTGGCGCTGGGCTTGTCGATCTTGTTGATGGCAACGATGATCTCCACACCTGCAGCTTTTGCATGGCTGATCGCCTCCACCGTCTGGGGCATAACTCCATCGTCTGCTGCAACTACCAGCACTGCGATATCTGTGGAATTTGCACCGCGCATACGCATGGCGGTAAACGCTTCATGGCCCGGTGTATCCAGGAAGGTAATGTTCTGACCGTTAATGGAAACCACGGAGGCACCGATGTGCTGCGTGATTCCGCCGGCCTCGCCTCTGGTGACGGAGGTATTGCGGATTGCATCCAGAAGAGAGGTTTTGCCGTGGTCAACATGTCCCATGACGCAGACAACCGGAGGTCTTGCCACCATGGTCGCCTCATCCTCTTCTTCCTCTTTGAGCAGCTCCTCGATCACATCTACTTTTTCTTCCTGCTCTGCAATAATATCAAATTCCAGGGCAATTTCCTGCGCTTTTTCAAAATCGATCTCATGGTTTACCGTAACCATGATTCCCTGCATGAACAGCTTCTTCACGATCACAGACGGCTGCATCTTCATGGCGTCTGCCAGCTCACGGATTGTCATCTTCTCCGGAAGTGTAATTTCCTTTACCTCCGGCTTCTTCTCCTCCACCTTCGGCTGGGGAGCCGCTTTCTGCAGCGCTTTGGGAAGGCGGGATGCCATTCTTCCGCCATTCTGGTTCGGTCTGCGGCCGCCGCTCTGTGTCTTATCAAAATCTTTCTTTTTGTTCTTGTTCTCTCTGTCGCGCTCGCGCTTGCTGTCCTTGGATGTCTTTGTCATCTCCGGTGCAAAGGCTGCGTCTGCGGCCGGCTTGCGCTGTCCCTGACGCTGTCCCTGGCGGTTCTGTCCGCCGAAACGGCTGTCGCTTCTTCCGTCTCCACGGTTATCTCTGCCTTCGCTTCTTCCTTCCGGACGGCCCTGGGGTCTTCCCTGACCAAAACGGCCTCCTCTGTTGTCCGGGCGGCTCTGTCCGCTCTGGGGTCTTCCCTCGCCCTGACGAGCCGGACGGTTCTGTGAAAAGCGCTCTGTGCGCTCACCGGTACGCGGACCTCTGTCCTGGGACGCATTTCTGTTGTCGCGGCTGTCTCTGCCGTCACGGGGTCCTCGGTTCTGCGCAGGACGCTGGTTTCCCGCCGGCTGTGCCGGGCGTGCGGGCGCTGCCGGACGGTTTCCGGTCTGTACCGGACGGCTTCCTTCTTCCGGCTTTGCCTGCTGAGGTCTCTCCTGCGGACGCGGCTGTGCCGGGCGCTGATTTCCTGCCGGCTGTGCCGGGCGTGCGGCTGCTGCCGGACGGTTTCCGGTCTGCGCCGGACGAGAGGGTTTTCCTTCTCCCTGCGTTCTTCTTCTCTTTCCGCCGTCGCTTGCATTCTGCGCGTGATATACACGGATAATGTTTTTCTTCTTTTTGGGCTGTTCTGTTTTCTCACCCTCTGTGTTTGCCATACCTGTCTTTTCTTCTGTTTTAGGCGTCTCCAACTTTATATTCGGCTCCTTTCCCATGTTTGAAAATTTCTCTTTTGCCATCGCAGCATATTCTTCTTCGATGTTGCTCATGTGGCTTTTTATATCAAGACCTTTCGCTTTCAGGAACTCAATGACTTCCTTATTCTGTCTGCCAAGCTCCTTGGCAAGCTCATGCACTCTGATTTTTGACATTCGCCATACCTCCTTCTGACTGCCTACTCTGTATCAGCAAGGGCGTCCAACGCCTTTACAATCGCTTTTGCAAAATTATCATCCTGTACTGCCAGGCTGGCCCGGAATTCTTTTCCCATGGCTCTGCCAAGACATTCTTTGTCGGAAAGGAAATACAACGGAACTTCATAAAATTCACACATATTCCGAAACTTTTTCCTTGTGTTTTCGGAAGCGTCTCCGGCAACCAGCACCAGACGGGCCTTGCCGCTTTTTACGGATTTTTCCGTGGAAAATTCTCCGCTTACGGTTTTCCCTGCCTTTGTCGCCAATCCCACCAGAGACAATACTTTATTGTTTTTCAATCCTTTCAAACTCCTTCATCAGGTCCTCGTACACCTGCGGCGGAACCGATGTTTTGAGAGAACGTTCCAGGCCGTGATTTTTGACGGCCTTCTCAAGACATTCCCTGGAAAAACAAAGGTATGCTCCCCGGCCGTTCTTTTTGCCTGTGGCATCCAGAACGATCTCGTTTTCTTCGGTTCTTAAGACCCGCATCATTTCTTTTTTGCTCTTCATTTCCCTGCAGCCGGTGCACTGGCGCATGGGGATCTTAGTTTTCGTCTTCATACTCGGTTATCTCTTCGCCGGCATATTCTTCCGCCTCTGCCTTCTCTCCGGCATCCTGCTCATATGCCTCATAAGCATCGTCTTCGTAATATTCCTCGTCTTCTTCGTAATCGTAGAAATCTCCGGCCTCTTTTGCCTGAGTCTCACTCTTGATATCGATTTTGAATCCGGTGAGTCTGGCCGCCAGGCGGGCATTCTGTCCTTCTTTTCCAATGGCAAGAGAAAGCTGATAATCCGGAACCACCACGAGGGCTGTTTTTTCATCCGGATCTGCCATAACCGCGATCACCTTTGCGGGACTTAACGCATTCTCAATGAGGATCGCCGGGTTTTCATCCCAGTTGATGATGTCGATCTTCTCACCGCGCAGCTCGTCTACCACAGCTCCCACACGGGCGCCGTTCATGCCGACGCAGGCACCTACCGGATCTACATCCGGATCATTGCTCCACACGGCGATCTTGGTGCGGGAACCGGCCTCCCGGGCAATGCTCTTGATCTCTACGGTTCCGTCCTTCACTTCCGCCACCTCGGACTCAAAAAGGCGCTTCACAAGACCCGGATGGGTTCTGGAAACAAGGATGCGCGGTCCCTTGGGAGTGTCTTTTACCTCAAGGATATAAACCTTGATGCGCTCCGTCGGCTTAAAGTGCTCGCCCTTGACCTGCTCATTCTCTCCCAGAAGAGCGTCTGCCTTTCCAAGATTGATGCTGACATTGCGTCCAACCACGCGCTGCACAATTCCCGTCACCACCTCTTTTTCGATGCCATAATACTGGTCGTAAAGTACACGGCGCTCCTCCTCGCGGATCTTCTGAAGGATGACATTCTTGGCATTCTGTGTGGCGATGCGTCCGAATTCCTTGGAGCGGATTTCCACCTTGAGGACATCCCCGAGCTCTGCGTTGGTGTTGATTTTCTGCGCGTCCACCAGGGAAATCTCCATGGCCGGGTCATCTACATATTCCACGACCGTTCTGTCCGCGTACACACTGAAATCGCAGGTCTCTGGATTGATGGTTACATGCACATTGTCCGCTTTTCCAAAATGGTTCTTGCAAGCCTGGATCAAGGACTGCTCAATGGCTTCCAGAAGGGTGTCCTTACTGATATTTTTTTCTTTTTCCAAAATATCCAAGGCTTCCATTAACTCTCTGTTCATTTCTTATTTTTCCTCCTAATTTGTCAAACGCTAGAATCTTTAAAACTCAATGGCCATGCGGATCAGGGCGATATCCTTTTTTTCAAAACGGAGTTCCCTGTCCTCATCTTGGATCGTCACACCGGCACCGTCGTAGGCGCGCAGGATGCCGCAAAACTCTTTTTGTTTCTCAATCGGGCGGTAGGTACGGATTTCCACCGCCTTTCCCATAGCCCGTTCAAAATCCTTTTCCTTCTTAAGAGGACGGTCAAGCCCCGGCGAACTGATTTCCATGATGTAGCTGTCCTCAATAAAATCCTTCTCATCCAGACAATCGCTGAATCTGCGGCTGACCGCTTCACAGTCATTCACCGTAATCCCGCCCGGCTTGTCGATATATCCCCGAAGATACCAGTTCCCGGCCTCCTTGACATACTCTACATCCACAAGCTCAAAGCCGTTTTCTTCCACTATGGGGCGCAGAAGTGCCTCCGCTTTCTGTTCGTATTCTTCTCTTCTGCTCATGTTCCCACCTCCCTTTTTTCCATGTCAGCAAATAGGAGCGGGCTCACGCCCACTCCTATGCCAACAAGTTCTAAGTTTCATTTATTTTACCACTAACCCATGGAAAATGCAAGCATTTTGCCAAAAAAGATTCAGATTCTGGGCTTCACACCCTTGGTATCCCGGTTTGCAAGCTTCACTTTATTGAGCGCATAGGGTTTTCCGTGATGGGTGATCACATATTCCTGATGCCCGCCAAGCAGATACGCATGCTCCAGGCAGTCTCCCGGCGAAAGCTTCATCCCCCGCACGCCAACCGCTGTTTTCTTCATCTCAGAAATACCGGATTTGAGAAAACGCAGGAAATATCCGCCCGCGCTCTGGAGCACCACCTGCTCCATCTCATCCGCCGCACCCACGAACACCAGCGTGTCTCCCTCAGAAAGCCGGGTAGACGCAATGGTCCTTTTGGTCACATCAAACTCTTCTCCCTTTACCAGCTTGCACATGGAGCTTGCCGTCACAAAAAGCAGCTTTTGTTTTTTGATCTCCTCCACAGAGGCCACCAGCAGTATCTGTTCCTGTGAGCTGCTGTAATTGCTCAGGTTGTCCGCCGGAACACCTTTGTCCCGGAACCGCACAAGGGGTATGTCCGCAACCTTGACCGTATGCATTTTTCCCGCATCGGTAAAAATACAGATTTTTCCGGTGTTCATACAGGAGAACACAAATTTATTCTCACTGTGGACCGCCTCTTTGTTGCGCTCATAAGCGCTCTTGTCTATCACCTTCATGTAGCCGAACCGGTCCATGAGGAAAAAGACTTCCATCTCTTCTATTTTCTTTTCCTCGTACACAGCTTCTTCCGCATTCTCGATCACCGTGCGGCGTTTTGTCCCGTACTCTTTTTTTATGGCATCAAGCTCCGTCATGATCACGTTTGCCATAGAATCGTAATTGTTCAGAATATCCTTGTAAAGCGCGATATTCTTCATGGTCTGAGCGTAATCTGCCTGCAGCGCCTCGATCTCCAGCCCGATGAGCTTATACAGCCGCATTTCCAGAATCGCCGTTGCCTGCCGCTCCGAAAAGCGAAGCTTTGCAGCCGCCCGCTCGCTGGCCTTGGTCCTGAAGCGGATCCCCTCGGTCGTCCCTTCCACCAGGCATTTCTTTACCTGCTCCCGGTTTTTGCTTCCTCTGAGGATCTCAATGATCAGGTCAATGACATCGCAGGCTTTGATAAGGCCCTCCTGAATTTCCTTTTTTTCTTCTTCCCGATCCAGGAGCGTGGTATATTTGCGGGTAGTCACCTCAAACATAAAATCCACATGGTGCTCAATGACCTGCCGAAGGCTCAGTGTCTCCGGACGGCCATCCGCCACCGCCAGCATATTTACACCGAAGGTGTCTTCCAGACGCGTCTTCTTGTAGAGCATATTGGTAAGATTCTCCACATCCGCGTCTTTCCGGAGTTCCAATACAATGCGGATTCCCTCTTTGGAGGACTGGTTGGAAATATCCACAATATCCGTGGTCTTTCTTGTCTCCACAAGGGCGGCCACATCGTTCAGGAACTTTCCGATGTTCGCCCCCAGCATGGTGTAGGGGATCTCCGTGATCACCAGCTGCTGCCGTCCGCCTTTTAATTTTTCGATTTCCACCTTTCCGCGAATGCGGATCTTTCCCGTTCCTGTCTCGTAGATCTTCAGCAGATCATCTTTGTTGACTACGATTCCTCCCGTAGGAAAATCCGGCCCTTTCAAATAACGCATCAGACCCTTGACGCTGATATCGTTATTTTTCATGTAGGCCTTGACGGCATCTGCCACCTCCCCCAGATTATGGGGCGGAATACTGGTGGCCATACCTACGGCAATGCCGTCCGCGCCGTTTACCAGAAGATTGGGAATCCGCACCGGCAAAACCGCGGGCTCTTTTTCCGTCTCATCAAAGTTTGGCACAAAATCCACAACGTTCTTGTCCAGATCTCCCAGGAACACCTCCTGGGTCAGCTTCTCCAGACGCGCCTCCGTGTAACGCATGGCTGCTGCCCCGTCCCCCTCAATGGATCCGAAGTTTCCATGACCGTCCACAAGCTTTTTGCCCTTTTTGAACTCCTGCGCCATGACCACCAGGGCCTCGTAGATGGAGCTGTCTCCGTGGGGATGATATTTACCCATGGTATCGCCCACGATACGGGCGCATTTCCGGTAAGGCCGGTCGTAACGGATGCCCAGCTCGTACATGTCGTAGAGGGTTCTTCTCTGCACCGGCTTCAGCCCATCCCGCACATCGGGAAGGGCACGGGAAATGATCACGCTCATGGCATAATCAATATAGGATTTCTGCATAACCTCCGAATAATCGGTGCGGATAATATTTTCCTGTTTTGTATTCATAATCGATCCTCACTGTCCAAAGCTTAAATATCCAGTTCCGCGTCCGTGGCGTGCTCGTAAATAAACGCCTTTCTCGGCGGCACATCGCTTCCCATAAGGGTTTCTGTAACGCTGGAGGCCAGACGGGCATCCTCAATTTCCACCCTTTTCATCATGCGGGTCTCCGGATTGAGGGTGGTCTCCCACAGCTGGTCGGCATCCATTTCTCCCAGACCCTTGTAGCGCTGCAGGGTAAAGCTGCCCGGCTTGTGGGTACGGCGGTATTTCTCCAGCGCCTTATCGTCATAGAGATATTCCTCCGCACCTTTTTTCGGCATCACTTTATAAAGAGGCGGCATGGCAATATACACATGTCCCTCGTAGATCAGCTCCGGCATAAACCGGTAGAACAACGTCAGAAGCAGCGTCGAAATATGCGCGCCGTCCACATCCGCATCCGCCATGATCACGATCTTGTCGTAGCGTAACTTGCTGATGTCAAAGTCATTGCCATACCCTTCCGAAAAACCGCAGCCAAAGGCGTTGATCATGGTTTTGATCTCCGCGTTTGCCAGCACCTTGTCAATGGTGGCTTTTTCTACATTGAGGATTTTCCCTCTAATAGGAAGAATGGCCTGATAATTCCGGTCTCTGGCTGTCTTGGCAGAGCCGCCTGCCGAATCTCCCTCCACGATAAAGATCTCACACATGGAGGGATCTTTTTTTTCACAGTTGGCAAGCTTTCCGTTGGAGTCAAAGGAATACTTCTGCTTTGTGAGAAGATTGGTTTTTGCCCGCTCCTCTGTCTTACGGATTTTGGCCGCCTTTTCCGCACAGGAAAGAATGGTTTTCAAAACTTCCAGATTCCGGTCAAAATAAAGGACCATCTTCTCCCCCACCACCTTGCCGGCAGCGCGGGCTGCATCCTGATTGTCAAGTTTTGTTTTGGTCTGCCCCTCAAACCGCGGATCCGGATGCTTGATAGACACCACCGCCGTCATACCGTTCCGAATATCGGCGCCGGTAAAATTGGCGTCTTTTTCTTTGAGCACACCGATTTCCCTGGCATAGGTGTTCATCACCGTGGTAAAGGTGGTCTTAAAGCCTGTCAGATGTGTTCCGCCTTCCGCGTTGTAAATATTGTTGCAGAAGCCCAGGACATTTTCGCGAAACTCCGTCGTAAACTGAAACGCAACCTCCACCTGGATCCCTTCCGCTTCTCCCTTTAAATATACCGGCTCGTGAAGCGCCTCCGCATTGTGGTTCAGATCCCTGATGTAGCCGATAATACCGTCCGGCTCGTGATATTCCAGATGCACCGGCTCCTCGCCCCGCAGATCTTCAAACACAATGGTAAGCTCCGGATTTAAGTAGGCAGTCTCATGAAGACGGCTCTTTACCTCCGTGGAAGAAAATCTGGTTTTTTCAAAAATTTCTCCGTCCGGCAGGAAATTCACACAGGTTCCCGTCTCCTTTGTCCGCCCAAGCTTCGGGAGAAGACCGTTTTCCAGTTCCACCACAGGAATGCCTCTCTGGTAGCGGTCATGATGCACATATCCGTCACGGCTCACCTTGATGTCCAGATACTCTGACAGCGCGTTTACCACAGAGGAACCCACGCCGTGAAGACCGCCGCTTGTTTTGTAGGCCGAATTGTCAAATTTACCTCCGGCATGAAGCGTCGTAAGGACAAGACGCTCCGCAGAAATCCCTTTTTCATGCAAATCTACCGGAAGTCCGCGGCCGTTGTCCTTCACCGTACAGGAGCCGTCCCGCTCCAGAGTGACATGGATCCTGGTGCAATAGCCTGCCAGGTGCTCGTCCACCGCATTGTCCACAATTTCATAGATCAGATGGTTCAGACCTTTTCTCGTAACGCTTCCAATATACATACCCGGACGCTTCCGAACTGCTTCCAGTCCCTCCAGAACGGATATGCTGCCCGCATCATATGTTTCTTTCTTCGCCATGTGTGATTTCATTCCTTTCTGCAATCATACATTTTTGCGCAACAGGGACCTCCCGAATGGATTTCCCATGGCACAAAAAAACCTCCAAAATCCTAAGACTTCGGAGGTTTCCTAGCAGCCAGTACGGGAATCGAACCCGTGTTTCCGCCGTGAGAGGGCGGCGTCTTAACCCCTTGACCAACTGGCCTTTTATCAAGCGGTTCGTTCAACCGACTTCGTTAGTATATAACACTTCCACCATAAATGCAACCCTTTTTTTAAATTTTTTTCGTTTTTTGCATTTTGTCTATTTTTCCGTGCATTTTCAACCATTATTTGTGTATTTTATGGTAATTCTTGCACTTTTTCATCAAACATATTATAATGAGCTCATAGTGTGCACTGCAGATTCCGCACATTTACATCAACTACGCAGGGAGGAACAAGAGATGGATTCTGCATTATACGAAAATTATCTAAACATCTTAAAGCATGAGCTGGTACCAGCCCTTGGCTGCACGGAACCGATCGCCATTGCCTACGCTTCCGCCAAGGCCCGTCAGGTTTTGGGCGAATTTCCGGATTCTCTGGAAATGAGCTGCAGCGGCAACATCATCAAAAATGTCAAGGGTGTCACCGTGCCCAATTCCGGCGGAATGAAGGGCATTGATGTGGCCGCTGTTCTCGGTGTCGTGGGCGGCAACGCGGACAAAGCTCTGGAGGTTCTGGAAAACATCACTCCGGAACATATTCAAAAAACCAGGGAGCTTGTGGAAAAACAAATATGTACCTGCTCTCTGGTGGAAGGCGTCGCAAACCTTTACATTGCAGCCAAGGTGATCAAGGGCGAGCACTTCGCTGAGGTAACCATTGTCAACCACCACACCAATATCACCAAAATCGTCAAGGACGGAGAGGTTTTGCTGGAGCAGCCGGTGGAGGCAGAAGCAGAAGAAGCCGGTATTGACAAGTCCAAACTCACCGTAAAGGATATCCTGGATTTTGCAAACTGTGTAAAAATAGAGGATATCAAGGAAACTCTGGAACGCCAGATCTCCATGAACACCGCCATTTCTCAGGAGGGTCTTGACAACAACTACGGAGCACAGATTGGCAAAACGCTGATGCATGTGTGGGGAAAGGGCATCACCACAAGAGCCTGCGCCCGCGCGGCAGCCGGAAGCGATGCCCGCATGGGCGGCTGTTCCATGCCCGTAGTCATAAACTCAGGAAGCGGAAATCAGGGCATGACCGTCTCTCTCCCGGTCATCACCTACGCAGAAGAATGGGAGGTTTCCAGAGAAAAGCTGTACCGTTCTCTCGTTGTAAGCAACCTGATCGCCATTCATCAGAAATATTATATTGGAAGCCTTTCCGCTTACTGCGGCGCCGTCAGCGCTGCCTGCGGCGCAGGCGCAGGCATTACTTACATGTATGGAGGGAATTATCAGCAGGTATCCCTCACGATCATCAACACCCTTGGCAATGTGGGCGGTATTGTATGCGACGGAGCGAAACCCTCCTGCGCGGCAAAAATCGCCTCCTCCGTTGACGCGGCACTGATGGCCTTTCATTTAAGCATCCAGAACAAGAGCTTCCTGCCCGGCGAAGGGATCATCAAGGGCGATGTGGAAGAGACCATCAAGAGCATGGGATACATCGGCCGTGTGGGAATGCGCGCAACGGACACGGAGATCCTCAATGTCATGATCGACAAGGTGAATGTAAACTCCGAATGCTAGTCACAATGCCGTATCCGCAGCATAAAATATAACAATCTATTTTGAAGGGGGAATCTTTATATGAAGAAAAACAGTTTTTTTTCGAGCCTTCCGTTTAAGCTCCTGGTAGGCGTGGTTCTTGGTATTGTTCTCGGTCTTATTTTCAATGCCACAGACACCAGCGGCTTTACCATGGCAGTCCTCAACATTGTGGTCACCCTGAAGTACATACTTGGGCAGGTCATCAATTTCTGTGTACCGCTGATCATCATCGGCTTTATCGCGCCCTCCATCACCAAGCTTGGAAACAATGCTTCCCGCATGCTGGGCGTTGCCATCCTGATCGCCTACGCCTCTTCTCTAGGCGCCGCACTGTTTTCCATGGCAGCGGGCTATGCGCTGATCCCGCATCTTTCCATTGTCACCAGCGTAGAGGGACTTAAGGAGCTTCCGCCGATTGTGTTTGAGCTTGAAATTCCGGCGATCATGTCCGTTATGAGCGCTCTGGTCTTTTCCGTTATGATCGGTCTTGCAGCAACCTGGACCAAGGCCAGACAGATCACCGGCATTCTGGACGAATTCCAGAAAATCGTTCTGTCCCTGGTTTCCAAGGTTATCATTCCGCTGCTGCCGATCTTCATCGCACTGACCTTCTGCTCTCTCGCATACGAAGGCTCCATCACAAAACAGCTGCCCGTATTCCTTCAGGTGATCGTCATCGTTCTCATCGGACATTACATCTGGATGGCGCTTTTGTATGTGCTGGCAGGCATCTACGCAAAAGAAAACCCCATGGCTGTTGTGAAAAACTACGGTCCCGCATACCTCACCGCAATCGGAACCATGTCCTCCGCAGCCACCTTAGCCGTTGCCCTGCAGTGCGCAAACAAATCAGAACCGCTCCGCAAGGATATGGTGCAGTTTGGCATTCCGCTGTTCGCCAACATCCACCTCTGCGGTTCCGTTCTCACAGAAGTCTTCTTCTGCATGACCATTTCCAAGATCCTGTACGGCTCCGTTCCGTCTCTTGGGACGATGGTGCTCTTCTGTGTGCTCCTGGGTATTTTTGCCATCGGCGCGCCCGGCGTTCCCGGCGGTACAGTTATGGCCTCTCTTGGCATCATCACCGGCGTCCTGAAATTTGACGATGCCGGAACCGCCCTGATGCTGACCATCTTTGCCCTTCAGGACAGCTTCGGAACCGCCTGCAACGTAACCGGCGACGGCGCTCTGACCCTGATGCTCACCGGCTATGCAAAGAAGCATAAGATTGCCGAACAAAATATTTCCATTGATCTGTAAACACAGTTTTTGAAAGGAGCTGCCGCCGGCAGCTCCTTTTCCGTGTCGTAAAACCTTCCGCAAGACCGCAAACCCCTCTATATCTCAAAAGGTTTCTTCCGGCTGATGTATTTGCCCGTCTTTTCCTTGAGGATTTTTCCATCCTCCACCACCAGGCTGCCCCGCAGGAATACCTTGTCAATTCCGCCATGAAGCGCAAATCCCTCAAAAGGATTGTTATCCGTGTTGTAGGCATGCGTCCCGGCAGAAATGACACTTTTCTTTTCCGGATCGAACACCACCAGATCTCCGTCACTTCCCTTGGCAAGGATTCCCTTCTGCGGATAGAGACCATAAAGCTTTGCCGGATTTTCGCAGAGAAGCTCACACATTTTTTCCTGTGTGATACGTCCGGCACGCACACCGTAGGTATAAAGGAGCGTTCCTCTGGTCTCCACCCCGGGAAGCCCTCCCGGTATTTTGGTAAAGTCATCCTTTCCCAGCTGTTTCTGCGCCCAGGTGAAGCTGCACTGATCCGTGGCAACTGTCTGGATATCCCCAGCCGCCAGTGCGCTCCAGAGACAGTCCTGATCCTCTTTTTTGCGGATAGGCGGTGCACAGACAAATTTTGCCCCCTCAAACTCCGGACGGCTGTATACGCTGTCATCCAGCAGCAAATACTGGGGGCAGGTTTCCGCGTAAACGTTCTGTCCGCGCTTTCTGGCGCGCATGATCACATCGTAAGCCTTTTTGCTGGTGAGATGAACCACCATAACCGCAGCGTCTGCCTCATGGGCGATTGCCAGCAGGCGGTTTACTGCCTCTGCCTCACAGGTGTCCGGACGCACCAGGGGATGATTCTCCGGTCCCAGCCTTCCCTCGGCCTTTGCCTCCGCAATTTTGGCATCGATAATGCCGGCGTTTTCACAGTGCACACCCGCAAAGCAGCCGCATTTTCCCAGTTTTTTGAGAATCCGGTACAAATCCGCATCCTCCACCAGCATTGCCGGATAGGTCATATAAAGCTTAAAGCTTGTGACCCCCTCCGCAATCATATCCTGGATTTCCCGCTCCGTCTCCTCATTCCATTCCACGATCGACATGTGAAAGGAATAGTCGCAGGAACATTTTCCGTCTGCCTTGCCGTGCCATTTCCTGAGCCCCTCTTTCAGCGTGTGTCCTCCCTTATCCTGAGAGGCAAAATCCACCACCATAGTGGTGCCTCCGAGAAGCGCCGCTCTGGTGCCTGTCTCAAAATCGTCCGCAGTCACCGTCCCTGCAACCTCCAGGTCAAAATGTGTATGACCGTCAATAAACCCCGGAAACAGCAGCTTGCCGCTGACATCGATCACCTCCGCTCCCGGCGCGCAGAGGTTCTCCCCGATTTCTACGATTTTTTCCCCTTCCATAAGAATGTCCCGCTTTGCAGATCCCCCCGCACTGACGACCGTTCCGTTTTTCAAAAGATATCCCATAAGTCCGCCTCCCTTTTGTGCAACATTTTCTGATTTCACTATAGCACGATTTTTCAGACGAAACAACCTTGGTTGCCTCGATTTGGGAAATTTGTTTTAGCCCTAAATATTTTTTTTGATACTCTTTTGTCTGCCGGAAAACTGTGGTATAATAGGGGCACTTAATGAATTCTGCCATATCAGGAGGAATATGCTTATGGGACGATTGACCACGCTAAAGCAAATTGCAGACGATATCGCAGCCCTCTTTGGCTCTGACTGCGAAATTGTGATTCACGATTTAAAAACAAAAGAGCTTTCCAGTTCCATTGTCTATATTGTCAACGGCCATGTAACCGGAAGAAGCATTGGAGACGGACCCTCCAATGCCGTTTTTGAAGCCATCCGCCAGCAGGCAAAAGGGCTCGGCATTCCCCGCGACCAGTCCGGGTACCTGATGAAGACCGCTGACGGCAAAATTTTAAAATGCAGCACCTCCTACATCCAGGATGATGACGAAACCCTCCATTATGTGTTCAGTATCAATTTCGATGTGACAAGACTGTGCATGATTGACAGCGCACTCCACACGCTGGTCTCTCCCCATACCCAGGAAGAGCCACCAAAGCCGGTCACCCAGAACGTCAACGACCTTTTGGACCAGCTCATCGAACAGTCGGTCGCCCTTGTAGGAAAACCGGTCGCCCTTATGAACAAGGAGGACAAGGTAAAAGCCATCCAGTTCCTCAACGATTCCGGCGCTTTCCTCATCACAAAATCCGGAGACAAGGTTTCCGGCTACTTCGGTATTTCCAAATACACCTTATACAGCTATATTGACGTAAACAAGTAAAACTCTCGCACGCGAAAGGAGATTTTTATGAACCAGGAACTGTACAACGAGGCCGTCCGCTCCGGGCTGCTGTCAAGAAAACTAATCGAAACCCTTCTGGAAACCATGGAGTACAACAGCATTTCTTTTATCAACTGGAGCATTGATGTGCTGAAGATCATCAAAACCAGACTGGACCGCGGGGACAGGATCACAGATGAAGTCTCCGGCATCACTTACACCACAGAAACCTTCCATGATTTTGTGACCAAAAATTTTTCCTCCTACATTGAGAGTCAGGTATTTGCCGCTCCCAACAAAAAAGAAAAGGTCTATTTCACCTTGGAGTCCTGCGAGGGCGGTTACAATCTTCTTATGGCAGATTCCTCCAAAAACAAAACCTACGAGTGGATTTCCAGTCTCAGCGAACGTTTTTCCCTTGTCCAGATGATCGCCACCGGAGTTGTGTATCTCAAGGATGTAAAAACCAATACCTATCAGCCTTTTATTTCAGAAAATGGAAAATACTGTCGATATGACAAAGAGAAGGGGCAGATCAGGGAACTGAATTAAAAGCAGATAGGGCAGTTGTAAAATGACGCTCCGGCGGATTTTACAACTGCCCTTTTCTTATATCAATATATCCAACTCTTGCAATCACAGCAGGAGCATGGCGTCGCCGAAGGAGAAAAAGCGGTAACGCTCTCTCACTGCTTCTTCATACGCCTTCATGATCTTTTCTTTTCCGGCCAGCGCAGATACCAGCATGAGCAGAGTGGATTCCGGCAAATGGAAATTCGTGATCAGTCCATCCAGGATCTTAAAACGATAGCCCGGATAAATAAAAATATCCGTCCAGCCGCTTCCTGCCCGCAAAATACCATCCTCGCCGGAGGCAGATTCCAGTGTGCGGCAGCTGGTGGTACCGACGGCAATTACACGGCCGCCGTCCTGCTTGGTGCGATTGATGAGCTCTGCCTGTTCTTCCTCCACCACATAAAACTCGGAGTGCATATGATGACTTTCCACGTCATCCACCTTCACCGGCCGGAAGGTGCCAAGCCCCACATGTAAGGTCACATGGGCAATGCGAACGCCTTTTTCTTCCACCTGCTTCAAAAGCTCTTCTGTAAAATGAAGGCCTGCGGTGGGGGCTGCTGCGGACCCCTCATGTTTCGCATAAACCGTCTGATAGCGGTTCTTGTCCTCCAGCTTGTGCGTAATGTAGGGCGGCAGCGGCATTTCTCCCAGCGCGTCCAGAATCTCCTCGAAAATCCCCTCATAGGAAAACTGGATCAGTCGGTTTCCCTCTTCCACCACGTCCAGTATGGTTCCGTTCAGCCGCCCATCTCCAAAGGTGATCACCGCGCCGGGGCGAGCCTTTTTGCCGGGCTTGACCAGACACTCCCAGATATCGTTCTCCCTGCGTTTCAGAAGAAGGATCTCAATCACCGCACCAGTATCCTTTTTATGTCCGTAAAGCCGCGCCGGAATCACCTTGGTATCATTGATGACCAGGCAGTCCCCCGCGCGCAAAAATTTCAGAATGTCTTTGAAATGCAGATGCTCAAACCCCTCCCCATCCAGAGGAACGTGCATGAGCCTGGAAGAGCTTCTGTCCAGAAGGGGATCCTGGGCAATCAGCTCCTGTGGCAAATCATAATAAAAATCCGCTGTTTTCATATCTTATGCTTCCTCGTTTTCTTTCCATTCTTTTTTCCAGGCCCGCACCTGGCTCCACTCTTTATTGGAAAGCTCCGCTTTCTTCAGCAAATCCGGCCTCCATTTGGCTGTGCGGTAGACAGACTGCTCCCGCCGCCATTTGTCTACATTGCCATGATGTCCGGACAGGAGCACCTCCGGCACCTTTTTCCCGTGCCATTCCTCCGGACGGCTGTACTGAGGATATTCCAGCAAATTCTCCGAAAAGGACTCCGTCTCTCCCGAAACCTCATTGCTCAGAACACCCGGCACCATCCGGGAAACGGAATCCATCATCACCATAGCAGCCAGCTCTCCGCCTGTGAGCACATAATCTCCGATGGAGACATAATCCGTCACAATTTCTTCCAGCACACGCTCGTCAATCCCTTCATAATGGCCGCAGAGAAAAATCAGGTCCTCCTCCATCGCCAGGTCACGCGCCATATTCTGGTTGAACACACGGCCCTGGGGCGTGAGATATATTACTCTCGGAGGCTTGGAAAGTTTTTTTGCCACAGATTCGTAGGCCAGATACACCGGCTCCGCCTGCATAAGCATGCCCGCGCCGCCGCCATAGGGATAATCGTCCACTTTCTGATGCTTGTTAAAGGCAAAATCACGGATATTTACCGCAGAAAGACTTAAAAGCCCACTGGAAATAGCCCGCCCTGTAATACTGGTATTCATCCCGTTTTCGATCATTTCCGGGAATAAGGTCAGCACATGAAAATTCATTCCAAAAGTCCTTTCATTATATGAACCGTCATCACATTTTCATCAAGATCCACATCCAGAATACACTCGTGGATCGCCGGGAGCAGAACCTCCGGTTCCCCTTCTCTGGTCACCACATACACATCGTTGGCGCCGGTCTCCATAACGTCCTTGATCACGCCAAAATAAGAGCCGTCCTCCAAACGCACCTCCATGCCAATCAGATCTCCAATGTAATATTCGTCCTCGCCAAGCTCCTGGGCTTCCTCTCTGGGAATCCACAAGTCCCTGCCTTTATATTTTTCGATATCATTGATATTGTCAATTCCTTTGAATTTCAGAATTGCAAGGTTCTTAAAAAATTTCACACCCTGGATTTCCAGGCGGAGCATTTCTTTTCCCGCATCCAGAAGAACATAGGAGATGTCAAGAAAGCGCTCTGCATCGTCTGTGGTGGGAAATACTTTTACCTCCCCGCGCACGCCGTGGGTGGTGGTGATCACACCAACCTTCAACAAATTTTCCATTCAAATCCTCCGATAAAAACAGGAGCTATGTCGCCACAGCTCCTGAAATCTACTTTTCATTGCAGAATATCTACAACCACTTTTTTGCTGCTTTTAGATGAAGCCGCCTTGACAACCGTACGGATAGCCTTGGCAATTCTGCCCTGACGGCCAATCACCTTACCCATATCTGCGGGGCCGACTTTAAGCTCGATCACGATCGCATCTTCCTTTTCGGTCTCGGTAACTACCACTTCATCGGGATTTTCAACAAGAGATTTTGCAATTACTTCTACTAATTTTTTCATTACAGACCTCCCTACTCGTCCCAAAAGGAACGGCAAAGAAATACCTCTGAGGTAGTTCTATTATTTCTCAATTCCTGCAATTTTGAAGATTTTTGCTACAGTCTCTGTGGGCTGTGCGCCTGCTGCCAGCCATTTCTTTGCTGCTTCCTCATCTACTTTGTAAACGCTGGGATCTTTGGTCGGATCGTAGGTGCCGATCTCCTCGATACATTTTCCATCACGTTTTGCGCGGGAATCAGCAACGATAATTCTATAAAAAGGTGCCTTCTTCTGTCCCATTCTTCTTAATCTGATTTTTACTGCCATTTCATTTTCCTCCATTTATCATGTTTGTTTTAATTTATTTAAAAGGGAAGCTTGAAGCCCCCTCTTTTACCACCCTTGCCGCCCATCAGGCCCGGCATCTGCTTCATCATCTTTTTGCTCTGCTCAAACTGTTTTACCAGGCGGTTCACCTCCGCAATGTTCACGCCCGCGCCTTTGGCAATGCGGTTCTTTCGCGAAACATTGAGAATCGAAGGATTGCTGCGCTCCTGCTTTGTCATGGAAAGAATGATGGATTTTGTGCGCTCCATGGCTTTTTCATCAATCATGCTTTCGATGTCCTTCATCTTGCCTCCCACACCGGGCAGCATTCCCAGAAGGCTTCCAATGCCTCCCATTTTGTTCATCTGCTCCATACTGGTGAGATAATCGTTGAAGTCAAAATCCATCTTTTTGAGCTTCTTCTGCATCTCCTGGGCCTGCTCTTTGTCAACAGAGGCCTCCACCTTTTCGATGAGGCTCATGACGTCGCCCATTCCCAAAATCCGGGAAGCCATACGGTCCGGATAAAACTGCTCCAGGTCGGAGAGCTTCTCGCCCATTCCCACATAGAGGAGCGGCTTGCCGGTAACCGCCTTGATCGAAAGCGCCGCGCCGCCTCTGGTGTCGCCGTCCAGCTTCGTGAGGATCACGCCGTCAATCCCAACCTTGTCTGTAAAGGTCTTTGCAACGTTCACAGCATCCTGGCCGGTCATGGCATCCACCACAAGAATGGTGGCATCCACCGAAATATTGGCCTTAATGTCCGCAAGCTCCTGCATCATATCCTCATCCACATGAAGCCGCCCGGCTGTATCGATGAGAACCACATTCTGCTGATTATGCTGCGCATGCTCAATGGCCGCCTTTGCGATATCGACAGGCCTTTGCTTGTCTCCCATGGAGAAAACCTCTACGCCCTGCTTCTCTCCGTTGATCTGAAGCTGGGTGATCGCTGCGGGTCGATAGACGTCGCATGCCACCAACAGCGGCCGTTTTCCCTTGGATTTCAGCTGCCCTGCAAGCTTCGCCACAGTGGTGGTCTTGCCGGCGCCCTGAAGTCCGGCCATCATCAGCACCGTGATCTCGTTGCCCGGCTTCATCGGAAGCTCCGTTGTCTCGCTTCCCATAAGGTTCACAAGCTCTTCGTTTACTATCTTAATTACCATCTGGCCGGGATTCAGACCATTCATAACATCCTGGCCTACCGCCCGTTCCTGAACGGACTTTGTGAACTGTTTTACAACCTTAAAATTCACGTCCGCTTCCAGAAGCGCCATTTTTACTTCTTTGAGGGCGGTCTTTACGTCATCTTCTGTAAGACGGCCTTTCCCCCGAAGCTTTTTAAATACATTCTGCAGTTTGTCCGTCAAGCTCTCAAATGCCATGAACTATAATTCCTCCAGAATCCGATTGGATATTGTCTCGATTTCCTTTGCCTGGTGCTCCACTGCAAATGCGTGGATCTGCTGCACCTCGCGCCGGATACTTAAAAATTTTTCTACTAAATGCAGCTTCTCCTCATAGCCCTCCAGCGTCTTGTTGCACCGTTTGATCATATCGTGCACTCCCTGGCGGCTGATCCCCAGATTCTCCGCCACCTCACTCAGGGAATAATCCTCCAGAAGCACATTCTCATAAACCTGCTGCTGGCGCTCGGTGAGGAGTTCTCCGTAAAAATCATAGAGCAGTGTCTGCTGTACAAACTTTTCCATTTGGAATCACCTTGACTATCATACACAATCACAGAAGTCCTGTCAAGTATTTTTTCTTGACAGGACTTATTTTTACTTTATAGGAAAGTTCGACTTCCGTCGGACTTTTGAATGAAAATAGCCC
>CALBGI010000013.1 GCA_937893675.1 uncultured Blautia sp.
AGTTTTTCCCGGATGCGGTTGATATTGACGCTCAAAGCATTGTCATCCACATATAACTGATTGTCCCACAAATACTCAATCATATCTCCACGAGAACAGATTTTTCCACCGTTCCTGAACAGGTAATAGAGAATTTTCAATTCGTTCTTAGTAAGTTCTACGCTCCGTCCATTATAGTCCAAACTGCTGGATTCCAGATGCAGCACCGCATCTCCATAGACGATCTGCTCCCGTTGCTGTGCGGGATAGGCTTTCTTCAGCAGAGAAGCAATTTTCGCAAGCAGGATTGCTGTGTTATAGGGCTTCGTGATAAAAGCGTCTCCACCCAGCATGATGCTATTCAGCTCGTCCATATCCGTGTTGCAGCTTGTCACAAAGATGATTGGCACTTCGGAAAATGTGCGAATCTCGGTGCAGAGAGAAAAGCCACTGGTCCCCGGCAGTTTGATGTCCAGCAAAATCAAGTGAGGCTGTTCGGCTTTGATCCGATCAATCACATCAGAAAAATCTTCCGGAGCCGCCGTTTCATAGCCATTGCTTTGCAGCAGCGTTTTCAATTCATTCCGTATCAACGGATCATCTTCTATTATCAATATTTTTTCTTTCATATCAGCCTCCGTGAAAAAAATAATATTCTATGATATAGTCGCTCATGCTCCCATTGACATTTGCATCAGGCGAATATAAAAATGCAGCCTTAATGCGTTAGGAACCTTATCCCTCAACAAATGAAAAATGGTAAACTTATATTTCTTCAACATCAATGACATGATATCCTTTTTGTTTTAATGCCTTTGCAAACAAACCCATTCCAGAAACTAACTTTCCAGTGAAGCTACCATCATATATCTGATTAACACCACAGGTAGGGCTTCTGGATTGTAATATAACTAAATCAATCTCTTCATTCTGAATTTTCGATAATGCAACTGCCACTGCCTTATTATATTCTAAACTAACATCATTTCCGTTTTCATCAACTACTCTCCCATTCACAATTTCTGCGCAGGGTCTGGGAGTTTCCATTCCTGCTAATACTTCCGGGCAGATAGAAATCACTTCTTTATCTTTTAAAAAATGGATAGCTGCTGAATTTTTGTTGTTTTTCCCATTATATTTACAGTTCTCTCCCATAATACAAGCACTAACCAATACTTTCATATTTGTCACCTCAAAGCCCAATGGCTTGCTCGAACAGTCCACAATAAAGTCCTTTAACGAATAGTCGAGATTACCAGTCTGTCAACGCACCATAGACGACAGTTCAAAAGCAAACTATGTGTTAAAGCAAACTACCCTTTAACCCTTTTTTGAAAACCAGTACAGCTCTTTCGGTTCCCCAAAAAGACATCGTAACAAGTCGATAGCTTTCCTTTTCCATTTCTTCTATTTTTGCATTGATTTTCTCTGTTACATTTTCCACGGTAATTCCTTCTACTAATTCTGTCCGATACATTATATTTTACCTCCATAAGCACTCAATTCAAAACCAATTCGCTTTTTCTGCTTTGAATTGAGGGGTATCGCCTTCCTGGTATGGATTATAGGTATTGCGATTACACCCAAATTCTTTTAATGCCTTTATTTTATTATCCTCTGTCCATTCAACCAGCGAGATTCCATCAAATTCCTCTATACTTCCATTGTTCATTTCATTTTTGAAATACCACTCCACAATCGTTTGATCTCCCTTATGAAAAAATTGCTTGATTTCCCAAATGACCACCTTGCCACGGGTATTCCATTCCTGAAACCAATGCTTTACTGTTTTTCGGTTGTTATACTGGGGACTCCAGCTTTCTGTATAGATCACATCTTCTGTAAAAATATCATCAATGCCCATATCCTGCTGATTGAGCCACATATCAAACCATAGCCGGATTGTTTTTTCTCGTTCATTCATGATATAAACACCTCACCATTCTTTTGTCTTGCCTTCGCGTTTGTTTTGCTCAACCTGGGTTTGATATACGAGAACAGGAATCAGAGAAACCAGGGCAAGCACACCAAAAACTGCCGAGCGATTTACAACCGCAAATATTGTGAACATGAGCAGGATCAGTAGCCACGGATTACGCAGATTTCTGTAATAGTTTTCCTTGTCCTTATAAGAAGTATGAAGTTCAAACGGCTTACCGTCATTGTCTTTTTCTACGATCAACAGTTCCCGGTTAAAGGTCGTGGCATTTGTTGCTATGCGTCCACCCTTTTCAGCCCATGGCCGTAAGCGCACTTTACCAACAGAGTAATTCAGGTTGATGTTTTTATAAAATACTTTGTAACCCATCCCCTCTAAAAACTCATGATAATCGGACGCGTTGGCCTTCGATTTTTGCCCGATAAACTCCACACAGTATTTTACCTGGTCTGGTTTACACGCCTCAAATTCATACAACATTTTTTCCGTCCGAATCAGACGATAGCCCTTTTCAGACATTTTATTCAGCCAATGTTCCTGGGCAGTCAACAAACCGCCAAAGAAACGATAATACTTTTTGCTCATACTGCACCTCCAATAATTTCATTAGCCACGCCTACAAGTTCATTGAGCCTTATCAGTTCCTTTTCTGCAATTTCTTTTCCTTGTGTTGTAATGAGATATTCTTTTTTCCGTCCCGCACTATCTCCAAAAGGTGCAATCCAGCCTTTATCCTGCAACGAGTTCAACGCACCATATAAAGTACCTGCTCCCAGCGTGAGCCGCCCTTTTGTACTATCTTCAATAAATTGCATGACAGCGTATCCATGTTTCGGGGTATAAAGGGAGAGCAAAATAAAGAATGTCACCTCTGTGAGCGCACCACCTTTCGAATTGTCTCGCATAACATCTGCCTCCTTATTACGGTTACTGTAATAAATATATCACTAACCGTAATAGAAGTCAATAACGATCCAAAATATAACAGCAAACTTAAAAAGCGGGGCAGCACACGCCGCCCCGCCGATCCTATATGCTTATTCCATCGCTCGCATTTCTTCCACCAGCGATTGATTTTTCTGTCTGCGCATTGTCCAGAAGGACAGAATCACCTCCAGGCCAAACAGCACCAGAACGAACAGCCCCATTTGCAGGAAGGGGAAGGAATAGGGCATTGCTACATGAAAAGTCATTTCGCTGAATTTTCGGGCAGCTATTATTGCAATCGGGAGGCCGACTGCCAGGGTCGCCAACGCAGCAGAAAACGCATAGCAAATTCCCTCATAGATGGTCATTTGACAGAGCTGTTTTCTGGTCAGACCGATGGCACGAAAGACGCTGTTTTCCCTCTTTCTGGACATCTGATTGGAGAGGGTGGTGTTGATGAGATTGACCACGCCAAAGAGGAATACCAGCCAGGACAGCGCCTGAAACCCTCCAAAAACAACCCGGTTTTCCATTTCCTCATAATCCTTATGTATCCCAATGGTATCCAAGTCAAGATCTGGATTGGAAGAAATGATCGCACTCAGACTGTTTTCAATCTGCTCCGCCTTTTTGGGATCGCTGACAATGCTCCAGGAATAATCAAAACAATCAATCATAGGCATTGCTTCCTGAAACAATTCTTTGGTTGCAACCATGCAGGTGCTGTCCAATGCCAGAGGACCATGACCATTTTTAAGCCCATCGTTTATGAGCAGACCGGAAACCGTGACAGGAATCTCTTGATCCCCTATGGTAAGTTTGATAACTGACCCCACATCTACACCGATCATATCTTCTGCATATTCCATATCAAGTGCAATACTATGGGAATCTTGAGGTAAAGTTCCGGACACAAGCGCCGCTTCCATTTGATCCCTGTTTCGGTCACTCAACAGATCACACATTCCGCCGGAAGAACTTTCCTCATTTTCAAACCGCACATGAACCGCCTGACGATTTTCTATCACATCTGTTACGCCATCCACGGCCAGCACCTCCTGCCGAAGCGCTTCATTCAAAGGATTTCCTTTTGACATCACCTCATATTCTGTTTTTTCAGAATGGATATAGATTTTATAATCCCCATCCGGGAAATACTGTCTTGCGATCCGCTCCGGCGAACGAACCAAAAGAATAGAAGCTGTCACCAAAAGGATCACCCCGCCCAGACTCAGGGAAGCCACGATACTGATCGTCTTTTTGCGGTCACGCCTGAAATTTGCAATTCCCATGGAGAGGGGATTTAACCGCATATTCT
>CALBGI010000014.1 GCA_937893675.1 uncultured Blautia sp.
ATACAGTCCTTGGAGAGGGACTATAAACACTACTACTTTATAATACGAGGAGAACGCTATGCAAAAATATACAGTAAAACCGATTGCGTTACAGGATGGAATTATCACGGACGCATTTTGGGGAAGATATATCTGTAAAGTATCTGGGACTATTTTGCCCTATCAGTGGGAATTGATGAATGACCATATAGAAAATTGTGAAAAAAGTGGCTGCATTCAAAATTTTAAAATTGCTGCCGGCGAGAGCAATGGCGATTTTATTGGAATGCCTTTTCAAGATTCCGATTTGGCAAAATGGATGGAAGCGGCAGCCTTTTCTCTTGCTGTACAGTTCGATGAAAAATTAATGGAACAAATGGATGAAATGATAAAATTACTTGGACATGTCCAGCAAGAAGACGGTTATTTTGATACCTATTTTATTCTGAAAGAGCCAAATAAAAAGTGGCTGAATCTATTGGAAGGACATGAACTTTATGTATCAGGACATTTTATTGAAGCTGCAGTAGCCTATTATAAAACCACCGGAAAAAATGAATTTTTAAATATTGTTTGTAAGAATGCTGATTTAATCTGTCGAGTATTCGGGGAGAACGAAGGTCAATTGAAGGCTTATCCAGGACACCAGGAAATTGAACTTGCTCTTTTGAAACTATATGAAGTAACAGGCGAGGAAAAGTATTTAAAGCAGGCAAAATTTTTTTTGATGGAACGCGGACGCGAGCCTTACATACTGAAGGAACTCCATGAGGAATACGGAAAGTACATTTTTCCGGAATTTGCTTCTTTCGATAGAGAATATTGCCAGACACACCTTCCTGTGATGAAACAAACCTCAGCCGAAGGACATGCTGTACGTGCAGTTTATATGTATACAGCTATGGCGCATCTTGCCCGATTAGAGCAGAACGATGAACTTTTGAATGTCTGTGAGAAATTGTATGAAAATATTGTAAACAGGCGTATGTATATTACCGGTGGAATTGGTTCTGCAGGAACAGGTGAACGTTTTACTTGCGATTACGATCTTCCAAATGATATGGCTTATGCAGAAAGTTGTGCATCAATCGGGCTTGCTATGTTTTGTCAACAAATGTTTGAGGCCACAGAAAATGGAAAGTATATTGACACTATGGAGAGAGCACTTTATAATACGGTCCTCTCAGGAATTTCTCTTGATGGCAAAAAATTTTTTTATGTAAATCCATTAGAAGTATGGCCCGAAGTTATAAAGAAAAATCCAGATCATGCACACGTAAAAGCTACTCGCCAGAGTTGGTTTTCTTGTGCATGTTGCCCCCCCCAACATTGCACGGACATTAGCCAGTTTACAAAGCTATGCCTGCTATATCAAAGAGACGACTGCTTATATTGGTTTATATTTGTCTGGTATCTGGAATTTGCATTTTGGCAAGGGTGCCTTGGCAATACGCATAGATACAGCTTATCCTTTTGATGGAGAAGTACGAATGACCATTGTAGAAACACAAGGAGATACTAATGCTTCCATAGCGTTCCGAATTCCGAAATGGAGTAAAAAAACGCAGATATTTGAAGATGGAAAGCAAATAGAATCCCCAGAAGAAAACGGTTTTATTACTTGTACAAAGAAATGGGAAATAAATATGTCTGTAGTTCTCAAATTTGATATGCATCCAAGATTTATGTTTGCAAATCCAAAAGTACGGGCAGATGCTGGGAAAACAGCACTTATGAAAGGTCCTTTAGTATATTGCTTCGAAGAAGAAGATAATGGAGAAAACCTTTCGGCTCTCAGTGTGGATATCTGCAGTAAAATTCAAGAATTGTATGATAAAGAACTTTTTGGAGGAACTAACATCTTGCAAATTTCTGGATGGCGTGAAGAACAAAGTGAATGGGGAGAAGAATTATATCGACCTTTTGTGACAAAGAAAAAAAGAGTTATTTTGAAAGCTATTCCTTATTGTTTTTGGAATAACAGAAAACCTGGTGAAATGCGAGTTTGGATGGAGGCAGAAAAAGAACGATAAAGTATTGTAAAAAATGTAGGAGAACTGTAAAAAAATAAAGTTTTTTCTTTGATTGTCCGCTAATTTGTGATATAATGGTACGGAATGAATTTTTATGTACAATTTTCTATAGGAGGGACAATCATATGAGCAATACTTGTGGATGTCAGAATGGCGGAAACGCAGATTTCACAGAACTGGCTCCCGTACTGGAAAAATATGCAAAGGTACCGGGAAGTCTTATCACCATCCTTCAGCAGACACAGGATATTTACGGTTACCTCTCTCTGGATGCCATTAATTACATCGCAGAGAGAACCGGGATCATGCCTGCGAAAATTTATGGTGTCGCTACATTCTATGCGCAGTTCCGTCTGCAGCCTATTGGCAAATATCTTATCATGCTCTGCAAGGGTACTGCCTGTCATGTAAACGGCGCAGACATGATAGAAGAGGCGGTTACGGAACATCTTGGAATCAAGGACGGAGAGACAACGGAGGACGGACTGTTCACACTGAACAACGTAGCCTGTCTGGGATGCTGCTCTCTGGCACCGGTCATGATGGTTCGTACAGCAGAGGGTGAAGAGACCTTTGGTAACCTGACAAAAGCTTCCGTTAAGAAGATTCTTGACGATTACAAAGCAAAGAACGCATAGGAGGCAGAGATATGAAAGTTGTTGTAGGACAGGGCAGCTGCGGTATTGCTACCGGCGCGAAAAAAACCTCTAATGAATTCGAAAGAATCGTGGCGGAGAAAAATCTGACAAACGTCGTGATCGACAAGACCGGCTGTATCGGTACCTGTTATCTGGAGCCGATCGTTGATGTATATAACGACGAAGGTGCTCTGGAAGCAAGATATGTGAAATGTACCACAGAAAAGGTAGAGCGTATTGTGGAAGAACATCTCATCGGCGGCAAGCCGGTAGAAGAGTATGTGATTCCGGCTGAGGATGAGGCATTCCTTACCCAGCAGCAGAGAATCGTTCTTCGCAACTGCGGTATGATCAACCCGGAAAAAATCGAAGAATATATCGCTACCGGCGGATATGAGGCAGCAAAAAAAGTCATCACTTCCATGACACCGGACGAAGTTATCGAGGAGATCAAGGTTTCCGGACTTCGCGGACGAGGCGGTGCAGGCTTCCCCACCTGGTTCAAATGGAATGCCATCAAGTCCAATAAAGGCGCACAGAAATACATGGTCTGCAATGCGGACGAAGGTGACCCGGGCGCATTCATGGACCGTTCCGTATTGGAAGGTGACCCGCACTCCCTGCTGGAAGGAATGATCATCGGAGGTTTTGCCGCAGGCGCTACCGAAGGTATCATCTACTGCCGTGCAGAGTATCCGCTGGCGATCGCCCGTCTGGAAATTGCCATGGCGCAGGCGAGAGAAAAAGGATATCTCGGCAAAAATCTTTTTGGAACAAACTTTAACTTTGACATCCGCATCAAGGCCGGTGCCGGTGCGTTTGTCTGCGGTGAGGAGACAGCCCTCATTGCTTCCCTGGAAGGCGAGCGCGGTATGCCGCGTCTGAAACCCCCGTTCCCGGCAGCGAAGGGATATTGGAAGCTTCCTACCAACATCAATAACGTTGAGACCTACGCAAACGTTGCCTGGATCATGCTGAACGGCGGACAGGCATTTGCAGACAGAGGCGCTGAGAAATCCAAAGGCTCCAAGGTATTCGCTCTGGCAGGCAAGATCAAGAAGGGCGGTCTCGTGGAAGTTCCCATGGGTATGACACTGAAGGAAGTTATCTACAACATCGGCGGCGGCATCAAGAACGACAAGAAGTTCAAAGCCGTACAGATGGGCGGTCCTTCCGGCGGATGTATTCCGGCAGAGCTTATCGACACTCCGGTTACATACGAAGATATCAACAAGACCGGTGCGATCGTCGGATCCGGCGGTATGATCGTTATGGACGAAGATACCTGTATGGTAGACATGGCAAGATTCTTCCTCGACTTTACCAAGAAGGAATCCTGCGGAAAATGTAACTACTGCCGTATCGGTACCAAGAGAATGCTTGAGATTCTTGAGCGTATCACACGAGGCGAAGGCAAGGATGGCGATATCGAGCTTCTGGAAGAGCTTGCAGGCAAGATCAAGGACGGAGCAATGTGCGGTCTTGGCCAGACAGCTCCCAACCCGGTTCTAACCACGATCAAATACTTCCGCAATGAGTATGAAGACCACATTTACAATCACAAATGTACTGCAAAATCCTGTAAAGCTCTCATCAGCTATGAGATTACTGAGAATTGTAAGGGTTGCGGTGCCTGCGCAAGAAAATGTCCGGTAGGTGCGATCAGCGGCGAAAAGAAATCCATGCACAAGATCGACCCGAGCATTTGTATCAAGTGCGGCAAGTGTGAAGAATCCTGTAAGTTTGACGCAGTAAAGAGAGTTTAATAGGAGGTATGGACTGTGAATAAATACAGATTGAATATCGACGGAAAAGAAGTCTATGGACTTCCCGGCCAGACAATTCTTGAAGTATGCAGAGAAAACGATATTTTCATTCCGACCCTCTGCTATGACGAGAGAACAGAAATTTATGGCGCATGCGGACTTTGTATGGTAGAAATGGAAGGCAATCCCAAGCTCTGGAAGGCCTGTGCAACCGAGATTGCTCCCAATATGGTAATACATACAAACACTCCCCGTGTCATTGAATCCAGAAAAACAAACCTGGAGCTCCTTCTTTCCAACCATAAAGGAGACTGCCGTCCGCCCTGTATGCTGGCATGTCCGGCAGGTACAGACTGTCAGGGCTATGTAGGCCTGATCGCAAACGGACAGTACGAAGAAGCGATCAAGCTGATCCGTGAGAACATTCCTCTTCCGGGTGCCATCGGACGTGTATGTCCGCATCCCTGTGAGACGGCATGCCGCCGCGGTATGGTGGACGAGCCGATCGCGATCGCAAACCTGAAGAGATTTGCGGCAGATACAGATGAATTTGGCGAAGATCCGTTCATGCCGGAGTGCGAACCGGATACCGGAAAGAACGTTGCCATCATCGGCGGCGGCCCTTACGGACTTTCCATGGCATACTTCCTGCGTCAGCTGGGTCATGACGTGACCATTTACGAGGCAATGCCCAAGCTTGGCGGTATGCTCCGCTATGGTATTCCGGAATATCGTCTGCCCAAGGAAGTGCTTGACGAGGAGATCGCTCTCATTGAGCGCATGGGTGTAACCATGATCACCAATACCAAAATCGGCGAGGACATTTCCTTCGAGACCATTAAGAGAGATTACGACGCAGTCTGCGTTGGTATCGGCGCGTGGGTATCCACCGGCGTTCGCTGCAAGGGCGAGGACGCGGAAGGTGTGATCGGCGGTATTGATTTCCTTCGCAAGGTTGTTCGCAACGAGACCATTGATCTTGGCAAAAACGCTGCCATCGTAGGCGGCGGAAATACTGCTATGGACGCTTGCCGCACCGCAGTCCGTCTGGGCGCTGACAAGGTATACAATATCTACAGAAGAACCAAGGACGAAATGCCGGCAGATATGGTAGAGATCGAAGAGGCAGAGGAAGAGGGCGTAATCTTCCTGAATCTGACCAACCCGCTGGAGATCATTTCCGATGAGAACGGTCACTGCCGCCAGATGGTTCTTCAGGTAATGGAGCTTGGTGAGCCGGATGCTTCCGGACGCCGCGCACCGGTTCCTGTAGAAGGCAAAACCGAGACGATCGACGTAGATACCGTAATTCTCGCAATCGGACAGAAAGTAAACGCAGCCGGAATTGACGGCGTGGAACTGACCCGCAAGGGCGGCATCGTTTACGACAAAGATACGTTCATGACAGCGATTCCTGGTGTATTTGCCGGCGGCGACTGCGGAAATGACAAGATTTCCATTGCAGTGGAATCCATTGCCGATGCAAAGAAAGGCTGTCTGGTAGTAGACGCTTATCTGCGCGGCGAAGACATTGCGTATGAGCCGAATTATTACGTACAGCGCACGGATCTGACACCGGCTTCCTTTGAGGACCGCGAGAGAATGTGCCGTCCGGCCATGGAGCAGCTCAATGCAGAAGAGCGCAGGGATAACTTTACAGAGGTGGTATTCGGTTATGACGAAGAACAGGCTCTGGAAGAAGCAAACCGCTGTCTGGAGTGCGGCTGTAAGGATTACTTTGAGTGCAAGCTCATTTCCTATGCAAATATGTATGATGTAAAACCGGATCGTTTTGCAGGTGATATCAATGAAGTGGAATACAGCGACGAGCATCCGTTTATCCTGCGCGACCCCAACAAATGTATCCTCTGCGGACTTTGCGTTCGTGCCTGTGACGAGGTTATGGGCGTAGGCGCTCTCGGCCTTGTAAAACGTGGCTTTGACACAGTTGTGAAGCCGGCTCTGGAACAGCCTCTGGCTGAGACCGGATGTATTTCCTGCGGCCAGTGTGTCAGCGTATGTCCGACCGGTGCGCTTCAGGAACGTCTCTCCATTGAGAAATCGGTTCCCCTTGACACCGATGTTACCGACACTACCTGTTCCCATTGTTCTGTCGGCTGCTCCATCCATCTGGAAACCTACGGAGATATGCTGATCAAAGCCGTTCCGGACAAAGAAGGAGCGGTAAATAAGGGACTTCTCTGCGGACGCGGCAAATTCGGCTTCGACTGCTCTGTTGTGGAAGGCAAGCTTCTTGAGCCGCTGGCAAGAAAGAACGGCGAGCTGACAGAGGTAGATTACCACGAGGCATTTGTCCTGGTTGCAAAGAAGGCAGAATCCCTTGCGGCAAAATACGGACGCGATGCAGTTGCGGTTTCCATTTCCGACAGATATACCAATGAGGAAGCATACGTGATCAAGAAGTTTGCTGATTCCATCGGCGCAAAAACCCTTTGCTTCAACAACCGCAAAAACGGTATGGAAGAAGTTCTTGGCGTAAATGCATCCCCCAACACCATTGACGAGCTGCTTTCCGCTGAGGTGATCCTCTGCGCAGGCTTTGTCGCAAAAGAAAATCAGGTAATCCGCCTGAAACTGAAACAGGCAGCTGCAAACGGTGCGAAGGTTATTCTGGTAAATCCGGAAGGATATGAGCAGAAGCATATGAGCTTCGCTTACAAGACCATCACTACCGACAATACACTTGGCTTCTTCAAGGGTGTTGCAAAAGCGCTTGTTGACATGGGCAAGGGCGCTTCCGTCAAAGGCTTCGACGAATTCAAAGCGTCTGTCGCAGATGCTTCTGTATGCGAAGAGGTACAGGCCGTGGCAGATCTCTATGCAAATGCAAAGAAAGCCATGATCGTATTCCAGCAGAATGTGGTTTCCACAGAAGCGGCAGCACTTCTGGCTGATATCGCAGTTGTTTCCGGACATATCGGAAAAGCACGCGACGGTATCCTGATGCTGAAGGCAAAGAACAACAGCCAGGGTCTTGTAGATCTGGGTGTGACCGCAGGAGCAGAAGCTCTTGAGGGCGTGAAGGCGCTCCTGGTATTCGGCGAGAATCCGGATGTATCTCTCCTGAAGGAGCTGGTATTCCTCATGGTATGCGATACCCATATGACAGAGACCGCCAAGGTTGCTGACGTTGTGATCCCGGGAACCGGATTTGCTTCTACCTACGGTACTTATACCAACACGGAAAGACGTCTCCAGGTTGTCGAACAGGCTGTGGAAGAAGATGTCGTATTCAGCAACTGGGAAGTTGCAGCCGAACTGGCTCACGTATATGAGGTTGAAATGCCTTATGATGATATTGAGGATATCTCTGATGAGATGAATGATAAGCTTCCTGTTTACCGCTACGCGGAAATGGGCGAAGTATACGGCGGCGTTCTTGCATGTGCAGACGCACAGCTTGCTGCTGTCAAGGATGCTGCTTTTGTGGCACCGCTTCGCTGCACGGATAATCTCATGAACATGATCGATGAGAGACTGCCGGAGGCAAAATAATGTGGCTTTCAGCCGCTGCTGACAGTTGGCATATGGCTGGATACACATAGAATCCCCATAAGATTCGGCTCCCCGCCCGTACTTTACGGACGGGGAGTTTTGTGTTATAATGACAAAGATATTAAGCTTGGCAAGGACAAAAGACCAGGCAGGGAGAGGAATCATTATGGAAGCACTTTATGCGATTATTCTTGGAATCATACAGGGCATCACCGAGTTTTTGCCTGTGAGCAGTTTCGGTCATGACGTGATCATCAGCGATATGCTTGGAATGAACAGAGCCGGAGGACTTCTCCTGGAGACCATGCTTCATCTTGGTACGCTGGCCGCTGTTTTTTTTATGTTCAAAACAGATTTGATACGTATTGGAAAAGAGCTTCTCATGATGACTCTGGAAGCAATATCCAATCTTCAGATTTTGATACATAACAGACGGACAGGCGCAGAAATGCCCTATCACAGACTGATCACCAGTACCTATCGGAAGCTTTCCGCAATGCTGCTGGTGTCCTTCCTGCCAACGGCGATCCTTGGTTTTACCGCAAGAAGACTGGCCGAAAAGGCAGCCTTTTCTCCATTATCCACAGGGATCGGTTTCCTTGTGACCGGCGTATTTCTTCTGGTCGCCGATTTCAGCAATTCCGGCGGGGAGCGCACCCCCAGAGATGCGAAATTCGACCATGCCATGTGGATCGGAATTGCCCAGGGGCTTTCTGTTTTCCCTGGAATTTCCCGGTGCGGTCTTACCATCTGCGCCGCGCTGTTCTGCGGTTTCAGCCGGAAATTCGCACTGAAATATTCCTTTCTTGTGAGTATTCCCGCTGTTCTGGGCGCATTTTTTTCTCAGATAAGCGGATTTGGCGCTTCAGAAATGACTGCCTTCCTGGGCTTTTCCTATGTTTTGGGAATGCTTACAGCAGGCTTTGTGGGCTGTCTGGCGGTCCGCTTTCTGTTTTCCGTTCTTCAAAAAACAAAACTGCGTTATTTTGCAGTGTACTGCTTCCTGGCAGGCGCGGTAACGCTTCTCGGGAAGGTATTATAAATCATCAGAATTAAAGGGGATCTATCATGGCAGCTTCAAAAACAACAAAGAAAGGGAACACGAGAGGTAAAAAGAACACAAAAAAACAACAGGCATCGGGCGGATTCCAGACAGAGATCATTCTTCTTGTGGTTCTGGCCGCCTCGATCATTCTGCTGGTCAGCGCTTTTGGTATGGGCGGCATTGTGGGAAACACGATCAGTGTTTTTCTGTTTGGAACCATGGGGCTTCTTGCCTACGTATTTCCTGTTTTGCTTTTTGTTGGCACAGCGTTTTTGTTATCCAACAAGAGCAATCGTCTGGCTTACAAAAAAATCCTGGCCGGCCTGGTATTCTTTTTATTCCTGTGCGGTCTGATGCAGCTTCTCACAGAAGGCTATATGAAAAGCACAACGCTTTTGGATTATTATGCCCTCTGTTCTGCCTACAAGACCGGCGGCGGCATTATCGGCGGAGCGATCTGTATTTCCACCACCTCCGCCTTTGGAATGATCGGCGCATATGTGATCATCATCATGGTTCTGTTGGTATGTCTGATCCTGATCACCCAGCGTTCGTTTTTCGGCTTTATGGAAAAAATCTGGAATGGCATCTCCGGGCTTGTAAAGGGAACGCATGACCGTTACATGGAAGGACAGCCGGAGCGGGACATGCGCAGAGCGCTTCGCCAGCAGCAGAAGGAACATGCGCGCAGAGAGCGAAGAGAAGAGCGCATGCGCAAAATGGAAGAGCAGCTTGCCCTGGAAGAATTGAATGAAACCCTTGGTGAAGAAGCAGAGCTGATGGAAACGGCTGCTTCGGAGGAAGCAGAGGATTTCTTTGCTGAACCAGAGGAGCCGCGGACCAGAAGCGCGGGCAGACACCGCAGGAGAGGAACATCCATCTTTTCTCTGGAAGGCACGAAGCTGAAACCGGATACGCTGACAGTCAATTCCGAAGCACAGGCTCCGGGACAGATCCATTTTGAGATTCATCGCGCAAAAGCGCCTGCCCCGGAAACAGCAGAAGAATTTTCTTTTCCGCAGACCATGGAAGGGGCTCCGGAAACAGAGCCGGAGAACGCTTCCGGAATCCAGCCGGAAGCTCAGAAGCATTACAAAAATCCAAAATCCTCACAGGAAGAAATCCAGAACGGCATCCAGAATATTGCCCAGGAAATCGATCAGCGGGAAAGTGCGCCCAAAAAGAAATACCAGGTTCCGCCCTTTCATCTCTTAAAACGAGGAAGCGGCAAAGCGCAGGGGGATTCCGACGCCTATCTCCGCAAAACTGCGCAGAAGCTTCAGGATACTCTGCACAATTTTGGCGTCAATGTGACGGTCACCAATGTGAGCTGCGGTCCCACCGTAACCCGCTATGAGCTCCAGCCAGAGATGGGAGTCAAGGTCAGCCGGATCGTCAGCCTCGCAGACGACATTAAACTGAATCTGGCAACGCCGGATATCCGGATTGAAGCCCCCATCCCGGGAAAAGCAGCTGTAGGCATTGAAGTTCCCAACAAGGAGCACAGCGCGGTCATGCTGCGGGATTTGATCCAGTCCGAAGAATTTAAGAGCGCAAAATCCAAGCTTTCCTTTGCCGTGGGGAAGGATATTGCAGGCAAAACGGTTGTGACGGACATTGCAAAAATGCCCCATCTCCTCATTGCGGGAGCTACCGGTTCCGGTAAGTCCGTGTGCATCAACACACTGATCATCAGCATTCTGTACAAGGCATCCCCGGAAGAGGTCAAGCTCATTATGATCGATCCCAAGGTGGTGGAATTGAGTGTTTACAACGGCATTCCGCACCTGTTCATCCCGGTTGTGACGGATCCCAAGAAGGCCGCAGGAGCCTTGAACTGGGCGGTTTCAGAGATGAGCAGCCGGTACAATACCTTTGCGGAATATGGCGTCCGCAATCTGGAGGAGTATAACCGCAAGGCGGAAAACATGCGGGCTCCGGAAGGAGAAGAGCCCCCGGAAAAAATGCCGCAGATCGTTATCATCGTGGACGAGCTCGCGGATCTGATGATGGTTGCACCGGGAGAGGTGGAGGATGCAATCTGCCGTCTGGCGCAGCTTGCCCGCGCGGCGGGAATCCATTTGATCATCGCAACGCAGAGACCGTCTGTAAATGTCATTACCGGTCTCATTAAGGCAAATATGCCTTCACGCATCGCGTTTTCTGTTTCTTCCGGCGTGGACTCCCGAACGATCCTGGATATGAACGGGGCGGAAAAGCTTCTGGGTAAGGGCGATATGCTTTTTTATCCCCAGGGCTACCAGAAGCCGGCCAGACTGCAGGGGGCTTTTGTTTCTGACGAGGAGGTCAGCGCCATTGTCCAGTTCCTTGCGGATAAAAACCCGGCTGTGGAATACAACAAGCAGATCGAGCAGCAGATGAACACCGGCGGAGCTTCCGGCATTGCCGCCGGAGGCGGGGAAGAGCGGGACGTTTATTTCGAGGAAGCCGGCAAATTTATCATTGACAAAGAAAAAGCCTCTATTGGAATGCTGCAGCGGATGTTCAAGATTGGCTTCAACCGCGCTGCGCGCATTATGGACCAGCTTTGCGATGCCGGTGTCGTGGGACCGGAGGAAGGGACCAAGCCCAGAAAAATCCTCATGACCTCGGAGGAATTCCAGAATTATCTGGAGGAATATCATTAGCGAAGGACAAAATTTTTTATGGAAATCCGAATACTGTCTGTAGGAAAAATCAAAGAAACTTATTTAAATGACGGAATTGCCGAATACACAAAGCGGCTTAGCCGATACTGCCGGCTTTCTTTTGTGCAGGTTGCAGATGAAAAAACACCGGACAAGGCTTCCGAGGCGCTCAATGCGCAGATAAAAGCAACCGAAGGCCAGCGGCTTTTGAAACATATCCGGGAACAGGATTATGTCATCGCCCTTGCCATTGACGGAAAAATGCTGGATTCCGTAAAGCTCTCAAGGCTCATGGAACAGCTGGGCGTACAGGGAGAGAGTACCATCGACCTTGTGATCGGGGGCTCTCTGGGGCTCTCGGATGAGGTTCTCCGGCGCGCGGATTTCAAGCTCAGTTTTTCGCCCATGACCTTTCCGCATCAACTCATGCAGCTGATCCTTTTGGAGCAGGTATATCGGGGATTCCGCATTATGAATCACGAGCCTTATCACAAATAAATTGATTCGCAGGAAACTTAAATGACAACGATCACAACGGATAAAAAAAGATTATATTACATAGATGTACTAAATATACTGGCATGCCTGTCTGTTATTTTTATGCACTGCAATGGAATCGTCCACTTTTACGATAACAGCAGAGCCTGGAAAGAAAGCATGGTTGTGGAAACCCTTTGCTACTGGGCAGTTCCTGTGTTCTTTATGATCACAGGCGCAACACTTATGGAATACCGTGACAGATACGATACGGGCACTTATTTTAAGAAGAGAGTTTTAAAAACCGTTTTCCCGTTTATTATATGGAGCTTCCTCAGCCTTTTCTACAAAATCTGCAAAGGAAAGCTTGTATTTGAATGGACCTTGCCAAATGTCCTGGAGCTGTTTAACAATACAACAGCGGAAAATGTATACTGGTTTTTTATCCCTCTTTTTATGGTGTATCTTGCCATACCGGTGATGTCATTGCTGAAGGACAACAAAAACATCCTGCTGTATATGACGGGAATTTGCTTTTTGATCAATACCGTATATCCCATGGCCTGTGTTGCGTTAAAAATTCAATATAACGGAGCGTTCAGTTTTCCGGCGGCCAGCGGATATATGATGTTTGTTCTTTTGGGATATCTGCTTTCAAACACCGATTTCACCAGACACCAGAGATGGCTTTTCTATGGCCTTGCGCTTTTGGTCGGATGTGGAGTGCGCTATGTGACAACGGTGCTGTGGTCTGTCAGAAGCGGTGCGCTCGATCGGACCTTTTGGGGATACTTTAATTTCCCGGCAGTCTTTTTGGCAATCGGCGTATTCATCTTCATAAAATATCTCCCGCTGGATCCTCTTCTGGAAAACAAAACTGTCCGTAAATGGCTGGCAAAAATTTCCGGCGCAGGATTTGGCGTATATCTTATGCATATGCTTGTATATCAAGTCCTGTTGGAACATACCATGCTGGAAGAATCATCCTATGCATGGCGCTTTCTGATCCCCTTTGTCATTTATTTTGTATGCGTTTCCCTGGTATTGCTCCTGAAAAAAATACCGGTATTGAGAAACATTGTCCCATAACTGTTTTTTAAACAATGCAACTGAAACAGGAGAGTGAAGATATATGGGCACTGCAAAATCCTGTCGTCGCTATGCGCTTTTGGACGCCATCCGCGGCCTGGCCGTACTCAATATGGTGCTGTTTCATTTTTTCTTTGACTGGTTTGTTCTTTCCGGAATGGATCCGGCATGGTACCAGAAGCCGGCGGTTGTCATCTGGCAGCAGGGAATCTGCCAGACCTTCATTTTCGTTTCCGGTATGACCTGGGCGCTTGGCCACAGGCATTTCAGACATGGCCTGATCCTGAATCTTCTGGGCGCGGGGATCACTGCCGTGACATTTTTCCTCCTGCCAGAGCAGACGGTCTGGTTCGGCATCCTTACGTTTCTCGGATGCGCCTGCCTGTTATGGATCCCCCTTGATAAGCTGTTTTCCAAAATTCCGGCGTTTCCGGGACTTCTGAGCTGTTATTTTCTGTTTTTGCTGACAAAACATCTGCCTGCGGGGTATGTGGGAATGGGAAATTTCCAGCTTTGTCTTCCCTCTTTTCTGTATGAGTGCAAAGCCTTTGCAGCTCTTGGATTTCCTTTCGAGGGATTTACCTCCGGAGATTATTTCCCGTTGTTTCCCTGGCTGTTTCTCTATGCTGCAGGATATTTTGCTCTTCGGATGCTGAAAAAAAGCGCCTGGATGAAGCACCTTTTTGAAAAACACATTCCCGTTTTGACTGGAACAGGGCAGCACAGCCTTGTTATTTATATATTTCATCAGCCGCTGTGTCTGGCGGCGTGTGCAGTTCTTTTATGGATGAAAGGAGAATTTACAAATGCTTTCTTTTTCCTGTGATTACAGTGAAGGTGCGCATGAGGCCATTTTGAAACGCTTGCTGGAAACCAACCTGGAAGCCTGCGAAGGCTACGGCAATGACCCTTATACAAGAAGCGCCGCAGAAAAAATACGGATGGCCTGTCAGGCGCCGGATGCGGATGTCTTTTTTCTTGTTGGCGGAACGCAGACCAACGCAACCGTGATCGGCGGAATGCTTCGCGGATACGAGGGCGTGGTTGCCGCATCGACTGGACATGTGAACGTCCATGAGGCCGGCGCCATCGAGTGTACGGGACATAAGGTTCTTGCGCTTCCCCAGCACCTGGGAAAGATAGACGCCGGGGAGCTCAGGGATTACCTGCGCAGCTTTTTCGGAGATGAGAATTTTGAGCATATGGTCTTTCCCGGCATGGTCTACATTTCTCACCCGACAGAGTACGGAACTCTTTATACGGCCGGAGAGCTTCAGGATATTTCCGCGGTCTGCCGGGAATACAAGCTTCCTCTTTATGTGGACGGCGCCCGTCTGGGCTATGGTCTTGCGGCCTATGACACGGATGTGGATCTTTCGTGCCTCAGCCAATGCTGTGACGTATTTTATATTGGAGGCACCAAAGTCGGCGCATTTTGCGGCGAAGCCGTGGTCTTTCCGCGCGGGAACGCACCGGCGCATTTTCTTACGACAGTGAAACAGCACGGAGCGCTTCTGGCAAAAGGTCGTTTTCTCGGCATTCAGTTTGATACGCTGTTTACAGACGGACTGTATCTGAAGATCAGCCGTCACGCGATTGATATGGCCATGAAGCTGAAAGCCATGTTCCTGAAAAAAGGCTGCCGGCTTTATATCGATTCTCCTACAAACCAGCAGTTTGTCATTCTGGAAAACACCGTGGGAAAACGATTGAAAGAGAACTGCCGCTTCAGCTTTTGGGAGCCCTTTGGAGACTCCGAAAGCGTGGTGCGTTTTGCCACGAGCTGGGCGACCAAGGAAGAAGATATCGAAAAACTGAGTGAACTTCTCTGAGAAGAAAAGGAGCGCTTATGAACACAAAGCCATTGGATTTTGAAAAGCTGGAAGCCTTTCTTGCAGGATTTCCCATTTATGAATACCGGCTTCTTGACACCCCAAAGATTTCCGTCTATCCAAGAGTCCGCACAATCTGCGAGGTGGAATGCGAGCGCTACGGCTCCACCTGGGCCTGTCCGCCGGCGGTGGGCACCATAGAGGAGTGCGAAAAGAGGATCAAGGCTTATCCCCAGGGGATCTTCTTTTCCAGCGTTGCTGAAGTTTCAGATCTTATCAATATGAAAGAAATGCTTTCCACCCGAAAAGGCCATGAAGAGCTGACAACACAGGTGGGAAAATTTCTGCAGCAGGAAGGTTATGAAATTTTTATTCTCTCCACAGAATCCTGCGATCTCTGCGAAACCTGTGCGTATCTGGAAGGGAAGCCCTGCCGGTATCCCGAAAGGATGCATCCCTGTCTTGAAAGCCACGGGATTCTTGCCAGCGAAATCGTGGAGAAGGAACAGATGGAATATCATCTTGGCGGCAATACCATTCTCTGGTTTTCTCTGGTACTGTTTCGCTGACAGACATAGTACAAATCCCTTTGGCATACATTAATGGTAAAAGCCGGAGGGATTTTTCTGTATGAAAAAAAGAAGGCATTGGAAAGAGCAGCTGGTAACCGCACTGGAGCTTCCGGGCGATCTGGCCTACAGGGATGCCATTGTCACCGTCACGGGGCAAAACCAGGCTGTTGTAGAAAATTACCGCTGCATTCTTCGCTATTCACCGGAGGAGATCGTTCTCCGAACGCTTTGCGGAAAAGTGACGATCAGCGGCAAATGCCTGGAAATCCCCTGTTATACGCCTCTGGAAATGATGATAAAAGGAAGAATCTGCCGTGTTGTGCTGGAAAATATATAGAGCATGGAAATCCCGGGCAAGGCCGGGGCAGGAGGTTGTTTCATGGAAAAATTTCTGTTTTTCTTTCACGGCTATGTTGTGCTTTCTGTCCACGGAAGCCAGCTGGAACGCTTTTTAAATCTCTGCAGAAACCGAGGCATTTTTATAAGGCATCTGACCTGCCTCCAAAACGAAGAGCTCCGTTTTGTCCTTTCTCTTGCGGACTTCTGGAAGCTCCCCTCGATTCCTGCAAAAACCGGCGTACATATTCATATCCTCAAAAAATGCGGCCTGCCTTTCTTTTTTAACCGCAATAAAAAAAGAAAGGCTTTTTTTGCGGGGATTCTTTTTTGCCTGCTGCTTCTTTTTTTGTGCTCCACGCGCATCTGGAATATCCATATTGAAGGCAATATCGCATACAGCACGCCGGAAATCCTTGGTTTTTTGAAAGAGGAAGATGTGGTGCATGGAATGGCGAAGCGCGAGGTACACTGCCAAAGCCTTGCAGCCAAAGTGCGGGAACAGTTTCCCAAAATCACCTGGGTTTCCGCCCGCATCGAAGGCACACAGCTGATCCTCACTGTTCAGGAGGGAAAAGGGCTGACCCGGGAAGAAAAAATCGAAACTTCGCCCTGCAATCTGTCCGCCAGCCAGGAAGGTACGATTGTAAAGATCATCACCAGAAGCGGCGTTCCCCTGGTGAAGCCGGGAGATGTGTGCAGGCCCGGGGATATTCTGGTGCAGGGGCGGCTGGAAATTCAAAATGACAGCAAAGAAATCGTGCGTTATGAATATATGCAGGCAGATGCGGACATTTACATTCGTCATGACATTGCCTATTATCATGAATTTCCATTGAAATATGAAAAAAGCATCCCGGAAGGAACGGTGAAAAAGCGTTGTTATCTCCGGGTGGGCGACTGGCAGGCGGGCGCAAAGCGGCCCCGCTTTGACGGCTGGAACTGCACGGAGGAACTGACCCCTCTGCGGCTGACGGAAAACTTCAGGCTTCCGGTTTGGATCGGAACCTACGTGTTGGAAAAGCAAAAAACCATCCGCGGCGTTTACAGCGAGGAAGAAGCCATGGCGCTGGCAAAAGAGCGGCTTTATGATTATGAAGAAAATTTAATGGAAAAGGGGGTTCAAATATACAAAAATAATGTTAAAATAGAAATGGATTATGAGCTATGCAAAAGCAGCGGGAGCCTGACCGTCATCGAAAAAACCGGTGAGCAGACCCCCGCAGAATATTTAGAACAGCCACAAGAAAGGACAGCACAGGATGGCCAGCAGCATTATTGAATTGCAGACAGAAGTACCGGTGAGCCAGCAGGGCAACGTGTTCGGCTCTTTTGACGAACATTTAAAGCTCATCGAACGCACCTTGAACGTTACACTGATAGCCAGAGACGGCTCTCTGAAAATTCTCGGAAACCAGACAAGTGCCTCTCAGGCCAAAAAACTGATCGAAGATTTGGTTGCCCTGGCAGGCAGAGGAAACCTGATCACCGCCCAAAGCGTCAATTACGGCCTGTCCCTTGCCATGGAAGAGCGGGGGCAGGTCCTCAGCGAAATAGATAAAGATTTTATATGCAACACCATTCAGGGGCGCCCCATTAAGCCCAAAACTCTGGGGCAGAAAGAATATGTGGAGCAGATCCGCAAAAAAATGATCGTTTTCGGCGTGGGCCCTGCCGGAACCGGCAAGACCTATCTTGCCATGGCCATGGCCGTTACCGCGTTCCGAAACGAGGAAGTCAGCCGCATCATTCTCACCAGACCGGCCATAGAGGCGGGAGAGAAGCTTGGCTTTTTGCCGGGAGACCTCCAAAGCAAAGTGGATCCCTATCTTCGGCCGCTTTACGATGCTCTGTATCAGATCATGGGAGCGGAGAGCTTTGCCAAAAATATGGAGCGGGGACTCATTGAGGTGGCGCCGCTTGCCTATATGCGCGGACGCACTCTTGACAATGCCTTTATCATTCTGGACGAAGCCCAGAATACCACGCCGGCGCAAATGAAAATGTTCCTCACGCGAATCGGTTTCGGCTCCAAGGTCATTGTCACCGGCGACTCTTCCCAGAAGGATCTGCCGCGGGATGCCGTATCCGGCCTTGACGTTGCCATGAAGGTTCTGAAAAAGCTTGACGACATTGCCTTCTGCCAGCTTACCAGCAAGGACGTGGTCCGCCATCCGCTGGTGCAGCAGATCGTACAGGCCTATGACGACTACGAGAAACGGCAGAAACCAGAGAAATCAAAAACACGTTCTCCGAAGCGAGAAAGGAGCAGTTTATGACCATTCAGTTTGAATACGAGGCAGAGCAGGAGCTGGGATTTGACTGCGCTTCCCTGGCAAAAGAGGTGGCACAGCGGGTTCTGGAAATGGAGAAATGCCCTTTTGAGGCACAGGTGAACCTTATTGTCACCACCAATGAAGAGATCAAGCGCATCAATACAGAATTCCGGGGCATTGCCGCCCCCACAGATGTACTTTCTTTTCCAAACTGTGAATTCGAGACCCCCGGAGATTTTTCCGGACTTAATGAAGATGTATCCAACATAGATCTTGACACGCAGGAATTGGTTCTTGGAGATATCATGATTTCCGTGGAACGGGTATTTTCTCAGGCAGAGGAGTACGGACACAGCACACGGCGGGAATTTGCCTTTCTGGTTGCCCACAGCATGCTGCATCTGACCGGCTACGACCATATGGAGCCGGATGAGGCCCGCGAAATGGAGCGCTTTCAGGAAGAAGTGCTTCAATCCCTTGGCATCGGCAGATAGGTTTTGAATAATAATATTATGTAAACTATGGAGAATCGACAGACATGAATTACAGAGAACACTTAAAAGAGAAACAGCGAATCGTCATCAAAATCGGCACCTCTTCCCTGACCCATGCACAGACCGGCCGCCTGAATCTTCGGAAGCTGGAGGTTCTGGTGCGCGAGATCAGCGATCTGCGTAATCAGGGAAAGGATATTGTTCTGGTGTCATCCGGCGCGATCGGCGTTGGCGCAGCTGCCCTCGGCATGCGCGGGAAGCCAACAGAGCTCCGGAAAAAACAGGCCTGCGCCGCTGTGGGACAGGCAAGACTTATGATGATCTACCAGAAGCTTTTTTCCGAATATAATCAGACAGCAGCCCAGATCCTGATGACGAAGAATACCATGGTAAACAATGTAAACCGCAAAAATGCGGAGAATACCTTTAACGAGCTTCTGGAACTTGGCGCGATCCCCATTGTAAATGAAAACGACTCCATCTCAACCTATGAGATTCAGTCTGTGGAAAAATTCGGAGACAACGACACTCTTTCCGCAGTGGTTGCTGCGCTGATCGGGGCGGATCTTTTGATCCTTCTGTCCGACATTGACGGATTGTTTACCGACGATCCCAACACCAATCCGGACGCGCGTTTTATTGACACCGTGGAGGAACTGGATGAAAAATTCTTAAATATGGGAAAATCTTCCACCGGCAGCAACGTGGGAACCGGCGGAATGGCCACCAAGCTCACAGCTGCCCGTATTGCCACTGCAGCCGGAGCGGACATGATCATTGCAAACGGCAGTGACTTCCACGCGATCCACCAGATTATGGAAGGGAAACAGAAGGGGACGCTGTTTGTGGGCAATGCCAGAGAAGAATTTTATCTGATCGATTATATTGAAAAACTGTTATAGCACCATTTCGGAGGAATTATGAACAACGAAAAAATAGCGAGAATCAACGAACTGGCACGCAAGGCCAAAGCAGAAGGGCTGAGTGACGCAGAAAAAAAAGAGCAGGCGGCTCTTCGCAAGGAATATATTGCAAGCGTGCGCATGAACCTGCGCACGCAGCTTGACAACATCAATATTCAGGAAACCGACGGAAGCATTACCAATCTGGGGAAAAAATATGGAAACAAAACAAGCCATTAGAAAACAGATCTTCGCGGCAAGAAAAGCCGTTACAGACGAACAGGTGGACATCTGGAGCAGGGCGCTTACCCAGCGGTTTCTCAAGCTTCCCGCCTTTCAAAAAGCGGAAAGGATCCTGGCATATGCAGATTACAACCACGAGGTTATGACCGGGTATCTTATAAAAAAAGCCTGGGAAATGGGCAAACAGGTGGCTGTTCCCAAGGTTGTCGGAAAAGATATGGTTTTTTACCGGCTAAAGAGCTTTGCATCTCTTGCTCCCGGATATTACGGCATTCCAGAGCCGATTGAGGGAGAGGTGGCAGACTGGGAGGAAGCACTTATGATCATGCCGGGAGTCGCCTTTGACCGAAGCTTTCACCGGGTGGGGTACGGCGGCGGTTTTTATGACCGCTTTCTGGAAAAACACCCGGATATTATCCGGGCGGCCGTGGCTTTTTCTTTTCAGCTGGTACCCGAAGTGCCGGTAGAGCCTACGGATATTTTTCCGCAGTATATTGTAACTGAGAATGAAACTCTGTGCAACAGAGAGGAAGAGGAGAATACCTATGAACAAAATGCTGGAACAGCTTGGAATCCGGGCGAAGGATGCTGAAAGCAGCATGCGGCTTCTGTCCACGGACAAAAAAAATCAGGTGCTGCGCGCCGCAGCAAAAAGCCTTACAGACAATGCACAAAGCATTCTTGACGCCAACGCCCTTGATATCGCCCGCGGCAAAGAAAACAACATGTCCCAGGGACTGCTGGACCGACTTCTTTTGACAAAGGAGCGGATTGAAGGCATGGCGGACGGTCTTCTGCAGCTTGTGGAGCTTGAGGATCCCATCGGCGAAGTCCTTGGAATGAAAAAGCGTCCCAACGGACTTTTGATCGGACAAAAAAGAGTTCCTCTTGGCGTTGTTGGGATCATCTATGAAGCACGCCCCAATGTGACCTCGGATGCATTCGGTCTTTGCTTCAAAACAGGAAATGTGGTCATTCTCAAGGGCGGAAGCGATGCGATCCACTCCAATACCGCCATTGTAAAATGCATTCGTACTACATTGGAACAAGAAGGAGTGACACCGGATGCCATTGCCCTGATCGAGGATACTTCCAGGGAAACAGCCGCCGAATTTATGAAGATGAACCGCTATGTGGATGTGCTGATCCCACGGGGCGGGCGGGGGCTTATTCAGGCAGTGGTAAATCAGAGCACCGTGCCGGTGATTGAGACCGGTACCGGAAACTGTCATATTTTTGTAGACGAAAGTGCGGATCTGAAGAACGCTGCAGATATTGTGATCAACGCCAAAACCCAGCGGGTGGGCGTATGCAATGCCTGTGAGTCCCTTCTGGTACACACAAAAATAAAAGATGCCTTCCTTCCGGTATTGGCAGAACGTCTTCGGGACAAGCATGTAGAAATGCGCTGCGACGAGGCAGCCCGCACCTGTATTCCGGATGCGGTGCCGGCCGTGGAGGAGGACTGGGGTACAGAGTACCTGGATTACATCCTTTCCATCAAGGTTGTTGCCTCTGTGGAGGAGGCCATTTTCCATATTAACCGCTACAATACCAAACATTCCGAAGCGATCCTCACAAACAATTATGCAAACGCCCAGAAGTTTTTGGAAGAAGTGGATGCGGCTGCTGTTTATGTCAATGCCTCCACCCGTTTTACAGATGGCTGTGAGTTCGGATTTGGTGCGGAAATCGGTATCAGCACGCAGAAGCTGCATGCCCGGGGACCCATGGGGCTGTTGGCATTAACTACCACAAAATACATAATTTATGGAAACGGGCAGACACGTCCATGATTTGATTTTTTCGGCCCGATGTGTTAGAATGTATAAAATGTTTCTATTTGAACTTTCACTCATTATGGGGAGGATAAATATGAGAAAAAAACAATTAATGGCTTTATTGCTCGCCGGTACTCTCACTGTGAGTATGACGCCCTGTATCACTTCTGCGGAAGGGTTTGCTTCCGAAATGGAAACTCCATCGGAAGATGTCGCAGTGATCGGCGGTGTGGACGGTCCTACGGATATTTATGTTGAGGACGCCGATCATATGCCGGTGACAGAGGCTCCTGCGGAAGACATCCCGGCTGAGGACGCACCGGCTGAGGAAATTCCGCCGGCAGATGTACCGGAGGAAGAAGTCCCGGGCACCGACGATGCAGGAAACACTACACCGGAAACAGCAGAACCAACGCCGGAGGGAAGTACCCCAGACGGAGCAGAGACTCCAGACAGTACCGAGCCTGCCCCGGACGGGACAGACGGCTTTACAGACGGAAATACAGACCCTGCGCCGGCACCGGATACCACCGAACCGGAGGATCCGGCCGAAACACCTGTGCCTACTGTGACTGCAACTCCAAGTGAAACTCCGGTTCCCACCGATACCCCGATTCCTACCGATACGCCCGTTCCCACAGAGGCGCCCTCCGTTGGAAGCGGAACGCCTGAGGATCCCTTTACAGACTTTTCGGCGTTGAAAGAAGCGATTGAAAATGCGGCTCTGACCTATTCCAACGGAATGGATATCTATATTGGAAATCTGGCACAAAGAGAAGTAAAAGAAACCATCACCGTCAAAAGCAATATACGACTGATCGTTGTCAGCCCGACGGAGATGGTAAGAGAAGCCGAAATGCTGGGAAGCTTTTTCCATGTGGAGTCCGGCAGCCTTGAATTCGTGGTAAATGACGGCGCTTCTCTGACTTTAAACGGACAGACCGCAAACGGACAGACCGCCGCAGCTCCGCTCATTGATGTAGAGAAGGGCGGGAACCTGATCATCAACAGCGGCGTAACTTTAAGCGGCAATCATAATGCCGCAGGTGCAGCTGCCATTGACGCAAAGGGAATTACCGTTTTAAATGGCGCGACCATCACTGCAAACAAATCTTCCAAGGGAGCTGTTTACGTGTCGGGCGATGGTATTCTGCAGGTATACGGAAGCACAGTCATCACCGGAAATACTTCTGCATCGGACGACAAAGCGGCGCTTAACACCGTTCTTGCAGAAGGAAAAACCCTCGACCTTATTGCAGAGCTTTCCGAGGGAGCGGCAATCGGCCTTACCGCAGAGAAAGCGGCTGACAAAACAAAAATTGTAAATATTACAGATGATATTTTTGAAACTCCCTGGAGGGAAAAACTGTCCTATGACAATTCTTCCTTCGTTATTGATGGGGAAGGGCTTATGACGGTGCCTTCAACACCCACGCCTACCGCAGCGCCGACGCCAACAGCTACACCGACACCAACAGGTGCACCGACCGGAACACCTGTCCCGGAAGTCAGCGTCACACCGACACAAACGCCGGAGCCATCTGCGACCCCGACACCGGAAAATCCCGCGCCCTCTGTTGCGTATGTGGCAGATTCCATTCAATGGAGTTCACATGATGAGGTTTCCGTAAAACTCCGTATTCAAAATGTCACCGCAGGCAGTGTATATTATTATCTCATTAAGCCGGGAAGCGAGGCAGAGATCATAGAGAGTCTGTCAGATCCTTCCGCCCGCGACACCCTCTTAAAAGAAATAAAAGAAACCGGTGTCAGAACTCCTGTGGATGCTGAGACGGATATCCTGATTCACGAAAAGAACCTGACCGATGAAACAGGCTACGTGCTGTACGCCTATGCAGAAAATCCAAGCCAGAATACGGATATCAATATTGCTGTCGTAGACCTTGTGGCAAACGCAGCAAACGGCCGTCCGGGCGCAGAACCGGCACCGACCGACACACCTTCACCGTCCGTATCTCCGGAACCCTCACCGTCGATTTCCCCGGAACCTTCCACATCACCTACACCTTCTGTGGAACCGCATGAACCGGTGGTTTACGAGGCGTCCGAGAGTATTGTACTTGGTCTGGAAAAACCGCTTGAATTCTATCCGGGAAGAACCTATGAATTCCAGGTGATCGGCGCAGGTACGCAGAATTATTATGAATACTATGGCAAAGAAGTTCCGACCGCAGGGGAGGGCGATGTAAAATGGGTTCCCCGCTATTGGAGCACTGCTGCAAATCCATCTGCAAAACAGCAGCATACCTCATGGAGAATTGGACATCCCAGCGGAATTACCACAGAATCCACATTTAACCTGTATATTTTCCTGGAGAAATGTGTTTACAAAAATGGCGACTGGAAAGCGACCGGAGAAATTAACCGGATTACTTCCAAATTCTCTTCCGCAGCCATTGAAATTTCCGGAACACCCGCTCCGGGCGGTTTAAATGACCTTTCCCAGATGGGAAGCGATATGTCCACCTCTACCGGAGATACTGCAATACAGAAAAAGAAAGACACCAAGAAAAAAGCAGTTTCCACCGCAGATGAAACGCCGGTAGAAAATACGTTTCTGCTTTTGGCTGCCTCCCTTCTTGCCGGCGGTTATGTCATTACCAGAAAACGAATAAAAACCAAATAAAAGAAATAATTTCCAATGAAAAGAGACAGGTCTGAATGCCTGTCTCTTTTCATATATTACTTTTATAGAAGAAAAAAAACTTTTGTAAACAAAAAAGCAATATGGGGTGTTAAATTATGGGAACAGCAGAAGCAATGAATACCTATGAGGAAATCTATTACAATTTATGGGAAATTGCCCAGCGGTACAGCTCCTTTACCACATTTCGCATCATTGGAAACAGCCACGACCAGCGCATGATCCCCATGCTGGAAATTGGAAGAGGGCAGTTTTGCATTTTCTGCATCAGCGGCATACAGGGGCAGGACGCCGAAGCTTCCCGATATCTGTCCAGACTGGCAGAGGAATACGCGCAGGCATACGAATTCGGCTGGCTGTTAGAAGAATTTTACGACATGCGCAAGCTCCTGGACGAAATCCGGATCTGTCTGATACCAATACTGAATCCGGACGGCTGCGAAGTATTTCAGAGAGGCTATACCTCCATCCAGAATCCGATCTACCGGCAGATGCTTCGTATGCAGAACCGTCCCAAAGAGGAATTTTCCGGCAATGCGAGAGGAGTCATCTTAAACGAAAATTTTCCCACAGAATATTTCCGGCGAAAACAATATCGTGACCAGCCCGGAAGCGAAAACGAAACCCGGGCGCTCATCCGCATTATGCAGGAATACGAAAGCAGAGGGCTGCTGATATTCGGCGCAAATGATCCGCGGATTCAATGGTTCCAGGAAAAGCATCATCGTGGCAGCTACCGAAAGACGCATCGGCTTGCACGGCATCTTCAAAAATGTTCCGGCTATCCTCTGGTAAAATATGAAATTGCAGAAAACAAAAATCATCACGAGCAGACAAGCACCGGTTCTGCGGAACAATATTACACGGAGCTTACCCACCAGACTGCGCTCACAATTCTGCTGAAGCTTCCCAAAGACGCGGAGGGGGAAAAAACCTATGAAGAACTGCGGATCCTTCCGGCAGAATATATTTTTTCTTTGACTTCCTGAAAGCTCTCCGGCCTCTTTGTCATAATTTGTCGAACGCTTTTTATTGACAAGCCAGGCCGGAGTTTACTATAATAAAATCAGAAAATAAATCTTATATCATTTCTAAATACTGATTTTTCTGCTGTATAATCCTTCTGTTTCTGTATCTCGCGTATCTTCTCTTTCTTTCTGTGAGGAATTCTTATGCTTTTTTCCAGATTCTGCCGCGCTCCACCTGCTGCTCTCTTTTGTTTCTGAAAGGACATTTCTAAATGCTGAAGCCCAAAATCAAACAGGATCGGAAGCTTTCCGTGGTTCTGACACCCATTTTTCTAATGATTCTTCTCCTGATCTTCTGTGCAAAAGGAAACTGCTTTATTGTGCTTTCCGGTTCCATGGAGCCATCTATTCCAACGGGAAGTCTGATTTTTACTTTTCGTGATGAACAAATTCTCACAGGAGATATCCTTACCTTTCAAAAACAGGACACGATCATTACCCACCGGGTGGTCGGTGAAACGCAAGATGGCTATATAACAAAAGGCGACGCAAACGCGCTTGCAGACGCCGGTGCGGTTTCCATGATGCAAATCATTGGCAAGGTGTTTTTTCACATTCCATATCTTGGGTATCTGATTTCATTTCTGCAATCCTTCCCTTTGCTTTTTATCCCCATATGTTTGCTTTACGCTTCAGTCTCCAAAATAATCAAGAAAGGAAAACACGCAGAAGAGCGTGCGTAAAACTCTATGAAGAAAAAAATGACCATACTTCTTGCAGCTGCAGCTATTGCCGGTGTTCTCGCCATCGGCGGAACCATGGCCTATCTCACAGATTATGATACTGTGAACAACCGTTTTACGGTGGGCAAAGTGGAAATAGATCTTGAAGAACCCGGCTGGAAGCCAAAGGACAATGAAAAACTGGTTCCCACTCAGAATATTGCCAAAGATCCGCAGATCATCAACACCGGAAAAAATGACGCCTTCGTTTATCTTGAGGTTTCCGTTCCCATCCGGAATGTCATCACAGCAAACCCGGACGGCAGTCGTAAACCGAAGGCCGATACCGAACTTTTTACGTTTACTGCTGACAAAGAATGGACACAGGTTTCCAGATCTCGTGTAGGCGCAAACCAGGTATATGCCTACTGCTATAATCGCGTGCTGTCCCCGGGCAAAAATACCACGCCGCTTTTTCAATCCATGACGTTCGCCAATGTCATAGAAGGACAGCTGGAAGAAGAGGCGCTTGAGGTCCCGGTACGCGCCTATGCCATTCAGACCGTACACACGGGAGGTGACAAACAGTCTGTCGTAGAACAGGCAAAGGAAGCATACAAAAAATATATTGCGCAGAACAAAGGACAAACAGGTAAGGTGACGCAATGAAAAAACACAGCATAAAATCGCTTATCTTCACAGCTGCCCTTTGTACCCTCTTTCTGGCAAAAGGAACGCAGGCATATTTTACGGATTTTGATACCGCACGCAACCCGCTTCACAGCGGCGGTAATGAGACGGAGATTACAGAGGAATTTCCTCCGGGAAATCCAGTCTCGCCGGAAGAAACCCCTGTGATTTCCAAAAAGGTTTACGTCACCAGCCCCTATGGTGCCTGCCATGGAAAAAATGCAGACTGTTATGTGCGTGTACGTCTTTCCTATTCCGACATGGACATTGGAAAAGCCGTTTCCATACAGGGAATGGACACCAAAAACTGGGTAAAGAAAAAGGATGGCTTCTATTATTACACGCCAATATTGAAAGCCGGTGGCAAAACGACCCCTTTGTGCAGCGGGTTTTCCATAAACAGCGCTCAGATTGAATCTGCCTACAAAGACAGACTGAACGAATTTACCATTTCCGTGTATGAAGAATCTGTTCATGCGCAAGGTTTTTCCGACTATGCCAAAGCCTGGCAGTTTTTTGACAATCCTGTTGCCGGGAAATAGGAGGTGATGCATATGAAACGACAGAACAAGTTTCTGCTGGCTTTGGCGCTGACGCTTGCCATGACTTCTGGAAGTCTCGTGGTATTTGCGGCTTTTCAGGATTCTGTAAAGGTAAAAAACAATCTGGCTCTCGGCGACGTCAATATTTCTCTTAAAGAATACAGACGAAAAAATCAGAGAGAATATCCTTATCAAAATCCTCAGATTGTACTGCCTGGCGATACCGTTTCCAAAATCCCCAGGATCACAAACAAAGCAGAGCCCTGCTGGGTGCGTGTATGGCTTGGCTTTTCCGAAATTGACAACCATAAAAATATGCTTTCCGAAGATGATATTTTTGGAATGAATGAAGCGTGGGTAAAACGGGGAGACTACTTTTATTATACAAAGATCCTGGAGGAACAGGAAAGCGTGGATGTGTTCAGCGGGATAAAAATTCCGGAAGCCTGGGATTCCTCTTATTCCCTTCTTCAGACAGAAGTATCCATTCATGCCCAGGCTGTTCAGGCCGCAAATTTCACACCGGATTTTTCAGCAATGTCTCCGTGGGGCGATCTGGATATTGAAAAATGTGTACATGCAGATCGCAATACCTCCTGCTGCAAAAACGAAACTCTGAAGCTTCGCGTGGAATTTGAAAAAAGCGCACATCGGCTTCTGGCTGTACCCGGAGATTTTTTCCATAATTTTGACACTGTCATGCCTGGAGATATCTGCCGGGATAACATTGCCCTTTCCAATACGACAGAACATACAGCCAGTCTTTATTTTCACACAGAGCAGGAAGCATTGACAGAAAAACAGCAGGAGGTTTTGGAACAGCTTTCGCTTACGATATGGATGGACAAAAAGCAGCTCTATTCCGGAACTCTCGGCGCAAAGGAGCTTTCCGAAAAAATCCTTCTGGGCGAATTTCCTCCTGACAGCCAGGGAAATATGGAATTTGAGATCACAGTCCCGAAAGAGCTTACCAACACTTATGCGCTGCGTGATACAAAGGTAACCTGGGTATTTTCGCTGAAAGAAGAGGAAGTTCCTCCGACAGATACGCTTCTGGAGGAGCAGGAACAGCCGGAACGTACGCCGTCCGTCAGGACAGCAGACGAAAGTCCTCTCTTTTTCCATGTTCTGCTTCTTCTATTCTCGATTTCAGCTGTCCTTGCAATAGCCGTCATCCAAAAAGGAGGAAATCCCCATGAAAAATAAAATCGTTCCTTTGCTTTTATCCATGCTTCTTATGGCGACCACCGTATGGGCAGCCGCGACTGAAGAAATTTCCATGCCGGCCCCAAAAACGGCTGAGATTTCCTCCGCACCGCTGCCGTTGGAGGATTCGTGTCCGACACCGACTGCCGCACCGGCACCGACACCATCTGAAACACCGGCGCCCATACCAACGGAAATACCGCCGGCTCCCACCCAAGCGCCTGTGCCCCTACCGGAAGTGACCATTACGCCGGAAGCAACACCAACCCCGGAAGCAATGCCAACTCCGGAAGCAATGCCGGAAACGACGCCTGCTCCGGAAACTCCCGCTCCCACACAAACGCCATCCTCCACACCAACACCTCTGCCAACGCCCACGCCTACAAAATTTCCAGAGGACGAGCTTCTTGTCATGGATGAAACCAATGCGCAGGAACTGGAAGCGGGAGATGACAGCTCACAGGAGGTCATTGAAGAAATTGAGGAGGGAAATCTTCTGGCGCTCACCATTGCAGAACCAAACTACTCGCGGGCTGTCGGAAAATACACGCTGATCAACAATGGCTATCTTTATGCAGATGAAATCTGGACACAGGAGAATTATCAAAACCAGGACCGCATGGCAACCAGCTATTATCAGGTTGAATATGTGGATGCCAGGGGGCAGCTCACCCGCGCGCCTGCCTACTGTATCGAATCCAACAAGCTTGGAATTGCAGGACAGGGAGATTCCGAGCAGGTGAAGGATGAGGCTGTAAAAATCCTTACAGATGCAAACATGAAAAAGCTTTTGTACTTTGGCTGGGGCGGCCCGGGAGATGTGTGCGATTCCTACGACCCAACCTGCGAACACATCACCTGGGATGCAGAAAACCGGTATGTATTTACCCATTTTGCGCTGAGCAAAATTTACTGCGGACAGGTCGGATACGCAACTGCTCAGGAAATAGAACATGTGGGACTGAATCGCTTTATCGACTATATCCTGGGTCTCCAGATTCCCTCCCGGGACGGCACAAAGCTTCTCACCTACAACAAGGACGGCATAAAAGAGGAGTCAAAGAATCTGGGTGTGGATTTAAAAATCTGCAGAAACGCAAAGGCGGTCTTTCCCTTTGTGTGGGATTCCTTTGGAGATGATTTCCGTATCACAAACATGGTGTACGTATCGGACGCCAATACAGACAATGGAATCCAGATTACCAGAAATGCCGGGGAGAACTGGCAGCTTGCCTACTGGGAAAGCTGGGAGGATTACGAAAACCGCGGCGAAAAAAATCCTCGTATAGGACCGACAGAAGGGACGGTCCAGCTCAAAAGCGGCGCTTATTTTTATCTTGTTTTTCCTTTAATGCAGGTTCAGCCAGTGACGTTTCAATTTCCGTCCGTGCTGAATCCTCTCACCTATCTCTGGCTTGACGCAGAAGAGCAAAAAGATTCGGCCTATCAGGATTACGGCTTTGTCACCCACGAAGGCACCTACATAAACACCAGTCTGACGGTAAATCCGCTTCCCATGGGAAGCCTCCTTCTGGAAAAGACCTGCTCCGTCAGCGGCGCCCCCGTGGCAAAAGCACAGTATACCCTATATGCGGGAGAGGATATTTACAGCGGAATGAACTGGTGCTTCCAAAAAGATTCCGTGGTGGAAACCTGCACAACAGACCCGCGAGGCCAGAGCCGCTTTGATCATCTTCCTCCCGGCCGTTACTACGTCAAGGAAACTCTAGCAGCGCCCGGATACCAGCTGGACAACCGGACATATCCCGTCACAGTCGTCAATAATTACGGAGAAGGCCGCCCGGAAAAGGTGCTCCGCGTGCAGGATGACCCGGAGAAAAAAGCGACCGGACAGATTACGATAACCAAAAAAATCCGGGAGGCAGATATCCTCTGGGCACACGGCAATCCAACCTTTTTCTTCCGGATTGAAGGAACAGACAGCGAGGGAAGGAGGCAGCAGTTTGAAGATTTTATTTCCTTTCAGCCTGGAAACTACAAAAAAGACCAAAACGGCTACGCCTATATCAGCCTTACCTTTTCTCAGATTCCGGAGGGACATTATCAGATATATGAGCTGCCTGCGCTTCGCTATTATCTGAAAAGTGCAGCGGCAGATACGCAGAATGTGACCATTACCACCGGAAAAAAACCGGCCTTTGGCCTGACGCCAAAAGAGACTGCTTACGGAACCGCTGTGATTTCACAGACATTTCCGGCAGCGCGCCTCACCTTTGTCAACGAAAAGGCAAGATTTGACGGCTACAGCCACAGTCAGGTGATCAAAAACAAAATTCCGCTGTCCTGGTAAGCAAAAGAAAAATCAAACTGGACAAAATTCGCTGAATCAGTTAAAATACTCTAGTAACGGGGAGCTGTCGCAAAGTTTGCGGCAGCCCCTTTCATGAAGGACGAAACTAAAAAACACTTATAAAACAGAGAGGTTTCTACAATGGTTTCAGAAAGAGACAGACAGTATACATACATTGAAAAAATAAAAGAACGGATATCTGCAGACAGCCAAAAAGCCGGGCGCAGATTTACCTACTGCCTCACAACCTTCGGCTGCCAGATGAACGAAAAACAATCTGAGGTTGTAGCGGGGATTATGGATGAATGCGGATTTGTCCGTGTCCGTCAGGAGGAAGCGGACGTAGTTATTTACAATACCTGCACTGTGCGGGAAAACGCCAATCTCAAGGTCTATGGACACCTTGGACGCCTCCAGAATCTGAAAAAGCACAATCCGGACATGAAGATCGTCCTGTTCGGCTGCATGATGCAGGAATCCCATGTGGTTGAGAAGATCCGAAAAGATTATCCCTTTGTAAATCTGGTGTTTGGCACTCACAATATTTTTAAATTTGCACAGCTTTTCTTTACGATGCTGGAGTCCGAAAGCCAGATTGTAGACATCTGGGAGGGAACCGACGAAATCGTGGAGGATTTGCCCACGGAACGAAATTACGATTTCAAATCAGGCGTAAACATCATGTTCGGCTGCAACAATTTCTGCAGCTACTGTATTGTACCCTATGTGAGAGGGCGCGAGCGAAGCCGCGAGCCTGAGGCGATCGTGCGGGAGATTGAAGCTCTTGTGGCGGATGGTGTTACAGAGGTTATGCTTCTTGGGCAGAACGTGAATTCTTATGGAAAAACGCTTTCCACACCGGTTTCCTTTGCCCAGCTTTTGCAGCAGGTGGAAAAAATAGAAGGTCTTAAACGCATCCGCTTTATGACCTCTCATCCCAAGGATCTGTCTGACGAACTCATCGCAGTAATGGCAGAAAGCCAAAAAGTGTGCCACCACCTGCATCTTCCCATGCAGTCCGGCAGCAGCCGTATTCTGAAAGAGATGAATCGCCGTTATGACAAAGAAACCTATCTGAAGCTGGTAGAGAAGATACGAACAGCCATTCCGGATATTTCCCTTACCACAGATATCATTGTGGGATTTCCGGGAGAGACGGAAGAGGATTTTCTGGAAACCATGGATGTGGTGGATCAGGTCGGCTTTGACACCGCCTTTACCTTTATTTATTCCAAGAGAAGCGGAACACCGGCTGCCGCAAAAGAAGACCAGGTGCCGCAGGATGTGGTAAAGAACCGCTTTGACCGCCTTCTCGGCCTGGTGCAGGAAAAAGGCCGCACGGCATCTTCCCGGTTTGAGGGAACCGTGCAGGAGGTTCTGGTGGAGACAGAAAGCAAGGACAAGGGTGTGCTCACCGGACGGACACAATATAATCTTCTGGTACATTTTCCGGGAGACGTATCCCTCATGGGACAGTATGTAAACGTCCGTCTGGATACCTGCAAAGGCTTTTACTATCTGGGAACCCTTGTTTAAAAAAGAAACAGCAAGAACAGGAGATTGAAACATGGCATTGTCACCAATGATGCAGGAATATCAAAAAACAAAAGAAGAACACAAGGACTGTATTCTGTTTTACCGGCTGGGAGATTTCTACGAAATGTTTTTTGAGGATGCGCTCACAGCCTCCAAAGAGCTTGAAATCACTCTTACCGGAAAGGACTGCGGCCTTGAGGAACGCGCGCCCATGTGCGGCGTTCCTTTTCACGCAGCGGAAACCTATATCAACCGTCTCATTGAAAAAGGCTACAAAGTGGCTATCTGTGAGCAGGTGGAAGACCCCAAAAAAGCAAAAGGGCTTGTAAAGCGGGAAGTCGTGCGCATCGTCACGCCGGGCACTACGCTGGATGCCATGTCTCTTGATGAAACCAAAAACAATTACCTCATGTCCATTGTATCCATGGAGGATCATTTCGGCTGTGCCATTGCGGATATCACCACCGGAGACTGCTTTGTGACAGAAATCGACCGTGCGCAGAAGCTGATGGACGAGATCAACAAATTTGTTCCCGCAGAGATCATCTGCAACGACGCCCTGTTTATGAGCGGTATGAATCTGAAGGATTTGAAAGACCGTCTTGGAATCTGTGTGTTTTCCTTGGATTCCTGGTATTTTGACGATGAGCTGTGCCGGCGCACTCTGAAGGAGCATTTCCAGGTAAAAAGTCTGGACGGACTTGGCATCGGAGATTTTGACAGCGGCATTATCGCAGCGGGCGCTCTGTTTTTGTATCTCAAAGAAACCCAGAAAAATACCCTGTCTCATATGGCGAGCATCCGCCCCTATACCGCGGAAATGTTCATGCTCATTGACAGCTCCAGCCGCAGAAATCTGGAACTTGTGGAAACTCTCCGTGAAAAGCAGAAAAAGGGCTCTCTTCTCTGGGTGCTGGACAAGACCAAAACCGCTATGGGCGCCAGAACCCTTCGCTCCTATGTGGAGCAGCCTCTTATCAACGCGCAGGAGATCGAGCGCCGTCTGGAAGCGGTGGAAGAACTGAATCAGCAGCCGATGCTCCGGGATGAGCTGCGGGAATACCTTCAGCCCATCTATGATCTGGAGCGTCTCATCAGCCGCATCAGCTACAAATCCGCCAATCCCAGGGATCTGGTATCCTTTGCATCCTCTCTGGAAATGATCCCCCACATCAGGCAGGTCCTGAAAGAGTTTCAGGCACCGCTTCTTCAGGAGCTTTATGAAACTATGGACGGCCTTGAGGATATCACGGAGCTGATCAAACGTGCTATTGTGGAGGAACCTCCCTTGGCGCAGCGTGACGGCGGTATTATCCGGGAGGGCTACAACGAAGACGTGGACAAATTCCGCCGCTCCAGGACAGACGGCAAGAAATGGCTGGCAGAGCTGGAAGCCAGAGAGCGGGAGCGCACCGGGATCAAAACCATGAAGATCAAATTCAACCGGGTATTTGGTTATTCCCTGGAAATCACCAACTCCTTCAAGGACCTGGTGCCGGACAACTACGTGCGCAAGCAGACACTGACCAACGCGGAGCGTTATATTACTCAGGAACTGAAAGAGCTGGAAGATTTGATCCTTGGAGCGGAAGATAAGCTTTACGCACTGGAGTATGAGCTCTTTTCCAATGTACGTGATCTGGTCGGCGCGGAAGTGGTACGGATCCAGAAAACCGCCAAAGCCGTCGCGGCTCTGGATGTATTTGCTTCCCTTGCCTTTGTGGCGCAGCGAAATAATTACGTTCGCCCCAGGATAAACGAAAACGGCGTAATCGACATCAAAAACGGCCGCCATCCCGTGGTGGAACAGATGATCGAAAACGATATGTTCATCGCCAACGATACCTATCTTGACAATAATAAAAAACGGATTTCCATTATCACCGGCCCGAACATGGCCGGAAAATCCACTTACATGCGACAGACCGCACTGATCGTGCTCATGGCGCAGCTTGGAAGCTTTGTTCCGGCAGAAAAAGCTTCCATCGGCGTGGTGGACCGGATATTTACCCGTGTGGGAGCTTCCGATGATCTGGCCAGCGGCCAGAGCACTTTTATGGTGGAGATGACGGAGGTTGCCAATATTCTTCGCAATGCAACGGCGAAAAGCCTTTTGATCCTGGATGAGATTGGCCGCGGCACCAGCACCTTTGACGGACTTTCCATTGCCTGGGCTGTCATTGAGCATATCAGCAGCCCCAAGCTCTGCGGTGCAAAAACGCTGTTTGCCACCCATTATCATGAGCTGACAGAGCTGGAGGGAAAAATCCCGGGGGTGAACAATTACTGTATCGCTGTCAAGGAAAAAGGGGACGACATCGTTTTTCTGCGCAAAATTGTCAAGGGCGGCGCAGACAAGAGCTACGGCATCCAGGTTGCCCGCCTTGCCGGTGTTCCGGATTCTGTCATCAATCGTGCCAAGGAGCTGGTGGAGGAATTGTCGGATGCGGATATCACGGCCGCGGTAAAGGATCTGACAGCGCCGAAAAAGAAGCAGAAAATCCGCTACGACGAGGTGGACATGACCCAGATGAGTCTTTTTGATACGGTGCAGGACAACGATATCGTGGAAGAGATCAAAGGTCTTGACATGGGAAATCTCACTCCCATGGAAGCCATGAACATTCTTTACAATCTCCAGAATAAGATCAAAAACCGGTGGTGAGTACATGAGAAAAATTGCAGTTCTGGACAAGCATACCATAGACAAAATTGCAGCGGGAGAGGTGGTGGAACGTCCGTCTTCCGTTGTAAAGGAGCTGGTGGAAAACGCCATTGATGCCGGAGCTACCGCTGTCACAGTGGAAATTTCCGACGGCGGCAAAAAGCTGATCCGCATTACGGACAACGGAAGCGGCCTGGAGGCAGACCAGGTTCCGCTGGCTTTTCTTCGCCATGCCACCAGCAAGATCGAAAAGGTGGAGGATTTGGAGCACATTGCCTCCCTGGGCTTCCGAGGGGAGGCTCTTTCCAGTATTGCCGCAGTTTCCCAGGTGGAGCTGATCACCAAAACAGCCTCTGCCATGAGCGGGATCCGCTATGTCATCGAAGGCGGAGTGGAGCAGTGCCTGGAGGAAATGGGTGCCCCGGAGGGGACAACCTTTCTGGTGCGGAATCTTTTTTACAATACTCCGGCAAGAAGCAAATTTTTAAAATCGGACATGACAGAGGGCAATTATATCAGCGCGCTCATGGAGCAGCTTGCGCTTTCGCATCCGGAAATTTCCTTTAAATATATTCAGAACCGTCAGGTGAAGCTCCACACCTCCGGCAACTACAGCACAAAGGACGTCATCTACAGCATATACGGCCGGGACATCACAAAAGCATTACTGCCGGTGGAGGCTGAAAATGACTTTATGAAGCTTACGGGCTTTGCCGGAAAACCGGAGATTGCCCGGGGCAACCGTAATTTTGAGAATTATTATGTCAATGGCCGTTTTGTCAAAAACAAAATCATCACCAAGGCTATTGAAGATGCTTACAAAGAATTTCTCATGCATCACAAATTCCCCTTTGTCTCCCTGCATATGGACATGTCCGGAAATGACCTGGATGTCAATGTGCATCCGGCAAAGCGGGAGGTTCGTTTTGCCCGGGAGGCGCAGGTCTATGACTTTGTTTTTGAGGCAGTGCGCCGCGCGTTGAAGCAGCGGGAGATGATTCCCCAGGTGCCGGTGACCCGCGAAGAAAAAACAGAGCTGCCTGCTTCTGCGCAGACCTGCCTGAAACCCTCTGCGGTTCCGGAGCCCTTTGAGGTGCGGCGAAGAGAACTGCTTCGGGAGACGACCCCCTATGGGGTACGCCCTGCTGCGGAAACAGCAGTACGCACAAAAGAAGCCGCACCTGCATCGGTACAGCTGAGAAAAGCCATTCCGGACCAATCCCCAGAACCGGCCGTAAAACAGGAAAGGCCCGCAGCAGAAGCTGTCCCGACGCCGGCTGCCAGACCGGAGACCGATCTTCCCAAACCTGACAAAACCCAGGAAACACCCCGGCAGCTGGAGCTTTTCGAGGAAAAGCTTCTGGCACCGGAGTCCCGAAGCCGTCACATTCTCATCGGACAGATTTTTGATACCTACTGGCTGGTGCAGTTTGAAGATAAATTCTATATTATCGACCAGCACGCTGCCCACGAAAAGGTGTATTATGAGCGGTTTGTAAAGGAATTCCGAAACAAGACCATACAATCCCAGTATGTCAGTCCCCCTCTGATCGTCTCCTTAAGCCTCGAGGAAGAAACTGCCCTCAAGGCAAACAAAGCGTATTTCAGGGATTACGGATTTGAAATAGAACCCTTCGGGGGAAGGGAATATGCGATCAGCGCAGTCCCGTCAAATCTCTATGGCGCTCCCAGCGAGGAGCTGTTTTTGGAGATGCTGGACCACCTGACCGCAGACAATGAGAAAGATCCCTTGTCCCTCTTTACCGCACGGCTTGCCACCATGGCCTGCAAGGCCGCGGTCAAGGGCAACCACAAAATGTCGCCGCTGGAGGCGGATAAACTGATCGACGAGCTTCTCACTCTGGAGAATCCCTATCACTGTCCCCACGGCCGTCCCACGATCATTTCCATGACCCGTACAGAGCTTGAAAAAAAATTCAAGCGCATTATTTAGGAGTGCCTATGAAACAACCATTGCTTGTGCTCACAGGACCAACGGCTGTGGGCAAGACAAAGCTTTCCATCGCCCTGGCAAGGGCTGTTGGCGGAGAGATCATTTCCGCAGATTCCATGCAGGTTTACCGTCATATGGATATCGGTTCCGCCAAGATCAAAAAAGAAGAGATGCAGGGGATCCCCCATCACCTGATCGACGTACTGGATCCCACAGAGGATTTTCATATTGTTCTGTTTCAGAAAATGGCAAAAGAAGCCATGGCAGATATTTACAGCCGGGGACATATCCCCATTCTCACCGGCGGCACCGGCTTTTATATTCAGGCCGTTACCCGTGACATTGATTTTACAGAAGCCGAGCAGGAAAACGGATATCGCAAAAAACTGGAAGCCATAGCACTTTCCCAGGGAGCGGAGGCGCTCCACCGGATGCTGCGGGATATTGATCCCAAAAGCGCCGAAGAAATCCATCCGAACAACGTAAAGCGCGTCATCCGCGCCCTGGAATTTTACCACCAGAACGGTGTGTCCATTTCCAGCCACAACGAGGCGCAGAAGCAGCAGACAAGCCCCTACAACCTGGCTTATTTTGTGCTGAACGCTCCCCGTCCCCTTCTCTATGAACGCATTGAGGCGCGGGTGGATGAAATGCTCTCAGAAGGGCTGGTCGAAGAGGTGCGAAAGCTTCAGAGCATGGGCTGCTGTCGGGGGATGGTTTCCATGCAGGGGCTTGGATACAAGGAGATCCTTTCCTATCTGGAGGGAGAATGCTCCCTTGAGGAGGCTGTCCGCATCCTGAAACGTGACACCCGCCATTTTGCCAAACGGCAGCTTACCTGGTTCCGAAGAGAACCGGAGGTGATCTGGCTTGACAAAGAAAAATTTGAATTTGACGATGAAAAAATCCTCGCCCGGATGCTTGCCGTATGCGAGGAAAAGGGAATGATATAAAGGAGTGCAAAAATGAAAGAGCTATACGCACAGCTTGGAATTTCTTCCGAGGTTTATGAATTTGGAAAAGAAGTGGAAGCTTCTCTCAGAGAACGCTTTGAAGAGTTTGACCAAAAGGCGGAATACAACCAGATGAAGGTACTTCTTGCCATGCAGAAAAACAAGGTCAGCGAGGAATGCTTCGGCTCCTCCTCCGGCTACGGCTACAATGACTATGGAAGAGAGGTGCTGGAGCGGGTTTATGCGGATACTTTCCACACAGAGGCCTGCCTGGTCCGTCCCCAGATCGCCTGCGGCACGCATGCCCTGGCAATCGCCCTGTTCGGCAACCTGCGTCCGGGTGACGAGATTCTCGCTCCGGCCGGAAAACCCTATGACACTCTGGAAGAAGTGATCGGCATCCGTCCCTCCAAGGGCTCTCTGGCGGAATACGGCATTACCTACCGCCAGGTGGATCTAAAAGAAGACGGAACCTTTGACTACGAGAATATCGCCAAAGCGATCAATGAGAACACCCGCCTGGTGGCGATCCAGCGCTCCAAGGGCTATCAGACCCGCCCCTCTTTCTCTGTGAAGCAGATCGGCGAGCTGATTTCCTTCGTCAAGGAGCAAAAGCCTTCTCTGATCTGTATGGTGGACAACTGCTACGGTGAATTTGTGGATACCGTAGAGCCCAGCGATGTGGGCGCAGATATGATCGTCGGCTCTCTCATCAAAAACCCCGGCGGCGGACTTGCCCCCATCGGAGGGTATATTGCAGGGACAAAGGAATGTGTGGAAAACGCCTCCTACCGCATGACCTGCCCCGGCCTTGGCATGGAGGTGGGCGCGACCCTTGGCGTAAACCGTTCTTTCTTCCAGGGCTTCTTCATGGCCCCCATGGTAACCAAAGGCGCTTTAAAGGGCGCCGTATTTGCTGCAAATATTTATGAACGGCTGGGCTTTGGGGTGGTTCCCGACGGAAAGGAACCCCGCCAGGACATTATCCAGGCCGTGACGCTTGGCACCCCCGAGGGGCTTATCGCCTTTTGCCAGGGCATCCAGGCCGCAGCTCCCGTGGACAGCTATGTAAGTCCGGAGCCATGGGATATGCCGGGCTATGACAGTCAGGTGATCATGGCCGCGGGAGCCTTTGTGCAGGGATCTTCCATAGAGCTTTCTGCAGATGGTCCCATGAAGCCCCCCTACGCCGTATACTTCCAGGGCGGACTCACCTGGGAGCACGCAAAGCTTGGCGTTCTCATGTCTTTGCAGAAGCTGTCTGACGCAGGTCTTGTCACACTGAAATAGAAAAGGTTTTCGGGAGGAGCACGGGAATGTCAGAAAAAAAGCAGATATTGATCATCGGCGCAGGAGCTGCCGGACTTACCGCAGCTATTTTTGCCGCCAGAGAGGGGGCTTCTGTCACCATTCTGGAGCAAAATGAGCGCCCGGGCAAAAAAATAAACGCCACAGGAAACGGGAAATGCAACATGACAAATCTCGTTTTTCCAGCGGACGCATACCGCGGAACACATCCGGATTTTGCAAAAAGCGCACTTTCCCAGTTTTCGGCCGAGGATGCCCTGGACTTTTTTTCCCGGCTCGGAATCTTCCCTGTGAGCCGAAACGGCTACATTTACCCAAGAAGCGGTCAGGCGCAGAGTGTCACAGACGCCCTGGTTTCGGCAGCCAGACATTTGGGCGTAAAGATAAAAACCCAGGAGACGGCCGTAAAAATCCAGCGGGAGCCCAGTGGCTTTACCGTATTCACCCAGGGCTGGCATTACAGCTGCGACAGACTTCTTCTGGCCAATGGCTCCATGGCCTCTGCCATTGCGGGTTCCGGTGACAGCGGCTATACCCTTGCCGCCTCCCTGGGGCACACTGTCATAAAACCGCTTCCTGCGCTCTGCGCTCTGAAATGCAAAGGGAAAAACTTTCAGGGCTGGGCCGGCGTCAGAACAGAAGGGGAAGTGACCTTGCTGCTGGACGGCACCCCTTCCCATCGGGCAAGAGGAGAGCTTCAGCTGACGGAATACGGTATTTCTGGGATTCCGGTATTCCAGCTGAGCCGCTATGCTGTCCGCGCGCTTGACGCGCAGCAGGCTGTCTCTTTGTCCGTTGACTTTTTCCCGGAGCTTTCCCAAAAAGAATTTGAGGAGCTTCTCCAAAAAAGAAAAGAGCAATTCCCCTATAAAACAGAAAAGGAACAGTTAAGCGGACTGTTTCCAGATAAGCTTGTCAAGGTTTTATGCAGCCAGAAGGCTTGTGCAGCGGCGGCAAAAGCCTTTCCTCTTACCGTCACCTCCGGCATGCCCTTTGCCCAGGCGCAGGTATGCTCCGGCGGGGTGGATACCGGCGAGGTCCATGCAGAAACCATGGAATCCAGACTGGTGCCGGGACTTTATTTTGCAGGAGAACTTTTGGATATCGACGGCACCTGCGGAGGCTATAACCTTCAGTGGGCATGGTCCAGCGGAGCAGTGGCAGGTGCACATATTGCCAAGGAGCAGAAAACATTATGATTCGGATCACACAGTTAAAACTTCCAATTTCTCATACAGAAGCACAGCTTACCGCAAAAATTGCGAAGGTGCTTCGCCTGAAACATACCTCTTTTTCCTGGGAAATCCAGAGACGGTCCCTGGATGCCCGCCGCAAGGACGATAAAAAATTCGTCTATACCATAGATGTTTCTGTTTCTCAGGAAGAAAAGATTCTCAAAAAGGTTGGCAATAATAATATTATGTCAATCAAAAAGGAACCCTATGTATTTCCGACCACAGGAGAGGAGAAGCTGCCGCATTCTCCCGTGATCGTGGGAAGCGGACCGGCAGGACTTTTCTGCGCATGGTATCTGGCGCGGGCCGGTTTTTGCCCCATTGTGCTGGAGCGGGGCGAAGAAGCAAAGAAACGTCAGAAAACCGTGGACGCGTTCTGGAAAGACGGGCTTCTGGATCCGGATTCCAACGTGCAGTTCGGCGAAGGCGGCGCCGGGACCTTTTCGGACGGAAAGCTCAACACGCTGGTGAAGGATACTTTTGGCAGAAACAAAGAGGTGTTTCTGCGCCTGACCGAAGCGGGGGCGCCAAAGGAAATCCTCTACGAGAACAAACCGCATCTTGGAACGGACATGCTCATCCACATTGTGCAGACTCTGCGGAAGCAGATTGAAGACATGGGCGGAAGCTTCCGGTTCCGGGCAAAGGTTACCGATATTCTGATGGAAGAGGGACGTGTCAAAGGGGTCGTCATCAACGAACACGAAGTGCTGCCTGCCGAAGTCTGCGTCCTGGCAATTGGCCACAGTGCGAGAGACACGTTTGCCATGCTTCACAAAAAAGGGGTGCCCATGGAGCCGAAATCCTTCGCAGTGGGACTTCGTGTGGAACATCCCCAGTCTCTCATCAATCAGGCCCTTTACGGGGAGGACGAAAATCCCTTTCTGGGCGCGGCCAGCTACAAGGTCACGCACACCTGCCAAAACGGGCGCGGTGTGTATTCCTTCTGCATGTGTCCGGGAGGCTATGTGGTAAATGCATCCTCGGAAAAGGAGCATCTGGCCGTCAACGGAATGAGCTATCAGGCACGGGACGGGCAGAACGCGAACTCCGCCATTATTGTCACCGTAACGCCAAAGGATTTTCCGGGGGAAGGACCGCTGCAGGGCGTGGAATTTCAGAGAAATCTGGAGCGCGCAGCCTGGAATGCCGGAAAGGGAAGCGTTCCGGTACAGCTTTTTGAGGATTTCTGCTGCAGCCGTCCGAGCAAATCCCTTGGTGAAATCACGCCTCAGATAAAAGGCAGCTACCGCCTGACCAATGTAAGAGAAATTCTTCCGAAGGAAATCGGCGATTCCATTGAAGAAGGCATAAAGGCCTTTGACAAAAAGCTTCCCGGCTTTGCCAGAGGAGACGCCCTGTTAAGCGGCGTGGAAAGCCGGACCTCATCGCCGGTTCGTATTGTGAGAGACAAGGAGCTGGTTTCCACGATAGGCGGTCTTTATCCCTGCGGGGAAGGCGCCGGATATGCCGGCGGCATTACCTCTGCCGCCATGGACGGGATCAAGACGGCAGAAAAAATTTCCGGCAGATACGTTCGGTAAATCAGAAAGAGACCTGTAATCTCTGCCGTGTAAGGAGGCTTTTGCATATGGATGTGAAATTTCATATGATCCAAAATGGCTACACCATTTGTCCGGATACCTGGGGCATGAAAGATGAGTGCGCTCTTTTTTACCGCATCTATTATGTCAAAGGCGGAACCGCCTTTCTCCAAAAGGATGGCATCACCTGCCACCTGCAAAAAGAACACCTTTACATTTTTCCGGTTATGGAACCCTATACCCTGCGCCACGACATTTGTGATCCCCTGGAAGTGCTGTGGTTTCATGTGGAGCTGAACTGGGGCGTACAGATCGGCTTTCAGACCATGGAAATCCAGGAAAATACGGCGCTCTATCACCTTCTGAATGCCATGGTCGCCCTGCATCGGGAACCTGGAAGCTTTCAGGAAATCCTTTCCGTCTTTCAGGTCTTCTTAAACAGGCTGGATGAACGGCTTTCCTTTGCTTCCCATCCCGGAATGCGCATGAGGCGTGTCATCTCCTATATAGAAGAGCATATTCAGGAAAATCCCAAAGTCACCGAGCTTGCCGCCTGTGCGGGAATGGAGCGCTCTTATTTTACCCGTTGTTTTAAAGAGCAGTTCGGAATGAGCCCCAGCCATTTTGTGTATGCCAAAAAAATGAGCGTCGGCGCCCGGGCGCTTCTTCAGGGAGCAACGGTAGCAGCTGCGGCTGCATCCTGCGGCTATACCGACGAGAAAGCTTTTTCCAGAGCATTTCACAAGTACATGGAAATCCCGCCGGGAGAATACAAAAAATGTCACATTGAGCAACCTTAAAGCCACAACAGGAAGTTGTGGCTTTTCTCATGGGGATATAAAATAAAGACAACAAAACAACAGATTTTCAGGAGGTGTTTTTATGCTGCACGACCCGTCACATAAGCCGGTGATTCCGGAAGAAAAGGAGATCCAGCTCAGTCAGAAGGACAAGGATGTTCTGAAAAAACTTGGGGCGCAGATCGCGGAGATCGCCCAGGACAAGATAAATGATGTCAACCGGAAAAACTGGACGCTCTTAAATGACAAAAAATCCGTAAAACCAATGGTATGGATCAACGAAGTTCCCTGGCATGAAATGAATGTGGATGAGGAACTGACCCTTCGCTGTGAGCATCCCTGGGCACGGAATCTGGAGGAGGAGCTTCGCAAAACAATCTATCAGTGGAATCATTTCCGGGGCGATATGGTAGTGGACCCCTTTATCAGTTGTCCTCTTGCCATCCACTCTACGGATTTCGGCATTATTGAAGAGGTGGACATTGCGCGCACAGACGCGGACAATGATATCTATTCCAGACATTTCAAAATCCAGATCAAAGAGCCGGAAGACATTGAAAAAATAAAAATGCCGGTCATCACCCACTACGAAAAGGCGACAGAATATTCCTACCAGGCCATGAAAGATGTGTTTGACGGAATTATCCCTGTAAAAAAAGTTGGGCAGACACATATCTGGTATACTCCCTGGGATTTTCTGGTGCGCTGGTGGGGTGTTCAGGAAGCGATCATGGATCTGATCATGCGTCCGGAAATGGTACATGACATTTATGAGAGAATGGTGCAGGCGTGGATGGTAGAGCTGGATCAATTTGAGCAGCAGAATCTGCTGTCTCTGGACTGCAACAACACACGCGTTGGCTCCGGCGGATATGGCTATACCACAGAGCTTCCCGGAAAAGACTTCAATCCGGATCATGTGCTTGCCAAAAACATGTGGGGCTGCGCCAATGCCCAGATTTTTTCCACGGTTTCCCCACAAATGCACTGGGAATTTGCGGTAGAGCATGATTTAAAATGGCTGGAGCGCTTTGGGCTGACCTACTACGGATGCTGCGAACCTCTGGACCAGAAGATCCCTATTCTGCGCAAAATCAAGAATCTGCGCAAAATTTCCGTGTCCCCGTGGAATGACAGCAAAAAAATCATCGATGCCATCGGAAGCGATTATGTAATGAGCCGAAAGCCCAATCCGGCGGTGGTTGCCATGGACACTTTTTCACCGGAGCTGGCAGAAAAAGAGATCCGCGAATTTATGGATCTGACAGACGACTCCATGCATGTGGAGCTGATCTTCAAAGACATTTCCACCGTCCGCCACGACCCGAGACGTCTGTGGGAATGGGAAAAAATTGCCATGAGGACTGCAGAAGATTACGCAAAATAAAAAAACAGTTAAGAAAAGTTTCGAATTTTGAAAGAGAGAGAGTATACATCTCTCTCTTTTTATGTTAATATATAAGTTGCACTATGCTGTCCTTAGAGAGCGACAGGTAGCAATTATGAAAGAATCTATGTGTGAAATACCAGAATCCCAGCGCCCTTACGAAAAGTGTTTGCGTGAAGGCACAGCGGTCTTAAGTGACATTGAGCTTCTGGCGGTCATCTTAAGAAGCGGCACCAGAGGAAACAGTTCCCTCTCTGTTGCCAGCCAGATACTGAAGATCACGGAGCATTCGCCTTATCCGGGACTTCCCGGTCTGATGCATATGTCGGTAAAGGACCTCACGGCCATTCGGGGAGTCGGCACCGTGAAGGCCATTCAGCTGAAATGCATCGGTGAGCTTTCCAAACGGATTGCCAGAAGCGCGGCAAAACCACAGATTTCTTTTCGGGAGCCGGAAAGCATTGCCCGGTATTACATGGAGCAGCTCCGCCACGAGGAGCAGGAGCATCTTTACTGCATGTTCCTGGATACTGCAAATCATCTTCTCGGAGAAAAGCTCTTAAGCCGCGGTACCGTGAACGCAACCCTGATCACACCAAGAGAAATATTTGTGGAGGCACTGCGAAATCACGCCGTAAATTTTATTCTGGTGCATAACCATCCAGGAGGAGATCCGACGCCCAGTCAGGGCGATATGGAAGTGACGAAACGGATTTATGAAGCAGGGGAGCTTCTCGGCATACACCTTCTGGATCACATTGTGATCGGAGACCAGCGATTTGTAAGCTTTTACGCGCAGGGGATCCTTGGGGAATATTCTGGATGAAGGGACAGATATTCAATGTTTCTAAAACGAAGCTATGGAATAGATCTTGGCAGCAGCTCTGTAAAAATCTACTCCAACTCTAAAAATAAAAGTTATATCCAAAAAAATATGATCGCGTCTAGCGGGCGCAAAATTATAGCCGTGGGCAACGAAGCATACGAAATGTTTGAAAAGGAACCAAGCCACATTTCTGTAAGTTCGCCGATGGCTTTTGGAATGATCGCAAATGTGGAGCTGCAGGAAATCGTACTCTATGTCATGATAAAAAAGATCGTGAAGTTCTTTGGCGCCGGCTCCACCATTTATTTTTCGGTGCCCCTGGATATGACGGCCGTGGAAAAGCGAGCCTATTACGCAGTGGCGAACGGGCACTGGATGCGCAAAAACCGGGTGTTCATGGTCGAGGCGCCCATCGTGGATGCCATTGCCATGGGGCTTGATCCGGAACGCAATGAGGGAAGCATGATCGTCAACATCGGGGCTCAGACCACACAGTTTTCCGTGATTTCCGACGGAAGGATCATTATTTCCCGGCAGATCCCCATAGGCGGAAGGCAGATGAATGAAGCGGTCTGCAGCGAGATCCGGAAGCGCTACCATCTGCAGATCGGCACTCGCACAGCCAAACGCCTGAAGCTTTTCATGGGACGGCTCACCAATCAGAAAAAGGATGCCCGCAAGGTCGTGGGGATTGACAGTGTCTCCGGTCTGCCCAGGGAAGAAGTGGTTTCCTCCTATGTGGTCAATGCGGGGATCATGAACTGTGTCAATGAGATTGCCGCGGAAATGAAAACCTTCCTGGAACGTATCCCGCCTCAGATTTCATACCGGATCGCCACGGAAGGCATTTATCTCACCGGCGGCAGCACACGGCTTCCCAATCTTGACAATTATCTTGCAAGTTATACAGGCTATACCTTCAATCTGTCTGATCTGTACGAAATGTCCGCAGTGACCGGCCTGGAAAAGATCATCCGGGACAAATCCCTTCAAAAATGGGCACAGCCGGTAACACAGCGAAAATTATAAATTCTTCGAGGTAGCATGGATGAAAAACCTTTTTAAAAAATTTCATTTTCGAATAAATTTGAAAAGCAAGCATCTGCTGGCGATCATGACCTTTTTCTGCGTCAGCGGTATTATCGCCACTTTCGCAGCCGGTGCAGGCACCGGTACGCTTCAGGCTGCTGCCGGAGCAGTCGTCATTCCCTTCCAGAAGAGCATTTCCGGCATCGCGTCCCTGCTGGAGGATTTCCAGGAGAGCTTTCGCGAAAAGCAGGAAATCCTGGACGAAAATGAGGAGCTCAAAGCAACCATTGACCGCTTGAACGAGCAGAACCAGAACCTGATACAGGATCAGGGCGAGCTGGAGCGTCTCCAGCAGCTGTACGAGCTGGACGAGGAGTACACGGACTATCCCAAGATCGCCGCGTCCATCATCTCAAAGGATCCGGGAAACTGGTATGACACCTTCATTATCAACCGGGGCAGCAACGATGGCGTCCGGGTAAACAATAACGTCATCGCCGGCAAGGGTCTTGTGGGGATCGTCACCGATGTGGGGCCTGACTGGGCTACGGTCCGCTCCATCATTGACGACAGCAGCAATGTAAGCGCCATGACCGTCAGCACCATGGATACCTGTGTGGTGGAAGGAGATCTGGAACTGGCTGACGAAGGGAAGCTTCGCTTCGAGCAGCTCTATGACGTCGAAAACAAGGTAACGGTGGGAGAGCGCGTTGTCACTTCCAATATCAGCGAAAACTATCTCGAGGGAATTTTTATAGGATACGTAAGCGAAGTCGAGCAGGACAGCAATAACCTCACCAAGAACGGCTACATTGTCACTCCTGTAGATTTTTCCCATCTGAAGGAGGTTTTCGTTATTACCGCCAACAAACAGGATTTTATGGAGAGTACCAATGAAGAGTAAGATCATATTGTTCCTCACCATCCTTGCCTGCTTCCTTTTACAGTGCACGGCAATGGACTACATAGCGGTCGGATCGGTTGTTCCAAATCTGCCCTTGATCCTCTGCGTCTCCATGGGACTGATGCGGGGACGCAAAAGCGGTCTGTGGACCGGATTTTTTACCGGGCTTCTCATAGATCTGTTCTATGGGGGAATTCTTGGATTTTACGCCTTGATCTACATGTATGTCGGCTTTTTGAGCGGCTATGCTTTCCGTATTTATTACGACGATGATATCAAGGTTCCGGTGATCCTGGTTGCCGGAGGAGATCTTTTGTACAATCTGGCCGTCTACGCTCTGCAGTTTCTTCTGCGCGGGCGGATGGATTTCGGCATCTATCTGTACCGGATCATTTTTCCGGAGATCATTTACACGGTATTTCTGACCTTGTTTGTCTACTGGATTTTTTACTTTATCAACGCTCGTTTTTTGAGCACTACAAAGAAAGAAAGTGAGTCAATTTGGGTACTAAAATAAAACGCCTTCTAAAAAAAGTACGTCTGAAGCGGACCACCGTTCTGCTTCTGGTTTTTCTTTTTATGTCCTCCATTCTCCTGAAGGAAACATTTGAACTGCAGATCATGCAGGGCCAGGACTATATCAACCGCTTTGAATCAAAAACCACAAAAAAACGTGTTATCAAAAGTGCACGCGGCAAAATCTACGACTGCAACAATAAGGAACTGGCAACCAATATTCTTTCTTATTCCCTGACCTTTGAAGATAACGGAAGTTACGAGAACAGCCGTCAGAAAAATCTTACCCTAAACGGCATTGCCTATCAGGTGCTTCAGATCCTGAAAAAAAACGGAGATTCTCTTTCTCCTTCCTTTCATATCGTTCTTGACGAAAACGGAGAGTATGCCTTTGATGTGGACGAAGGATTTACTCTGGACCGTTTTCGCGCGGACGTGTTCGGCTATCCGCTCATTGACAGTATGAAGCCGGAAGAAAAAACAGCGACTGCGGCACAGATCATGGAACGGCTGAGCGGAGGCAAAGAGGGCGGCTTCAGTATCGTACTTACCGGGGACAGCGCCTACACACCGGAAGAGCTAGAAAAATACGGTCTTCCTGATCAGCTTACCCGGCAGGACATCCTGGATATCGTCATCATCCGCTATGCCCTGAACACCAACAGTTTTCAGAAATACATGCCCGTCACGATCGCCACCAACGTCAGCGAAGAGTCCGTGGCTGCCATTATGGAGCGCAAGAGCCAGCTCCAGGGCATTGAAATCGTAGAGGACTCCATCCGCCAGTATATCGACGACGAAAGCATGGCGCCCATCCTCGGTTATATCGGCCGTGCTTCCGCGGAGGAGCTGGAAAGTCTGCGCAAAGACAATCCCGATTACGCAAACGACGCTGTGGTAGGCAAGGCGGGGATTGAGCAGTACATGGAACTGACACTGCACGGCACAGATGGAGTGGAAACCGTCACAGTAGACAATCTGGGAAAGGTGTTAAAAATCGAGGACGATACCAAAATCGACCCGATTGCCGGAAACGATGTCTACCTTACCATTGACAGCGAATGGCAGTCCGCCATCTATCAGATTCTGAAGCAGCGGGTGGCAGGTATTTTACTGTCAAAAATCGAGGCAGTTAAGACTTTTGATTACGAAGCAGAGCAAAATGCTGCCAGGATTATCGTTCCTATTTATGATGTATACAATGCACTGGTGAAAAACAGCGTCATCGACATCACAGAATTCAGCGAGGCCGACGCCTCGGAAACAGAAAAAAATTTATATGCCAAATTTCAGCAAAAACAGCAGCAGGTTTTTGATACAATAACAGAAAGGCTGACCTCCGATAATCCTCCGGCTTTTCAGGATGAGGACAAGCAGATGCAGGAGTACATGACCTACATCTGCGATACCCTGCTTCGGGATACCCTGCAGATCATCTCCAAAGACGCAGTGGATGTCACAGATCCTTCCTATCTTGCCTGGGCAGAAGAGGGAAGCATCAGCCTGAAGGAATATCTCACCTATGCGTCAAGCCAGAATTGGATCGATATTTCCAAGATCTCCCCGGAAGGCGAGTACCTGGATTCCTCGGAAGTATACGCATCCCTTACCGCTTATCTTGTAGATTACCTGAAGACGGATATCGGATTTTCCAAACTTCTGTATGAATACATGCTGCAGGAGGATATGATTTCCGGCCAGGAGCTCTGTCTGGTTCTCTATGAGCAGGGCGTCCTCTCCAAGGAGGAGGACGCAGACGCATACGAAAATCTGGCTTCCGGTGCCACCAGCGCTTATGATTTCATGATCAACAAAATCTGGTCTCTGGAGATAGAACCTGCAGATCTGGCGCTGATGCCCTGCTCTGCCTCTGCAGTTGTCACGGATGTGCACACCGGAGATGTGCTGGCCTGCGTATCCTATCCCGGTTATGACAACAACCGTCTTACCAATAATATGGATACGGAATATTATACGAAGCTGGCTCTGGATCTTTCCAGTCCCTTTTTCAACAAGGCAACACAGCAGCTCACTGCGCCAGGCTCCACTCTGAAGCCGCTTTCTACCATCGCAGGTATGATGGAGGGCGTCATTGACGACGACACCTATATTGAGTGTACCGGCTCCTTTGATCTGGTGCAGCCGCCCATCAACTGCTGGAATCTTTATGGTCACGGCTCCATTGAGATCCGCGAGGCCATAGAGCAGTCCTGTAATACCTATTTTAACATGATAGGCTACCTGATGGGCAAAAACGGAGAGGAAGAGTTCTCCGAGGCCCAGAGTCTTGCAAAGCTCCAGACCTATCTGGAGATGATCGGACTTGACAAAAATACAGGGATTGAAATCACAGAGGCCACGCCTAAAATGTCCGACGATAAGGCGGTTCCGTCTTACATGGGACAGGGAAATCATCTGTATACCACCAGTCAGCTGGCCCGCTATGTCACAACGCTTGCAAACTCCGGAACCGTATATGACCTGACCCTTCTGGACCGCGTGACAACTGCCCGCGGCGACCTGGTGCAGGAATACGAGCCAGAGGTTGTAAATACACTGAATGTTCCGGACAACGTATGGGAGGATATCCATGACGGCATGTACCGTGTGGTACAGACACACCGCCAGTTCGACGGTCTTGGCATGGACGTTGCCGGAAAAACCGGTACGGCCGAAATTGATTATTTCCAGCCGAACCACGGAAATTTTGTCGGCTACGCGCCGGCTTCCGACCCGCAGTACGCCATTGCCGTGCGTATTGCCAACGGGTATTCTTCCGGTAACGCATGTCTGGCAGCCAATGATATTTTCAAATACATGTTTGGCCTTGCAGAGGAAGAGTCTATTTTGACCGGACACGCTTCCAGCGATACCAGCAATACCTCAAACGACTAAAAGCACTTCAGAGAATACCAGGATTATGGAAGAATTGTTTGGGAGGAACAAAAAACATGAGTGAAGTCATTGTGATAACATCCGGAAAGGGCGGTGTGGGCAAAACCACAACCGTTGCCAACATCGGAACAGGTCTTGCCGGCCTCGGAAAAAAAGTGGCTGTTGTGGACACCGATATCGGCCTTCGCAATCTGGATGTTGTATTGGGGCTTGAAAACCGCATTGTCTATAACCTTGTAGATGTCATAAACGGAAACTGCCGTCTCAAGCAGGCGCTTATCCGGGACAAGCGCCACCCTGAGCTTTATCTGCTCCCTTCCGCGCAGACCAAGGACAAATCTGCAGTGACACCGGAACAGATGATCAAGCTGACAGAAGATCTGCGCGAAGAATTTGACTATATTCTTCTGGACTGTCCGGCAGGCATTGAGCAGGGCTTCAAGAACGCCATTGCCGGAGCCGACAGAGCCATTGTCGTTACCACGCCGGAGGTTTCTGCCATCCGCGACGCGGACAGAATCATCGGGCTTCTGGAAGCCAATGAGATCCGGGATATCCGGCTTATTGTAAACCGCCTGCGTCCGGATATGATCGCCCGCGGCGATATGATGTCTGTGGAAGATGTTCTGGAAATTCTCGCAGTAGACCTTCTCGGAACTATTCTGGACGATGAACAGATCGTCGTGGCTGCCAATCAGGGAGAACCTCTTTCCGGCAAAAACTCCATTGCGGAGGAAGAGTACCGCAGCATCTGCCGGCGGCTTATGGGAGAGGAGGTTCCCTTTCCTGACATCCGCAAAAAAAGAGGGATGTTTGGGCGTCTTGGACGCATCTTCAAAAAATAACGATCTTCACAGAAAGGAGGGCTTCTGATGAAATCCATGTTTCTCAGAAAACGTTCCGCCCGGTATGCCAGAGAGCGAATGAAGCTTCTTCTGGTCTCCGAGCGTATGGAATGTTCTCCGCAAATGATGAAAATGCTGCGCAATGATTTGATACATAGCGTAAAAAAATACGTGACCATTGACGAAGACGGAGTTGTTCTCCGGATATCCCAGGAACCGGTAGCACTTTATGCTACCATCCCGGTTCGAAAGATAAAGGAATGATGAATATCCATGCTTAAGCAATATAAACTTCGATTTTATAATTTCAGACTGGTTCTTCTTCTGGCATTTACCAGCTTTTTCGGCACACAGCTTGTGGGCATCGCCAGATCGGATCTCTATACCAAGCAGATCATGGGGGTTGTGGCAGGGTTTGTCATCATGCTGATCCTGTCCCTCATAGATTATTCCTGGATACTGAATTTTCAGTGGATCATGTATGCCGGTAATCTGCTCCTTCTGCTTCTGGTAATCCTCATGGGAAGCTCTGCAAAGGGCGCTACCCGCTGGCTGGATCTGGGCTTTTTTCAGTTCCAGCCAACAGAGCTTGCAAAAATTGTTATTATTTTATTTTTTGCAAAGTTTTTCATGGATCATGAGGAGGATCTGAACACCTTCAGGACCCTTGCGAAGGCCGCGGTCCTTCTGGCGATTCCTCTGGTTCTGATCTTAAGTCAGCCGGACATGAAAAATACCATTACTATCATCGTCATGTTCTGCATGCTCATCTACATTGCCGGCCTGAGCTATAAGATCATAGGGGGCGCCATTCTCATCGCCGTTCCCCTCCTGATCATTTTTCTGGCCATCGTGGTACAGCCGGACCAGAAGCTGATCCGCGATTATCAGAGAACGCGTATCATGTCTTTCCTCTACCCGGAAAACGACGAATACCACGACAACAATGAACAGCAGAACAACTCCAAAACCGCCATCGCTTCAGGCGAGCTGGTGGGAAAGCGCTTCAGCAAGGAGGAAGACGTATCCTCTGTCAATGACGGAAACTTTGTGTCTGAAAACCAGACGGACTTTATTTTTGCAGTGGCAGGAGAGGAGTTCGGCTTTATTGGCTGCGCGGGAATTATCATAGCCTTATTCTGCATTTCCGCCGAATGCATCCGTATGGGACTGCGGGCAAAAGACTGTGCCGGGAAAATCATCTGCTGCAGTATGGGCGGACTGATCGCGATACAGAGTACGATCAATATTGCCGTTGCCACAGGAATCGGCCCCAATACCGGAACCCCGCTTCCTTTTATCAGCTACGGCTTAAGCTCTCTGCTCAGTCTCTATATCGGTATGGGTGTTGTATTGAATGTAGGACTTCAGGGGCGGGCCTATGACAAGGAATTAAAAACCAAAAGTATTTACGAAAAAGATGAAATCTTTCAGAGAGAGGAATATCTATGAAAACTTCAAGATCCACAACCGCCAGCAGGCGATATGAGAGCCTTCCAAAGAAACCGGGACGCGCCAGAAGAGTTCTTCTGACCTCCGCACTTGTGCTGGTTTTCTGTCTGATTTGTGCGGGAGGCTTTTTTATCATCTATACCCTTCGCGGAGGTACTATCGCAAATCCTCTGCAGCCGTATTCTGCTGCAAGAGAATTTCCCAGCCACACCGCTGCGGTAAATACCATCCGGGCAGAGTCCTTTGCCGCGAATCTCTGCGTAGTCTCCGGAGACGTTCCCCTTGACGGCGTCACGCTGGGCGCAGAGCAGGAGGGGCTTCTCCTTGACATCGATAATCAGTCTGTAATGTTTTCCAAGGGCGCGTATCAGCGGGTATATCCGGCCAGCATTACCAAAATCATGACCGCCATGCTGGCACTGAAATATGGAAATATGGATGACATCGTCACGATCACACAGGAGAATGTCACCCTGGAAGCCGGTTCCCAGGTCTGTGGATTTGTAGCAGGAGATAGGGTTACCATGAATGAGCTGCTGCATGGGCTTTTGGTTTTTTCGGGAAATGACGCGGCCTCTGCCATCGCCACACATATCAGTGGTTCGGAGACAGAGTTTGTAAATCTTATGAATTCCTATGCAGCCCAGCTTGGATGCACCGGCACGCATTTTACCAATCCGCACGGACTGCAGAACGAAGAGCACTACACAACGCCCTATGATATTTATCTCATGCTGAAGGAAGCCTTGAATTATCCGGAATTTACAGAGATCACCCAGATGCCTTCCTACACTCTGACATACCAGCATGCGGACGGCACGACGGTCAATACGATCCTGGAGGCAACAGACCAGTATCTGACCGGAGAGTCCCATGCCCCCAAAGATGTTACGGTCCTTGGCGGAAAAACGGGTACCACAAGTACCGCCGGAAACTGCCTGGCTATTTTGAGCCAGAACAGCTACGGAAAGCCCTTTGTTTCCATTGTCATGGGCGCACAGTCCAAGCCGGAGCTGTACCAGCAGATGAATTCTCTTCTGCAGAACATCAACAGCTAAAAATATTCATTGAAAAAACTTAGAATTTTCACAAATAAGCATTGAACTTTTCGAAAAAATGCACTATAATTGAAACATATTAAACAAAGTTTTTGTTCAAAATGAATATCATATGTGTCTAAGGAGGAAACAGCATGGTTGAACTGATTGTAGGTAAGAAGGGCAAAGGCAAAACAAAAGTACTTTTAGACAGGGTAAACGGTGCCATCAAAGAAGCGAACGGCAGCATTGTCTATCTGGACAAAAGCGCCAAACATATGTATGAACTTAACAACAAAGTACGTCTCATTGATGTCTCCGGTTTTCCCATTAAAAACGGCGATGAATTTGTAGGATTTATCTGCGGTATCATTTCTCAGGATAATGATCTGGAACAGATTTATCTTGACAGCTTTTTGACAACAGCGAAGCTGGAAGGTCAGGATGTAACCAGCACTCTGGAGCAGCTGGTAGCTATCGGCGAATCATATGGTATTACTTTTGTGATCAGCATGTCCCTGGATAAGGAAGATGTTCCTGCAGCATTCCAGGATAAAATCAGTGTTGCACTGTAGAATTACATAAGAACAAAATTTTGACCGGGAGACTGTGAATGTCTCCCGGTTTTCTGTTTTAGCAGATAATCAGCAAATTCTGTTGAAATCTGTACATTTCAGTAGTATACTGTTTGCAGATAAATAATATGCAAAATAGGATTTCATGCGTCAAGTGTTCAGTGGATGGGGAGTTGCCACAGAAACGAAAAGCTCGTCTTACGATATGAATTCCGCACCCGTTGCAACATACAGATGACAAACATCTCGATTGTGAAGGGATATTAGAATTATTATTTATTCCAGATGCTCATTCACATCGGGATGTTTTTTGTGTACCTGAATCTTGCATTTTTCTGCATCATTTTGTCTGTACCAAAATACCCGCATCCCGAAATAAAGGCAAGGAGGTAGCAGGGTATGATGGATCATGAAAAAATCAAAGAAGGGGTTCGTCTGATGCTGGAGGGCATCGGCGAAGATATTCACCGAGAGGGACTTCTGGAAACTCCCGACCGTATTGCACGCATGTGCGAGCAAATTTACGGAGGGCTTCTGGAAACTCCCGAAACTCATCTGAACAAACAATTCCAGGCAACAAACAACAATATGGTGATCGAAAAGGATATTACTTTTTATTCTGTCTGCGAACACCATTTACTCCCATTTTATGGAAAAGCCCATGTAGCTTACATTCCGGACCATAAGGTAGCAGGTTTAAGTAAGCTGGCCCGTACCGTAGAGGTGTTTGCAAGAAGGCCGCAAATTCAGGAAAACATGACAGCACAGATTGCAGACGCACTGGAACAGTATCTGAAGCCCAAAGGGGTTATGGTCATGATCGAGGCAGAGCATATGTGCATGACCATGCGAGGAGTACAGAAACCTGGAAGCAAGACAGTGACAACGATAGTGAGAGGCCTGTTTGCGGAAGATTTTTCCCTGCAGCAGATGTTCTTTCAGATGGTGAAGTAAAAATTTATGGACAGAATACGACAGATACAAATGCATCCTTTTTTTCAGGAATTAGTTCAGAATCTTCAACAGGCGGAGAAGGGACGGATTTTTTGCCGCCATACCATGGAACATTTTCTGGATACTGCAAGGCTGATGTATATTTATAATCTGGAAGACGGTGCCCCCGTGAAAAAAGATATCATCTATGCGGCAGCTCTTCTTCATGACCTGGGAAGATTCGAGCAACTCCAAAGTGGAACGCCTCATGAAGCAGCCGGCGCAGAGGCAGCTGAAAAAATCATGCAGGAATGCGGTTTTGCTCCGGAGGAAATCCTTGAAGTTAAAAAAGCTATTCTGCATCACCGTAGCAAAAACCACGAAAATCAGGATTCCCGGTTAGCTTCCTATCTGTATCAGGCAGATAAAAAATCCCGGCTGTGCTTTTCCTGCCCTGCAAAAGCGGACTGCAACTGGCCGGAAGAAAAAAAGAATCTTTGGATAGAATATTGATCATGCAGACAAAGGAGATACGATATGAAAATCGGAAAAAAAGAGTTTGATATAAACAACAAAACATATATTATGGGAATTCTTAATGTAACTCCCGATTCTTTTTCGGACGGCGGAAAATATGATCATATGGATGCTGCTCTTTATCATGCGGAGGAAATGATAAAAGAAGGTGCGGATATTGTGGATGTCGGAGGGGAATCCACCCGTCCCGGACATACGGTGATCACGGCTCAGGAAGAGATTTCCCGGGTAGCGCCGGTGATCGAAGCCATAAAATCCCGTTTTGATGTTCCCGTCTCCATCGATACCTATAAAGGAGCTGTGACAGAAGCCGCTTTAAAAGCAGGGGCAGACCTGGTAAACGATATCTGGGGATTCAAATACGACAAGAATGTTGCAAAACTGACGGCACAGTATGGCGCTGCCTGCTGTCTGATGCATAACCGGCAGGAACCGGTTTATGAAAACTTCCTCCGGGATGTTGTAACAGACATGGAAGAATGTGTGTGCATTGCAAAAGAAGCCGGAGTGGCAGATGACAAGATCATTCTGGATCCGGGAGTCGGCTTTGGAAAGGATTATGAAATGAATCTGGAGATCATACACCATGTTGATGTTCTCCACGCTTTAAACTACCCAATCCTTCTCGGCACTTCCCGAAAATCCGTGATTGGACTGACGCTCGATCTTCCTGCCGACCAGCGCGTAGAAGGAACTCTTGTCACAACAGTACTCGGTGTCTTGAAAGGCTGCGCCTTTGTACGTGTGCATGATATCAAAGAAAATAAACGCGCCATTCAGATGACAGAAGCAATTTTAAGGAGATAACCATGGATCAGATTACGATTGACAAGCTGGAAGTTTTTGCCAACCACGGCGTTTATCCGGAAGAAAATGCGCTTGGACAGAAGTTTGTGATTTCTGCAGTCCTCTATACAAATACCAGAAAGGCCGGTATCACAGATAACCTGGAATATTCCATAAATTACGGAGCAGTCAGCCTTTTCATTCAAAAATATATGACAGAACATACCTGGAAATTGCTGGAATGCGCTGCCGAAAATTTGTCTCAGGCGCTTCTTCTGGAATTTCCTCTGTTGGATTCCATCAACCTTACCATTGAAAAACCCTGGGCACCTATCGGTCTTCCTCTGAAAACCGTTTCTGTTAAGATCACAAGAGGATGGCATACGGCATATATTGCGTTAGGCTCTAATATGGGTGATAAAAAAGCTTATCTGGATTTGGCAGTAAAGCGGTTGGCTGAGCGGAAAGACTGTCAGGTGAAAAATGTCTCTGACTATTTGGTAACAGCCCCATATGGCGGAGTAGAGCAGGATGATTTTTTAAACGGGGCTCTTGAACTTCGCACCATGCTTGCCCCGGAGGAATTACTTTGTGCACTTCACGAAATCGAACAGGAGGCGAACCGGGTAAGAGAGATTCACTGGGGGCCAAGAACCCTGGACTTGGACATCCTTTTGTATGACGACCTTGTCCTGGATACACCGGATCTTCATATTCCCCATGTTGAGATGTGCCTGAGAGATTTTGTCCTGATTCCTATGGCACAGATTGCTCCCTGGAAACGTCACCCACTCACACAAAAAACGGTGGCAGAGATGTGGAACGATTTAGAAAACAGACAAAAATAACCGGTTCGAGAGTCAAAAAGGGAGGATATCAGTCCTCCCTTAATTTTACCGCCTTTGCTGCCTGACGCCGTCTTGCATCATCCAGGGCTGCGTAATGCTTTTTGGTCGTATTTACATCCCTGTGTCCCAGAACATCCGCCACAAGGTAAATATCGCCGGTTTCCTGGTAAAGCGCCGTACCGTAGGTGCTGCGCAGCTTGTGAGGCGTGATTTTCTTGGTCGTTGTGATCTCGCGGGAATATTTTTTTACAAGGTTCTCGATCGCCTGAACGCCTATCCGTTTTTTCTGAGAAGAGTAGAAGAGTGCATGCTCATGTCCGGAGAGGGGCACGATGTTTTCTCTGACCTCAAGATAGCTCTTCAAAGCTTTTTCCACCTCAGGGCCGAAGTAGACAACCATTTCATTCCCGCCTTTTCGCATGACTTTAATTCCGTTATTTTTGAAATCCACGTCTTCAATGTCAAGTCCTACGCACTCGGAAACACGGATTCCGGTTCCCAAAAGCAGGGTCACGATCGCCAGGTCGCGTTCCTTTGTTTTTTCCCAATAAGCACGTTTCTGACCTGTCAGAGTATCCCCCGCATGTTCAATATGCTCCAGAAGAAGCACGACCTCATCCGTGTCAAGACGAATGATGCTTTTTTCGTGGATCTTCGGCACATCCACAAGTACGGCCGGATTTGTCTCGATCATTTCTCTTTTATAGTAATAGGCGTAAAAGCTTCTGAGCGCAGAAATTTTGCGTTTCAGGCCGCGTTCCCCGTTGGTTTCCATTTTGTCTCCGTTATGGTTATGATAAACCTTCAGATATTCCTGATATTCCTCAATGTCAAGCGCCTTTACCTGATCCAGAATATCCACTGTGAAATCCTTCATGGAGCAGTCCTTAAAAGCAGGGTTGGTTTCCAGAAGGAACTGAAAAAAGATGCGGATATCATAAGCATAGGAAATCCTTGTTTTTGTGGTGGTAGTCGCGTCAATGGCACGGAAATAATCCCTGCAGAAAGGCGGCAAGGTGGCAAGAACCTGGCGAAGTCTCAGTGTGTTTTCAATGTCCGTATGTTCATGATAAGTCTGTTTGTGCTCCATACAAATAAAGCTCCTTGATATAAAGATATAAATAAAATATTTACGCAAAACACTGCAGAAGCAGCCTTTCCCATACGATCTATATGAAAAACTCGGGTTTGTCGTATAGATATAGAAGGGAGCGACAAGGCTCCTTACAGGATACTCTCATCGAGGATCACGGTAAAGGGCCCGTCATTTTCCAGGCTTACTTTCATGTCGGCGCCGAATACGCCGTGCTCCACAACCGGAACGGCTTTCCTTGCCTCTGCAATCATGTATTCATACAGATTTTCTGCAAGATTCGGCTCACCGGCTTCTATAAAGCTTGGTCTGTTTCCTTTTTTACAGTTGGCATACAGAGTAAACTGCGAAACAAGAAGCAATTCTCCTCCGATGTCTGCCAGGGAAAGGTTTGTTTTTCCCTGGCTGTCCTCAAAAATCCGAAGTCCCAAAAGCTTTTTCAAATATTTGTCCGCAATTTCCCTGGTGTCGTTTTTGCCCACGCCCACAAGCACCAGAAAGCCTTTTTTGATGCTTCCTACAATCTCTCCCTCAACAGCTACGCTGGCGTGATTCACACGCTGTACCACAAGTCTCATTCTGTACTCTCCTATAATCAATCAAAAAATTGTCTGACAATTTGACTTTTTTATCCTTTATTTATTACGTTTGCTTGCCAGGAACTCCCTGATCTTTTTCACCAGCTTTTTACTCCAGGTGCAGATAAATTCCCATATGGCCAGGAGAACCCGCTCCACGTTTTTCCAGATACCCATAAATACTTTTGTAAATATGCTCTTCTCCCGCTTCTCCTGCTGTTCTTTGTCCGTCTTCCGAACCTTTTCCGGGAAGGGAAGGATTTCTTTCGTATCCAGTTCCACACAGTCAATATTGACGTACTGCTCTTCCTCCTGCGGCATCTCTTTTTTGCGGAGGGATTTCTGAATGACGTTCCAGACAGCCGCATAGATCACCGCGCAGATGGGAACGCCCACAAGCATACCGGGAACGCCGAATAAACCGCCTCCCACCATAATGGACACAATTACCATAAAGCTGGAAAGACCTGTGGAATCCCCCAGGATCTTCGGTCCCAGGATGTTCCCGTCAAACTGCTGGAGCACCAGGATAAAAAGTGCAAAATAGAAACACTGCAGCGGGTCTACCAAGAGGATCAAAAAGGCGCTGGGTATCGCTCCCAGGTAGGGACCAAAAAAGGGAATTACATTGGTAACACCTACGATCACACTGATCAGTACCGTGTACGGCATATTGAGGAGGCTCATTCCAATGTAGCACAGAACGCCGATAATGGCGGAATCCAAAAGTTTTCCGCTGATAAATCCGCCGAAGGTGTGATGGGTAAAGCGCATGGCGTGTATCACGGTGTTGGCGCGGCTCTGGGGCATGATCGCGTAGACGATCATTTTGCTCTTTGCCACAAAGCGCTCTTTGTCCGCAAGCACATAAATAGAGACAATGGCGCCGATGAGGAAGTCTTTAACAAAGTTTACCACGTCAAAAACACCGGCGGATATATTTTTCAGCATCTCCTGTATCTGCGGCAGAATATTGTTGGTAAGGTATTCCTGCAGCTGCATGGAGCCCTGGTTCAGAAGAGCCATCGTCTCTCCATCCAGACTGCCGTCCTGCTCTGTAAAAGAATTCATCCAGTTCTCCACAACCTTGACATACATGGGGAAGCTGTTGATCAGATTTGTGATACTTCGAAGCAGCTCTGGCAGGATCATCATAACTAACGTGTAAATGATCACGCACAGCAGGATCAGAGAAAACAATACACAGATCCAGCGGACCACCCGTTTTCCCCGCTTCTGCAGTGTGACATTGTTCTTTTCAAACAAAGGAAAAATCAGCGATTTTTCTAAAAAATCCACGACAGAGCTGAGAATATAGGCAATGGCCACACCGTAAATGATCGGAGCCAGGATTCTTCCCATTGAGCGGATTCCGTTAAGCAGAGATCCCATATGGAAAATCCCATAGTAAAACAGCATACTGGCTGCAATGACCAGAAATGCTGTTACTCCCCAGTGAAGATAACGATTGTCCCAACGATATTTCATAATACCCTCCAGTCACATAAATTTATTCAGTGCTCCTATTATAGCATGCTTTCTTTCTTTTTGCAAAAACAATACCATGGTTGCGCAAAAAAGAAAAAGCGGTTATAATAAACTGTATTTTAAATAACAGAAGCTATGAATAACAATGAGGTAGCGTATATGAAATTACAGCAGCTTATGAGTGTGACAAGAAAGGCCATTGACGACTTCGGAATGATCTCTGACGGCGACAAGATTGCGGTAGGCGTATCCGGCGGAAAAGACAGCCTTACTCTTTTGTATGCCCTGCATGGCCTGTCCCGCTTCTACCCGCACCCCTTCACCCTGGAAGCCGTCACTGTAGACCTGGGATTTGAAGGCGTATCCATGGAGCCCATCCAAAAGCTCTGCGATGAGCTGGGCGTGCACTACACCCCCATTCCCACAGAGATCTACAAGATCATTTTTCAGGACAGAAAGGAAGGCAATCCCTGTTCTCTCTGCGCCAAAATGCGAAAAGGAGCCCTGAATCAGGTGGCAAAGGAGCTTGGCTGCAACAAGGTCGCTTATGCGCACCACAAGGATGATGCTGTGGAGACGATGCTGATGTCCCTGATTTTTGAAGGGAGATTCCACACCTTCTCTCCTGTCACTTATTGGGACCGCATGGATATCACCCTGATCCGGCCCATGATCTATATGGAGGAGGCCGATGTCATAGGGTTTCAGCACAAATATGAGCTTCCTGTGGTGCGAAACAGATGCCCTGCGGATGGAAACACCAAGCGGGAATACGCCAAAAATCTGCTCCGCCAGCTGAATCAGGAGCATCCCGGCGTACGTGAGCGGATGTTTACCGCCATTTTAAACGGCGGCCTCAAGGGCTGGGAACGCAAATAGGGCTGCTTGCTGCATAAAAAACGCTCCGTCGGTACCATTGCCGGTGTTTCCCACAGAGAGTCGGTGCTTCGCAATACTCTCTGCCGGGAAATCAAGCGGCAAATCCAACGGAGCTGTCTTTACAGCAATCTCTTTACTTTTTCACACTGTCAAATATCTTAACCGATTCAATGATAACCTGGGCTGCCCCCTCTATGCCCAGCTTGCTGCTGTCCACGCACAGGCTGTAGCCGGTAGCGGAGCCCCATTTCTTGTTGGTGTAGTAATTATAATAGCTGGAACGGCTCTTGTCCGTTTTGTTGATCACATCCTTGGCCTCTTTCTGGCTCTTTCCGTATTTCTGTGCAATCCGGTTGATTCTCCAGTCCAGATTCGCATGAATGAACACGCTGAAGCAGTTTTTGGAATCCGCAAGCGCATAGTCAGCACAGCGCCCTACCATGACACAGGGACCTTCTGCCGCCAATTTCTTGATGGCATCAAACTGCGCCAGAAAAACCTTATGGTTCATGGGCATGTCTGTAAAACCTGCGGAGGAATATCCAAAGGAATACGTATCCATCACAAGTGAATACAAAAAGCTGTTGGTCGGCTTCTCGTCATGATTCTCAAAAAGCTCTTTGCAGATGCCGCTGTTGCTGGCCGCATGCTCCAACAGCTCCTTGTCATAACATTTGATACCAAAATACTTGGCGACCTCCTGGCCAATCTGTCGGCCGGCGCTCCCATACTCACGTCCAATCGTAATTACAGAATTCGTGGTATTCATAACCGTCACTCCCTTCAGCAAAATCACAATTATTATATTCACATTATACTGTTATCGCAGAAAAATTGCAATTTATTTTCGTAATTTATTCAATAATTCACAAAAATATTCTGGCAAAGGAGCCGTAAATTCCATATACCTGCCCGTAGACGGATGTACAAAGCCGAGCACCATGGCGTGAAGCGCCTGTCCCTGAAGATGATACGGATTTTTTCCAGAGCCGTAGACCTCATCTCCCAGAAGCGGATGTCCGATGCTTGCCATATGTACGCGAATCTGATGCGTACGTCCGGTTTCCAGACGGCATTCCACATAAGAAGCATTTTTCAGCTGTTCCAGCACCTGATAGTGGGTCACTGCCTCCTTGCCGTTTTTGTAATTGACAGCCATCTTCTTCCTGTCTATGGGATGTCGGCCGATCGGGCCTTCCACCGTGCCCTCTTCTTCTGAAAAGCCTCCGGATACCACGGCGCGGTACCGCCGTTTTATGGAATGCTCTTTCAGCTGCTGCGCCAGGATCCGATGCGCATTGTCATTTTTGCATACAAGAAGCGCTCCGGTGGTATCCTTGTCAATGCGGTGCACAATTCCCGGACGCATAACGCCGTTAATGCCGGACAGGTTCCCCTGACAATGGTACAGAACTGCATTCACAAGGGTGCCTGTGGTATGGCCGGCCGCCGGGTGCACGACCATGCCCTTCGGCTTGTTGACTACAAGCACATCCTCATCCTCATAAAGAATGTCCAGAGGAATATTTTCCGGCAGAATGTCAAGGCTCTCCGGTTCCGGCTGGATCAGCTGGATCCGGTCTCCCTCCTGTACCTTGTAGCTGGCCTTGATGGCTTTGTTGTTTGCCAGGATCTTGGATTCTTTCAGAAGCTTCTGTACATAGGAGCGGGACAGCTTCTGATTTTTTTCCGAAAGACAGGAATCAATACGGCTGCCTGCCTCCGTCTCTCCGATAAGATATTCTATTTTTTCCATAATATACCTTCCAATTCCTCTTCCTGATATCGAAAGCCGACCAGCAGCACCAGAAGGAAGCCGCTCACCACAACATACACATCTGCCAGATTAAATACCGGAAAATCAATGATCGGAATATAAATAAAATCGATGACATATCCTCGGAATGTCCGGTCAATAAAATTCCCAAGCGCACCGGAGAACATCAGGCACAAGGTTGCGTCCAGGGGCAGATAGCGGCGCGTCTTTGGAATGCGCACCAGCACATACAGGATCACGGCAAAAAACACAAGACTCAGCGCCACAAACACCGGAACATATCCCTGAAACAGACCGAATGCAATTCCGCGGTTCTCAGGATACAAATATTTCAGCTCCAGAATATTTTTTATGAGAGGAATTGCCGGCTCCCCTTTGAGATGCAGCTTGGCCAGATACTTTGTGTACTGGTCAAAACCTGTGAGCAAAAGCACGCCTGCGAAAAAACACAGCCATGCTTTGTATGCAAAACTCTTTTTTTGATCATTCATAAATCGTCTCCTGTATACACGAAAGAAGCTCTTCGTCCGTCACAGTGTCGTCCATAAAGCTTCTGCCAATCCCGTCCATGAGAATAAAACGGATATGACCCTGGGACATTTTTTTGTCTTTTTTTGTGGCAGCCAGGATTTCTTCTGCCAAAAGCCCGTCAACCCCAATGGGAAGGTCATAAGAAAGACAGGCTTTTTTGATTTTTTCGGTCTCCTCCTTCGTGAGAAGACCTCTGTCCATGGACAGCTTTGCTGCTGCTACCAGGCCTACGGCCACACACTGGCCATGGAGCATGGAAAAGCCCTTCAGCTTCTCTATGGCGTGTCCCACCGTATGTCCCAAATTCAGAAGCGCCCGCTCCCCCTGCTCTTTGGGGTCGCGTTCCACAACGCCCGCCTTGATCTCGCAGCAGCGGCGCACCATGCCGGAAACCGCCTCCAGGTCAAGATTTCGGATCTGCTCTGCATGGCTGCTCACAAACTCGAAAAACTCCTTGTCGCAGATAAGACCGGTTTTCAGAATTTCTCCCATCCCACAGGAAAATTCCTTTGCCGGAAGCGTGGCAAGCGCAGAAAGATTCATATATACCAAGCGGGGCTGATGAAATGCTCCCACCATATTTTTGTAGCACAGAAAATCCACGCCGGTTTTGCCGCCCACACTGCTGTCCACCTGTGCCAAAAGCGTCGTCGGCACCTGCACAAAATCAATTCCCCGAAGATAGGTGGCTGCCGCAAAGCCCGTCAGATCTCCCACCACGCCGCCTCCAAGGGCAACCAGAAGGCTCTTTCGGTCAAGCTCATTTTCAATCAGCGTCTTATAAAGGCGCTCTGCTGTCTGAAGGTTTTTGCTTGCCTCCCCTGCCGGAAAAACAAATTCGGAAATCTCTTGGGAAGTCTCCGCAAGCGCTTTTTTTACGGTCTCCAGATACAGCGGCGCCACATTCGTGTCTGTCACAATACAAAGCTTCCTGCCCTCAAGCCCCTCTTCCCTGAGCACATCAGAAAGCGCGTCAAAGCTCTGCTCAAAACAAATAGGATAATGAAAATCTCCGTCCCGTTTTACCAATAATTTTTCCTGTGTCATAATCTGCTCCTGTCCGTCATCTCTTAGTGTTGTCATCATACATACTTTTTTATACAGACGCTTAAACGTCCTTTTTTTGTCTGGCCGGAAACACCGTCAAACACAAATCTGCCCTTGCCCCGCACAGAAATAATATCGCCCGGCTTCGGGTCAAATCCGTTGGAGGTCACCAGACGGCCGTTTACGAAGACAAAGCCTTTTTCGATGTAGGAAACCATGCTGCTCCTGGATTCCCGAAACGCAAGGGCAATCAGGCTATCCAGACGCACCGAAGAGCAGGTGCCGTTCACGGCTTCCAACGACGGACCGGGAAGCTCTCCTGGATCCGAAACTTCGTCAAGCTCGGTCTCCGTATGACGGATGCGGCTTAAATTCTCCATAAAAAATTCTGTCATGGAGCTTTTACAGAAGAGCCAGGCTTCTTTTTCCCGTATGAGAATATCTCCGACAACGCTCCTGTCCACGCCAAGGTTCAAAATCGCCCCAAGGTAATCTCTGTGGGTAAGACTCTCCCCGAATCTTGGATTTTTCGGGCGGATATGAAGACAGGCAATGGGGTACTCCCAGGAAAAGGAAAGCCCCTGGGGATAAAAGGCCGCCATCTGACGCTCAGCCGCCTCCCATCCGCCAAAAGTGCCGACACAAACGCCGAGGCCCTTTCTGTTCTGTGTATTCAAAATATTTTGTTCGTTTAAATTAAGAAAATCCGTAAAAGTCACAATATCTCTCTGATAAGCGATATTGGCCAGTTCGCGGATTCTCTTAAGAAAAAATTCTTCTTTTTCCATTATTCTCTTACTTGACTATGTGTTCTCTATGCTTTAGTATCCTGCGCGTACAGAGGGAACCGAACCGCCCAGAATATTCTGCAGATCACCGGTAATATCAACATTGTAGGGTCCAAGAACAAAAATATAGCTGGATACCTTCTGCAGGCTTCCTCCCAGGGAGTAGCATGCGCCTGAGGTAAAGTCGATAATTCTCTGGGCAAGCTCAACATCAATGCCTTCCAGATTCAGAATGACTGTGGAATTGTCCACCAATGTGTCGGCAATCTCTCTGGTATCTTCCATGGAAGCCGGTTTGATGACGCAAACCTCCATATTCATCGTCTGCATACTTCCTTTTCGGCTGGCGCGCATGGGAGTTATCTTTCCAGAGGTACGTGCAGCTGCCTTCTCCTGCTTGGCCGGAGCCTTGGCTGCTGCAGTCTTGGAAGAAACCTTTTCAACAACCTTTTCCGGTTCCTCATCAAACTCCTCAAAATCGTCAAAATCATCTTCAGACGCTTTCTTCTTGCCGAACTTTTCAAAAAACTTCTTCTTTGGCTTTTCTTCCACTTCTTCATCCAGGAAGTCCTCTTCCTCATCCATCAGATCCTCATCCAGAAATTCATCGTCGTAATCGTCATTCAGCTTAATTGCATCCAGAAACTTATCTAAAACGTTCATATTGCTCTCCAATCTTTTAACCTTGTGTTAAATATGTGCGCTCACCAAAAATGCCTGTTCCCACACGCACCATGGTGGCGCCCTCCTGCACGGCAACCGTATAATCACCCGTCATTCCCATGCTGAGGACATTCATAGTAATATTATTAATGTTTTTCTTTGCAATGTCAACACTTAATTTTTTTAATTTGCGGAAAATTTCGCGATTATCCTCGGGATCCTCCACGTAGGGAGCGATCGTCATAAGCCCCATAACCTGCAGATGGGGATACCGGGCAATCTCCTCCAGAAGCGGAAGCACCTCTTCCATGCGAAGCCCGAATTTTGTTTCCTCCTCTGCCACATTCACCTCCAGGAGGATTTTCATAACAACATTCTTTTTGGCAGCTTCCTGCTCAATTGTCTCCGCCAGACGCAAAGAATCCACGGAATGGATCATTTCAACCTTGTCAACAATGTATTTCACTTTGTTGCGCTGGAGATGCCCGATCATATGCCATTTTACATCGGAAGGCATCTTATCATATTTGTCCAGAATCTCCTGCACCTTGTTTTCGCCAAATACCCTGGCACCTGCCTCATAGGCTTCCATAAGAAGCTCTATCGGCTTGGTCTTGCTCACCGCGATCAAGGTAACTTCCGAAGGATTCCTCCCGCTTTCGGCGCAGGCTTTCTCAATATTTTTCTGTACCTGTCTCAAATTTTCACAAAGCATATCTGCCTCCTGTTATCAATATAAAATATCTTCTTCCTTTACATCCTCTGCATTTTTCACAATGTGGTCATACCTGGAAAGACCATAGGCTGTCCCTTTTTTCACAATGGCATATTCCTCATTCTGATCCAGGATCTCAATGCGCTTAAATACCGCATATCCCTGATTGATACAGTAAACGCCCTCGAGGATCGCGGTGTCTCCGATCACATATTTGCCGGAGCCATTAGGGTCCAATATGACATCGCCCTCTTCAAAAGCGCTCTTTTCCACGTAATAGGTGTAGGAAACCTCTGCCTCCTCCTGTGTTCCGGAATTTGGCTGCTCCACGCTGGCATAAATAGGCGTTGTCTGAAAGGTAGTGACTCTCTCGCCTTCGCGGTTGGTCTCCTCAACCAGAAATCCCTCCTGCTGACTGTCCTCATTGACTGTAGAAAAAGAAGACGGAATGGTATAAAATTCCTTCGTCACAATAGAGCTTAAAGGGATTTTCAGCCCGGACACCGTGTTGGTAACCAGCTCTATCTCCAAAAAACGGTCTGTTGCATAGCGCACAAGTCCCTTATTGAAATCAATCTTTCCGTATTTGTCCCCCTCGATTTCAACAATGGAGAAATCGCCGGTCTGTGTCATATCGTCTTTCAGAAATTTGACACGGATCGCAGAGCGGTCCGCAAGCTTGACCGCCTGTTTTTCACTCAGCGGGATCAAAAGGCTCCAGCGTTCATCTGTGATTATGGTATAGACATCGTCTCCGGCGCTGATCGGCTCTGCCGTTTTTAAGTCCGTCTCATGGTAAGCGTTCTGGTCAAAATCTTCTTTTGTCACAGTTTCCAGCGTCTTTCCCTCGTAGCCGTCCTTGGAGTACAGGATGATTCCATCCGAAGCGGCCTTGCTGATGGTCTGGTTTCCAAAGGTGACCACTTCCTGCGCCGCTCCCTCTTCGTCTGCTCCGTCCGCATCCTGCGTTACGCCCGCATATTGCAGGATGTTTCCCTCCAGCTGGTATTTAAAGCTGTACGTGCTATTGAATTTGCTTGGATTAAACACCTTGGAAAAGCTCTGCATATCGCTGCGGATATCGGAGAGCTCTTCCTGACTCAGCTGCACATTGGCCTCCGGCGTTTTGGTGCTGCTCAGTCCAAATACCGCGCCGTTTGCATTGATCTTGCTTCCCTCCCTGGCATAATAAGTCACATACCCGCCTAAATCCGCCTGCACTACATTCTCCTCGCGGATGGCAAGACCGGTATATGTTTCATTGCGGGAAAGAGGCCCGGAAGTCACCTGATAGGATTCCGTATGACTGGAGGTCAGATAAAGAACAGCGCTGAATATCATATAGAGAAAAAGGATGCCAAACATAATGGTTCCAATGTTCAGCCCCATGATACTTCGTATGTTCCTGATGAGCTTTGCAAGTCTCTGTGGAGATTCTTTTTTGTTTCCAGACAATGTTGTTTCTCCTTTGTTTCAAATCTGTAATACATTATATTGTAACATTATCTCTGTTCAATGACAAGGGAAAACAACATGTTGTAAAAAATCGAACGTATTTTCCGAATATCCGTTTGCTTTTATAAAGTGCTTATGTTATAATTCATATAATGCAAAAGAACGATATCGGAGGTATTTTCCCATGACATACGGCAAAATCAGCAAAAAACAGCAGGAGATCCTGGATTACATCAAAAACGAGATCCTGAACCGCGGATTCCCTCCTGCAGTGCGCGAAATCTGCGAGGCAGTCAACCTGAAGTCCACCTCTTCTGTCCATGCCCATCTGGAAGCCCTGGAGAAGAACGGCTACATCCGCCGCGATGCGACCAAGCCCCGCGCCATCGAGATTATTGACGATAACTTTAATCTGGTGCGCCGCGAAGTGGTAAACGTCCCCCTCATCGGCACAGTCGCTGCAGGGCAGCCCATTCTGGCGGTGGAGAACATAGAGAATTACTTCCCCTTCCCGGCAGAATATATGCCAAACGAGCAGAGCTTTCTCCTCCGTGTCAAGGGCGAAAGCATGGTAAATGCCGGCATTTTTGACGGTGACCAGGTGCTGGTACGACAGCAATCCACCGCCTCCAACGGAGATATCGTGGTGGCTCTTGTGGAGGATTCCGCCACAGTCAAAACCTTCTACAAAGAAAAAGGCTATATCCGCCTTCAGCCCGAAAATGACACTATGGATCCCATTATCCTCCACGGAAACGTACAGATTCTGGGCAAGGTATTCGGAGTGCTGCGTTTTTATAACTGAACCGGGGATAAGCGGTTCCCGGACACTCTGTAATTTTCTGTCACACAAAAACAGTGCCGGCAAATCCCCAGAAACGATTTGCCGGCTTCTCTTTTTTATTTTTCAGATACAAACGCCTCGGCGTCCAGAATCTTTCCGTCTCTCCAGATCCTTTCCAGATCATAAAACAGACGATTTTCCTCGTCAAAAATATGAACGATCACATCGCCGTAATCCATAAGAACCCAGTTGGAGTTGCTGCTTCCTTCTATCTGCTTCGGCTCAAAGCCGGCGCGTCCCAGAGTCTCGTCCACATTATCCATCATGGCCTGTACCTGATTGGCATTGGATGCGCTTGCAATCACAAAATAATCTGCCAGAACTGTCACTTCGTGAATATCAATCACCTTGATATCCTTACCCTTTTTGTCCTCAAGAGCCTTACAGGCAAGCACTGCCAGTTCTTTTTCTCTTGTCATCTATGATTCCCTCCTTTTTTATGTACTTTTCATCTCTTTTTGCTTTGCATTGTGAAGCTTCTCATAGTATGTGTAAGCCTTCCATGTCAGCGGCTCGATATCCGCCGGATTTGCATTGAGATAGCAAAGCGTATCTTTCAGGATCACATACATGCACTCGTCCAGATCCGCAAAAGCAAGCTTTCGCACAGCCGCCAGATTGGGCGCCTTATCCCGCAGAGGCTCGATATAGTCCGCAATATACGTAATCTTTGCCAGAAGGCTCATTTCCGGCTTTCCTGTCGTGTGATAGGTGATGGCGTCCAAAACCGCCTCATCCTTCACATCATATTTTTCCTTTGCAAGATATGCCCCCAGCTTGGAATGAAGAAGAAACGGGTGTTTTTCCTCAAAAGGTGTTACCGGGATTTTATGCTGCCTGCAAATCTTCAGCTTCTTTTTGTTTGGAATGCACTTGGCGCTGTCGTGAAGAAGCCCGGCAAGCTGCGCTGCCTCCATATCTGCCCCATGAGCCATCGCCAGACAGACACTGGTATGCATGACCCCTATGGTGTGTTTATAACGAGCCTTATCCAGATATCTGGAAAGCTTTTTCGCCATTTTGTCAAAATCATACTGTCCCATAGGCCTTGTCTCTCTTTCTTCTGTAAATTTTCTGCTCCCCGATGTAGGCGATCACCTCGTCCGGAACATAATAGCGGAGGCTTTTCCCCTCCTGGATCCATTGGCGGAGAAGTCGGCTGGATACATCGATATTCATGGTGTCAAGACGGATAAAATTTCCGGAATACTTCCGGGAAAGCTCCTGCATCTTTCTGTCCAGCGTCTCAAGAGACGTATGGTTCCTGGTGGCAACGACCAGCGTGCAGGCCTGACAGATCCTTGCAGGCTCTTTCCACATTTCAAAATCAAAAAGGGAATCTGCCCCAATGATAAAATAATAGTCCGTATCCGGATGCTCTGCTCTCAGCTGTTCCAGCGTATGGTAAGTATAAGTATACCCTTCTTCATGCATTTCTATCAAAGAAAGGCCAAAATGAGGGTTTGGGGAAATGGCACGTTTCACCATTTCCACCCTCTGCTCATCCGTAGCCTGCCCATCCCGGTTCTGCTTGTGCGGCGGATTGCCGGAAGGCATAAACCATACCTTGTCAAGACCGAGCTGCTCGTATGCCTTTTCCCCCAAGATCAAATGTCCAAGATGAATGGGGTCAAAGGTTCCGCCCATAATTCCCACTTTTCTTCGCCTGTTTTCCATGAAATGCCTCTCCAAACACAATTGCCGCCCCTTTACCTGGGAAGCTCGATCTTCTTTTTGTCTTTTTTTCCTTCCCGGTAAAGCACGATCTTACGCCCGATGACCTGAACCACCTGGGAATGTGTCCGCTCTGCCAAAACCTGTGCCATTTCGTGGGGATCATCCAGACAGTTCTGCAAGACGTTGATCTTGATCAGCTCTCTGGCGGCCAGAGCCTCTTCCACAGACGCGGTATTTTCCGGGGTAACGCTGCCCTTTCCAAGCTGCAGCACCGGGTCCATTGTCATGGCAAGACTCTTTAAATATGCTCTCTGTTTACTTGTCATTTTTATCCTCCTGCGCAAAAGCGCACCTGCTATTTATAGTACTCGAAGGCAAGACCGTACATCCGCACCGTATCGCCCTCCTGAATCCCGGCTTTTTCAAGAGCCTCAAGAATTCCGCCGCTCTTCAGGAACTTCTGGAAGAATTCAAATCCTTTTTCAGAATCCAGATTTGTGTAGCCCAGCATTTTTTCGATTTTTGGTCCTTCCACCACAAATACCGTGGGATCCTCTTCATCCCGTTCCACGGTAAACGGAAGATTCTCGGAGATCAGCACATCCTCCGGGAAGAATTCCTGTTCAAAGACAACCGGCTTCTGCTCGCAGGCATCAAGCAGCTCTTTCACATAAAACAGTAGCTCCCGCACACCCTGGCCGCTCACCGCGGAGATGGGATATACACGGATACCCTGCGGTTCAAATTCTGCCTTGAGACGATCAATCGGATTTTCTTCACCATCGTCAAAAATACAGTCGATCTTGTTGGCTGCGATCACCTGGGGCCGTTCTGCAATCTCCGGATTGTAGGCCGCAAGCTCCTTGTTGATCTTATAAATATCATCTACCGGGTCGCGGCCTTCCGTGGACGCCGCATCCACAATGTGGATCATCACTCTGGTGCGCTCGATGTGGCGCAAAAATTCGTGTCCCAGCCCCACACCCTCTGACGCGCCTTCAATAAGCCCCGGAATATCCGCGATGACGAAGCCGCCGTTTTCGGTGTCAACCACCCCCAGATTGGGGCTTAAGGTTGTAAAATGATAGTTGGCGATCTTGGGCTGTGCGTTGGTCACACGGGAAAGGAAGGTAGATTTTCCCACGTTGGGGAAGCCCACCAGCCCCACATCCGCGATCACCTTCAGCTCCAGAAGCACCTCCAGCTCCTGGGCAGGCTGTCCCGGCTGGGCATATTTCGGCACCTGCATGGTAGCTGTGGCGTAATGCTGGTTGCCCTTGCCGCCCTGACCGCCCTTTAAGATGACCTGGCGCATATTTTCGCCGGACATATCTGCGATCACCTTGCGGCTTTCCGCCTCCATGATCACCGTCCCCTCCGGCACCTTGAGGACGATATCCTCTCCGTCCGCGCCGTGGCAGCGGCGTTTGCCGCCCTCCTGGCCGTCCTGGGCTTTATATTTGCGTTTATGGCGGTAATCTCCAAGGGTAGTCTGCCCCTTGTCCACCTCAAATATCACATCTCCGCCCCGGCCGCCGTCGCCGCCGTCCGGACCGCCGTTGGGAACATACAATTCCCTCCGGAAGCTCACATGGCCGTCGCCGCCCTTGCCGGAACGGATAAAAATTTTCGCTCTGTCTGCAAACATGGTTTACCTCTTTAAAATTTTAGAAAGAAAAGGCTCCAAACCCTATAGTTTGAAGCCTCCCCACCTGACGGATTACTCTGCCTCTACCGGAACGATAGAAACCTGCTTTTTGTCACGACCTTTTCTGGTGTATCTTACCACACCGTCGGTCAGTGCAAACAATGTATAGTCCTTGCCGCAGCCGACATTCACACCAGCGTGAATCTTTGTTCCACGCTGTCTGTAAAGAATGTTTCCAGCCTTAACGAACTGTCCGTCCGCTCTCTTGGCACCAAGTCTCTTGGACTCGGAATCACGGCCGTTCTTTGTGGAACCAACTCCCTTTTTATGTGCGAATAACTGAAGGTTCATTTTCATCATGTTGTTACACCTCCTTGACGTTTACTGTCAAATATCGATTGTTGTAGTCATGTGCAATTTCTGTCAAGCCAAGAATCAAAGAATCCATAAGAAGTCTTCCCTCTGCTGTCATAGCCCCTGCAAAACGGATACGCACAAAACCGTCGTCATCCGACGCCTCGAATTCCTCCTGTGTAAACCTCTCAAGAGAGTTCACGGTGTTGATGATCAGGGCGGAAACTGCGGCGCACACGATATCCTGTCCGGCCCGGCCGTAACCGGCGTGGCCCCTGGAGCAAAACTCAAGATAATCTTTCTTTCTTTTCTTAACTGTAATTGTAATCATCTTGACACCAGATTAACCGTTAATCTTTTCGATTTTTACTTTGGTGTACTGCTGTCTGTGACCGTTTTTCTTGTGGTAACCGGTTTTTCTTTTGTACTTGTAAACGATGACTTTTTTAGCCTTGCCGTTTTCAACTACAGAAGCGGTAACACTGGCACCTTTCACATCCTCGCCAACTTTCAGACCGTCGTTGCTTACAGCAATCACGTTGTCGAAAGTAACGGTTTCACCAGCTTCAACACCGAGTTTTTCAACTCTGATCACATCGCCTTCAGCGACTTTGTACTGTTTACCACCTGTTGCAATAATTGCGTACATCTGTGGCACCTCCTATAACTTTACTCGCCAAATACGGTGGCCCATAGGGCACTTCTACCTCTTTGTGCGGCATACTTGATTATAATAGCATGGAAAATCTGCCTCGTCAATAAGATTTCCGCAAAAAATCAGGCTTTTTCGGCAGCTTTTTTCTTTGCGCCGGAAGGAATGCCGATTTCCAGGTTTAAAAGGGAATCTCTGGATCGAAAACGAATGAGGTAGCCAAAAATCACATAGCACACCATCCACTGGATTCTTGCAGCATTTTCTTCCAGGCCTGCCCCGTAAGGAAGTTTTCCCACGGCATTCCAAAGGAAAGGAGCAAATACATAATCCGCACCCAGCATTCCATAAAGCGCCAGCATACTGTTCAGAATCATAATTCCCCAGATAAGGAAAACCGTCAGAAAAAACATCCGGCTCCATTCATTGGTGGATTTTTCCGACAACAGGATCAGGTACAAAAGAAACGCCGCACACAGGGCAAAGGTTACAAAAGCCGGGAGCATCCCACACCGGACACAGAGTTCTGTCAAAAAGGAATCTGGCGGAAGGTGCGCAGTGCCGGCCAGTGAAGCAAAAACGTTCAGCTTCCCTGTCAGGATCTCAAGACTGAGTATCCCGATGAGAACCGCCGGGCAGAACCAGATAAGCAAAAACCATCTCCCTTCGCTTTTTCCGGACCAGCCTCTTTTTACGGAAACCGTAACGAGGATTGCACAGGCAAGGGCATATTCCAGCGAAATCAGCACCGGCTCCGCTTCTGCCTTGTCAAAAAGCCAGAGCATTGCCCCTGTCATAAGCGCCTGCAGGAGAATTCCCCAAAACAGGATGCTTCGTAAAAATGCGCTGCTCTTCCGCCTAGAAAATATTTCAGACAGAAAGCTCAAAAGCAGGATCAGACCAAGACAAAGACAGGTATTCCTGCTCCATCCGGTTGTTAAAAACACAGGCAGCCAAAGGGAAGCGATATCCATAATAACCTTTATGATCAAAAACACGGCAACTGCATGACGGAATGGTTCTTCCAGTACTCCGGGCCATTGTACGCAGCCCATGAGAATTACAACGGCAGCACTGCCCACAAAAACCACCAGAAGCGAAAGAATCACCGGAAAAACTTCTGACTCATTCCAGTTGAAAAGAATATACGCCAGATTCAAAGCGAAACAGATGATATGAAACACCAAAAAGATTGAAACGTATTTCCCAGGAGCGGCAGGCTTATGCACTGCGTCCAGCGCCAGCCCCACCTCCACCGGGTCGCCCATTTCCCGGGCGGCAGCCTCCTCTGCAGCTTCTTCGCTCATGCCTTCCGCAAGATAGGCCTCCTTCTGGTCTTCCAGATGGGTGAGAAGCTCCCGCTCAATCGCCGCATGCACCGTGGCTGCACGAATCTGCCCGGTCACTTCCTGAAGATATTCACGAAAATCCATACAGAGCACCTCCCAACACCCTGCTCACTGCAGTCTGATATGTGTTCCATTCCTCCCTGCGCGCCTGAAGCTCCTTCCTTCCGGTTTTTGTAATACAGTAATACTTACGGGTCTTGCCGGAAACCTCCCGCTCCTCTGTTTCCAGAAAGCCCTTGTCCTCCAGTGTGTGAAGAATGGGATAAAGGGTTCCCGCTTTCATCTCAAACACATTCATGGATCGCTCCCGCAGCACTTCTATCATCTCGTAGCCGTACATTTCCTTCTCGGACAGGAGCTGGAGAAGCAAAAGTGAGTTGCTGCCGGAAAGCAGGCTCTTGTTGATTTCTGTTCCTGACATAATCCTCCCTCCTTTCATATATAGATATTCGATATATTGGTTATCTATATAATAACACACAAAAAGGAGAAGTACAAGAAAAAAAGAAGAGCTCGGCACATTTCAGCATATGAAAACATACCTCGTCTTCCTTTTTTGTTTACATAAAATATATTATGTCAAGTATTTTTCGCAATTTCCAGAAGCTCTTCCCGCACTGGTCTTCGTACCTTCTTGCGTGTCATCTCCAGAATATGAAGGGGCGTGATGTCAATGGCTCTGGCCTTTACCGGATCATGGCGCAAATACTTTTGCAGCACATGGAACAGCTCGTCTGTGTGGTCAGGATTTTCCATGTTGATAAAGTCAATGAGAATGATACCGGAAAGATTCCGCAGACGAAGCTGTCGGCTGATCTCGGCCGCGGCCTCCAGGTTGATCTTCCGGTAAGTCTCCTCCGCCTTTTTTTTGCCTGTATATTTGCCGCTGTTCACATCAATGGACACGAAAGCTTCTGTCTGTTGGATCACCAGAAAACCGCCGCTTTTCAGCCACACTTTCTCTCTCATCACTTCTTCAAGAACCGTTTCCAGACAATACAGCTTATAAAGAGGCAGCAGCCTGTCCTCATAAAAACGCAATTTCTCCGTTTCCTCCGGACTGACATGCAAAAGCCACTCCCGGATTTCTTCAAAAAGCCTCCGGTCATCGGTTACGATCTCCTCAAGCTCCCGGCTGTATGCATCCCGCACCGCTTCCAGGCATACCCCCGGCGTCCGGTACAGAAGACTGTAACAGGTTCTGGTCTGCCCGTCCCGCATCACCCGGAAAAATTCTTCCCGCAAAAACATAAGTTCCCGCAAAAGCTCTTCTTTTTCCGCCTCTGCCGCGTTGGTACGGACAATCAGGCCGTAACTGCGGCTTTCATCTTCCAGAGCAGAAGACAGCCAGGATGCCAGACGCTTTTTGTCCTCCGCCTTGAGCTTTGAAGAAAAGCCCACCGTCCTGTCGCTGCCTGTGAGGACCAGATATTTTCCGGTAAAATTAAGATTCGTGGTGACCGAGGGGAGTTTCCCCTTCATGGCCGCCCGGTTTACCTGCACCAAAAGCTCATCTCCCGGGCGCAGGGGGCTTCCCTTTTTTCGTCCAGAGACAAACACCGCATGCTCCGCCTCCTTCAGAGGCAAGTAGCATCTCTCTTCCGGTGCGATCTGCACAAATGCTGCGCCAATATTTCCCGCAATGTTTTCCACCTTGCCCACGTACATGTTGCCAAGGATGGAATCGTCCTCCAAAGGCGCAAGCCTGAGCTCCGCAATGCGTCCATTTTCCTGAAGCGCGGCCACCTGGCCGGCAAACACCTTTGTCTCCAGTTTTGTCAATATCAGCTTACTCAACGTCTTCTCCCAAAGCCTCCAGAGGCACAAACTCCGGCGCTTCCTCTGTTCCCGTATTCGCGTAGACCTCCAGCCGCCTGATCTGGCAGGCGAAAGGCGCAAGCTCCATGCCAAGCCAGGAGACAAAGCTTTCCATCACCTGCTCCGGTTTGGTATAGTTGGCACTTGCAGAGGCCAGCATGAGAAACAGGCCATCTTCTTTTACTTCCATCCGATAGATAAAGGGTCGAATATCCACCTGCTTCTCGCTTCGTTTTGTCTTTTTTTCTATCAGGATCTGCGGCTGTGCCAGAAATTCCTCCACACGATCTTTCCAGGAAACCTCCGGCTCTTTTCCCTCCCGGAAGGTCACAAGATAGTCGGCGGCAGCCACAAGGGACATCGCCTTGCTGGCTTTGCCGTCCTCCACCTGCACCGTACGAAGAACAGAAAATCCCTCACACATCACTTCATTTAAACGCGCGGTGATCGCAGCGGTAGGCAGAGGCTCTGCCAGCTCCATGTCAAAGTATTCGCCAAGGCTCTCCACTCCGACTCCGAGAGGCGAAGCAAAGGACATGATCATATGGGGACTGTACCCGCCGGAAAACGCCACGGGAATCTGCGCCCGCCGGATGGCTTTCTGGAAATAACGCATGGTATCCAGATGTCCAAGGAATTTTACCGGGCCTTCTTTTGAAAACTTAATTCTCACCTTCACAGCAGACACCTCCTTTGTAACGTTTTGCCCCGCAGCCGGAGCATTTCTGACGGCAGTTTGGCGTTACCGTCTCCTTATGGGCCTGTTCCCACTCCCGGATCAGGAATTTCTTCGTCACGCCCGCATCAATAAAATCCCAGGGAAGAAGCTCGTCCGTACTTCTCTCCCGCAGAGTGTAAAAATTCATATCCACGCCGGTTTCGGCAAAGGCTTCCTTCCAGATATCATAACGGAAGGATTCCGACCAGGCATCGTAAACCGCGCCTTTTTTGTAGGCTGCCAGGATCACGTCCGCACATCTTCGGTCTCCCCGCGCCAGAAAGCCTTCCAGCACTGTCACATCGGGCTCATGCCAGCTGTATTTGATGCTGCGCTGATTTAACTGACTGCGGATTTCGTTTTTCACAATTTTTGCCTTGTCGATAAAATCCTCTTCTGTGAACATGCCTGCCCACTGGAAAGGAGTAAAAGGCTTTGGCACAAAGAAGGAGGTGCTCACATTGATCTGCACCTTTCCGTTTCGCTGATCCTTTGGAATCTCATAGTATTCCTCCGCAATCCGCTCTGCCAGATGGGCGATCCCCTTCATATCTTCTTCCGTCTCTGTGGGAAGTCCCAGCATGAAATAAAGCTTCACCCGGTTCCAGCCGCCTTTAAAGGCCTCTCCTGCGCCACGGAGGATATCCTCCTCCGTAAGCCCCTTGTTGATGACGTCGCGAAGCCGCTGCGTACCCGCCTCCGGCGCAAAAGTGAGGCTGCTCTTTTTGACATCCTGTACCTTGCTCATCACATCCAGGGCAAAGGCGTCAATCCGAAGAGACGGCAGCGAGATATTGACACATTTCTCCTTAAAGGCATCGATCAGATAATTCACCAACCGCGGAAGACCGGAATAGTCGCTGGAGCTCAAAGAGCTCAGGGAAATCTCCTCATGCCCGGTGTTGGCGAGCATCTCTGCCGCCGCTTTTTCCAGAGTTTTTACATCCCGCTCCCTGGTGGGACGGTAGATCATGCCCGCCTGACAGAAGCGGCAGCCACGGATGCAGCCTCTCTGAATCTCCAGAGTCACCCGATCCTGGGTCGCCTTAATAAAAGGAACCACCGGCTTTTCCAGATGACAGTACCCGTGTTCCATATCGATCACAAGCTGCTTCTGCACCGTCTCCGGAGCCTCCTTGCAGTTCGGAGAAAAGGAAGCCAGGGTTCCGTCCTCATGGTAGGTCACATCATAAAGAGAGGGCACGTAGATTCCCGGAATCTGCGCCGCGCGCTTCAAAAATTCCCCGCGGCTTTCTCCGCTGGCCCGGCTCTCCTTATAAGCGTCAAACAAAGCATCGTAGGAGGTTTCACCCTCTCCGATATAAAACATATCAAAAAACGGGGCCAAAGGCTCCGGATTGTAGGCGCAGGCTCCGCCGCCGATCACCAGGGGACTGTCCTCCCCACGCTCGCAGGCAAGCAGGGGAATACCGCTTAAATCCAACACCTGCAGCACATTGGTATAGCACATCTCATACCCAAGGGTAATTCCCAGAAAATCAAAATCCTTAAGCGGCTCCTGGGATTCCAGCGCAAAAAGGGGAATATGCTCCTTCCGCAGGATCTTGTCAAGATCCATCCAGGGGGAAAAGACCCGCTCACACCACACATCCTCTCTCTTATTAAACATGTCATAGAGAATTGCCATTCCAAGGTTGCTCATGCCAATCTCGTAAACATCCGGAAAGCACATGGCGATCCGAACCGCCACATCTTCCCTGTTCTTCATAACGGAGTTGACCTCGCCGCCGATATATCGGGCAGCCTTGTCCACACTCAGCAGAATTTCATCACTTAATGCTAATTTTCTCATAAATTTCCTTTCTGGTTTCCTTAATCTATTGTATTATATACACTTTATACGAGAACTTCAAGCGCAGAAAAGGCTTCCGATTCATTTATGCAGCGTGTAATACTCCAATCCAAAAACACTGCGTTTTATGCAGATTTTCCGAATATCTCCAACGGAAGTGCTGCCATATACACTTCCTGAAACAGAAAATCTTTTTTCTTCTCCCTTCCAGTCGCCGCACAGATAATAATCCAGTGCTTTCCCAGAGGTGCTTACATCCTTACCTGTGATCCTTGTTGTTTCATGCACCGGTTTCTCAAAAGTCAACAAATAATTGACCGGAAATGTAATTCCAAAGGAAATGACAAATACGGCAAAAACAACAGAAATCTTGCGCCTCAGCCTTTGCGGGGTCTTCGTCTTTAAGGATTTTATGATATAAGGGATGACAAGTACGGCCGTAATACCTGCTGCTATTTTCAGATACTCCACAAAACTGCACTCATATACATTCAGATTGGACAGACATAAAACTAATGCAATGCCAGCTCCTATAAACGGCATTTGAAACGCCAATCCCTGCATTTTTTTGCTGATCATGTCAAAATACATATAAGGATAAAATCTGAGATACATGGCATAAGAAAGCAAAGGTACCGCAATTAAAATTATAAGCTTTATTTTGCCGCCGATCAAAACTGCAGCCAGATTGGAAAATACCAGAATCCCCCCGGCTGTCTTGATATTCTTTTTTGTTTCTGTGATATTGATACCTTTCGTTTCCTTTGACGTACTTTTCATACTCTTATTTCCCCTGTCTGAAACTCGCTCTTTCCGGCAAAGACCGCCCGCAATACTTTTTACAGAATAAATAACCTGCTCCAATTATAGCAGAAGATTCACAAAAATCCTACCGTCAAATCCGGTAATGAATAACTTGAACCCTATTTATTCTCATGATATACTCTTCTTATCAAAATCAGCCCCATTGAAAAGGAGCCCGCATGAATCTCAAAAAACAAATTATCGTTTTCATTTCCGTTTTAACGGTTTTACTGATCGGACTTTTGGGCGTACGCTTCTGGTATGACAGCAAATGTGTGAAATTTCAGGACAAAAATATGGAAATACAGACCCTCTATCTTTTGGATACAGGAAGAGGACGGGTACTGAAAAAAGAGCTTGACCGGATTGAACATTTTTATGTAACCAACAAAGATGGGCGTTTTACCACCCTGGAGGATTTGAAACAATTTCCGAATCTGAAAAGTGTATCCCTCGATTATGGTGTGCGTTCTATGACAGATGAGGAAAAAGAAGAATTCCAAAAACAAAGGAAAACGATCCAGCCCATGCTGGCAGAAACACTGCCTGATCTGAAAGATTTGAGAGAACTGGATCTGACTGGTTTTGATCACTTCGAGAACCTGGATTTCCTTTCAGAATGCACACAGATAGAAGAATTAACTATCTGGGACAGTCAGGTAGAAGACATTCGCGGAATCCAAAACATGGAAAATCTACGTATTCTTGATTTGAACCTGAATCCGTTTACCGATATTTCCCCGTTACAGAATCTGAAGCATTTGGAGGCAGTGAATCTATGTTGGGTGCCCGTAGAAAATCTGGAAATCCTGACCATGATTCCCTCCCTGAAGCTGGTCATGTACGAACCAGCTTCACAGGAGGAGGAAAGAATTTTGCAGAAATTAGAACGTCAGGGCGTTACCGTTTACAGAGAAGCCTCTGATGACTGGTGGCTGTGGAAACGGCAGCGGGAGCAGACGCTGAATCATTGAACCTGCATCATTCACCTTGATATGCACCATAAACCCGGACGGATCCCCGGCCTTTGCCTTGTCAATATTCTCCCGGAAATACGCGCGGGTTGCGTCATCGCAGCGTTCTTCTCCCTCCAGCTTTTCAGAAGCTCTCATCCAAATTCTCATACGGCTGTTTTTTTAACCAATTCTGAAATTCCGCCGCCAGGGAATCAGAAGAAAATTTCAATTTATGTTTTTTTCCGTCTATATCTTCATACACCACATAATAGACTTTTCCTCTGGCATACTCCCCGATTTCCGTCTCCACCCTGGAACCAACGATACGCCTGATACAGGATCTGTGACAGAGAATAAAGCCGCCCCGGTCACAGGTCAGGTACCAGTCTCTTTCCCATTCCGGACGGTTCTGATCCGTTCGTTCTTTCCAGTAAACACCGATCCTTCGTTCCTGCTTCCACGCCTTAAAGAGGCTGATCAGCGGTATGCCATAGGAGCACGGCACTACCAGCGCAAGACAAAACAGTAGGATCTTTATGCCTTCCGGATCAGAACTCCTGTAAAAAAATATGAGGACTCCTATGATCACGCAGGCGAGCAGCATGATAACAAACACGGAAAACCCCGACCACAAAAATATCCCGGCCAGAGAATCGTCATAGATTGTTTTTTCTCTTCTCCCGCTTCTTTTCATTTTCTTTTCCTCTTTATACTGCTATTTCAAAGCTTTTTTTGCAAGTCTTGTATCTCCCCAGGGAGTCTTCAGCATCGTGTCATTCCCGATGATTCCTGCCCGAACGATTTCAATGGGGTCTTTCAATTCAGAGATTCTGGTACCGTTGATACAGGCCTCTTCCTGAAATTCCTCAAAATTCTGATATGCCTGATCCTGGAACACAAAAGAAATGTTTTCTTTCCGTTCTTCTGCATCCGGCGGAACCACACAGGAACCCAGGAGATATGCCTTTCCCTGATAATGAAATTCCACCAGAGCAAAGGACATATCTGCTTCATAGTCTGAGCGAATAATCTCCATCACATCATTTCCCATAATCCATAATGGCTTCTGTTCTTTCTTTTTGAATCCAAACATACATCGTTTCCTCTCTTATTCTTATTATTTTTTTTCAGCTTTGGGGCTGGCAGTTCATCATACATGGCCCGAAATTTCAAAAGCCAGCTATTTTTTTGCCTCCGGCAAATGAATCTTCAGCATTTCCATTCCCAAAGGGCTTTCACTGTGGCACACATCCAACGCCTCGCCCTTCATTGCCATCTCATAAATAGTATCAGATACGCGGATCTCCTCCTCACTTCCGTCATCCAGGAGCACCGTTAAAGTGTAGTCATCATCCTCGATATTGGGATTTTCCTTATGACTGTCAACAATGACAGCCGGATAATGGCGGGCTGGTCTGCAAAGAGCTGCATTGGCGCAATAGGAAATGCTCATACCCAATGACAAACTCACAAGTATCATAAAAACCCCTGCTTCCAGGCGTTTCCCCTGTGGTGTGCGGGAAATGCACAAAAAGATTACGGGGACAGCGATGAGCACCCCCTGAAGGATCCATATCCCACCGCTGCCTTTCGGCTGCATGGCACTTCGGCTCCATATATAATAAACCTGCCAGAGCATTGCAATAGCCGGTAAAAGCAAAACGGGCACAGAGAGTCGGATATGCATGGAATTCCATTCTTCTGTCGCATTTTTCGGACGGTCTCCAAAAATAAGTACCGGGGCAAACACAATACAAAATATAAGAAATGGAACCGGTGATAACGCAGCGACCGCCATAACGGCGCGAAGCTTTACATCCGCAAAGACATACAGGGGGATCGGCAAAAAAACTCCGGCAAGATACAGGATCACGACCGCCCACAAGCCTCTGCGGATTGCATTCAGATGATCATGCCAGTGGGTATGGTATTCTTCTCTCCACTGTATTGCCTGTTCTTCTTTTACCTGATGCTCTGTCTGACGTTCCATTGCCGGCGTCAGTGTCGCTGCCAGGTCTGTGCTTTCGATCCACTCGGCAAGCCGGGGTATCCCGCGCATATTTGTCTCCACAGAAAACAGTTTTTTTCCATTTTTGTCCAGCACATGGATGGAACGGTTTACTGTCATTCTCGCCGAAGCTGCCTCTCCTGGTTCAAATTTCTTCTGTCTGCCCCAGCTGCTGATATACCAAATGGAAGTATCCCGGAATATAAACATAGAGCGATTTCGCCCGGCCAGGAGCATCCAGACGCCAAAGAATGTGACAAAAACACCTGCTGCTGCCAGAAAAACCGCACTGCCATCTACAGGAACCGCCGATATAACTGCAACGGCCATAAACAGGGAAATGTTTCCCAGAAGCCACAGAAACATTCCAACTCCCGTCACTTTCTTCTGCTCCCGCACTACAACAACAGGCTTTTGTATCGCCTCCGGTTCTGTATGACTGCGTACCAAAAGTACCACCCCGCAGCAAAACCAGATCAGAAGAAGGATCAGTGCCGCTGCTGTGTTTTGAGGTGCTAACGGGTCACCGAAAAAGAACAGTATCCCAAATATAAACAGTGAGACAAACACGGAAATACTGCCTGTCAAAATACATGGCCACTTTTTCCCTGCCGCCGGCGGGTTACTGTCGGGTTCCAGTTGTTTTTTTGGCGCTTCCGGTTCCAGTTGTACCGGCTCCAGTTCCGGCGCTTTTTCCAATATCCTGCCGCAATGCGGGCATTTGGACACATACTCCATCTGCGGAAAACGGCTTTTTTTATCAAGGGGCAGATCCTGACCACACCCCGGGCATACCCAGTACTGATAAAAAGCTTTCTGGCGCATCAGGCAAAGATACAGATACCCTGCAGCCGAACACAGAAAAGCCAACCCCAGATAAACCAGATTCTCCGTCAGCAAAAGTACCAGGAGGCATCCCACTGACAAAACACCCGAAGACAGCAACGCCCGCGTTCCCCATCGTGCCGCCTGACGATTTGCAGTGATATACGTCTCATTTCCATGTTCCATTCCATAGTGTTTCATCTGCAAAAGAAACGCCTCTATCAACTCATAAAGATCGTCTGTGTCATCTATTTCCTCACTTGGCAATTCATCGTACAGCTTTTCATTTACAAAAATCCTGCACCCTTCTCTGTTCACCTCCACTTTGGCATAGAGAAGCGTCAGCACGAATTTTTCTCCGTAAAATCTCATCCGGTACTTAGGATATTGCGCTTCCAACCTTTCATATAGATGTTTTATTTCATTGATTTCATACATAAGCCGATCCTTTCTGCCTGATTCACTCTGAAGCAACATTGTCATTATTTATTGAAATCAGGATTCCATATTTCGAATGGGGTAAATATTTCACAGTCAAGACGTCTCCCTTATCTATCCCTTGGGAATAAGGAAATTCTACATACTCTTCATGACCATCATCCATACTGATGATCATCATACTTCTGTCATTTCCTTTTCCATGAGCATTATCTCTGGCATAACCGGTAATGGTTTCAAATTGTCCATTTCTGTAGCAGGGAATGTCCAGGATGATCGGAAGAAACATTTTATACAGGAAGATACACACACAAATTGCCGAAATTATCTTTAAGATCCTATCTTCTTTATCTGTCAATTTACTATGGAATTTTTTTCTTTTGATGAGAAAAAAAAGCAGGGTAATCACCATTGCAAAAATAATCATGCTCCTGCTGATCATTTTAAATAATATTGCATCCATTCGCATTCCTCATTTGTAAAAAACCATTTCTATATAACCCTCCATCCCGGACAACCGTTTTCTTTGATGGCGTAATTGTTTGTATCTATCCTCTCTTCTGTCAGTTGTAACTGGCGAGGAAGCGGCCTCCGCCAAAAAGAAAAACAAAAATACGAAAAAAAATTTTTAGTCTGTTCACTGTTCTTCTTCATTCCCTTTTGCCTCCGACTGTCCTGCAATAAAAATGCCCGTCTCCGGATAATCCCACATAAAATCCTCCTTCTCTGTTTCCTCTGCTGCTGCAATCTCAAGTTTATATATTCCTATATTTTGAGGATTTTCTTCATCCTCCGGATACATATAGAAATTCATAGAGTACTCCCCGTCTGAAGCAGCCAGTTCATACATTCCAACCCATTCGACGCGCCCTCTCCCATGATCATTTTCACTGGAAGATGCACAGTCCCCCTCAAAATCTATAATCTGATTTCCTTCCAAATATTGAAATAGTGTACGGATTTCTTCCTCCAAATCAGGCAGCTTCTTTTTGCTGCTTTCCGAAAACAGCTTCATCATCTTTTCCGTATCCTGAGCATTACATGCATCTGCAATTTTACGCATTACATGGTCTGCTCCTTCCTGTTCTGACTGAAACCATTCCGGCAGATTTCGACTTGAACAGCCGCACAGACCTGCTAATATAAAAGCACTTAAAATCCAGTAACTCTTTTTCATTAGCTTTCTCCTTTAGGTTTTCATCCACATTCTTTCCAGAAATAAATATAACGCCAGCATACAGATTGCAATGCCACACAAGGCTCCGGCAGCTTTCATCAGCTCATTGTTTCGAAATTCTTCTCTGGGTAAAATTCCATCTTTTTCATAGCCATAATAAACATGGTCTGTGGTATACGCCGGGATACGGTCACCCACTTCATACTCCCCATATATGTTCTCAGAGACCTGCATTTTTTTGTCTGTATCATAATAAAAGAAATAATTTGTAGATGCACCATATCTTCCGCTAGGAGAGCTATAGGTGTCTTTTTTCCTGATTACAACATCTTCCACAAAATAATCTTTTCCCAGCACCATCTGTTCCAGCTGTTTTTCAAATTTGGCAGAGGTGATCGCCACCCTCGTCCAAATGAACACAAATAAGATTAGGAACGCTGCCAGCAGGATTGCACAAAGCTTCCATATTCTTTTCCGTCTGAGCATCTTCGCTTCCAGATCTTTCGCCTTGATCAGTTTGTTGCTCATTTTGTCACTTCCTTTGCCAGATTGCCATAACCATCAGTATCCCCAGCCGTCTTCAACTACTTCCCAGCCTTGGGCATCATCCGTTTGCACCAGACTCCAGCTCCACCCTTCGTAAGTTTCATTGGGAATCAGTCCCAAATCTCCGGCTTTCCTGTCTGTTTCAAAATTGGATTCCACAATGATAAGATCTCGCTTATGTAATGTTTTGTATCGCTGCATTTCATCAACAACTTTGTTTTCTACGTCTTTGTCATAACGCAGCTCCGTCAATGTGCAGCCTTTAAAATCAGATGCAAATTTATCTTCCACCGCATCAAATGCTTTGTTGATCTGTTCTTCATCATACAATGCAAAAGTACCAATTACACGGTTGACATTGGCCGTATTGCCCCTGTATCCAAACAAAACGAAACGAACCACTGCAATGAAAACTGCCACGACAATCATTATTATAAAAAGAACCGTTTTCTTTTTCGTATCAGGTTTCTCTTTTATATTAGATTTCTCTTTCATTTTCAGATAAAAGGAATAACTCCAGACAGGAATATGCAGTCTGTTCATTTGTTCAATAAACAGGGAATTGTCCATATTATCATCAAAGGTAAAGATTCTTTTTTCTCCTATATAGACCCGAAAAGCGCCGCTCTTTTTGTACACACCCCTGGTGATATCTCCAAAATGATACTTTCTTACACGGCCAAAGGTAGAGCGATACGTAATTTCCATATCGTTGACTTCGATCTTCCATAAACCTATATTAAAAGCTGCGGTCATCATCGCTATGGAAATACATAACAGAATCAGGATTGCCCACAAAGCTTCCTTTATCATAATGCTGTAAATCAGTAAGCCTGTACTGCATACACCAAAAAAAGCAAACAAACCGCCCAAATAGCGTTCCGATTGGATCACATAATGAGACCATGGTTCTTTTTTATTTTGGATCTGATTTCTGTGATTTTTCATGAGATTTCCTTTCTCCTGCAAATCTTAACAGCAGCCCGCCTAGTTAAATTCCACAAGCTCCAACCCTGTCTCCCGTTGAAATCCTTCCGCCCATTCCTTATCACGATAAAAAACAATCCCTTCCTGATATCCGTCGCTGGTAAAAAACAGCTGTTTTTCATTTCCATATTCTTTAATGATTTTATTTAATTCATTTGCCACGCTCACATCAAACCAGTCGTCATACACTTCTGCTTCCAATGTAAACTGCCTGTCGTTCCATTCGAAACGAACCGTTCGTTTTCCTGTTCCTTCTTCCCAGTTCACCTGACTGGTATCTTCCTGTATGTTTTTAAAATCGAGCTCTTCCTGATCCAAGGACGAAACACCGGTCAGAAAGTCCGTATACATTTTCTCTACATTAAAGAATTCTACATCAAAGGTATACACGCCGTTTGCATAAGGAGTCCATGTCATATTTTCGTAGTCATAATCTCCCTGACCCAACACAGTTAATAACATTGCGGCCTTATTTAATTCCACTTCCGGCGGCATCGCTTTATAGTCCTGTTCCAGGTCGTCTGTCATTTGATCGGTTATCCCATTTATTTCATATTTCTCAAAGATTTCCCCAAGTTCCTTATAGGTTTTTTGCATGGTTTCTCCTCCGGATAAGGTATCTTTCAGACTGCAGCCATTTAAGGGCAGCAGCGCAGACAAAAACAAAATCAGCGATTTTTTCATCATCACAGTTACCTCTCTATTGTGCGACAGGGCATTCTTCAGGTTCTGAGTTTTTCAGCCAGATTTCCAGGTTTTCAAAATTGTCAAACTGTCGGGTAATAGTAAAAATAGGTTTATCTTTATCATACAGCTTTATTTTGCTGCCGTTTATTTTTCTGTATGTAATTCTGCTTCTCAAAAGGATATTGCTTTTTCGTCCTTTTATTACTTTTATTTTTTTGCCGTCCAGGACGATGATCTTATTGTCTTTATAATGTTTCCACATACCAAAATCTGCAATGCTGATGAAAATCACCACCGCGGTACAGCACATATTTGCCCAGTCTTTTGAGGAAAGAAATGCGAAAAAAGCAACTGCCGCCATCACTCCCAGCGGGGTGCAGATGATGACCATGATTTTCAAAATTTTCATCATATTCGTGCGCATTTGCACAGTATACACAGCCGTATCATCTTCCTTACTTTTTGCGGTAAGGTATTGCATCATGACTGGTACCAGCAAGGTAATTCCTATCACAAATGCGCTTCTGTAAATAAATTCCATACTCGTGTTACCTCATATGCATCAATTTCGGCGGATTTTCTTGTTCTCTGCCCGTTTTTTCTTCCGGGTATCCGGCTTAGAAAAGGTCCGGATATAGTCCTTGCGGATTTCTGTGACATCCTGCGTCAGAAATGCTGCAATACGCGCCTGATCGGAAGCGCAATCCGGTAGGACCGCCACAAATTTCTCCGCCAGCTGCTCCTCCTTGCCGTACAGATCAAGAGCTCCTTCGTATCCTGCCAGTTCTCTCAGCACCGCGGTGAACTCTTCATACCTGTTTTCTCGGATCTCCAGACTAACCTTTGCTTTTGCAGTTGTGCCATTCAGGTAAAGAACCTTCAGTACCGTATCGCCCCCGGATCGATCCAATGTAACCCAAAGAGCGAGCTTTTTCGAGAGCAGATTCCCGCCGATCAGCATCCAATTTTCACTTCGATAAATCTCAAGATACTGCTTCATTGCCGTATCTTCAAACGGTATTTTTTCAAAGTGTTCTCCGTCCAGCAGCTGCTCCAGCTGCTTTTTGCTGAGAATCCGGTTCAGTACCGGGATACTGTGACAGGAGGTACAGACATAGCGTTTCATTTTCCGAAACAGTGTAACGACTAAAACTGCAACCACAAGAAAAGACAGAAAAAATTGTCTGTCCATTTCTATCTCTCCGGCTGCGGTTTCCCAGATACCACACAGGAGCACCAGAACCCCAAAGCTCCACAGACCTGCGGCCAGAAGCTTTTTCAGCGGATAGAAATGAATCCATTCGATGATCTGCACCTGCTGTCTGCCGCTCATAATTTTCTCGCGTAAAAGGCTGCGGGCAATCCGCTGATTCAGGAGCCCCGGAATCCATGCAATCCCAAACAGAAGCATTGCAATGCCGACATACAGGGCAATTCCTATCCAGCCGATATCCAGATACGATTCCAGAAGCAGAGGGAAGCTTATCAGCAATAATATAAGAAAAAAAGGCATAGATGACTTCTTCCGCCCTTTTTGGAGATTCCAGTCATTCATGGCGGAATTGATGCACAGGACAAATATCAGAATCGCCGATATCCCGCCGGACACCCAGTTTTTAAGATCTCCAAACCGCATGACATGCTCTTTTTTGTGCATACCGGGAAATTGCCCGGTAACACCTGCATAGAGGCAAAATCCTAAATAAGCCAAGGCCAGAAGAGCCCCTGCCAGCTTCAAAATCGTTTTTCCTGCAAGTTTTGGTTTTTCCATTCTTCCTACTCTCCCCGTCGTTGACGAATCATAAAATAAAGCAGAAAATAAAACGCGATCAGAGCGGCGCCCATACAGGGAAAGTAAATTTCCCCGGGCAGCCTGCCAACATACGGATGACTCAGCACACACAGGAATACACAGGCTGCAAAGGCCAGCCCACTGAGCACAATATAGAATGGCTTGCGGTTATCCGCAGGCTCCAAAACATTCTCCCATGTTTTTCTTCGCTCCAGTTCCTGCAGCAGCATTTCTTCATCCGGGATTCCTTTGACTAAAAAATAGGTACGCCACATCACTGGCCTGTCCGGATGACCTGACTGACATCGGATGGCATAGTGACTGCGATTTTCTTTGATGTTCCATACTTTCAGAATCTCGTCCGCACCATTTGGAACAAACGGCTTCCTGCCCTGCGCGCGCAGAATTGCCTGTATTTGCATTGACCCTGCCGCAAATCCCCCAAAGCCCCGCCCATACTTAGCGAGGCCGCGTGCATCCAATACCCATAACCGGTCGCCTTCTGTGAGAAAAAAAATCGTCGCATCCTGTATTCCGCGCCGTCCCATCCGCACAGCCAGTGCAATTCCGATTCCGCTGCCAGAAACCACCAGGATCATGGAAGACCATTCCTGGGGCACCCCCAGAGACAGCGATAAGAAGGTTCCTCCCAGCAGCAAAACGGTCATCAGCAGTACAATCCCCAATATTCCGCCTACCGCCCGATATCCATATCGGCTTTTTTTCCCTGTCTCCGAAGACATCCATACCTTTTTCAGCTTCATTCCTTTCTCCTCCTGCCCCATTCGCCTGAGCATTGCTCCTGCCACGCGTCTTGTCTTTGTGAATAATTTATAGAAGCATTATATATTATGCGGCATTTTTTGTATATAATTTTTTTAAGAATTTACAAAAACAGGATTATTTTTTCATGCGCATTGAGAAAACCACTCAGATACCGTATAATAAAGCACCAGGGAGGTCTCTTTATGAAGAAAAAAATACTGATTGTTGAAGACGATTTTACCATACAGACACAGCTGAAAACCCTTTTGTCCGGAAATGGATATGACGTTTTTGCGGTTACGGATTTTTCCGGGACGATCCAGCAGATCAAAAATTTTCTGCCGCACCTGGTTATTCTGGATATAAAGCTTCCGGGAAGCAGCGGCTTTGAAATATGCTCGGAAATCCGGACGTTTTCAGATATTCCCATCGTATTCGTAACCAGCAGCAATACGGATATGGATGAGCTCAACAGCATTATGCTCGGGGGCGACGCGTTTATCACAAAGCCCTACAATACCGCCATCCTGCTTGCCAAAATTGCGTCGTTGCTGAAAAAGGCATATCTGTCCAATCAAACAGAGCTATTTACCTGGAACGGCGCATCCCTGCATCTGGAATGCAGCACGATAGAATCCCAAGGACAGAAAGCAGAATTAACCAAGAATGAATTAAAGATCCTTTACTATCTTTTTAAAAACGCCGGAAAAATTTGTTCCCGGACAGACATTGTGGATTTCCTCTGGGATAACCAATTATATGTTGACGATAATGCCCTGAGCGTAAATATTGCCCGTATCCGCGACAAACTGGCGGCGATCGGACTGACTGATTTCATTAAGACAAAACACAGGCAGGGATACACCTTATGAACAACAAACAATATCTCAAAAATCAGATTCCAATGCTGTCAGTGAACTTTTGGGGAGTGCTGGCCCTTTCTCTGTTTCTGCTTGCAAACGGAAATCCGCCTCAGACGATCGCCTTTATTTCCACCGCCTGGGTGCTTATCCTTGGCAATTATCTGCTGATCTCGTATTTTATCGAAAAAAGGTATCTGCACAAGCTACTGAACATGGCAGAACAGCTGGATGAACGCTATCTGATACCGGAAATTATGGCCTTGCCTGAAAAAGCAAACGAGCAGGTTTTTTATCAGCTTATGAAAATGGCCGAAAAATCCATGCTCGAAAAAATAAACGAAATACACAGTGAGCGAAAAGAATATAAAGAATACATTGAACAGTGGATACACGAGGTCAAAACACCGATCACCGCAATGAAGCTGCTCCTTGAAAATAACCCCTCTTCCTTTTCCAGAGATGTCCTGGCAGAACTGGAGCATATCAATCAATATACGGAGCAGGCACTTTATTATGCCCGCAGTGAACACACCGAAAAAGACTACTCCGTGCGGGAGATCCCTCTATGCGATATGGTACATTGCGCCATTGCAGACAATAAATATCTTCTTCGTCAAAGCAATATGACAATTACCATAGACCATATGGAAAACCGGGTTTATACGGATGAAAAATGGGTGCGGTTCATCCTGAACCAGATTATCGGCAATGCGGTAAAATATCGCACAGAACATCCCATTCTGCACTTTTCTGCAGCAAAAACAAAGGGCAGGGTCATTTTATCCATCCGCGATAACGGGATCGGCATTCCAAAAAGCGATCTGCCCCGTATCTTTGAAAAAGGCTTTACCGGTCAGAACGGACGGATCGGAAAAAACTCTACCGGGATCGGTTTATATCTTTGCAGGCGCCTTTGCCATAAGCTTGGCATCGGTATTGCTGCCTGTTCAGACAATCGGGGAACCACGATTTCCCTTTCCTTTCAGATCAATGATTTTATTGCCGGAGTGCAGGACTGATGCGTCCTGCACTTCTTACGTTTTTGTAAGAACTGTGTAAGAAAAAGCGATACCAAAAACAGTTCGCACCATTTACAATGTTGATATGAAATATGCAAGGAGGCTTATCTGATGAATCCGATTTTGAAACTGGAACATATCCAGAAATACTATGGCAATGAGGGAAGTCTTACCAAGGCCATTCAAGATATCAGCTTTTGTGTGAACACCGGAGAATTTCTTGGAATCATGGGTGCGTCCGGTTCCGGAAAGACAACGCTGCTCAACTGCATTTCCACCATCGATACCGTAAGCGCAGGCCACATTTTCCTGGAAGATACCGATATCACGGAAATAAGACCAAACACCCTCGCACGCTTTCGCAGAGAAAATCTGGGCTTTATCTTTCAGGACTTTCATTTACTGGATACCCTGACAATTTCCGAAAACATTGCACTGGCACTGGCGATCAACCGGGTACCTGCGAGGAATGTAAAACCCCGGATCCTGGATATGGCACAAAAGCTGAATATCTGCGATATTCTGAACAAATATCCCTATCAGGTATCCGGCGGTCAGAAGCAGCGCTGTGCCTGTGCAAGAGCACTGATCAACAATCCCAGGCTTTTGCTGGCAGATGAACCCACCGGTGCATTGGACAGCCATTCCTCCCAAATGCTGCTGTCCACCATGCAAAGCATCAATGAGCAGCTTGGCGCAACCATTCTCATGGTAACCCATGACGCTTTTACTGCCAGCTATGCCAGTCGGATTCTCTTTTTAAAGGACGGGGAAATCTTTATGGAACTGCGTAAGGGAAATGACAGCAGAAGTGCTTTTTTTGATAAAATCCTGAATGTTCTTACCATGCTTGGAGGGGGACAGAGCCATGTATGCTAAACTTGTTTTCAGAAATGCAAAACGGTCGGTCAAAGACTATCTGATCTACATTGTCACAATGACCATCTGTGTCACCTTATTTTATGCATTCCTTTCTGTTTCCAGCCGCTATTATCACCCGGATATCGGCAGCGCGTATGATTTTACCCTGTTAAGTGACGGAATGAAAATCGCGATCTGCATGATAACCTTGCTGTTGCTGTTTTTGATACGGTTTGTCAATCATTATATGCTCCGGCGAAAGCAAAAAGAGTTTGCTGTTCAGGCCATTATGGGAATGGAACAAAAAACCATTGGCAGGATCTTCTTTGCTGAAACCCTGATCATGGGGATGTTTTCCATTTTGATTGGTATTTTTTTCGGTGTGTTCTGCTCTCAATTTATCACCGCAATGCTCCTTACCACGTATGGAAAGCCTTATGAAATCTCATGGACATTATTCCCGGACACCGTTTTGCTGACAGTGGTATTTTTTGTGGCAAGTTTTTTTGTGGTAGGAATGTTCAATACCCGTACCATTCAGAAAACAAAAATTATTGATATGCTTTCTGCAGAGAACGAAAATGAGCCGGAACTGAAAAAGAGCCGATGGATTTTTGTTATCACTGCATTTTTTGAGTTATTTACTGTATGGGCATTTGTCGTGGGTATTACAAAAGCACTGTTCTTCTACGACGCCCGTTTTGCGTTTCCAGTACAATTCATGTATTTCAGCAATATTCTTTTTCCCGCTGTTTCTCTGGGCTGGCTCATTTTATGGCTGTTTAAAAGAAAAAAATGGAGCTCCCAAAAATTGCTCCGTGGTTTATTTATATGCTCCGTATTAAATGCTCTTGCAGCGATAAGTGTGCCCGCGCTTACAAACCGGTATTATCTTCCTTTAGGAAATGGCATGCTTAGACAATATATGTTGTTTGCGCTAATTGACCTGATTTTTTTTATCTGTTCTCTGATTTACCTTGCCAGCAGCTTCCTGGTTGCATGGAAAGAAAAATCGCCGGAACATAAATACAAGGGCGAAAATCTGTTCTTCTTTGGGCAGATCATATCAAAACTGAATACTACCAGCAAGACCATGACGCTTGTCAGCATAACCCTTGTGCTTGCCATTTTCCTGTTTATCGCTGCCCCCATTTTGACAGGCTGGGCCTCTGGTTATCTGGATATACGATCCATGTATGACATTCAGATCTATACAGAATACACGGATGTATATGACAAAAAAGAGCTTTCCCACGGCGATTATGAAATTGTGACGGAATATCTTGCCGACCATGGCATTGAAACAGACTATGACTGTACGTTCGATCTTTATCTCCCGGAGGAAAAAGATTTCCACAATCGGGTAAAATATGATTTTCCCGTTGTTGCTGTTTCGTTAAGTGATTATAACCGGGTGCGGGAGATGCTGGGATATGAGCCAGTTTCGCTATCGGAAAATGAGTTTACCACACAATGGCAGACGATTGCAACGAAGGAAGAACGGGACAGCTTTTTGAAAGAACATACCCGTATTATGACAGACGCGGGAGAATTGACCCTTTCCGGGCAGCCATATCACGAGGAAGCAATCGGAGAAACGGTGTACAACCGCTATACAAATGTACTCTATGTATTTCCGGATCGTGTTTGTGAAAAGCTGCTTACGGTCATGCGGAACCGCTATATCACCACAACGGAAAAGATTGCTTACGAAAACGCCCGCGAATTGGAACAGGCTTTTTGTACCGAGTATCCAGAGACAACAGACACCGGCGTCAGCTACGGTATCCGTTTGAGTACCTTGCAGATCAACAGTTCTATTGCAGATAACTTTGTTTTACAGGCCGCAATGATTTATAGTGCTGTCGTACTGATGGTAATTTGTCTTACCGTACTTTCCTTACAACAGCTTTTAGACGCAGGACAATATAAATATCGCTTCTCCGTACTCCGAAAATTGGGTGTGGAAGAAGCGCATATCAATAAACTTATCCTGAAACAATTAAGCGTCTGGTTCGGGCTGCCCATTCTTGTGGCAGTCGTTGTAGCCACTGTTGTAATAGCTTACTTTGTCCAAACCATCTCCGCAGAAATTTCAGCCTATATCGGGTTCGGTGCATTGCTGTTTCAGATCGGAGCAACTGCAGGAATTTTGCTCCTTTTGCTGATCTGTTATTTCATCAGCACCTGGCTGTTATTTCGTTCAAAAATAATCTCATTTTAACATTGCACGGTATCTGTAGTATCCGATATAATCAAATTCAGATACTACGGATACCGGAGAATTCATCCTGCTTGGGTTTTGACGGGCTTAGCGCTCCGGGAAGCCTACGCCCGCTCGATTACCTCCGCCGCCCGAAGCGCCTGCCTGATAATATGTGCGGTTTCTGCCGGAATCTTTCCTTCCTCCGGCATAGTATAGGGCTTATTTTCCAGGAAAGCACAGGACAACAGGTACACATAATGCTCTGCATCCGTATGCGCCTTCAAAAGCTCATCGCCCCGTTCTTCCATATCCCGGGTATTTTTTTCTCTTCCTGCCGCCATTCCCATGAGCGTCTCCAGAAGAATGACAAAATGCTCCTCATCCCAGGCAGACAAATACATGCATTTACAAAGCCCCTTGTTAAAAAACGGATAATGGCTGTAGCAGTCAATCAGCTCCCGGAACCTGGCTCTGTGGCCGGCATTTTCAAACAACCCTTCCCGGGTCAGTTCCTGATAACACTTCTCTTTCCACCCCATACGCGCTTCCTCCTTCGGTATGATACTTCCTGATCTGATAGTATCACACCACGCCCAGCTTTTCTATAGGCTTTTTGGTAATAGGAAGCCAAAACTGCACTAAGGGGCCGGTGAGCAGCATGCTGACCACCGTACCCACGCCCACTGTTCCTCCCAGAAGGTACCCCAGGAAAACAAACACCACATCACAAATAACACGAATCCAGCGAAATTCCAGACATTCTATCTTGTCCGACAGAATAATGGCAATGAGGTCGTTCGGACCGGTTCCCGCGTTGCTGTTAATGACAATGGACATTCCAACCGAAAGGATCACACAGCCGGCCAGCATGCTGACCACGCGCACGAGCATGGGCGAATCCACGTTAATGCGGCCCTCCAGCATCCAGGTAAACACATCGATCACAACACCGCCGAGAATTGCGCACACAAAGGAGCCCGGCTTGATATATCCCTTTGTTGTGACAAGCATGAGGATCACAAGGATCGTCAGCACGATAATGTGCATCAGGCCCACCGTTGTATGAAAGGTCACTGCCATTCCCTGTATCAATACCGTAAAGGTATCTGTGCCAAGGCCGGACAGAAGAAACAGCGTCACGCCGAAATGCGCCACGGTCAGGCCCACACACAAAACAGCCAGCGCTTTTGCCCAGTCTGCCGCACTTCTTTTGGACGTATCGGATGCAAACTTTTCTTTTTTTACTTTTTGTGACATAAAATCCACCTCTGTTTTTTATCTTTTCTTCTTTTCATACTCCTTAAGTGCCCCCAGCGCCTGCCCGGACAGGAGATAGAGAAAGGCAATGTTAAATACCGTCATAAGGCCTACGCCCACATCCCCCAGATCCCACACAAAGGTGTAGGCGGCGATTCCGCCGATGAAAAGCATCACAAGCGCGATCACCTTATAGAGTGTCTGGGACGTCCAGTTGTCGCCGAACAGGTAGGATACATTGCTTCTGGCATAAAACAGTATGCCGATAAAGGTGGAAAAGCTGAACAGCAGCAACGTAATGGCAATAAAGACAACGCCGAACGTTCCCAGATGGTAATCCATGGCTGCCTGCAGAAGATCCATTCCGACCAGTCCGCCGGTAATCTCCTCCGGCGCCAGAAGCATGATCATTGCGGTGCAGCTGCAGATGACTATGGTATCAATAAATACGCCAAGCGCCTGCACAAGCCCAACCTTGGCCGGACTGTCACTCTCTGCCGCCGCTGCTGCACAGGGCGCGGAGCCACTGCCCGCCTCATTGGAAAAAAGGCCTCTCTTCACGCCGTTCATCAATACGCCTGCAAACCCGCCGGCTGCCACCTGACGAAGGCCGAAGGCTTCCGCAAAGATCCGCTGGAACACACCTGGAATTTTGTCAAGATTCATAAGGATCAGGATCACCGTCATCACAAAATAACAGCCTGCCATAATGGGCACCATAACGTCAAGCACCTTGACCGTTGTATTTTTGCGGAGCACGATCACCGCTGCCACAGCCACCAGAAAAATCGTGGTGTAGATCGGCGGAATATGAAACGCATTTTTGAATGCAGAGGTGACGGAATTTCCGATCACCTGGCTGATGCCGAACCAGCAGATCAGACCGGACAGCGCAAAGAGAACTGCCGGAATGGTGTATCGTCTGCCCGGCTTTCCGGTCTTCTTTGTCATATAGCTGTGGATATAATATGCCGGACCACCCCGGTATCCCCCGTACAGAGGGTCTTTTTCTTTGTAAAGCTGCGCCAGAGTCGCCTCAATAAAGGCAGTCGATGAGCCGATCAGCGCTGTCACCCACATCCAGAATACCGATCCGGCGCCGCCCACGGAAATGGCCGCCACAACCCCCACCAGATTGCCCATGCCCACGCGGGTGGCTGTTGACACAACCAGCGTCTGCAAAGAAGACAGCGCATCGCCTTTGCCGTTCTTTTTTTCCACGGTTGCGCACACCATATCCGGAAACAGACGGATGGGCAGAAATTTTGTCCGTATGGTAAAATAAATTCCTGTGGGTATCAAAAGGATCACCAAAAGGGAAAGACCAAGCTCTCCTATCCCCGGAATGGGAATGGTGATCAGATCCCCCCACAAGAACGCGTATAGCTTTTCAATAAGTGTAATCATAAAAAATTCCTCTCACTGTCTTGTTATCTTCTCGCAAGCTCTCTCGTGATGTCCTCCCAGGTAACGCCGCGCTCAGCCATGAGCACCATGACGTGATAGAGGAAATCCGAAATCTCATACTTGATTTCTTCTTTGTCCGGATTCTTCGCCGCAATGATGATTTCCGTGCACTCCTCCCCCACCTTTTTGAGGATCTTGTCAATTCCCTTGTCAAAAAGATAGTTGGTGTAAGAGCCTTCCTTCGGATGCTCCTTTCTGTCCAGGATCACCTCATAGACATCCTGAAATACCTTCCGGGGATTTGTGTCCTCGTATTCTTTCTGAACCAGCGTGCGGTAAAAGCAGCTTCTGTTTCCCGTATGGCAGGCTGCCCCCACCTGCGCCACCTTCGCCAGCAGGGTATCGTTGTCGCAGTCTATGAGAAGCGCCTTCACATACTGTACATGCCCGGAGGTCATGCCCTTGGTCCAGAGCTCCTGGCGGCTCCGGCTCCAGTAGGTCATTTTTCCGGTCTGGATCGTAAGGTCAAAGGCTTCCTCATTCATGTAGGCAACCATAAGCACTTCTTCTGTCTTGTAATCCTGTACCACCACCGGGATCAGACCGTCTGCCCCTGTCTTGAACTCTGACCAGGAAATGCTGCTTTCCCAGAGGTTTACCGGTATATTGTTTTTTCTGCACGCCTGCTTAAAGATCAGCAGCTCCTCCTTGGCATCGCTGATGCAGGAGCCGCTTAAGCCCGCCACGTTATTTTTGGAGAGAATGGCAAAAAGCGCCTCCTGCCTGCTTTCTTCCGTATGAAGGATCACCGGAATGGAGGAAATCTCCCCCAGGGCGTCCTCAATCGGATCAAGGGCCAGGACACCGCAGGCATACGCCTCAATAAGCTTCTGATTTTGTGTAAATTCTTCCAGATCAGAAATACTCACCAGCATTTTTTCTTTTCCGAAACGCTTGGAGGCTTCTTCAAGAAGCGCAATGTTGCTCTCCTTGGAAAAATTCAGGGATACCTTGCTGCATCCGGCATAGATGAGCTTTTTGACATCCTCCAGGCGCTTGATATTGCCCGCCGCAATGACGGGGATTTCTGCTTCCAGGCACACCTCTTTGATTTTTCCGATGGCGCGGTCATGCTCCTCATCCCTGGAAGAAAAGTCAAAGATCAGAAGCTCGTCCGCGCCGGTTTCCCTGTAAAAAGCGGCAAGTGCAAGAACATCTCCGCCCCGAAACAGATTTCTCTGCCCGAATCCGGTCACTGCCTGCCCGCTCTGAAGATAAAGGCAGGGTATCATAGCTTTTTTCATAATCGTTCTCCTTGTCAAAGTGTGCCCTTTGTGGACAGCACATCCTCAATGCGTTCGTCTTTGCCCGCCGCCATATCCAGCGCTTTGGCAAAGCATTTAAACATGGCCTCCGCCATGTGGTGACTGTTTCCCGGGGTAAGCACCCGGATATGCAGGTTCATTCCGCAGCTGTAGGATACCGCGTAAAAGAACTCTCTTATCATTTCCGCAGACATGTCGCCGATTTTTTCTGTGGGAAACTGCGCGTCAAAGGAAAAATACGGACGTCCGCACAGGTCTATGGCACAGAGCACCAGGCACTCATCCATGGGAAGAATGAAATGTCCGTAGCGGCGGATGCCTTTTTTGTCGCCCAGCGCCTCCCTGATGGCGGTTCCCAGAACAATGCCCGTGTCCTCCACTGTGTGATGATCGTCAACCTTCAGATCTCCATGTACCCGCAGACACAGGTCAAACAGCCCGTGGCGCGTAAAGCCGTCCAGCATATGGTCAAAAAATCCCACGCCGGTGGCAATGTCGCTGTAGCCCTTTCCGTCCAGGACAAGCTTCAGCTTGATCTCCGTCTCTCTGGTGTTCCGCTCTGCCAAAGCCTCTCTTGTCATTTCTCTTCCTCCTCAAACCGCACGGCAATGGAATTGGCGTGGGCGGTCAGCCGCTCCGCCTGCGCAAACTGAATGATATCCTTGTGGACCGCCTCAAGCGCACTTCGGGAATAATAGATGATGCTCGATTTTTTCACAAAATCATCCACCGAAAGAGGCGAGAAAAATTTGGCTGTCCCGTTGGTGGGAAGCACATGGTTGGGTCCGGCAAAATAGTCTCCCAGGGGCTCGGAGCTGTTCTCCCCGATAAAAACAGCCCCCGCATTTTTTACTTTCATCATCACCTCAAAGGGATTGGCAGTGACAATTTCCATATGCTCCGATGCGATCTCATTGGCAGCCTCTATGGCCTCATCCATGGTGCCTGCCAGAAGAATATAGCCGAAATTTTCCAGGGATTTTTCCATGATCTCCCTGCGGGAAAGCGTTTCCAGAAAACCCTCTATCTCTGCTTCCACCCTTGCCGCCAGCTCCCTGCTGGTGGTGATGAGGATCGCGGAAGCCATTTCATCATGCTCTGCCTGAGACAGAAGATCCGCTGCCACATAGCGCGGATTTGCCGTCTCGTCCGCCAGCACCAGAATCTCGCTTGGCCCGGCAACCGAATCAATGCTCACATGGCCGTACACTGCCTTTTTGGCAAGCGCCACAAAAATATTGCCGGGGCCCACGATCTTGTCTGCCTTGGGGATGCTCTTTGTTCCGTAGGCAAGCGCCGCAATGGCCTGGGCGCCTCCCACCTTGTAGATTTCGTCTGCCCCCGCCTCTTTTGCCGCCACCAGAGTGGACGGCTCGATTTTTCCATTCTTATCCGGAGGGGTGGTCATTACAATATGGGGCACGCCCGCAACCTTGGCCGGAACCACATTCATGAGCACAGAAGAAGGATAGACCGCTTTTCCGCCAGGAACATACACCCCCACCCGGTTCAGAGGCGTCACCTTCTGCCCCAGCATGGTGCCTTCCTCTGTTGAAGTGAACCAGCTGTTCTGTCTCTGCCTTTCGTGATAGCTTTTGATATTGACAAGGGCTTTTCGGATAACCGCGAGAAGCTCCGGGCTTACCAGAGAATAGGCTTCTTCTATCTCCGCAGCGCTTACCCGGATACGGTCTTCGTCGATCTCGGCGCCGTCAAACTTTTTTGTATAAGCAAACACCGCAGAATCTCCCTCTTTGTGAACCTGCTCCAAAATCTCATGCACCGCAGACTCGTATGTTCCATAGCTCTGGGGACTTCTCTTCAACAGATTTTCAAGGATCCCCCTGGTTGTCTCTTTCGTCAGTTTCACTGTGCGCATATCTTCTGCCTTCCTTCCCTTTTGTCTATAGCGTTTATCCTTATCCTTCTTTCAAAACCGCACGCAGATCGTGGATGATCTTTCCGATCCGTTCATTCTCCATCTTCATGCTCACCTGATTTACCACCATCCGGGCAGACAGCGGGCAGACTTCCTCCAAAACCTTGAGTCCGTTTTCTTTCAGCGTGCTTCCTGTCTCCACGATGTCCACAATCACCTCGGAAAGCCCCACAATGGGCGCAAGCTCAATGGAACCGTTCAGTTTGATGATCTCTACGGTCTGATGTCTCTTGTCATAAAAATAATCCTTGGCAATGACCGGATATTTCGTTGCCACACGGATCAGCTGATTTCCCGAAAGGTATTTGCGCGCCTCTTCCGGCCCGCAGACGCACATGCGGCAGGCGCCGAAGCCCAGATCCATAACTTCGTAGAGCTTCCGCCCCTCCTCCAGTATGGTATCCTTGCCCACAACGCCGATATCCGCTGCCCCGTATTCTACGTAGGTGGGAACATCCGGTCCCTTTGCCAGAAAGAATTTCAGCTTCAGCTCCTCGTTGACAAAAATCAGTTTTCTGGAGGATTTGTCCCGCATTTCCCGGCAGGTGATCCCTATGCTTTCCAGCATATCCATGGTTTTTTCGGCGAGACGTCCTTTGGTCAGCGCAAATGTCAGATATCTCATAAAAGCTCCTCCTTTTCCGGGTAAAGAGCCACACGAACACCTTTGGAACGGAGCTCTCTGGCTTTTTTTACCGCTGCTTCCCAGGCATCTTCCGGATACGTAAGCACCTGGACCCCGGGCTCTTCCGGCATGGAAATCTTCTGCCGCGTCAAAGCCTGCAAAAGATTGTCTACCACGATGGCAAATCCTATGGACGGCGCCGGACGCCCGAAGTGCTTCATCAGCTCGTTGTAGCGGCCGCCCTTCACTAAAGGCTCGCCGGTCCCATAGGTAAACGCCTGAAAGATAATGCCGGTATAATACTGATATTTGCTCAGCATTCCAAAATCAAAGCTTATGTATTTTTCGTATCCGTAGAGCTTCAGAATATCATAGATCTCCCGGAGACGGGACACCGCCTCCAGCGCCCTGGCATTGCGCGTAAGCTGTCCTGCTTTTTTCAGGACCTCGGTGGAGCCGAACATCTGCGGCAGCTCCACAAAGGCCGCGGCCAGACTTTTTTTCAGTTTCTGCTCCTGCACCAGCTCTTCCACACCCAGGTAATTCTTCTGGGAAATGAGAAAGCGAAGCCGTTCTTCCCCCTCCTCGTCCAGCTCCGCCTCGCGCAGAAGGGATTCAAAATAATCTACCTGACCCACACTGATCTGAAACTCTGTAAGGCCAGCCTCCAGTAAGCATTCCGCCGTCATGGCAAGAAGCTCGGCATCTGCCTGCGCGGAAGCATCTCCAATACGCTCCACGCCCATCTGCGTGGCTTCCTTCAGCCGCCCCTGGTAGCTGGAGTTGTTGATAAAGGTTTTGCCGGTATAGCAAAGACTTACCGGCTGCTCCTCCGGCGCAAAATAGGTAGCGCAGGCTCTGGAAACCGAGGGCGTGAAATCCGGGCGGAGCACCAGCGTATTTCCCTCCCGGTCAAAAAATTTGTATAAATCCCTTGACGCAATGGTTCCTACTTCCTTGCCGAATACCTCAAAAAATTCAAAGGTCGGCGTCTCAATGTCGCAGAAGCCATAGCGGTGGAATACCCCGTGAAGCTTCTCCTGCAGTGCCTGTTTCTGGCTGCACTCTCCATCATAAATATCCCGGACACCCTCCGGTGTATGAAAAATCCTCTGCATAATCCTGCAACCTCCTGTCGGGAAGCACATGAGCCGATACTTTATCGCACTACTGTGCTATCACATAAAAATTACATAAATTATAAACAAAGAACCGAAACTTGTCAATCCCGCATTTTTAAATCCAGCTGGATCCCGTCCAGATAGGGCACGAGAATCCCGCCTCGCTGGGGCAGATAAAACGCCTCGTCAAGCTCTTTTCGCTGAAAACTTTTTCTCCCGCCCTCTTCCATACGTTTCCAAAATGCAAGAAGTTTCTGCAGGGTAAGATAATAAAAGCGGTTTTCATTGCTGAAAAAGATCAGAAAAAAGGCCACGCCTCTCTGCGCCTCAAAGGCCTTCATAAATTCCACCTGATGCGGATGGATGTTGGCAAGGGGGAAGGTCTGCGCGCAGCATTCCTTTGCGTCAAAGCACACCGGAATCCCCTGCACGGCTCCTATGTAATCCACCGTACTTCTCTGCTCAAAATACGCCAGCGTAATGTGCCGGTTTTCCTTATCCATGCGCACCGGAGTGATGGGAGTGGGAATCTTCTGGATCAGAGCCAGCCCCTTTTCCCGGTACTGCTCGTTTGTCCTGTTTATGAGTTCTTCCAGGGTGGAACCCCGAAGTCCTCTGCTGCTCCAGGTTGCCATGATCTTTTTCTCCTATTTCAAAAGCTTGATGGTTGGAAAATAGCGCAGAACCGCCTTTCCCACAATCTGATCAAACCGCACAAAGGTGTTGTCCCAGAATCTGGAATCCTTGGAATTATTCCGGTTATCTCCCAGCATAAAATAGCTGTCCTCCGGCACCTCATAGGATCCGAAGCTTCCGATGGATTTTTCCGGAATAAAAGAATCGTCAAGGGGCGTGGGGGAACCGTCAATATATACCTTCCCATCCACAATCTCCACCGTCTCTCCGGGAAGCCCGATGACCCTTTTGATAAAAAGCTGACTCTCATCATCCGGGTATTTGAAGATCACAATGTCAAAACGCTCCGGCTCCTTCCATTTTTTGGAGACCTCTCTGCCGAAGAGATCCATGTTCAGTCCATAGGCCAGACGGAAGCCAAAGATCCGGTCCCCCGTCATGATCGTTTCCTCCATGGATTCCGACGGAATTTTTGCGTTGATAAGAACTACATTATTTACCACCAAAACAACCACCACAACAAAAATGATCATTTTTACATAATCCCAAATTTCACTCCAGATTTTCATAATAACTCTCCTCTAAATGCTGTTCTTTCAAAACCCTCAGAAACTGCGGCGGCACCGGCGCCGTCACACGCTTCTGTGACAGCGGCTCAAATTCTCCTCCAAGGCAGGGAAACTCCAATCGGTAGGCATGCAGAAGTTGATGCTTCAGGCGGCTTTTCTCCCCGTACCGCCGATTAAACTCAGAATCTCCGTATTTGCTGTCCCCAAGGATCGGATGCCCGATAGATGCCAGATGGGCGCGTATCTGATGTGTCCGTCCTGTGAGAAGCAGCACCGACAAAAGGGTCATCTTCTCATTTCCGCCAAGGGGAACATACGCAGTTTCAACAGGAAGACTCCCTTCTCTTTCTTCCTGATAAATTTCTACTTTATTACAGGTTTCATCTTTCTGTAAATATCCTTTGATATATTTCTCTTTTTTTACCCGGCCCTTCACCAGGCAAAGATAATATTTGTGCAGGCTGCGGTCATGAAACAGCTCTGACAGGGTCTGAAGTCCTGCCAGGGTCTTTCCTGCCGCCACAATGCCGCTGGTATTGCGGTCCAGCCGGTTGCACACCGACGGCCGGAAGGTGCGAAGCTCCTCCCTTGTCACGGCGCCGCTCTCCAGAAGATATCCCGTAAGGTACTCCACAAGGGAGGGACCGTCCTTCTTTCCTGCCGGCTGGGAAAGCATTCCTGCGGGCTTGTTTACCAGGATCACATGCCTGTCCTCATAAAGAATCTCCAGCTCCCTATGCGCCAGCGCCGCCTCCTGTCCCTTGAATTTTTCAAAGGTCTCATCGCTCAGGAACAGCCGCACCACATCTCCCTGGCAGAGCAGTTCGTTTCCCAGCGCTTTTTTGCCGTTGAGCGTGATATTCTTTTTTCGCAGCATTTTGTAAAAAAAACTCTTGGGCGCTTCCCGAAGAAGCTTCGCCAGATATTTGTCCAGCCGCTGTCCTGCCTCGTTCTCTTTTATGGTCTGTTCTTTCATACGTCTCCTACAGGCAGATCGCCAGAATGGTGTGCTTGATCATCTCGTTCCTGGAAAGCTCCGGGTACCTGGAATCCGGCGTGAATTTTATGCCTTCCTCCAGAGATGCCTTGTTTTTGTTCATCGTATCCAGCCGTTCCAGATAGGGCTTTAACTCTTTCAAAATCTTTACATCTGCTTTATAGCCGTTTTTGCGGATGATCTTCTGGGATTCCCTGGCCATAAACTCACAGTCGATCTTGGGGTCGCTGCTATAGCCCACCACGGTGTTTCCGCAAATGGCAAACGCATCGATATAAGCGCTCTTCTCATAGAAGGTCATGTACATCTCATAGCTCATGACGAGCTCGCCCTGATGCTGCCGGATGCTTTCGTAAAGCGCTTCGTCCATGGGGCGGCGCATAAGGATCATGATAAGGCTCACCATGGATTTGCAGGCCGGAAGACAGCCTACCACCGCGATGACCGTCCAGATCGTTTTTCTGGTGTCAAAATACGCCCAGGAGCTGAAAAAAATGAAAAGGGGCACTGCAAACATGATCAGGGTTATCAGAAAACGCTTCTTTTTTTCTTTTGAAAAATAACCGAAATCTCCTTTTCGGATGCGCTTTTTTTTCTCTTTGGCATTTTTCATAGCTGCTCTCCTAACTGTTTTTCTTTTTGTGAACGTTCCGGATGGTTTTTTTCTTTTTCGGCCTGCTCTTTTTCTCCATGGTTCGGGAATTTGGTTCCGCCGGCCTGCCCTGCGCCTGGATGCGCACAAGGCATTTGGGACCTGTTCCCACCAGATCCATACGCCCGGCAAGGCGAAGCCCCTCCAGCACAAGCGGGCGGTTGGCCGGATTTTTGTACTGCATCAGCGCCCGCTGCATGCTTTTTTCCCGGGGATCCCTGGGCACGTAGACCTTCTCTCCTGTCAGAGGATGGATCCCTGTATAGAACATGCAGGTAGACAGCGTGGAAGGCGTCGGATAAAAATCCTGCACCTGCTCCGGCGTGTATCCCAGATCTCTTACATATTCCGCAAGCTTGACCGCCTCTTTCATGGTACAGCCCGGATGGGAGGACATAAAATAGGGCACCGCATACTGGTCCATGCCTGCTTTTTTATTTTCTTTTTCGTAGGCCTTTAAAAATTTCTCGTACACCTGATGCGGCGGTTTGCCCATAAGCCGCAATACTTCATCGGAAACATGCTCCGGCGCAACGCGAAGCTGCCCGCTCACATGGTGGCGCACAAGCTCGGAAAGAAACGCCGGATTTTTATCCGCCAGCACGTAATCAAACCGCACGCCGGAGCGGATAAACACTTTTTTTACCTTCGGGATCGCCCGAAGCTTCCGGAGCAGACAGACATAATCCTCATGGTCTGCCGCAAGATTGGGGCATGGTGAGGGAAACAGGCACTGCCGGTGTTTACAGACACCCTTCGTGAGCTGTTTTTCACAGGAAGGATGCCGAAAATCTGCCGTGGGCCCTCCCACATCATGAATATAGCCTTTAAACTCCGGATCTTCCGTCATCTTTTTTGCTTCCGCCACAATGGATTCGTGGCTTCTCGTCTGCAGGATCCGTCCCTGATGAAAGGTAAGCGCACAGAAGCTGCAGCTTCCAAAACAGCCCCGGTTGCTGGTGAGACTGAATTTCACCTCTGAAAGAGCCGGAATCCCTCCCTTTGCATCGTACATGGGATGCCAGGTCCCCGCATAGGGAAGCCCGTACACATCGTCCATTTCTGTCTGGGTAAGCGGCCGCGCCGGAGGATTCTGCACCACATAGCCCTTTGCCCCGTAGCTCTCAACCAGCGGCCTGGCTGTAAACGGATCTGTGTTCTCATACTGCAGGGCAAAGCTTTTTGCATAGGCCTGCTTGTCCGATGCGCTCTCCTCGAAGGAAGGCAGCACGACTGCATCATAAACGCCGGAAATATCTCTGGTCTTGAAAACAGTTCCCGGAATGTAGGTGAGTTCCTGCACCGGAATCCCGCTGTCAAGGGCTTCCGCAATTTCCAGAATGGAATGCTCTCCCATTCCATAAGAAATCAAATCTGCCCCCGCGTCCAGGAGCACGCTTCTTCGCACGCGGTCCTCCCAGTAATCATAATGGGAAAGACGGCGCAGACTGGCCTCGATCCCGCCAAGGATCACCGGCGTGTGTTTGTAGGTACGCCGGATGAGATTTCCATATACAATGGCCGCCCGGTCCGGACGCAGCCCCATAACGCCCCCCGGAGAGTAGGCGTCTTTGTGGCGGTGTTTTTTGGACACCGTATAATGATTCACCATGGAATCCATATTTCCCGCGCTCACAAGAAACCCAAGGCGCGGCTCTCCGAATTCGCAGATGCTCTCCGGTTTCCTCCAGTCCGGCTGGGGCAGCATGCATACGCGGTAGCCCCTGCTTTCCAGGAGACGGCTTATGATAGCCAAACCAAAGGAAGGATGGTCCACGTAGGCGTCCCCTGTAATATAAACAAAGTCCGCCCGGTCCCATCCCCGTTCTTTCATTTCCTGTTTTGTTACCGGTAAAAAATTCATCTATCTGACCTCATATGTATTGTCCAGCACCTGTGCATAGGACTCTATGTAATAGTCTGCACACGCTCTTTTTTCTTTTTCCTGAAATTCACTGTATTTATCGTGTACAGCGCACACTTCCATGCCCGCCGCTTTTCCCGCCAGAATCCCCGGCACAATGTCCTCAAATACCAGACAGGCCGAGGGCTCTGTACAAAGCTGCCGCGCCGCCTCCAGATACACATCCGGCGCCGGTTTGCCTTTCTTTACATCGCAGGCGGTGATGATGACGTCAAAACAGTCCCTCACCCCGCGGCCTGTAAGCGCCGCCTCGATCAGAGGCAGGGAATTGCTGGAAGCCACCGCGGTTTTGATCCCCTGTTTCTTCAGATACCTGAGGAAGCTTTCTGCTCCCGGCTTCAGCAAAACCTGACTGCTGTACTGCTCCATCGCCATGTCCTGCCAGCTTTTCTTTATGGTTTCCACGGAATCCCCAAGGTGGAACCGTTCCTTAAAATATACGGCAACCTCCGTAAAGCCCATGCCTTCCACGTCCTGCTGCAGTCCCTCGGGCACAGTCAGTCCGTGGCGTCCCAGATAATCTATGTCGATCTGGGACCATACCCACATGGAATCCACCAACGTGCCATCCAGATCAAACAACACTGCTTTTTTGTCTTTCAGCATACAAACCTCTCTACACATGATAATGAACCGCCTGCGCGCGGTAGCCCTCTGCAATGATATCCAGCTGCCTGTGAAAACGCTGCAGCTTCCGGATGTCCTTGGTCCTGTAAACACGCAGAAATTCGTCCTGGATCTTCATGACCTCCCGTTTGTTGGAAACCTTATACATATTCTCAATGTTGTTGAGAATGTCTTTTACCAGATTGGACTGCATCTGCGAGGAAAGCTGCGCGTCCATGATCTCACTCCTCACAGAGGACATCTCATGATCCAGAGAAATGATCGCGTCCGCCGCCTTGCTCAGCCGCTCTGCCACATGCTCCGGCATGTCACCGCGGTATTTGTACTGCAGAGAATGCTCAATGGTGGCCCAGAAATTCATCGCCATGGTGCGGATCTGCACCTCCACCTGCAGCTTCTTTGGTCCGTTTATGGTCTCCACCGTATAGTAGATGATCAGGTGATAGCTGCGGTAACCGCTCTGCTTGATGTGCCGCAGATAATCCTTCTCACTTTTGATCTCCATATCGCCGCGGTTCTGAATCATGGCCGCAACCGTCTCGATATCTTCCTCAAACTGGCAGATGATGCGGATTCCCGCAATATCCTCCACATCCTCCTCCAGGCGCTCCAGAGGAATGTGCTTGCGCTGCATTTTTTCCAAAATACTGGACACGCTTTTTACACGTCCGCGAACCTGCTCAATGGGAGAATATAAGTCGTTCTGCCTGTGCTCGTCGATCATATGCTCAAACTTGACCACCAGCTCCCGGACTGCAAGCTCGTAGGGGCAGAGAATACTTCTCCACAACTGTATTTCCATAACATACTGCTCCTTATTTTTCGTTTCTGAAATTCCTTAAGTGCTCCTATTATAGCACAAATTTTCCACTAATATATATACTTTCTCATCTTTTTCTCCGCAGCCCTCAAAATCCAGTAGGGATTTACCGAAAGCTCCGGATGTTCCTCTGTTGTAATGTAAATGCCCAGATGCAGGTGCACCGGAAATTTGCCCGCGGTTCCCTCCTGCCCGTATCCCGTATTGCCCATATAGCCCAGAATATCCCCTGCGGACACAGCCTCCCCTTCCGTAAATTCCCTTTCATACTGAGAAAGATGCGCATAATAAAAATATGCGCCGCCCTCTGCGCGGATCCCCAGCCGGTATCCACCCAGAGGAAGCCACCCTGCCTGCTCCACCACGCCGTCTGTCATGCTGAGCACGGGATAATAGCCGCTTACCTCTTTTTCTCCAAACAGATCTGTCCCCTCGTGGATCCGGTCTCCGCCATAGGTTCTTGGCGCACCGAAGGTGTCCTCATAGGAAAAGGTTCCGCCCGCCAGGGGAAAGCAGGCCACATCGCACCAGATGGCCTCATAGAGCTTCTGCAGCTTATAAAATTCCTGCCTCTTGTATTTTATGTAGGGAGCGCTGTCAAAAGAAAGCTCCTCCGGAAAAAAATCTCCGTTCAGCATGGAAGCCGTCAAAACGCGGGAAAACTCCGATCTGCCTGTTGTTTTTTCCGTAAGAGCCTCACAAAGCTCCGGCAGAAAATATTGTTCGCGAAACGCCATGGTCGTGCCGGTATCTTCCTGCAGAACCGAAGCCTGCGCCCGTTCCCGGATCATTTCCTCCATGGATGCAGAAAACAGGACTGTCACCACAAAAAGAACGATCCATCTCCACTGACGTGTCTTCATAGCCACCTCCCAGATCCCACCGTACAGTATATGCGGAATGTGGCAGCATATGACACAAAATTGAAAAAAATAAGAGACGCCGCAGTTTTTACGACGCCCCTTTTGTCACTCTTCTGTTAATCCCTCAGCGCTTTCAGCACTTCCACCAGATAGTTCCAGACTCTTTCCACGGAAGCAATCTCCAGCTTCTCCTCGGAGGTGTGGATATCGAACATGTTCGGCCCCAGAGAAACGCAGTCCAGACCTTCCATTTTTTTGTAAAAGAGTCCGCACTCCAGGCCGGCGTGTATTGCCACTACCTGCGGTTTCTCACCGTACATTTTTTCGTAGACGTCCACCATTTTATCGCGAAGCTGGGAATCCTTTCTGTACTCCCATGCCGGATATTCTCCAAGAATCTCATATTCCCCGCCCAGGAACTCAGTCAGGTATTCAATCTTGTCAGAAAGTGCGTCTCTGGCAGCCTCCACGGAGCTGCGCACGCCGGAGCTTGCGAAAAGCTCGTCCTCTTTCAGAAGGAGAATGCCGATATTGCTGGAAGTCTCAACCAGGCCTTCAATCGTTCCGCTCATTTTTACAATCCCAAAAGGAACGTTCATGAGATAGAACACAACCTTCTCACGGCTGGTGGGATGAAGCGCGTTCTCCCTGGAAGCGCCCAGCTCTTTTACCTCTGCTGTAATTCCCTCGTCGCTTGCCGCATATTCTTCTCTTAAATTTTTCTGAAATCCCTCTGCAAATTCTTTTACCAGCGCCTTATCTGCTGCGTCCACAAGGATTTCTGCCACACATTCTCTGGTAATGGCATTGTCCTTCTGACCGCCCGCCAGAGAAACGATCTGATACTCTGCCTGTTTTTTCAGTCCATAGAAAAATCTTCCCATCAGCACGTTTGCGTTGGCACGCTTTTTGTCGATCTCCGCACCGGAATGGCCGCCCATCAGACCGCAGATTTTAATCTGAAGCTTCTCACCCTCTGCCTCCACGCGCTGTACCGGAATGTGGCTCACGCCGGAAAGGCCGCCTGCGCAGCTGATCCACAGACTTCCCTCTGCTTCGGAGTCCAGGTTGATAAATCTTCTGCCCTTTAATACGCTGCAGTCCAGCGCTTTTGCGCCAAGAAGTCCGATTTCCTCATCTGTAGTGATCAGAACCTCCAGTGCCGGATGCGCAAGATCATTGCTGTCCAGAATCGCCAGACCGTATGCGACGGCAATTCCGTCATCTCCGCCAAGGGTCGTGCCGTTGGCGTGGATAAAGCCATCTTCTGCGGAAAGCTTCAGCCCGTCTTTCTCAAAATCGTGTTCCACACCCGGACGTTTCTCGCACACCATATCCATGTGCCCCTGAAGGATGACCGTGGGGGCGTTCTCATAACCCGGAGTCGCCTCCTTGTAAATTACCACATTGTTGCTCTCATCCTGCGCATAGGCAAGACCGCGCTCTTTTGCAAAATTCACAAGGTAATCGCTGATCGCCTTTGTGTTTCTGGAACCGTGGGGAATTTTGCAGATCTCTTCAAAATAATGAAATACCTTCTTTGGTTCGTAGTTTTCTAATACTGCCATTGTTCTTTCCTCCAATTTTTGTATTTACATACATGTATCTTCACACTCCGCCATATACTTAACAAAAAGTAAAAGGCTTCCTATGAGACAAAAATTAACGGTTGCAGGAGTCCTTATCCTGCTTTTATTTCTTCTGCGGTTTCCGGCCCAGGCTCTCTTCGCCGCCCGGGAGGGCATGGCTCTGTGGCTCAACACTCTGCTCCCCATCCTGCTTCCTTTTATGATTCTCACCGGAATCCTTCTTCATTCAGGAAGCCTGGAAAAACTTTTGGATCCCTTATCTTTTTTCTGGAAAAAATTCCTGGGGCTCTCCCCCTGGGGCGCCTATGTTTTTGTCCTTGGCATGCTCTGCGGCTTCCCCATGGGAGCCAAGCTCTCTGCGGATTTGTATGCCGCCGGAAAGATCAGCCGGCGGGAGGCGGAATATCTGCTCACTTTCGCAAACAATCCCAGTCCCTCGTTTCTTCTGAGCTATCTGGCAGCTTCCTGCCTGGGAGGCAGAACCTCCGGCCGCGAAATCCTGGCAATCCTTTTTTTGTCTTCCATGCTGTGCATGCTGTTTTTCCGCTTTGTGGTATACAAAAACCATACCACCGGCATACCCACAGAAAACCCTGAAAAAAAAGAGACATCTCATAGCCCAACAGGAGCCATAGTAGATGCCTCTATTATGAACGGCTTTGAAACCATTACCCGCCTGGGCGGGTATATTCTGATATTCTCCCTGCTGTCCGCCTTTATCCGTCATTACTGGCCCTTCTCCCGCGTAAGCGGCGGCCTGCTGCTGGGGATCACCGAGATCACCACCGGACTTCACACGCTGTCCGCTCTGGGCCTTCCCTATGACTGGCTCTATCTGTTTTCTATGTGCGCCACAGCTTTTGGAGGCCTGTGTATTCTGGCACAGACCAAAAGCGTGCTGAACAGGCAGCTCTCTCTGCTGCCCTATGTGGCCGCCAAATGTCTCAGCGCTGTTTTTACTGCCGGGCTGGTATTACTCCATCTCTTCCTCGTCTAACAGGCTGTCCGCACTCTCTTCATGATAAGAGGTGGACATTGCAGCTGCCTGCGCAGTCTGGGGAGCAAGCTCCTGACGATTGTGATTGACAACTTCAAGACAGCTCTGAAGGGATTCAATAAAGCCTTTGTACTTGCCGCCGGCGTCCTCCAGTGTCTGGCTGACTACAGCGCCAATATTTGCCATCATGTCATCTGTGTAGGTAATGGCGCTCAGACGGATGCTGTTGGCATCCTGAGTCGCAGAATCCAAAATCTCCTGCGCCTGTCTGTTCGCTGCGTTGACCGTCTCATTGGCCTGCGCATATGCCTTCTGCATGATCTCGTGCTGGGTGACAAGCTCCTGTGCCTTCGCCTGTGCGTCTGCAATAAGCGCGTCAGCCTTCGCCTGCGCATCCTCAAGGATCGCATCCTTGTTGCTGATGATCTTCTGGTAGCGTTTAATCTCATCCGGAGTTTTCAGACGCAGCTCGCGCAGAAGCTCTTCAATCTCTTCCTTGTTCACTACGATCTTTGTAGTGGAAAGAGGCTGATATTTACAGCTCTCTACGTACTCCTCAATCTCCTCGATAATCTGTTCAATTCTGCTGCTCATAGTACACTCTCCTTATTTTATCATTTCTCTTTGTACATTCTTGATTTGACCGCATCCGTGATCTCGGGTGGTGCAAATTCACTTAAGTCTCCTCCAAAGGCAGCTACTTCCTTCATAATCGTGGAACTCAAGTAGGCATACTCCAGGCTGGTGGTGAGGAACACGGTATCCACATCCGGCGCCAGAACGCGGTTGGTCTGCGCCATCTGCAGCTCGTATTCAAAATCTGTCACAGCCCGAAGACCGCGCACAATGACCTGCGCGTGATTCTCTCTCGCAAAATTTACCGACAGCCCTTCAAATGCCTTTACAGTGACATTCGGGATGTTTTTAGTAGCCTTTTCTAGTATCTTAACACGTTCTTCCACAGAAAACAACGGACTTTTTGCAGAATTATGCAAAACTCCCACAATTACTCTGTCGAAGGATACGCTGGCCCGTTTAATCACGTCCAGATGTCCATATGTGGCCGGATCAAAGCTTCCGGGATATACCGCAGTTATCATAGCATGTACTCTCACTTTCTTTTGTGTATAAAGATATGCTGGTTTGTCTTATAAACCTTGGTACGGAACACCTCAAAGCCCAGCTCCTCCACATAAGAAAAGTCCGTCTGCAGATCAGCCTCCACAATCATCTGGCCCTGCTCGTCCAAAAGGCTGCTCCCTTCCAGAAAAGCGAGCACCTGGCGCTCCAGTTCTCTGCCATAGGGCGGATCCATAAAAATACAGTCAAAGGTCTCCCTGCCTTCCAGCGCACGGAGTCCCTGCAGCACATCCATATTCAGGATTTTACCATCATCCGCAAGTTTTGTAAATGAAAGATTCTCCCGGATGCAGGCGCAGGCTTTGGGATTCTTCTCCACAAATACCGCGCAGCGCGCCCCCCGGCTCAGCGCCTCGATCCCGATGGCGCCGCTGCCGCTGAACAGATCCAAAAAACGGCAGTCTAAAATGTCCGGCTGAAGAATATTAAACAGAGTCTCTTTGATCCGGTCTGTCGTCGGGCGGGTTTCCACCCCGGGAATTGTTTTTAAATTCAGCCGTCTGGCTTTTCCTGCGATCACTCTCATTTCAGATTCAGTCTCCAGTCCAAGTCTCCTCTTGCCAGTCCCAGGATCAAAAGCTCCGCTGTGGCAATGTTTGTGGCAACCGGAATATTATACTGGTCGCAGCATTTTACAATATCCATGATATCCGGTTCTTTCGGGTCTATCATGGCAGGATTGTAGAACAGGATCACCATATCCATGTCCTCCCGCTCCACCATATCCATAAACTGCTTATCTCCGCCAATGCTGCCGGCCAAAAACTTATGCACGTGAAGGCCGGTCGCATCCTCGATCCTTCTGCCGGTTGTTCCGGTCGCGTATACCTCGTGCTTCGCGAGAATGTGCTTGTATGCGATACAGAAATCCTCGATCAGCACTTTTTTGCTGTTATGTGCAATAATACCTAAGTTCATTCCATCACTTCTCCAATCCAAAAAACACACATTTTATACTTTAACATATTTTTCGCTTAGTATTATAACAAATCACCAAAAGAAGTGCAACAACTTCTGGCAGAATATACAAAATTCATAGAAAGTTAATAACTTTCATTTTTTATCGAACCGTGGCAAAAAAACAGCGCGGCCCTGTAACCATATATGTTCTGCACAGCCGCACTGTTTTCAAATTTTGATAATTTTATAATTGCAATTTTTCAAAACTTCTCCTGCTTTTCCGAGAGAAGCTTTTCCAGCCTCCGCATCGCTTCTGCCGTGCTCTCGAAGGTTCCAAAAGAGGTAAGACGAAAATATCCCTCTCCATTTTTTCCAAATCCAGCCCCCGGAGTGCCCACAACCTGAATTTCTTTCAGAAGATAGTCAAAAAATGTCCAGGAATCCATTCCCTTTGGGCAGGACATCCAAATATACGGAGAGTGGATTCCTCCCCAAAAAGGAATCCCCAGATCCGTCAGCGTATCTGCGATCAGGCGGGCATTTCTTTTGTAGTATTCCAGATTTTCTCTGCACTCCTGCAGCCCCAGACCGTCAAACACCGAAGCGGCAGCTTTCTGCACGATATAAGAAGTCCCGTTGTATTTCGTGCTCTGACGTCGGTTCCACATATCGTTAAGACAAAGATTTGTTCCATCGGAGGTTTCAAATACCAGCTCTTTCGGCACAATGGTATATCCGCACCGGGTTCCCGTAAATCCTGCAGTCTTGGACAGAGAACAAAACTCAACCGCACATCGTTTTGCCTCCTCAACAGAATAAATGCTTCCCGGAATTTCTGCATCGGAAATAAAGGCTTCATAGGCAGCGTCAAAGAGGATGACCGCCTGATTTTTCAGAGCATACTCCACCCATTCCTGGAGTTGCTCCTTATTATAGCAGGCTCCAGTCGGATTATTGGGAGAGCAGAGATAAATAATATCTGCATGTCTCGAAAAATCCGGCATGGGAAGAAAATCGTTCTGCGCATTTCCTTCCATATAAATGATCTCGTTTCCGCACATGATATTGGAATCCACATAAACCGGATACACTGGATCCGGAATAAGAATTACATTTCCCCATCCGAAAAGTTCCGTAATATTTCCTGTGTCGCTTTTGGCTCCATCTGAAATAAAAATGTCCCTCACATCCACGGAAATCCCTTTTTTTTCATAATAACCGGCAATGGCCTTCCTCGTTTCCAGATAGCCCTGCTCCGGCCCATAGCCTTTGAAGGTCTCTGCGTTTCCCATTTCATCCACAGCCTCATGAAGCGCCGCTATTACGCTCGGGCAAAGAGGGCGGGTCACATCGCCGATTCCAAGACGAATCAAAGGGCTGTCCGGATTTTTTTCGGCATAAGCTGCCGTCCTGTGTGCAATCTCAGAAAACAGATAACTGTTTTGGAGTTTTTGATAGTTTTCATTTAATTTCGGCATGGCATATTCCTCTCTTTTTCTCGTATTTCAGCCTGTCCTTCACCCCGGGCATGCCCTTTTACAGCAACCGCATCTCAAAGCACTCAGACCTCATCGTACATCAGTGTTAATATCATCTGTGCTGTTTCCACCATATTTGTTCCATTATCCATACTGCATTTTTGAACATACCGATGGGCTTCTTCCTCTGTAAGCCGATTGCGTTCCATCAAAAGAAATTTGGCGTTTCGTATATAATTCTCTTCCCGTTCACTGCGAACCTTGGTTTTTTTTCCTTTTTTTGCCTGATGTTCCACCTGCCCGAGAACCATTTCAACGGTGTTCACCAGATCGTAAACTTTCAACGGCAAGGTCAAAGAAAGGATTCCTGATGCGGCGTCACTGACAGTCGAAGCAGAACCAATCAGCACCAGCTCAAAATATCTGGGCAGATTTTGCGCAAGCTCCATATAGTACATATCCTTCAGATGATAACCGCTGATGACAAGCCCACAGTCATTTTCCACCGCCGTCTGCAGCGCAAGCGCAGCAGAAGAACAGGCAAGAACATTCTGAAACCTGTGTGTCTGCAGTATTTTCGCTATTTTTTTTGCATTTTCAATTTTAGGCAACACTACGATAATCACACTCATGAACGGTCTCCGATATTATCAGATTCGGTACAGATATTGAGAAAGTTCCCATGGGGTAATCTGTTCCAGATAATTTTTCCATTCCTTTCTCTTTGCCTTTACATAAAGGGATAAATAGTCTTTTCCAAGGGTCTCTGCAAGCATTTGGTCACACTTCATGGCTTTCAGCGCTTCTCCCAGATTTTCCGGAAGTCCGTGAATTCCCATCTGCATTTTTTCTTCCATGGTAAGGCGGCGGATATCGCATGTGAGCTCATTGGGCGCTTTGAGCTTTTTTTCTATCCCGTCCAGCCCCGCCTGCAGGCAGACAGCAAATGCGATATACGGATTTGCGGAGGCATCGGGACTTCTCAATTCCAGGCTGACACCATTTTTTTTATTTTCTTTTACGCGGATCAGGGTATTGCGTTGTCTGCGCGACCAGGTGATTTCTGATGGTGCCTCAAATCCCGGAACCAGACGTTTATAAGAATTAACCAGGGGATTGAATATCGCAGTCATACCTTCAATGTGTTCAAAAATCCCGGCCATAAAAGCTTCTCCCAGAGGACTTAACGTTCCATCCTCTGCGGTAAAAACATTTTTCCCGTCCTTGATAAGCTTCATATTCAGGTGCATACCGGAACCGTTCAGCTCCTTACGCGGCTTTGGCATAAAAGTCGCGTGAAGTCCATATCGTTTGGCGATCGTCCGTACCGCCACTTTAAATGTCATTACTTTGTCCGCTGTAGCCAGCGCCTCGTCGAAATCAAAGTCTATCTCATGCTGCGCCGCCGCGATCTCATGATGGGAAGAAACGATCTCATACCCCATTTCCTCCAGCGTCAAAATAATATCACGTCTTGTATTTTCACCCAGATCAATAGGGGACGTATCCAGATATCCTGCCTTCTCATGTGTTAATGTCGTTGGCATCCCGTCATCATCCGTGTGAAAAAGAAAAAATTCGCATTCCGGGTCAACCAAAAAACGGTAGCCTTTCTGCGCCGCGTTATCCAGAACCTTTTTCAAAACCAGACGGGGACTGATTTCATATTCCGTGCCGTCCTCCATGCACACATCACAGATAAATCGGGCAACCTTTCCATTTTGCGGTCTCCAGGGGAGAATCGCGAAGGTATCCATATCCGGCTTCAGATACAGTTCCTCTTCCTCCCATCCGGAAAATCCTTCCAAAGAAGCCAGATCAATGGTGCAGCAATTCTCCATAGCCTTTATCAAACGCCTGGCGGGAACAGCAATGTTTTTCAGCATACCGAACATATCTGTAAACTGGAGGCGGATAAATTCCACACCTTCCTCCTCCACGATCTTCCGTATTTCTGCTTTGCTATATTTGTCCATACCAACTCTCCTCGCTGTTGCTATTAAATTTATAATTACGCAAAAAGGGCAGCTTTACGCAGAAACTCCCCACGTAAAGACGCCCTTGTCTTAATGCACTTCATTATAGCAATGTTCTTGTTTGCTGTCAAGAGATGCTCAGAGATTCGTGTACCCCATCAGATCAAAATCCACTGCACGCGCAGCCCTGTATCCTTCACAGATAGCCCACACGACCAGAGACTGTCCTCTGCGCATATCGCCGGCGACAAATACATGCTTTACGTTTGTCTCATATCCGTTTTCTTCTGTAGACACATTAGTTCTGTCATCTACCGCCACCTGAAAAGCATCTGTCACATAAGACTCACTTCCCAGAAATCCGGCTGCAATCAATACCAGATCCGCCTTAAGTTCCTTTTCGCTTCCCGGAACCGGAACCATCTGCATTCTTCCGGACTTCTCGTCTTTTTTCTGTATCAGCTTTGTAATCACTGCCTTTTTGACGTTTCCTTCTTCATCACCTATGAATTCCTTCACCGTTGTCTCGTAAATTCTCGGATCCCTTCCAAATACCGCTATCGCTTCCTCCTGCCCGTAATCTGTCTTTTTCACTCTCGGCCACTGCGGCCATGGATTTGTCTCTGCCCGTGTCTCCGGCGGCTCCGGCATCATTTCCAGCTGCGTGACCGATTTTGCTCCAAGCCGGACAGCCGTTCCCACACAGTCATTTCCAGTATCTCCTCCCCCGATCACCAGTACATGTTTTCCCTCTGCTGAAATTTCCGGTTTCCCATGAAGCCCGGAATCCAGAAGGCTTTTCGTGACAGAGGACAGAAAATCCACCGCAAAATAAATATTCCTGTACTCTCGTCCCGCAGCCTTGATGTCTCTCGGGTTGGAGGCTCCGCAGGCAAGCACGATCCTGTCAAATTCTTTTTTCAATGTTTCCGGCGAAATATTTTTTCCCACATCTGTGCAGGTTTGAAATACAACGCCCTCTTCTTCCATCAGGCAGATTCTCCTGTCAATCACACGTTTATCCAGCTTCATATTCGGTATTCCATAGCGAAGCAACCCTCCTATGCGGTCATTCCGTTCAAAAACAGTCACCGAATGGCCACGCTGATTCAGATAATAGGCTGCAGCCAGGCCGGAAGGCCCGCTTCCGATCACTGCAACCTTTTTTGTGGTGCGCACTTTGGGTATATGAGGCTTCACCCAACCATTTCTAAAAGCAGTCTCTATGATCGTTTTCTCGTTTTCTTTCGTGGAAACGGGCTGTCCATTCAAGCCGCAGGTACAGGCTGCCTCGCAAAGAGCCGGACAAACTCTGCCTGTGAACTCCGGAAAACAATGCGTTGCCGTAAGACGTTCGTACGCCTGTTTCCAGTTTCCGCGCCAGACCAGATCATTGGTTTCCGGCACCAGATTGTGAAGGGGGCAGCCTGACACCATACCTGCCAGCATTTCCCCGCTCTGGCAGAAAGGAACCCCGCACTCCATACACCGGCCTCCCTGCTTCTGCTGCTCTTCCAGTGCAAGAGATGTCCGGAACTCGCCAAAATGTCGTATTCGTTTTAACGGCTTCTCCGTATCTGCCTGCTTCCTTTGATATTCCAGAAATCCTGTCGCTTTTCCCATATTTGTTACTCCTCATGCTCTTTCTTCTGAAAATTTTCATAGAACGCTTCCATCTGTGCCTGTTCAACGTTCATTCCTTTTTCCTCCATACTGGAGGCAAGCGTCACCATTTTCTTATAATCATACGGTATGATTTTTTTAAATTTCGGAAGATATTTCTCAAAATCTGCGAGTATCCTGGCTGCGCGGCTGGAACCAGTATATTCCAGATGTTCCTCAAGCATGGACTTCAACTCATAGATATCATATTTATCCACCATCTTTTCTATGGAAATCATTCCCTTGTTCAGATTACGATACAGATGACTGTCCTCATCCAGCACATAAGCAATGCCTCCGCTCATACCTGCCGCAAAATTTTTTCCTGTTTTTCCAAGGACAACTACACGTCCGCCGGTCATGTACTCGCAGCCATGCTCACCTACCCCTTCGACCACCGCATATGCGCCCGAATTCCGCACCGCGAACCGTTCTCCGGCAATGCCGTTGATAAACACCTTGCCGCCTGTGGCTCCGTAAAGCGCCACATTTCCCGCAATGATGTTGTCTTCCGCCTGATACCCTCTGTTTCGCGGCGGATACAAAATCAGTTTTCCTCCGGAAAGTCCTTTTCCGTAATAATCGTTGGTGTCTCCGCACAGTTCAAGGGTAAGCCCCTTGGGAATAAACGCTCCAAAGCTCTGACCTCCCGCACCTGTACAATGCACGGTGATTGTATCCTCTGCCAACCCATCTTTATAATGCCTGGTGAGCTCCGCCCCGAAAATTGTGCCAAAAGAGCGGTCTGTATTTCCCACTTGCAAAGAAAGCTCTGCTTTTTTTCCTTTTTCCATGGAGCTTCGCAGCTTTTTCAGCAGTACCCTTTCATCCAGAGTTTTTTCCAGATGAAAATCAAACATCCTATCTGGCTGAAAGGTAACATGCTCTGCCTTACCCGCAAAAGGGTTCTGCAAAATCGCATTCAGATTCACCCTTGATGCCCTTGGAAGCCTGCTGCCGGCCCTCTGTTTGAGAAAGTCGCTTCTTCCTACCATCTCTTCCACCGTCCGTACACCGAGACGCGCCATATATTCCCTGAGCTCCTGCGCGATAAACCGCATAAAATTTTCCACATATTCCGGTTTTCCGCGAAATCTTTTTCTCAGTTCCGGATTCTGTGTTGCCACACCAACCGGACAGGTATCCAGATTGCACACGCGCATCATCACGCATCCCATGGTGACAAGGGGAGCGGTGGCGAAGCCAAATTCCTCTGCTCCTAAAAGAGCTGCAACAGCCACATCCCGCCCGCTCATCAGTTTTCCATCCGTCTCAAGCCGCACACAGCTTCTCAGACCATTTCTCAGAAGTGTCTGGTGTGTCTCTGCCAGACCAAGTTCCCACGGAAGACCTGCATTATGGATAGAGCTTTCCGGGGCTGCGCCGGTCCCGCCATCATAGCCGGAAATTAAAATAGTCTGTGCTCCCGCCTTTGCAACACCTGCAGCCACTGTTCCCACTCCTGTTTCAGAGACCAGTTTCACGGAAATCTGCGCATATTTGTTTGCGCTTTTCAGGTCATAGATAAGCTGCGCCAGGTCTTCAATCGAATAAATGTCGTGGTGCGGAGGCGGGGAGATCAGGCTGACTCCCGGCGTGGAATGTCTTGTTTTTGCAATCCAGGGATAAACCTTTCGTGCCGGAAGATGGCCTCCCTCTCCAGGCTTGGCTCCCTGTGCCATTTTAATCTGGATTTCTCCTGCGCTTGTCAGATAACGGCTGGTAACGCCAAACCGGCCCGAGGCTACCTGCTTTATCGCAGAACAGCGATCCTGCTCACTCCCCGCAGAGTCCAGCCGTTCTTCACTCTCTCCGCCCTCACCGGTATTGGATTTTCCATGGAGATGATTCATTGCAATGGCCAATGTTTCATGCGCCTCCTGGGAGATAGACCCGTAGGACATTGCACCTGTCTTAAACCGTTTCACAATCTCCTCTACGCTCTCCACCTCTTCCAGGGAAACGCCTTTCTCGGGATAAACAAACTCCATAAGACTCCGGAGATAGCCGCTCTGCTCCTTATCCACTTTTTTGGTATATTCTTTAAACAGACGGTAATTTCCCGTCCATGCCGCCTGCTGCAGAAGATGTATCGTTTCCGGATCGTAGCGGTGTTCTTCGCCCTGACTCCTTCTCTTGTGTTTTCCCAGGCTTTCCAGATTCAGATTCACTTCCAGTCCCAGCGGATCAAATGCCCGTGAATGCAGCTCCGATACCTGTTTTTCAATATCTTCCATCACAATGCCGCCTATACGGCTTACCGTTCCCTTAAAATACCGTTCCACAATCTCATCCGAAATCCCTACCGCCTCAAATATTTTGGCTCCCTGATAGGACTGAAGCGTGGAAATCCCCATCTTGGAGGCAATCTTTACAATGCCGTGCAGAATGCAATGGCAGTAATCATCTACTGCCGCATAATAGTCCTTCGGAAGCATATGTTCCTCTATCAGCTCACGGATGGTATCCAGCGCCAGATAGGGATTCACCGCACATGCCCCGTAACCCAAAAGTGCCGCAAAATGATGTACTTCCCGCGGTTCTCCTGATTCCAGGATAAGCGTGAGAGAGGTTTGCTTTTTCGTTCTTACCAGATACTGATGCACGGCAGATACTGCAAGCAGAGAAGGGATTGCCATATGATTTTCATCTACCCCGCGGTCTGAAAGGACCAAAATGTTGGCGCCGTCCTTGTATGCCTTGTCCACTTCCACAAACAGCCGCTCAATGGCCCGTTCCAGCTTGGTGCTCCTATAGTAAATGATGGGAACCACGCTCACGGCCAGACCCTCCCTTTTCATTTCTTTGATTTTGAGCATATCTGTGTTGGTGAGAATGGGATTGTTGATCTTTAAAACCCGACAATTTTTTTCGCATTCTTCCAGGATGTTTCCCTTTTGGCCCGCATACACCGTGGTGGAGGTGACGATCTCTTCACGGATGGCATCGATCGGCGGATTTGTAACCTGCGCAAAAAGCTGTTTAAAATAGTCAAAAAGCGGGCGGTTTTTTTCGGAGAGAACTGCCAGCGGCGTGTCCACTCCCATGGCCGCAATGCTTTCTGTGCCATTTAACGCCATCGTGCAGATAGAATCCCGGTATTCCTCATAGGTATATCCAAATGCCTTCTGAAGCTGACGAAGCCTTTTCGGATCATATTCTTCCACACAACGATTTGGCACCTTCAGGCTTTTAAGCTCCACCAGATTGCTGTCCAGCCACTCGCCGTAAGGCTGCCTGTGAATATATCGTTCCTTTATCTCCTCATCCTGCCATATTTTTCCCTGCTGCGTGTCCACCAGAAGCATTTTTCCCGGATGCAGGCGTTCTTTGAGAATAATTTCCTCCTCCGGAATGTCCAGAACACCGACCTCCGAAGCCAGGATCACATCTCCGTTTTTCAATACATAGTATCTGGAAGGGCGAAGTCCATTCCGGTCAAGAACCGCCCCGACCACATCTCCGTCTGAAAATACAATGGAAGCCGGGCCATCCCATGGTTCCATCATGGTAGCATAATACTGATAAAAATCACGTTCATCCTGTGAAAGCGTCTGGTTATTGCTCCAGGGCTCCGGTATGGTGATCATCACAGCCAACGGCAGCTCCATGCCGCTCATCACCAGAAATTCCAGCGTATTGTCAAGCATAGCTGAGTCGGAGCCTCTCGTATCCACCACCGGAAGAATCTGATGCATTTTGCCCTTCAACGGCTTAGAACACATGGTTTCCTCTCTTGCCAGCATCTTATCCGCATTTCCCTTAATGGTATTGATTTCTCCATTATGTACCATCATACGGTTTGGATGCGCCCGCTCCCAACTTGGATCGGTATTGGTACTGAATCTTGAATGCACCAGAGCTATCGCGGACTCATAATCCTTATCCTGCAGATCTTCAAAAAAAGTGCGCAGCTGTCCAACCAGAAACATTCCCTTGTAAACAATGGTTCTGCTGGACATGGATACCACATAGGTATTGTCATTGCTTTGTTCAAACTCACGCCGCGCAATATAGAGTTTTCTCTCAAAAGGCAGACCGATTTCCGCTCGGGCCGGCTTGGCAATAAATGCCTGCGCAATATACGGCATACATTCTCTTGCTCTCTGCCCCAGAACCTCCTGATGCACCGGCACCTTCCGATAGCCCAAAAGCTCCATCCCTTCTTTTTTTACAATGATCTCAAACATTTTTTTTGCCTGACTTCTCAAAAGCTCATCCTGCGGAAAGAAAATCTGAGCAATTCCATAGGTTCGTTCCTCACCTAATTCAAAGCCGAGCTCTTCACAGGTTTTCCGGAAAAACCGATGGGAAATCTGGAGCAGAATCCCCACGCCGTCTCCGGTTTTTCCGGAGGCATCTTTTCCCGCCCTGTGTTCCAGATTTTCTACTATTTTCAGGGCATTTTCCACGGTTTTGTGGCTTTTTATTCCCTTGCTGCTGATAACGGCGCCTATGCCGCAGTTATCATGTTCAAATATATCCCTGTATAATCCCTGACTGTTACTTTCACTGTACCTTTTCATCATTGGGAGTTCTCCTCTCATTTCTGTAATCTATGGCCGCTTTGACCAGTCCCCTGAACAGCGGATGTGCACGGTTTGGTCTTGATTTCAATTCCGGATGTCCCTGTGTTCCTATAAAGTACGGATGTCCGGGAAGCTCCACCATCTCCACAATTCTTCCATCCGGAGAAAGACCGCTCAAACACATTCCGTGACGGATAAGCTCTTCGCGGTAGATATTGTTTACTTCATATCTGTGGCGATGCCGTTCACTGATCTCTGTACTTCCATATAATTCCCACGCAAGAGTTCCTTTCTGAATTTTGCAGGGATACGCTCCCAGACGAAGCGTCCCTCCCCGGTCGCTTATCCCGTTTTGCTCCGGCATAAGAGCGATCACCGGATGTCCGGTATCCGGATTCAGTTCTGCACTGTCGGCATCTTCAAGGCCAAGGACATGACGGGAAAACTCTACAATCGCCATCTGCATTCCCAGACAAATACCCAGAAACGGAATTTTGTTTTCTCTTGCATATTGAACCGCCTTAATCTTTCCTTCCGTTCCGCGACTGCCAAAGCCTCCGGGAACCACGATCCCATCCACTTCGTTCAGCAGCTCGTCTGCGGGCTTATGTTCCAGCTCCTCCGCATCTATCCAGCAGAAGTCTACACTGGCTCCCATTGCAATGCCACCATGCTTCAAAGCCTCCGCTACGCTTAAATACGCATCGTGAAGCTTAATATATTTTCCAACAATACCGATTTTTACCACCTCTGCAGGATTGCAAAGATGATATACCAGTTCCTTCCATTCTTTGAGATCCGGTTCGGGACAGGGAATCGCCAACGCTTCACACACTACCTGCGCCAGCTGTTCCTCTTCCATGGCGAGAGGCGCTTCATATAAATACTGAACATCCAGATTCTGAAGTACACGGTTCTTAGGCACATTACAGAACAAAGCGATTTTTTCTTTCATATCGGCCGAAATTGGGTATTCGCTTCTGCAGACAAGCACGTCCGGCCACAACCCCATGGCCTGCAGCTCCTTGACGCTTTGCTGCGTAGGCTTGCTTTTCAGTTCTCCGGACGCTTTCAGATAAGGAATCAGGGTTACATGGACAAGTATTGCGTTTTCGTGCCCTACCTCATGCTGAAACTGTCGGATAGCTTCCAAAAAAGGCTGGCTTTCTATATCACCGACGGTTCCTCCCACCTCAATGATCGCAATTCGCATATCCTCTTCCGGTGTTCCCTGATAAAAGCGGCTTTTGATCTCGTTGGTAATATGAGGGATCACCTGCACCGTTCCTCCACCGTAATCACCTTTTCGCTCCTTATGAAGTACACTCCAGTAGATCTTTCCTGTAGTTACATTGGAATTTCTGTCCAGGCATTCATCAATAAACCGTTCATAATGCCCCAGATCCAGGTCTGTTTCCGCCCCGTCTTCTGTCACAAAAACCTCTCCGTGCTGGATAGGATTCATAGTTCCCGGATCCACATTGATATAAGGATCAAATTTCTGCATGGTTATCTGATAACCTCTTGATTTTAAAAGCCGCCCCAGAGACGCTGCTGTAATTCCTTTTCCAAGGCCGGAAACCACGCCTCCTGTCACAAATACATATTTTACCGTCATACCGGTATCCTCCCAAATCTCTCATCTGCAATATCTACCAGGGTCAGATGCTTCTTATCCGCATGCTCCAGACTGGTGATCAGAGCTTTCGCAGTATCAATGGCAGTAAACACATGCACTCCGGTTTCAACCGCATTTCGGCGGATAAGAAATCCGTCCCGCGCATGCTGCGCCCCCGCATGAGGCGTATCGATCACCAGATCGATCTGATGCTCCAGGATCAGATCCAGAAGATTCGGGGATCCCTCCTCAAGCTTCGCCACCGGTTCTGCATTTATCCCTGCCTCGTGAAGTGCCCGAAAGGTTCCCTTTGTGGCATAAATGTGATAGCCGATCGCCGCAAAACGCCTGCCTATTTCCACTGCCTCCTCTTTATCTTCCTCTCGAACAGAAAGGATCATCTTGTAGTATTTCGGAAGATGTACCCCTGCCCCAAGAAATGCCTTATGCAGTGCTTCATCGAAGGTTTTGGCAATTCCCAGACACTCTCCCGTAGATTTCATTTCCGGCCCCAGACGGATATCTGCCCCTCGGATTTTTTCAAAAGAAAACACCGGCATTTTTACGGCGTAATACTCTGATTCCGGCTGAAGGCCAGGTCTGCAGCCAAGCTGCCTGAGCTTTTTCCCCGCGATCACTCCGGTCGCCAGAGATACCACGGGGATGCCTGTCACTTTACTGATGTAGGGTACGGTACGGCTGGCTCTTGGGTTTACCTCTATAACATAAATTTCTTCTCCACAGACAATGAACTGAATATTGATCAAGCCAACAACATGAAGCGCCCGCGCAAGCCGTTCTGTATAGAGCACAATTCTCTTTCTCGCTGTATCGGAAATATTTTTTGCCGGATAAACGGAAACACTGTCTCCGGAATGGATTCCAGCGCGTTCAATATGTTCCATGATACCCGGGATCACAATATCCTCCCCGTCACAGACAGCATCTACCTCAAGTTCTTTTCCTTTCAGATATTTATCTACCAGGACAGGATGCTTCTGGGCAATTTGGTTCACAATTCCCATAAACTCGTCGATATCCTTATCATTAACGGCAATCTGCATTCCCTGCCCGCCCAATACATAAGAAGGACGGATCAATACGGGATAACCAAGCCGGTTCGCCGCCTCTTTTGCCTCCCCGACTGTAAATACGGTTTCTCCTCTGGGCCGCGGAATCTTGCACTGTTCCAGAATCTCATCAAAAAGTTTCCGATCCTCTGCGGCATCCACATCTTCTGCGGAGGTTCCCAATATAGGTATGCCCATCTTTATCAGGCTCTCGGTGAGACTGATCGCCGTCTGGCCTCCAAACTGCACCACCGCCCCATCCGGCTTCTCAAGACGCACGATATTTTCCACATCCTCCGCAGTCAAAGGCTCGAAATACAGCTTGTCCGCAACGTCAAAATCTGTGCTCACTGTCTCAGGATTATTATTGACAATGATCGTCTCAAATCCTTCTCTTGAAAACGCCCAGGTACAGTGCACAGAACAAAAATCAAATTCAATGCCCTGACCGATTCGAATGGGGCCGGATCCAAGCACCAGCACCTTTTTACGCCCGCGGCTCACCCGGGATTCATTTTCCCCGTCATAGACAGAATAATAATACGGTGTTCTGGCGGAAAATTCAGCCGCGCAGGTATCCACCATCCTGTACGCGGCATGGATCCCGAATTTCTCCCTCAAAGCTTTGACTTCTTCCGTATTCATTTTGCCAAGAGACGCTATCAGACTGTCCGGAAATTCCATTCTCTTCGCCTCGCAAAGCCGCTCTTTCGTAAGAGGCAGGTCTTCCAGTTCTTTTTCCATCTCCGTAATGCGACCGATCTTATCAATAAACCACAGGTCGATTTTTGTAATATCGTGAATCTCTTTATAGGAAATTCCCCTGCGAACCGCCTCGGCAATTTTAAAAATCCTGCGGTCGTCTACCTTTTCAAGCGCTTCTGTGAGCGCGTCATCTGTCAGCTCCGAATAGTCATAGGCGCGCAGACTGTCTGCATGCTGTTCCAACGAACGAAGTGCTTTCATAAGGGCGCCCTCAAAATTGTCACAAATACTCATCACCTCACCGGTTGCTTTCATTTGTGTTGTAAGCGTATGCTTTGCGCTTAAAAATTTGTCAAAAGGGAGTCTCGGGATCTTGACCACACAATAATCCAAAACCGGCTCAAAACTTGCAAAGGTTTTTTCCGTCACTGCATTCTTGATTTCATCCAGGGTATAGCCAAGCGCAATTTTGGCGGCTACTTTTGCAATCGGATACCCTGTCGCCTTGGATGCCAGAGCCGAGGAACGGCTTACCCGGGGATTCACCTCAATGACGCAATATTCAAAACTTTCCGGATCCAGTGCGTACTGTACATTGCAGCCGCCGGTAATTTCAAGCTCGCTGATAATACGGAGTGCAGACGAACGCAATGTCTGATACTCTTTATCGCTCAAGGTCTGTGAAGGCGCTACCACAATACTGTCACCGGTGTGTACACCCACCGGGTCCATATTTTCCATATTGCAGACCGTAATGCAGTTTCCCTGTCCGTCCCGCATCACCTCATATTCGATTTCTTTCCATCCGGCAATACACCGTTCCACCAATACCTGCCCTACCCTGGAAAGCCGAAGACCATTTTCCAGAATTTCCGTCAGCTCCTCCCGGCTTCCTGCAATTCCTCCGCCGCTTCCGCCAAGAGTATATGCAGGGCGCAAAACTACCGGATATCCGATTTCTTCCGCAAAACGAACGCCTGCCTCCACAGATTCCACTACCAGAGAAGCCGCACAGGGCTCACCGATTTTTGCCATGGTATTCTTGAATTCCAGACGATCCTCGGCCTTTTTGATCGTAGATGCCGTTGTTCCGATCAGTCGGACATTATGTTGTTTTAAAAATCCACTCTCTTCCAGCTCCATGGCAAGGTTCAGCGCCGCCTGCCCTCCCAGTGTGGGAAGTACACTGTCCGGATGTTCTTTTTCAATAAGCTGTTCCACCACTTCTATGGTGAGCGGCTCAATATATACGTGATCTGCCATATCTTTATCTGTCATAATGGTTGCGGGATTGGAATTAAGCAGCACAACCTCGACGCCTTCCTCACGCAGAGAACGGCAGGCCTGGGTTCCTGCGTAATCAAACTCTGCCGCCTGTCCAATGACAATCGGGCCGGATCCGATCACCAGTACTTTTTTTATTTTTCTGTCCCTTGGCATGCTTTTACCCCTTTCATATGGTTTATAAAATCATCAAATAGAAAACTTAGATCCTTCGGCCCTGGATTGGCCTCGGGATGAAACTGTACTGTCCAAATTTTTTTATTTTTATATTTCAATCCCTCATTGGTTCCGTCATTCACATTCACAAAAGTCTCCTTTGCCACAAGGGGATCCACGGAAGAAAAGTCAACGGCATAGCCATGATTCTGAGAAGAAATGTAGACACGTCCGTCTTTTAAATTTTTCACCGGATGGTTTCCTCCCCTGTGTCCATATTTCAATTTGTAGGTACGCGCCCCGTTGGCAAGCGCCATAAGCTGGTGTCCCAGACAGATTGCAAATATGGGGATCCCACTTTCAGCCAATTCCTTGATTTCTTTTATGATCTCCGTACATTCTGCAGGGTCTCCCGGTCCATTGGAAATCATGATTCCATCCGGCCTGTTTTCCAAAATCTTCTCCGCCGGTGTATTTGCCGGAAAAACAGTTACCTGACAGCCCCGTTTCTGCAGACAGCGGGCAATATTTTCCTTCGCTCCGAGATCGAGAAGCGCTGTTCTCAAATGCTCTTTTTCGGGTATATCCGGAAATGATTCCAATATATAGGGTTCTTTGCAGGTCGTCAGCAAAACAGCGTTTTCAATTTTGCAGGCGCGGATTTTTGGCAGCAGCTTTTGCAGATCCTGTGGTTCTTTCGTGGTGATCATTCCATTCATCGTGCCCTTTTCCCGCAAAAGCTTCGTCAGCGAGCGTGTGTCGATTCCCGCGATCCCTGTAACCTTTTCTCTTTCAAGAAAGCTCTCCATATCTTCCTGGCACCGGAAATTACTTGAAAACCGCGAAAGCTCATGAACAATGCATCCCTTTGCCCAGGCTCTTTTGGATTCCATATCCGGTGTCACACCATAATTTCCGATAAGCGGATATGTCAGAACGACCGACTGACCTGCATAAGAGGGATCTGTCAGAACCTCCAGATAACCGGTCATGGAAGTATTAAATACGATTTCACTGATAATTTCTTCACGGGAGCCGATGCTGGTTCCTGTAAATACAGTTCCGTCCTCCAGGATTAAAAATGCCTTCATATTCTTTCCTCCACAAAAAAAAGAGCCGGGAACCCCAAGGTTCCTGACTCCTTTGTCAGATTTTTATTGGGTATTATTATGGTACTTTCCCTCTTGTTTGTCAAATACTTTTTCAAAAAAATCCTCAAAAAAAATTTTCAAAACAGGATTGACAAAGAGAGATTTCTGTGTATACTACATTTCATAAAGCAAAGGCGCTTTGGATTCCGTATCCGAGGCGCCTTTATTTTTTTATTTCTATTTTGAAAGGAGAAGAAAGATGAAAAAAGATATTCCGGAATTATACGGCAGCATGACGTTTAACGACCGTGTTATGCGGGACAAGCTTCCAAAGGATATGTACAAGGCCCTTCGAAAAACCATTGAGAATGGTACACATCTGGAGCTTGATGTGGCAAACTCCGCAGCGGTAGCCATGAAGGAATGGGCGGTAGAAAACGGCGCCACCCACTACACACACTGGTTTCAGCCCATGACCGGCTTCACCGCTGAAAAACATGACAGCTTCATTTCTCCCTCCGGGGACGGTGAAGTCATTATGGATTTTTCCGGTAAAGAGCTGGTAAAAGGAGAACCGGACGCATCAAGCTTTCCTTCCGGCGGTTTAAGAGCTACCTTTGAGGCCAGAGGCTACACTGCCTGGGATCCCACCTCTCCTGCCTTTATCAAAGACAAGACGCTTTACATTCCTACTGCATTCTGTTCTTACAGCGGAGAGGCACTGGACAAAAAAACTCCTCTTCTCCGCTCTATGGAAACTTTGAACCGGGAAGCCGTAAAAATGCTTCATCTTCTTGGGAACACAACTGTCACGAGAGTTTCCACGACCATCGGACCTGAACAGGAATACTTTCTGGTGGATAAGGCTCTGTACGACCGGCGAAAAGATCTGATTTACTGCGGAAGAACACTGTTGGGAGCCCCTGCGCCCAAAGGCCAGGAAATGGAGGATCACTATTTCGGAACACTGAAGCCGCGTGTCTCTGCCTTTATGCATGATCTGGACATGGAGCTGTGGAAGCTTGGCATTCCTGCCAAAACCAAGCACAACGAAGTAGCGCCTGCGCAGCACGAGCTGGCTCCGGTCTTTGATACCGCCAATATCGCAGTAGACCATAACCAGCTCACCATGGAAATCATGAAGAAAACGGCAGAAAAGCATCATCTTGTATGTCTTCTCCACGAAAAGCCTTTCGAGGGAATCAACGGAAGCGGCAAGCACAACAACTGGTCTCTTACCACCGACGACGGTGTAAATCTTCTGAATCCGGGACGTACGCCTGCACAGAACACCCAGTTTCTGATCTTTCTGATGGCTGTCATTAAAGCCGTGGACGACTATGGAGATTTAATGCGTGTTTCCGCTGCAAGTGCCGGGAATGATCACCGTCTCGGCGGAAACGAGGCTCCTCCTGCCATTGTCTCCGTTTTTCTCGGAGACGAACTTAGCGCAGTTCTGGAATCTATTGAGAGCGACGCCTATTTCGGAAAGTCGGAAAAGGTACAGTTGGAAACCGGAGCCCATGTGCTTCCTCATTTTTTAAAAGACAACACCGACCGCAACCGTACTTCCCCCTTTGCGTTTACGGGAAACAAATTCGAGTTCCGTATGCTTGGTTCCTCCGCTTCTGTCTCCACACCGAACATCGTACTGAATACAGCCGTTGCAGAGGCGCTTTCCCAGTTTTATACAGAGCTTGAAGGAACAAAGCCCGAGGATATGGAATCTGCGGTACATAAACTTCTGAAACGCGCCATCCGCAGACACAAGAGAATTATTTTCAACGGAAACGGCTATTCAGAGGACTGGATTGCAGAGGCAGAAAAACGTGGACTTTATAACCTGGCCTCCACACCGGAATGTCTTCCTTCCTTTGTAACAGATAAAAGTGTTTCTCTCTTTACCAGGCATCATATTTTTACAAAAGAAGAAATCCTGTCCAGATATGAAATTCTTCTGGAAAATTATGTAAAAACCATTTGCATAGAAGCACGCACCATGAAAGAAATGCTGGTCAGAGATTTTCTGCCTTCTGTAAATACCTACGCCGGTAAGCTGGCTGATGAAACCGCCGCAAAAAAATCTCTTTTGCCCGATCTTTGCACTTCTGCCGAAGAGCAACTGGTATCTCAGCTCACCGATACGTATCAAAAGCTTTCTTCCGGCGCAGAGACGCTTTCTGCGCTGTTGGACAAGGTTTCTGCATTTGATGACATGCACAAAGCAGCTGTTTTCTGTCATGACAGGCTTCTGGCAAAAATGGATGAGCTTCGCGCCATTGCAGATGAAACGGAAATCCTGATTCCGGAGACGCTTCTTCCCTATCCTACCTACGGGCAGCTTTTATTTTCACTTTGACGGAGGTAAGTATGTATCACAGAAAACCCTCCGGACCATTCTCTGAAAGCCGGATCCACGAAGCCTGCGGCGTATTTGGCATGTATCATACCCGCGGCAGGGATGTTGCCGAATCTATCAGCTACGGACTCTCCTGTCTGCAGCATCGCGGACAGGAATCCTGTGGGATTGCCGTTTTTGATACCTGCGGTCCCAAAGGAAACATGAACCTCCACCGCGGCATGGGACTTGTAAATGAAGTCTTTCAGGAAACCGAGTTAAAACAGTTAAAGGGGAACCTTGGAATCGGTCATGTCCGCTACTCCACCACCGGGGAACCCACATTGACAAACGCCCAGCCGTTGGCCATGAATTACGTCAAAGGCACTCTGGCACTGGCGCATAACGGAAATCTTACAAACACAGAGCTTCTACGAAAGGAGCTTGCCCAAACAGGCGCCATTTTTCAGACAACCACAGATTCCGAAGTCATTGCCTGCCATATTGCCAGAGAAAGGATAACTACTTCCTCAGTGGAGGAAGCCATCCTTCGCACAGCCGGAAAGCTGCAAGGCGCCTATGCGCTGGTCATTGCCAGCTCCCGCAAGCTGATCGGCGTCCGGGATTCTCTTGGACTTAAGCCTCTTTGCCTGGGGAAACGCAAAGATTCCTGGATTTTGTCATCAGAAAGCTGCGCGCTTTCTGCTCTCGGCGCTCATTTTGTAAGAGATATCCTGCCCGGAGAAATTATCACTATTTCAAAGGACGGTGTTTCCTCCGATAAAACGCTCTGCACAGAGATACCGGCACACTGTGTTTTTGAATATATTTATTTTGCCCGCCTGGACAGTACCATTGACGGAATTTCCATTTACGACTCCCGCCTGCGCGCCGGAGCCGCACTGGCAAAAGCTTATCCGGTCGAAGCAGATCTCGTTACCGGAGTGCCGGAATCAGGCATTGCAGCCGCCCAGGGATATGCAAAGGAATCCGGAATCCCTTTCGGACTTGTGTTTCACAAAAATAATTACGTGGGACGTACCTTTATCAAGCCAACCCAGAAAGAAAGAGAACTCAGTGTTCGCCTGAAACTGAGCGTCCTTCCGAATGCGGTAAAAAATAAAAATATCATTCTGGTAGATGATTCCATTGTACGAGGCACCACCATAGCGAACCTGATCCGTATGCTGAAACAGGCCGGTGCAAAAAAGGTACATGTACGGATCAGCTCACCACCTTTCTTATATCCATGTTATTATGGTACAGATGTCCCTTCCAGTCGGCTTCTGCTGGCAGCCTCCCGCTCCACGGAGGAAATCCGGCGTATTATCGGCGCGGATTCCCTTGAATATCTGAGAACAGAGGATCTGCCGGTTCTTACAAATGGGCTCCCTATCTGCAGCGCCTGTTTTGACGGGCATTATCCCGTACCTGTTTCACAAAAGCTTCCTGACGGAACACTGTAAAAGTCAAGACCACCGGCTTAGCCGGTGGCTTGCACTGCCCCTATAAGGGGCTATTA
>CALBGI010000015.1 GCA_937893675.1 uncultured Blautia sp.
GGTAAGTCTATCTTACATCAGTTTGAAGGTTTACACAAACTTTGGGATACTCCCCCTTGCGGCGGTACATCCCTGCTGAAGTATGTCCGATAGAAAGCTTATACGATTCCCTGAGCTTTCATTGCGTCAACAACCTTTTCAAAACCGGCAATATTAGCGCCGACTACATAGTTGTCTGTTAAGTCGTAACGTTTTGCGGCTTCGTCAACCTTTTTGAAGATGTCTCTCATAATGGTGTGAAGCTTTTCGTCAACTTCCTGGGCAGACCAGGACATTCTCATGGAGTTCTGGCTCATTTCCAGAGCGGAGGTAGCTACGCCGCCGGCGTTGGCAGCTTTGCCCGGCATGAAGAGGATGCCATTTTCCATAAGATAGTTGGTTGCGTCCAGAGTGGTGGGCATGTTGGCACCTTCCACCACATATTTGCAGCCGTTTGCCACAAGTGTTTTTACTGCGTCGAGTCCGAGCTCGTTCTGGGTTGCGCAGGGCAGGTAAACATCGCATTTGATGTTCCAGATGCCAAGTCCTTCTGTGTAGGTAGAGCCTTCTACACGTTCTGCATATTCTTTGATACGTCCGCGTTTTACTTCTTTGATATCCTTTACAACATCCAGATTGATTCCGGCCGGATCATAGATGTAACCGTTGGAATCGTTCATGGCAACTACCTTGCCGCCAAGCTGCGTCAATTTTTCCACAGCGTAAATGGCAACATTGCCGGAACCGGTAACAACGGCTGTTTTTCCTTCCATGGAATCATTGTGTGCGTGCAGGATCTCATCCAGCATGTAGACAACGCCGTAACCGGTTGCCTGAGTACGAACCAGAGAGCCGCCGTAGGTAAGGCCCTTGCCGGTGAGAACGCCCTCATAAAGGCCGCGGATCCTCTTGTACTGTCCGAACATATAGCCGATTTCACGGGCTCCCACACCGATATCTCCGGCTGGAACGTCTGTGTCAGCGCCGATATATTTGCAAAGCTCTGTCATGAAGCTCTGGCAGAAGGCCATGACCTCGCGGTCAGATTTGCCTTTGGGGTCAAAGTTGGAACCGCCCTTGCCGCCTCCGATGGGAAGACCGGTGAGAGAGTTCTTGAAAATCTGCTCAAAGCCAAGGAACTTCAGGATGCTCTGATTAACGGAAGGATGGAAACGGAGACCTCCCTTGTACGGCCCAATGGCGCTGTTAAACTGTACACGGTAGCCCTTGTTTACTTGTACGGTTCCGTTGTCATCTACCCACGGAACACGGAAGGAGACGATGCGCTCCGGCTCAACAAGGCGCTCCAGAATGGAAAGTCTGCGGTATTCGTCTTCGTTTTTGTCAATTACGACCTTCAGGGAGTCCAAAACCTCTTTGACTGCCTGATGGAATTCCGGTTCACCGGGATTCTGTGCCACAACTCTTGCGTATACCTCTTCAGTATAAGACATAATAATTCCTCCTCGTCCATTTTTGGTTTTTTACGAACGTTATTATACACTAAAGTGTTACAAAAAGAAAGAAAAAAATAAATTTTTTTTCCTGATAAAAAGCAAGATTCTTTTGCGGAGAGGTGTATTTCCTTCCCTGTACGCGGATACTGCCAAGGCAGAAAAGAGAAAATGCGGCTGGTACTTGCGAAAATGCCTTAAATATGAGATGATATTAGAGATATGATGTGAAAGATAAACAAAAAGAAAGGGTGGGAATGACAGATTATGAGAACATTTTCAAAATCCAGCAAGCTGGACAATGTGCTGTACGATGTAAGAGGACCGGTTGTAGATGAAGCCGCCCGTATGGAAGAGAACGGAATGGAGATTCTGAAGCTGAATATCGGCAATCCCTATCCCTTTGGATTTTCGGCACCGCAGGAGGTCATACTGGACATGCTGAGCAATGTGCGCACCTCTCAGGGCTACTCTGATTCCAAGGGTATCTTTTCGGCAAGAAAAGCCATTATGCAGTACTGCCAGCTGCGCAAGATTCCCGGTGTGACCATGGACGGGATTTATACCGGGAACGGAGTCAGCGAACTTATCAATCTGTGTATGCAGGCGCTTCTCAACAATGGAGATGAAATTTTGATCCCGGCGCCGGATTATCCTCTGTGGACGGCAACCGCAACCCTGGCAGGAGGCAATGTGGTCCATTATATCTGTGATGAGCAGTCTGACTGGTATCCGGATATTGCGGATATTGAGAGCAAGATCACAGACCGCACCAAGGCCATTGTCATCATCAATCCCAATAACCCTACAGGCGCGGTATATCCCAGAGAGATTCTGGAAAAAATAGTGCAGGTGGCAAGAGAACACGAGCTGATTATTTTTTCGGATGAGATTTATGACCGTTTGGTCATGGACGGCTACGAGCATACCTCCATAGCCTCCCTTGCGCCGGATGTGTTTTGCGTCACATTTTCCGGACTGTCCAAATCCCACATGATCGCAGGATTCCGCATTGGCTGGATGGTATTGAGCGGGGCCAAGCACAGGGCCAAGAGTTATATTGAGGGACTCAATATGCTCTCCTCCATGCGCCTTTGTTCCAATGTGCCGGCCCAGTCCATTGTGCAGACTGCTTTGGGCGGTTACCAGAGTGTGAACGAATACATACAGCCGGGCGGACGTGTGTACGAGCAGAGAGACTTCATATACAAGGCGCTGACGGATATTCCGGGAATTACGGCGGTGAAGCCAAGAGCTGCTTTTTATATTTTTCCTAAAATTGATACAAAGAAATTCAACATTGTCAATGACGAGCAGTTTGCCCTTGATTTTCTTCATGAGAAGCAGGTGCTGTTCGTACCGGGCAAGGGATTTAACTGGAAGGAACCGGATCATTTCCGCATTGTCTATCTGCCGGGGATCCGTCAGCTGGAAAAGGCGACGAACAAGCTTGCGGAGTTTTTGAGCACCTATGTGCAGAAATAGTATGAAAATGTACAAAATTTTCATGTATAGACCAAAAACTAAAAAAATGGTATAATGTGGCGTATAAGTGGTGAACGCAAGCCGTATGGAGGAGTCCTGTGCCGGTTTACAGGCCAAAGAGACGAAGTCCATGCCGGTATTTGCCGGACAGCTGGCTGGCAGATTTTGCGGACAAATATGAGGAGGGACACATATCGGAAGCAATTGGAAGAAAGGGGTAAAAAAACATGAGTGGATTTAACATGAAAGTAACACCGGAAATCGAACATCTGACAGAAGTTTGTCAGAGCCATACAAAACTGGACGTTTCCCTTTACGGAAAGTATGATGTGAAGAGAGGTCTGCGTGACATCAACGGCAAGGGTGTTCTTGCCGGACTGACGCAGGTATCCAACGTTCAGGCCACAAAGATGGTGGACGGAAAAGAAGTTCCCTGCGAAGGAAAGCTTTCTTACCGTGGATATGACATCAGAGAGCTTACCGGCGGCTTTATCCGCGATAAGCGCTTCGGCTTTGAAGAGACCACATACCTGCTGCTGTTTGGAACACTTCCCAATAAAGAGCAGCTGGAAGAATTCAATAAGCTTCTCACAGACCAGAGAACACTGCCCAGAAACTTTGTGCGGGACGTTATTATGAAGGCTCCGTCAAAGGATATCATGAACGCGCTGTCAAGAAGCGTGCTCACGCTGTACTGTTATGACAAGAATCCGGATGATATTTCTCTTCCAAATGTTCTTCGTCAGTGTCTGAATCTGATCAGTGTATTTCCGCTGCTGTCCGTGTACGGCTATCAGGCATACAATCATTATGAGAGAGGCAAGAGTCTGTATATTCACAATCCGAAGAAGGGGCTTTCCACAGCGGAAAATATTCTGCGGATGCTTCGTCCGGATAAGAAATATACGCAGCTTGAGGCAACCATTCTGGATATTGCGCTGATTCTGCATATGGAGCATGGCGGTGGTAACAACTCCACCTTTACCACCCATGTGGTGTCCTCCTCCGGTACAGATACCTATTCTGCCATTGCGGCTGCGCTGGGTTCCCTGAAGGGCCCGAAGCACGGCGGTGCGAACATTAAGGTTGTCAGCATGATCCGGGAAATGGAAAAAGAGATTTCCGACTGGGCTGACGAGGATGCTGTGCGGGACTATCTGAAACGTCTTCTCCACAAGGAGGCCTTTGACAGAAGAGGTCTTATCTATGGTATGGGCCATGCCATTTACTCTGTGTCCGACCCGAGAGCAGAGGTGTTCAAGGGATTTGTGAAATCTCTTGCAAAGGAAAAGGGCAGGATGAAAGAGTATGAGCTTTATTCCATGATAGAGCGCATGGCGCCGGAGGTGATCGCAGAGGAGCGCAAGATCTACAAGGGTGTCAGCGCAAACGTGGACTTTTACAGCGGATTTGTGTACAGCATGCTGGATCTGCCGCTGGAGCTGTTTACCCCCATGTTTGCCGTGGCGCGTATCGTGGGCTGGAGTGCGCATCGTATGGAAGAGCTTATCAATACAGACAAGATCATCCGTCCGGCATACAAAAATGTTCTGGAGCCGGCAGTTTATGTGCCGCTTGATGAGCGTTAAGACAGGAGGAAAATAAGGGAATGACGGAAAAGAAACAGTCAGCTCTGGTACTGGAGGGCGGAGGCACCCGGGGCGTTTTTACTGCCGGAGTGCTGGACCTCTTGATGGAAAAGGGTGTGGAATTTCCCTATGTGATCGGGGTGTCGGCAGGAGCCTGCAATGCGGTGGATTTTGTGTCTGGTCAGATGGAGCGCACCAAGAAATGTATGATCCTTGAGGACAGGCAGTACCGCTATATTTCTATTGGAAATATCGTGCGCAATCACAGCCTGTTTGATATGGATATGGTTTTTGACCGGTTCCCCAATGAAATCTTTCCCTTTGATTTTGAGACGTTTTTCCGGTCAGATACCCTATGTGAAATGGTTGTGACAAACTGTCTCTCCGGACAGGCAGAGTATCTTTCGGAGCAGTCCGATAAACGGCGGCTTATGAACATCTGCCGCGCGTCCAGCAGCATTCCCGCAGTCAGCCCCATGGTGGTGGTAGACGGGTTCCCCTGTCTGGACGGCGGTGTGGCAGATTCTGTGCCGCTCATCCATGCGATGAAAAAGGGCTACCGGAAAAATGTTGTGATCCTCACAAGAAACGCAGGCTACCGCAAAAAACGTCCGGGCAAAAGCAAAGCACTTTATGTGGCGGCTTTCAAAAAATATCCTGCGTTTTTGAACACACTTTTAAACCGTTATCGAAACTACAACCGCACCATGGAGCTCATCGAAAAATGGGAGCGGGAAGGGCACATCTTTGTGGTGCGTCCCCAGATACGGCCGGTGTCCCGGACAGAACAGAACGCAAAAGCTTTGACGGCGTTTTATGAACATGGCAAAGAAGTAATGGATCAAAATCTTTCTGCCATGCTGGAATACTTAAATAGCTGAGAAAAGGAAAAACCGATGTTTAATTGCTTTTTTCCGGACGAATATCTGGAATCGGCATATGCCGTTGATTACGAAAAACTTTACAGGGAGGGGTACCGGGGACTTTTGTTTGACATAGACAATACCCTGGTTCCCCACGGAGCCCCGGCAGATGACCGGGCGAAAGAATTGTTTGCAAGGCTTAAGGACCTGGGGTTTAAAAGCTGTTTTCTTTCCAACAACCAGATTGAGAGGGTATCCTCATTTAACAGAGAGATCGGCGAGCATTTTATCGAAAATGCCCATAAGCCTTCAGTAAAAAATTATCAGAAAGCCATGGAGATTCTGGGAACAGACACAGGCAACACCATTTTTATCGGAGACCAGCTGTTTACGGATATTTATGGGGCCAGGCGGGCGGGAATCCGCAGCATTCTGGTAAAACCGATCCATCCAAAGGAAGAAATTCAAATTGTACTAAAGCGGTATCTTGAAAAAATCGTACTGTATTTTTACCGCAAAGAGGAGGGAAATTCATGAATCACATCGCGATTATTGGATTTCGGGGTTCAGGAAAAACAAGAGTGGGAAAACGTCTGTCCAAGGATTTGGGACTGCCTTTTGTGGACGTGGACAGAGAGATTGTACACAGGCTGAATCTCAGTTCAAAGGAAATTTACGAGCGGTTCGGTGAGCCTTTTTACCGGGCAATGGAAACTACCATTATCAAAGAGCTGCTGGAGGATAAAGTCAAAAAAGTGGTCTCTTTGGGAGCCGGCGCTCCCATGCAGGAGCAGAATTACAAATACTTAAAAGAGCTGGGTACGGTAGTGTACCTCAAAGGCTCTTACGAAACTCTGAAGCAGCGTCTCATTGACACCAACAGTCCGCTGGCCAATGAAGAGAGCGGAGAAGAAAAGATCAAGAAGCTTCTGAAGCTTCGCGACCCGGTCTACAGGAAATTTGCAGATGTGGAAGTAGTGACCGGCGTCAAACCTTTTGACGACCTGATAGAAGAAATTAAGGAAAAATTAGATGCTCATGAAAAAAACAGTTGAAAAATAAGAGCAGTTATTATAGAATGATTCATAGTGAAGTGTACAATTAAGGAGGAAATTTTAATATGATTTCAGCAGGTGATTTCAAAAACGGCATTACACTGGAAATCGACGGAAATGTATGTCAGATTGTTGAGTTTCAGCATGTAAAACCAGGAAAAGGCGCCGCCTTTGTCAGAACCAAATACAAAAATATCATTACCGGATCTGTTTTGGAAAAATCTTTCCGTCCTACGGAAAAATTCCCGCAGGCACGTATTGACCGCGTGGACATGCAGTATCTGTACCAGGATGGAGATTTGTATTTCTTTATGAACAATGAGACCTACGATCAGATCGGTCTGACCGCAGAGCAGGTTGGAGATGCGCTTAAATTCGTAAAAGAAAACGAGTCTGTAAAGATCTGTTCCCACAACGGCAATGTATTTGCCATTGAGCCGCCGCTTTTTGTAGAGCTTGCGGTTACTGAGACAGAGCCTGGATTTGCAGGAAATACTGCTCAGGGCGCTACCAAACCGGCAACACTTGAGACCGGTGCACAGGTTCAGGTTCCTCTGTTTGTAAATCAGGGCGATGTTCTGAAGATTGACACCAGAACCGGCGAGTATCTGTCCCGCGTATAAAGAGCGATTTTGAATTACATGCTGCCATCGGTTTTTGCCGGTGGCAGTTTTAAGGTTGAAAAGGCAGGGGAGGAGAGCGTTATGGAATACAGAATACTGGGAAAAACAGGACTGAAGGTTTCCCGCATGGGCTTTGGCGGAATTCCCATTCAGCGGATCGATGCGGAGGGAACAAAGGTGCTGGTTCGCCGTCTCATGGAGGAAGGCGTCAACTATATTGATACGGCGCGGGGATATACGGTCAGCGAGGAATATCTGGGATATGCCCTGGAGGGGATCCGGGACAGGTTCGTGCTTGCGACCAAGAGTATGGCGCGCACAAAAGAGGCTATGGCTGCGGATATCGAGACCAGTCTCAGGAATCTGCGCACCGATCATATTGATCTGTACCAGATACATAATCCAAGCATGGAGCAGCTGGACACCGTATGCGGGGAAGGCGGCGCGCTGGAAGCCCTCATGGAAGCAAAAGAGAAGGGAAAGATCGGCCACATCGGGCTCACTGCCCATTCAGCTGCGGTATTTGAGCGGGCACTGAATCTGGATTTTGTGGAGACGATCATGTTCCCTTATAATATCGTCGAGAATCAGGGAGAAAAATATATCGCCAGGTGCAGAGAGAAAAACATTGGATTTATCGATATGAAGCCGCTGGCGGGAGGAGCCATTGAGGATGCGACGCTGGCGCTTCGCTATGTCTGTGCCAATCCGGGAGTGGATGTGGTGATTCCCGGCATGGCTGAGGAGAAAGAGCTTAAAGAGAACCTCTCCGCCTGCGGGAACCAAGAACCGCTTACCGAGGAGGAGCAGGAGGCTTTTGAAAAGGTGCGCAGAGCGCTTGGCACCAGTTTCTGCCGCAGATGTAATTACTGCGCGCCCTGTACGGTAGGCATCAGTATTCCCAATGTCTTTCTTTTTGCGGGATATCTGGAGCGCTACAATCTGGAGGGCTGGGCAAGAGAGCGGTATGAGTCTCTTTCTGCCAAAGCTTCGGATTGTGTGGAGTGCGGGGACTGTGAGGCGAGATGTCCCTATCATCTGCCGATCCGTCAGATGCTGAAAAAGTGCGCAAAAGAGTTTGGAATATAGTCAAGACCACCGGCTTAGCCGGTGGCTTGCACTGCCCCTATAAGGGGCTATT
>CALBGI010000016.1 GCA_937893675.1 uncultured Blautia sp.
CTGGCGGTCTATCTCTTGTTTTCGGTTGCTTGCTTCCTTACCGTACATGAGCATTGGCGCCGGGGTTATCGTTACCATATCCTTCCATCAGGTTGACCACGCCCCACACAGCCAGACCGGCACCCAGTGCGATAACGAGAGTCTGAAGAACGGTTACTGCGCTATTGAAAAATGCCATAAATGTGTACCTCCTTGTACAATGCGCCCTTGTAGGCGGATGAATAGTGATTTTCCATTTGCATGTGCACCTGCAAATGGGCAAACATATAGCCAAGTCTCCAATCCCAATCAGAAACCTGGCTATGTAAAGAGGCGGCAGCTCGCCGCCCCTTCTTATTCTGTTGTCAGCAGCGCACCCATGACATCTTCGTCACCGGAACAAACTTACTTGGCATGATCTGCATCAACCACTTCGTACTTATCACCGGGCTTGAGTTTCAGCCGATGGTCAAGAAACGCCTCGATGCTGAACGTGTTTTTCTTATCAGCACCGGCAGTGAGCTTGTAGTTCGGATGCTGGGTCAGATCATATTTATCTGACTTGAACGGTCTCACACCGCGCAGTTGCAAAATGCACTTACCGCCATCCAACACAGACAGTTCATCCACCGAGGCCAGGTCATGCCCGACTTTTTGGTAATTGGTGCCGTAGGATGGGCTATTACCTCTGGTATCGGAAGTGTTGTACAGATCAATCGTTTCTTTCCCCAGTGCCTGATTCAGCTCTTTCAGCGTAGTCGGCTCCGAACCGCCAAGAAAAATACGGGAATCCATATTGCCGATGATGGTATCGGCATTGTCCTTGTAGATTGCCTTCAACTGGCTCTGTGCCTGAAGCACCAGACACGCCGAGATTTCTCTTGATCGGATGGTGGCTACCAGCTTTTCCAGATTCGGAATCTGACCAATGTTCGCACACTCATCAATCAGGCAGCGCACATGCACCGGCAGTCTGCCGCCGTAAACATCATCCGCTTTTTCGCACAGCAGGTTAAACAGCTGTGTGTAAATCATGGAAATCAGGAAATTAAAAGTCGGGTCTGTATCGCTCATAATGAGGAACAGAGCCGTTTTCTTATCTCCCACCGTATCCAGCGACAGCTCATCGTACATAGTGATATCACGGACTTCCTCAATATCGAAGGGAGCAAGACGTGCGCCGCAGCTCACCAGAATCGACTTTAAGGTCTTGCCCGCCGCCAGCTTGAACTTGGTATATTGGCGGACAGCAAAGTGGTTCGGTTTTTTCTTTTTCAGAGCTTCAAACATCTGATCCACTGGATTCTGAAAGGTTTCATCATCCTCGCGTACTTCCATCGCATTCAGAAATTCAATCAGTGTTGCAAAGTTCTGCTCTTCCAGCGGTGCCTCATAGTGGATATAACCAATCAAAGCACAATACAGCAAGGTCTCTGCCTTCGTCCAGAATTCGTCACCGGCCTTGCCGTCCCCTTTGGTGTTGGCAATGAGCGTTGTGGTCAGCTTCAAAATATCCTTTTCGCTGTGAATATACGCGAAGGGATTATAATGCATCGACTTTCTGAAATTGATAGTATTGAAAATCCGGATACTGTATCCGTTCTTCAAAAGGGCTTGGCCGCAGTCGATTACGATATCGCCTTTCGGGTCAGTGACCACATAGGAACTGTGGCATTGTAAAAGATTGGGTTTAAGCCAAAACCGGGTCTTGCCGCTGCCGGAGCCGCCCACCACCAGCACGTTTTTGTTTCGGGCATTTGCCGGATTCTTCGGGCGGTTGCCCATCATCAGCCGCTCCGTCCGGGTCAGAATCACATTGTTTGCAAACACTGGATCTTCAAACGGTTCGATGTCTTTCTGCGTACCCCAACGAGCAGAGCCATACTCCATGCCATGGCGATATTTCTTGGCATTTTTGCCTTTCAGGTACACAGCAAGCCGCAAACCCGCTCCGCAGCACACACCAATCAGCAAATCCATCGGATGCAGACTTGGCATCGGGTTAGAAAATGCTGCACCCAGGGCAGAAAGAAAGCCGAGGAGCTTTTCAGACATGTCTGCGCCCTCGGCAATTCTCCACGCTTCTCCCAGATTGGTACATACAAGACCGGCAATAAAGTACGGCAGGTTCAGGATCAGCAGCTTTTTGGTCTTATTACTCATAGATCACGCTCCTGACTTTTATGGCGAACCTTATCCGGCAGAATTGCAGCCACCAGTTCTTTGAGCTTGTTAAGCTGCTCCAGAACACTCGGTTTTTCCTTTGCTTTCAGCTTGCGGTTGGTGAATTCCTCAAAAGCGGAAGTCAGTGCATCCGCATCCTTCGCCTTAAAGAATACTGTGTACTTGGGTGGCATCACATTTTGGTCTTTCGTAATGGCATAATCCACACCATATTTCCGCGCCACCTGTTCAAAGCCTTTCAAATCTGTTTTCTCAATGGGGATACTGCTGACTCCCTGATTCTGACCGATCAGTTCTTTGATGCTCTGCTTTCCAATCGGCAGCTGCGACGTTTTCTGAGCAACCTTCGCCTGATGGTGCCGTTTCCAGGCATTATAGCCATTCACGATGGTGCGAAAGGTCAGTTTCGTGGTGCTGATTGCCAGATTGACTGTACGATTTTCAACTTCTTCCTGCATGAATATCCGCCTCCTTCCTTACAAACTATCCCGGTCCGGTGCCGGTTTGCTCTTTTCCTGGGACTTTGCAGCCTTTTCCTCCATCTTCTTCACCATGTCATCCGGGACCGGAATTGCCATGATGCTGCGACCCATACGAACGAACATCTGGGGCTGATGGAACTGTTCCTCAAATTTCTGCATCTGCTCCGATGTCAGAGAACCAAAATCATCCTCTGTCAGCCCTACCACCAGAAAATCACCGGCATAAATGTCCTGCATATCCCCGTCTTCGGTGTAAATCGCACGGTTCAGCGGTAAACCATTGATTTTACCGGATTCATTCAGAATAATGGCCACTTCATCCTCAAATGGATAGGTTACTTCAATATCGCCGCCGACCATAGCCTGCAAATCTTCCAGCTCCGTGCCAACACTGATTTTTTTCGGGTAGGCATTGGGCTGTACCAGCAGCACATTCATTGTCCTGGTCTCTGCCAGTTCATGTTCTCCCACGGTCTTGAAGTCCACACCGGTGAAATCGCCGGAATCCAGAACATAGTCCTGATTGTTCCACGCCTGCGTCACCATGCGTTCCGCGTCTTCCTGTGAGGCAGCTTCCACAGAAACCTTTCTCTGGAGAGTTTCCGTAATCTCCACATCGAATTTCTTCATAGGCACCTCCTTAGATCAGGCGCAGTGCCGGAACCAACTCACCGCCAATGGAAACCACCGTCAGGTTTTCGTTCACATAGTCGATGGTGCGTTCCAGCGTAAACAAATTGATGCTGCATTCGTTGCCGTTCTGGTCGATTTCCGAAACTTCCGCAGCTCCCAGCAGATAGCGGGTTCTGTCAGTCTCGATCACATCGCTCTTATCGTAATGGAGAAGCAGTTCCCCATCTGCCACCAGATCAGCCTCCATCTCATCATAAACATCCTCAAAGATGTCTCGACTGCCAGCCTCGGTTAGAAGTTCGCCGCCAGCCCCCGGCAGGATCACCATCACAATGCGCTCCTTCGGGTGATCTTCACGGATTGCCTCCAGCATCAGCCAGTTATGAAGCATCGCAATGGACTTCTCAAACTTGGGATCATCCATCGGATTGGGCTGCGATGCACCGTTCGGACAGTTCTTGCAGTCCATACTGCACACTGCGTTGTTCTGATTCTTCTTAAAGTTCATCATCATAAAAATCTCCTTATCGTTCCATATCTCGTTGTTTACTTCGCTGCCACTTTTCCAGCAGCCGGATAATCGTGTCCTGCATCTGCTTCGGCGTATAGGATTTCGGGAAATACTTCCGAAGAACCTCGTTTTTAATCGTCACATGGTCAAGCTCATCCTTTTTGATTTCATTCATCACTTCACACATGGCATCCAAGGTACAGCCGCCCTCCTGCGAGAGCTTTTTCAGCCGCTGTGCCTGCGACAGGGATGGAGATGCCTGTGCATAGTCCATAGCCTCCAGAAATTCTTTCTGTTCAAATGGCTTCAGATAAGACAGCTCTACCGCCGGATTGAAGGCGATTTTCTTCTCATCCACCATATCCAGAATTTCTGGAATCAGGTTGGTAAGGCGGATATAGCGATGAACCTGATTACGGCTATCGCCAGCTTCTTGCCCGACAATATCAAGGGATTGCAACTTCATCCCAACTTGGGATGAAGTTTCCTCTCCCCGTTCACCTTGATGTTTGATTGCTTCCAGCTTCATCTTGTAGGAAAACGCTCTCTCGCTGGGAAGAATATTCTCCCGCTGCAAGTTGCTGTCCACCATAAAGATGATTGCCGCATCATCATCCATTTCCTTGACGATGACCGGCACTTTCTCCAAACCTGCCAGCTGCGCTGCATGAAGCCTGCGGTGTCCCGAAAGGATTTCAAATCCGCCTTCCGGATCAGGCCGTACAATCAGCGGTGATACCACACCGATCTGCTTGATGCTCTCCACGGTCTGTTCCATCAGCTCATCGTCCAGCACCTTAAAGGGATGCCCTTCAAAGGGATGCAGGTCAGAAAGCGGCATCTCCGTCCGCTGCTCCTTAGCCGCAGCGTCGGCAGCTGAGCCACTGCGGTTTTCTGTTGTAATACTGGTTTTTGCTTTTGCCATTCAGCTTCTTAACCTCCTTCCAGCGGTGATAGATGTCATTCTTACCTGCGAAAAACGCCTTTTTTGCCTTGCACTTCATAGACCAAGTACCTCCTTAACGACCTGCTGTTTTTCTTTTCCAATGCTTTTTCTGCGGTCCTCTCCGCTGATTCGCACCGGCGTACACATTTCCAGAATCCTGCTGTAAATCCGGGCGTATGCCACATCCTGCGGATTGCGGATTTCTGCAATCTTCAGATTGGTTGTGATAATGACCGGAAGCCCGGACTTGTACCGCTCATCAATGACAGCGTAGACCTGCTCCAACGCATATTCGGTGCTGCGCTCTATCCCCAGATCATCCAGAATCAACAAAGAATAATTAGAAAACGAAGCGATATACCGGTATCGTTCTTCCGAATACATGGCACCCATCTGGTTCAGGATTTTGGAGAAGTTCGTCATCAAAACCGGAATGCCCTGATCCAGCAGCGCATTGGCAATACATGCCGCCACAAAGGACTTTCCAGTTCCGACATCTCCCCATAACAAAAGGCCAAGGTTTTCAGCCTTGACCTTTTTCCACTGCTCCACATAGCGTTTTGCCATCTGGATATCCTTATTATCTTCTGCAACGGCAAAATTCCATTCCAGAAGATGCTTTTCCTGAATTCCCGTTGCCTTCAGCTGCCTGATTTTGCGCTGCCGCTCCACCAGCTCATCCTGGCGTTTCTTTTCCGCCATCGCTTCTTGCTGGCATCTGCAAAGGCAGGGAACAATCTTGTCTCTGCCCCAGAGCTTTACCCTGCACTGCACCGGAGTATGACAGTTCCGGCAATACAGCAGTCCGTCCACGCCCTGGTATTCCTGCTCTCCGGGTTCTTTCGGCGTAAAGAGCGAATCCAACGCCGCATTCAATACTTCAGGCACCATGTCGCTCATAGGCTGTCTCCTGCCTCAAATGTGTAGTCTGCCGGGTTATACTTAGGCTTTTCTCTCTTTGCCCAGCTCCGGATTGTGGCAAGGTGATTTTTGTAGCTCCTGCCGGTGGAAGCCATATACTCAGAGAGCCGTTCAACCCGCATCTGATAATCTCCTGGGAACTCCTGCCGGAGCTTGCCGTATTCCGTATCGGAGAGAAGAACATTTCCGTATGAGCCATACCGATGCTGGATTTCCTTCTTCTCTCTTTTATTGATTGTTTCAGTACTTGTTCTATTAGTACTTAATTGCGCGGGATTTTCCGTAACCGGTGTGTCCGTATCCGGATTTACCGTATACGGCTTTTCCGTACACGGTGATTCCGAACACGGCTTTTTCCTTGGCATCTCATAAATCACATACTCCGCTCTGCCCATCCGACCGTTACTCTCACGCTGCTGGTTCCTTTCCAGATACCCAAGACGCTCCAGCTCCTTCAAAGCCGTAAGCACTCCATCTACGCCGTCCGGCGTAATCGAAGATAATCCCCGTACCGAATAGTTCCATGTGTCAGGCAAACTGAGCAGCATGGAGAGAAGTCCTTTCCCTTTCAGGCTGAGACTCTGATCCCGCAAGTGGTAATTGCACATCGTTGTGTAATTGCTGTTTTTCTCAACCCTGAATACCGGCATGGTGCTCACCATCCTTTTTCGCAGGCTCCGCTTTTTTCTTCGGACATTTGCGCGGACGATCTTCGCTGTCCTCCCGGCGATGGTATTTGCCGGTATCCTGCATCATGCGTTCAAACGCCTGAAGGCGTCCCTCTGTAAAAAGCGTCATTCGATCACACCCCATTTCTTAAACAACTTGAAGAGATGATTCTTTCCCTTGCAGGTCACTCTCGTCTGCTGCACCAGTTTTCCGCTTCTGCCGTAGCAATCCCGGACAATAAAATAGCCCCTTGCAGATTTGTCTGCAAAAGGCATCAGCCAGCCACTCGGACTGCGGTACAGATAGCGATGATCCAGTAAGAGAGCCACTGCCGTCTTCTCCGGGATTCCGATTTCCTTACAGAAATTCCGGATGCAGGTACAATCCTCCGAGTTCACAAAGGTATCGAAGTAGTCTGCCTTGGGCTGTGCCGCATCCAGCTGTTTGCGGATACCCTCAAGCTGCTCCCTCTCGGCTACAAGCTCCTGTGCCAGGGTGTAGATGACCTCCGGATGCTGAATCACCTGATCCAAAATGGAATCGCTCATATACACACCATGCTTTCGGATGGACGGGAGAACTTCATCAAACACCCAGTGTTCAAATCGTTCTGCCGATGGCAGCTTGCTGTGAACGATCAGCCGGTAAACATCGCCTTCTGTGATAAAGGCGATTTCAACGACCTGCTCTCCAGCATCCCCATACTGATTCACCTTCTGAACGACCCCCTCGCGTTTCGTTAGGGGGCCTCTGCAATGGCGTTTCACTGCGGCGTAGGGATTCACATACCCCAACGCTTTCGCCACATCGCTTGCACAGAAGAAGGTCTTGCCTGCCTCCTGCAACACGCGGATCGAACCAAACTCCTGGTTCTCGAACACCTCCGTCATCTGCCTCGACTGTCCGCCATGACTGCCCACATCGGTGTCATGGGTCTTCTGATTGAAATCCGTCATACCTGTTACCTCCTACTCAAATTTGTCTCGCCGGATTTCGGGCGAAAAAAATAGAGCCTCGACCCATTCTCGTTTTCAAAGAATGAGCCAAGGCTCTATGTAACAGGATACCTGATATTATTTTTTTGCAGAATTCGTCAGGACTCGCCAAACGATCCTGACACTGTTTTTCATTCCATTTCAGCCGGATTTTTACCGAAAATCTGTCAAGGATATAGGGCTAATTCCCCCTCCAAAATGGCCTTCTGTAAACCCATTTTCCCACCCATTAGGCTCAAAAATAGGCCGTAAACCCATGGTAAACCCATCAAAATGGGTTAATTTGAAGTCAAATTTCCTCAAATTTCACCATCGGAATCAGTCGATTTCAGGCATAGAAAAAGCCCGGAAAATGGCGTATTTCCGGGCTTTTTTAGCATTATTAAGCTGTAGATTATCGCTTGCTGAACTGTGGAGCGCGACGAGCTGCTTTGAGACCGCTTGGCGCGAGTTTTGGAGCTGTTTTTCCTTGATATTCTGGGCTTTTCCGGCTTTCTGCTTCTCAGTTATCCGGTATGCGGACCATAAAAAACGGCCTTTTTTCATTCAGCGACAGGCTGATGAAACGCACCATTTACTACCCCAAACAACTCCTCTGGTTTATTGTACTTCACTTTTGCATAGATGTCCATAGTTGTTTTGCTGTTTTCGTGTCCGGCAAGGTACTGCACTGTCTTTGGATCGACACCCGCGTAAAGAAGATTGGTGATGTAAGTGTGCCTCAGCTGATGGGGCGTCACATCGAAGTCCAGCGTATATTTGATTTTGGGTTGATTCTTCTGGGTCATACCCAGCGTTGGAGTAACCGTATATTTGATACTCTCCCCATTTACATACTTATAATAGTTCCGGGGCTTGGTGGAACGAACAACTACATACTGCCACACTCTTTGAAACTGCGAAGCAGCCAGCGGCTCCCCTTTGCTGTCAGCAATCACATAATCTGATATGGAGTTTTCTTTCGCTTCTCTCAGACACTCTACCAAACACTTTGGTATCGGAATATCCCTTTTTGCCGCCGGAGTTTTTAGCACCGTAGAAATCACGGGTCTGTTATGCTCTGTACGCCATGCCCGCCTCACCGATAGATAAGGTGTATCCTCGTCCAGAAATACACAATCCCATTGCAGTGCAAGAATTTCTTCCCGACGCAGACCAGAATACAAACCGAGCATAATAAACAAATATGGAGGAAGCCCCTTGACTGTATCCAGAAGCACGGCTACCTGCTGATCTGTCAATGCCTCCTTCTTTTTTGTCGGTTTTCCGCCTTTACCGGATATTCCTGCACAGGGGTTGTGTTCAAGGAGTTGGTTTCTCTCTGCCGTATAAAAAATGCACTTGAGCAGCATATTGACCTTATTATATAAGCCTTCCGATTTCTTTGACAATGGAACAAGCGCCAGCCGAATATCGTCAGCGGTCACTTCTTCCATATACATCTCTCCCAGAGGTTTGATGATATAGTTTGTCATATCCCTCGTATAACCTCTGAGTGTAGACGCAGACACCTTTGCCGACTGCATCAGCAGCCACTTCTCCCCATACTCGGCTACTGTCGGGTGCTGCCGGTGAAAGATAATTTCTTCCACCTGCTTCCGGGCCTCTAACTGCTTCTCATACAATTCTTCACAAGTAGCGGCATACAAACTCAACTCTTTGCCATCTGCATCCGTAATCCTGGTTCTGTAATACTGGATTCCTTTCAATGTAATGGTCCCGTACTTCGGGATCTGTGTTTTCTTTTTTGCCATCTTTGATCGTCCTTTCTTGATAATGTGTAGTCTCCGTATCTACACTCTCTTTTTATCAGAAAGCCTCGATTTAATCAAAGATACGGCTGAGGTAAAACAAAGAGCGAGACATCCTTGCCTCGCTCCTGCTTCATTTCCTATTTGTTATTACTGTGCTGCATCCCAGCTTGCAAACGCACAGCTCATTGATCTGACCAGCTCATCTGGTCTGTTGTACTTAACCTTTGCATAAATGTCCATGGTAATCTTGCTGCTTTCATGGCCTGCCAGGTATTGAACCGTTTTGGGATCTACCGACGCATGAATAAGATTGGTGATGTAAGTATGCCGCAGCTGATGGGGTGTTACCTCAAAGTCCAGACTGTAAACCACTTTTCCGTTATGAGCAGCCTTTTCTCCCAAGACAGGTGTGACAGTATGCTTTACTCTTTTTCCATCTTCATACCGATAATAGCTCCGTTCCTTGACCGTTCTCGTAACAATATACTGCCACAGCCGCTTAAACTGCGTATAGGACAACGGATCGCCATCCCGGTTTGAAACTACATACTCCGAAGTCGAGGCTTCCTTTGCTGCTTTCAAGCACTCAGCCAAACAAACAGGAAGGGGGATATTTCTCTCCGCAGCCTTGGTTTTCAATTCATCTGAGATCACCGGTCTGTTGTGTTCTGTGTGCCATGCCCGCCTTACCGTCAGATATGGAGTATCCGTATCCAGATATACTGAATCCCATTGCAGAGCAAGAATTTCTTCCCGGCGCAGCCCTGCATATAAACCAATCATGACAAAGACATAAGGCGGCAAATCTCGGATAGCATCCAAAAGGCGCTCTGCCTGTTCATCTGTCAAAGCCTGACGATCCTCTTGTGGAACACCGCCACCTTTTGTCGTCAGATAAATCGTCGGGTTATGGTCAATGATCCTGCTTTCCATCGCTGCGCGAAAGATAGACTTATAGAGAATTACCACAGATTTATAAACCGATGCAGATTTCTTGGAAACCGGAACAAGGGCAAGCTGAATATCATCCAGGCTAACCTCTCCCATCCGTTTATCTCCCAATTCCGCTATAATATGCCGCCTGACCTTTGATGTGTAATCCGTCAAGGTAGTGGCTCGTACATGAACCGACTGCATCAGCAGCCACTTTTCACAATACTCTGCAACTGTGGGCGTTTTCCGATGAAAAGTAGCATTCTCAATCTGTTCCAATGCAAGCGTTTCTTTGTTATATAGTTCTTCAGGTGTTTTTGCGTAGATAGCTACGAGCTTACCATTCGCGTCTTTGATTCTGGTCCTATAATATAGGACACCTCTTTTCATGACTGTGCCATATTGAGGAAGTATTATTTTTCTATTTGCCAATTCCTCCACCTCCTAAGAATAATCTCCAGCGCTGTACCTTTGTTTTATCAGACCTCTCTGATTCCATCAAGGATACGGACCGGCTCACGATCTTCCGCTTCGAGGCTTACGGTAAGTTGTGCTTCTCTCAACAGGCTTTGCCCTGTGCGTACATTTTGCAATATACTCCTGGAGACCTGCCGCAGTAAAATACACACAGCCATTCTGAACATACTGCACATAAGAGATCAAGCCGTTGTTACGGGCGGCATCCAGCGTTGCTATGCTGATTCCTAAGATTTCAGCAGCTTCTTTTCGTGTAATGAGTTTTTCCATAGTCCATATTCCCTCCAATCTGTCAAGGTTATCATCGTGCTTTCAAAATCACATGAATACGCTGGCAGCCGAAACTGCCAGCGCATGGTATCTGATTTTGAATAGAAAGCGGCCACCCAAAAGAGCAGTCGCTTCCTATTTTAATATGACTCAATTCTCGTCACATTTGCCACGCAACCCTGACGATGGGAACATAACAGGTCTCCGCTGGCGCGGTTGTCATAACTCCGCAGCGTCGTTTTACTCGTGCGCCGCAGGGTTCCCCCCAAGTCTTTAGGAGGCCGTGAGGAAGTATCTTTAAGCCCCCGTGCAGTCCTCGCGCCGGATCTGCCACCATCCGTTTTGTGAAATCGTAGATCGCTCCGAAACAGCTCTGTTCATCACCTCCCTGGGCTGCTCCATCTTCGCGGCGTTCCACACTCGCTCGTACACGGGTTATGTACCTGTTATGCTGTCTATGAAATTGTCAAAGTGCTGTTGAAGGGGAAAAAACTTGTCCTTCTTATTAACTCTGACAAAAAGAGCAAAAAACGAGCGCTTCAAACGAAATTTTATCAAAAATATTTTGCCAGCTGCTTAAGACCACGCCGGATGCTGTCACGGACACGGCTTGGGTCTACACCCTCCGCTGCGGCGATCTCGCTCACACGCATACCCAGGTAATACCGGGCATAGATCCGCTTGGCCTGCTTCTCCGGCAGAGCCATCACAGCAGCATAGAGCTGTTCCCGCAGCTGCTTTTCCTCCAGTAGCATTTCCGGCGTCTTGGGCTTCATCAGGATTGCATTTTCAATGCCGTTATCACAGTTCAGGGAGTAATGCGCCTTATAACGATACATCCTCCGGTCATAGGCACCTTCTGCACGCTCAGCGGCTCGGATCGTCTCCAGCACATCTTCGGTTACTTCTACAAATTGATCAGTTTTATAAACATCGGGATATAAGTCCCTAAGATTGACTTTCTTCATTATGTACCTCCATTTCGATTCACGGACGATTGACGAGTGAATCGAAAGGAGGCGGGGATCGGCAGCGACATACTTCGGGAGTTTTCCCGAAAAATCGACAATAAAAAGCGCCAGCTCCCCGCAATGGGAAACTGGCGCAACAAAAATGACTATGATTCTTCTGCTTTAGTTGGAATGATAATGCCGATAGATAGTCATATCTCCCCGGAGGAGGGGCAAGACTTTTTTTAGCTGGTGTAACTCATGGCTATTGTGAATGACGAAAATTGACATGGCGGTATCCTCCTATATACCGCCCTCCTGATCGCACGAGCATCGTCGAAAAAGCAAAAAGAAACGGCGGCTCTGATTTTCTCAAAGCCGCCACTTCATAGGCGCGTGGAAATGTGTCTGCTGTACGACGGCTTTTTTTCTTATGCCGTCGTTCGGCAGATTTAATCACATTTTCTATCTTACTTGTAATTCTATAATAAAGGCCAAATGTTGCAGAAATCTCCTAACCGCTTTCTTTTTCGGCAAGAAAACAGGCGGAATTGCTTCATTTTTGTAGCAATTCAATTTTTATCTCATTTCAGGCCGAAGAATAACCCGTTTGAATAAGAACATTGTTGCACCAAAATAGGTCAGGTAGATTGCACAGAATAGCAGAATCGTCACCAGACCATAAAGAGGTACAAGTCCCTGCTGCAAAATTGCCTCTCCGAAAAAGAACTGTGCCCCTGCAATCAGCAGAACCGTCAGCAAAAGGGGGAATAGCAGTGGGATCAAAAAGACTGTGGACAGTTCCCTGCGGATCAGGGAAGCCTGCCTGCGGCCCGGTACACCCAAAAGGTCAATGACTGCATAATTCTTCTGGTTTTTGTCTATGGCAGACAGCTGCTCAAATGCAAGAACCGAGCAGGATAGAATGATAAAAATAATGCTTAAATACAATCCGCAGAACGAAATGGCTGTAAATCCAGTCAGCGAATTGGCAACGCCCCACGCCCTTACTGTAACACCCATCGTTACTTTTTCCGGGAGCTGTTGACCTGACTGCAATTCCGGCTGCCATTTCCCACTGTTCAGGAATTGCTTCAAGTCGCTTTTCAATTCCGGGTATCCGCCATCTTCCAGTTTCATCGCCAGACGGATTTTTTCTCCGACTAATTGTGAAGCTGCTTCATCCGGCAGAACAAGTACATATCCCTTCGTTCCGGCCATTTGATACTGCTCCATCGGCTCCGTCAGGATTGGTGTCACTGCAATAGTCAAGGTTCGACCATTTAATGTGATCTCCGGCTGCTGCTTCAAGCCCTGCCGGATTCCGTCCATATAGTTCCATGTATCACAATGAACCAAAAATTCGTTGTTGCCCATGACAACAGGAGAAAGCCCCAGGATTTCACGCAGGTGGTTATAGTCGGACAAGGACAAGGCTTCGATAGATTTTTCAGGAACCGCATACAGATAATAGCTCACAGAATCCTCGACTCCACAATGCTCCTCTGTAAAGGAAACGATGGAATCCATGCTGGATTTTTCCAAAGGTGCATCAATCGCTACGCCTGCATCATAGGGATAATAGGCTTTCATATTGGCTTTGTAGCCTGCCCCCATGGTAAGCCCCACAAACATGGTTGCCAGGGATATGGTCAACAGGATTGCCACCACAGCCATTGTCCGGCCAGCAGAATGGATGCGCCGCCCAATCTGCCCCAGGAAGAACAGATTTTCTTCTTTGTACTTATGGCGCAAATTTTGTTTTGCAAATCGGTGCAGCAAAAGAGGTATCTGGCGATGCAGCTCGTAAACACCCACCAGAATGAGCAAGCAGGCTCCGCCAAGGTACAAAAATGCTTCATTGGTTTGTGTCTGAAGCATCCGCCCAAGCAAAATCACGCCTGCAACCATTGCGGCTATTGAAAGCAATACTACCAAAAGACTATGGCAGAATGATTTGAAACGGTATTCTTCATTCTTGCGGTTATCATACAGCAGATCGATTACTTTCTGATGCCGGATAATCTTTGCCGCCCGAAACATCCCAAAACCATACATCAAGGCAAAAAACAAAAATGTTACTGCCCATGCCTGGAGAGAAAAGGAAACCTGATAGGTATGCGGCACCTCAAAGATATTTTTTACCACCTGATTCAGCAATCCGGAAAGCCCTGTGCCAACCAAAGAACCAAGCAGAAAGGCCCCAGTGCCGATGATACTGTTTTCAGCAAGGAACAAATTCCGTACTGTCTTTGCTTCCATGCCAATCAATTCGTAGGTTGCAAACTCCTTTTTCCGTCGTCCTAGCATAAAGCGGATCGCATAACCGATCACAAACGAGGACATAAAAGCAACCAGAGCTGACATAAGCAAAATTCCAGTCGTCAGCATCGACATATTTTCTGCCATAGCAAGAACATCTGATGAAAAGCCCAATGCCAAAAATGAGTACATCAATGCCGCAGTCAAGGTAAGCGTCACAAAGTAAATGATATAATCCCGCAGGCTTCTGCGGATATTTTGAATTGCTAACTTCCAGTACATCATTACGACCTCCCTTCCTTTAATGTTTTTCTATGTTCCTTTGAAACAGGTAATAGGTTGACACAAAATAACATCCAAAGACGATTATAAAAGAGATATAGGATAGGGTCAGGATTATTCCAATTTGCGAAGGCAAAACATAGGCGATAATCTCATTGTAGTTGCTCCAAAGCAAATAGGAAAAAACTCCAATACTTCCAACTATCGCCATCAGAACCGGAAGTCCAAACCAGAAATACATTTGCCGACGAGCAGTTTTCTGGCATTCTTTACGCTCCACTCCTAATTTACGAATGATGTCAAAACGATGTTTTTGTTCAATAGCATCTGTAAGCTGTTGCACCGATAACATAGTAAAACTGCTTACTAACAACACAAGCGCCGCATAAGTGCCAATCAGTGACAATAACAGCATATTTGAAATACCCTCATTGGACTGTAAGGTATTCAAACGAATAAATGCAGACTCCGGCGGGAAATTCCCAAGTTCTCTCTGATATGTGCCCATATTTTCTTCAAATTGTTTTGCAAATTCATAAGTTAAAGGCTTATCGGTATTTGCAGAATAAAATGTGGTCGCAATCCGAAGGTCTGAGATAGCTACGTCCGGCAAAACATAAACCGCTTTTGTCCTGCTGGTAAACAGGTTAATTCCTATCGAATCCTGAAAGTCGGCGTCCTGGGCCTTATTAAGAACAATGCCATTCACTTGGATCTGACGGATATTTCGGTCAATTTCCTGCATCTCCGTTTCTACTGCTTCCCGGTTCCAAGAAACCCCAAATGTATCATTGGGCAACACAGCCGGTTCCAGACCAGACAACGCCCTCAATTCATTATAGTCAGATAACGAAACCGCAAGAAACGGAATTTTCTTTTGCCCGTTACCAATATCCTCATTCGCAAGGAAGTAAAGCTCTCCCTGCGCCTTTCCAGTTACAGAGTATCCCCCTTGTTCCAGATAGTCGGTAATCGCATCATAGTCCAGAGTCCCTGTTGGTAACAAAGATTCTTCTGCCCGGTACATCGTCCCTACCTGCACATCGTATACAGAAAGAGCGAGCTGGTACGATTGAATCCGAAGCGCCAGAACGGGAAGATAGGAAAAGAGGACCAGAGCTGCTGTCAGGACGCAGGAGATGACCCCCATCGTCTTGGAACTGGTTCCCATTCTACTCTTGATTTGCCCAAGCCAGAACAGATTCCGATAGTATCTGGCAGAAGGCTTACGAATCATTTTTGATAGCCACCAAGTAAGATTGCTAAAAAAAGCAATCAAGGAAAATACAAGAAGCAATAGTGCAAAGACTGGTGGCATCGTCAAATACGCCTGTATCGCTATTCTTTGGCGTACCAACGAATCAAAAAGCGGGGAAAGAACCAAAAGAGCAATCCCTTCAGCAGCTCCAAAAATTGTGAGTGCCATTAGCGGACCACTTCCATCTCTTTTCTTTCTGCCGGCAAGAAAGAAAAACACAGCTGATACCAAAAAGCCAGCAGCCAGGAAAGTCAGAAACAATACCCTGAAAAGAGCTGCCGGATAATGTAAAACCAAACAGCTTAGAGCAGCCATCATCCCAAGGATCACAGTTGAAACTGCGGTACAGACCACCACCCACTTCCCAACCTGCCTCGTTAAAGGAATATTTTCTACACCTTTCTGGCTATTTTGCAACATCTGAATGATTTTCAGTTTTCGTACAGCAAACAGGTTCTTAATTCCCAGCAAAAGTACAATCGCACCAAAAAAGATAACAGTTCCAAGAAAAGTGTCCGGAAACAGAGACAAATGCAAATGGTAATTCTCACCGAAAGATTGAACAACAATCACACTGATAATCTGAGAAAGCAGCATTCCCAACAGTACACCTAATAAAATCGCAGCAGCTCCCATAACAGAAGTTTCCAAAAAGAATAAGAAGGCAACTGTTTTCTGCTCCATCCCAATAATCGTTTCAATCGCAAATTCCTTCTGTTTACGCCGAAGCATATAGGAATTAACATAGGACATCAAAAATACTACAAAAAGTCCCACCAATGGTACCGCGATCCGCATCATTTTCTTCAGTACATCTAAATGGATGGGTACGGGAAGTGTCGCATTGTAATAGGGACTTACCAGAGAAAAGAATCCATAAAACATTCCAACCGACAAAACCAGTGTAACCACATAAATCAAGTAATCTCTGGCTGTTCGGCGGACATTGCGAAGTGCCAGTTTAGCGTACATCATTCATGCCCCCTCCCATCATGGTGAGGACATCCAGGATTTTTTCAAAGAAAGTCCTGCGGGAATCACCACCCTTACGGATTTCCGTGAAGATCGCGCCATCCCTCAAAAAGAGAATGCGATTGGCGTAGCTTGCCGAGAAAGCGTCGTGTGTCACCATCAGGATCGTGGCTCCGAGATCTTCGTTGATACTCTGAATCGTAGAAAGCAGCATCTGGGACGAGTGACTGTCTAACGCACCGGTGGGTTCATCCGCCAAAATCAGCTTAGGCTGGTTGATAATGGCTCTGGCACAGGCGCACCGCTGCTTCTGGCCGCCGGACACCTGATAGGGGTACTTATCCAGAATATCCGTGATATTCAGCTTTCCGGCCATTTCCCGCACCCGCCCATCAATCTCGCCTGCGGGAACCTTGTTGATGGTCAGCGCCAGGGCTATGTTTTCCGAAATGGTCAGCGTGTCCAGCAGGTTAAAATCCTGGAACACAAATCCAAGATTTTCCCGGCGAAACCGGGCAATCTGTTTTTCATTGATTTCCGTCACATCGGTTCCATCCAGATAGATATGTCCCGCACTGACCATATCAATGGTGGAAATACAGTTGAGCAGGGTGGTCTTGCCGGAACCGGATGCTCCCATGATTCCTACAAATTCTCCCTCTTGAACGGAAAAGCTGATGTCCTGAATTGCTTTTGTAACATTCCCGCCATTTCCGTAATATTTTTGGATATGATCCAGTTTCAAAATTTCTTTCATTGTTATCACCTCTGATCTCTATTGTAAAATAAGAGCGGCTTCGTTTGTATCAAGTTTTCTTACAAAGTTCTAACAAAAATGTAAGAAGTGCAGAACGGTTCTCAGCTCTGCACTTCATGAATCAAACAGTTAATATGAAAAGAAAGGGAAATTGCTGTGCCATGTTCCGACGACTCCGCCGTAATGCCAATGCCCAGCTTTTCACAAAGCCGTTTGCATAGGTACAGGCCAATGCCTGTGGACTGCTGGACCATACGACCATTCTGACCGGTAAATCCCTTTTCAAAGATACGGGGCAGATCGGACGCAGCAATCCCGATTCCATTGTCCTCCACGACAAGAACAACCTGATCCTGCCGTTTATGAGTAGAAATGCGGAGAACCGGCTGTTCCGTACGATACTTGACCGCATTGGCAATCAGTTGGTTCAGAATAAAGCGCACCCACTTTTCATCTGAATAAACCGTGTCCTGCATTTCCTCCACTTCCAGACGCATACCACTTTGGAGCAGCAGATATTTATTATCTGCAATCGCCTGATGCACCACTTGAGACAACGCCATTTCCCGGACAGAATAATCTTTCTCTGTATGCTCACTACGGGCGTAATAAAGAGCCTGTTCCGTAAAGCGGTTGGTCTTTTCCAGTTCCAGCAGAAGTTCTTTCGTCCAGTCCGTCCGATGGTTTTCACATAGGAGTTTCATGGCAGTAATTGGCGTTTTGATTTCGTGAATCCATTGTTCAATGTATTCCTTGTACTCCAGGCGTTCCCGCTCGATCTCTCCAATCTGCTCCAACATAGATTTTCCGGCCATTTTCAAAAGCTGATAGTAAACCTGATCCTCGGCCTGTTCTGGTAGCTCCATCACTTCGGAAATGAGGTATCTTTCGGAAAGCTGCTCCGCCATATCCAGAAGTTTTTTCATCTGCCGCTTCCGTTTCCAGTAAGTGAGGATAAGTCCCGTCAGCAAAATCAATGCCCATACGATCAGGATCAATACGACTGCGGAAACCGAATTGCCGCACACCAGCAGAAATACAGTGAGCGCAGCCATACAAACAAGGTTTGTCAGCAGAAATGGTAGCCTGTTTTTCCAATATCGTCTGCTGTTCATATCGTGTACCCCTGTCGGTGCTTCGTCTTGATAAAATCCGTCAAACCAATGCTCGCCAATTTTTCCCGTATGCGGTTAATATTGACACTCAAAGCATTATCATCCACATATAGCTGATTGTCCCACAAATACTCGATCATATCTCCACGAGAACAGATTTTTCCTCCGTTCTTGAAAAGGTAATAGAGAATTTTCAATTCGTTCTTGGTAAGCTCTACGCTCTGTCCACGATAGTCCAAGCTGCTGGATTCCAGATGCAGCACCGCATCTCCATAGACGATCTGTTCCCGTTGCTGTGCGGGATAGGCTTTTTTCAGCAGAGAAGTGATTTTCGCAAGCAGGATTGCTGTGTTATAGGGCTTCGTGATAAAAGCGTCTCCGCCCAGCATAATGCTATTCAGCTCGTCCATATCCGTGTTGCAGCTTGTCACAAAGATGATTGGCACTTCGGAAAATGTGCGAATCTCGGTGCAGAGAGAAAAGCCACTGGTCCCCGGCAGTTTGATGTCCAGCAAAATCAAGTGAGGCTGTTCGGCTTTGATCCGATCAATCACATCAGAAAAATCTTCCGGAGCCGCCGTTTCATAGCCATTGCTTTGCAGCAGCGTTTTCAATTCATTCCGTATCAACGGATCATCTTCTATTATCAATATTTTTTCTTTCATATCAGCCTCCGTAAAAAAAATACGATATGCAGTTGCTCATTCTCCCATTGACATTCGAATAAGTCAAGTATATATGTTAAAGCAAACTACCCTTTAACCCTTTTTTGAAAACCAGTACAGCTCTTTCGGTTCCCCAAAAAGACATCGTAACAAGTCGATAGCTTTCCTTTTCCATTTCTTCTATTTTTGCATTGATTTTCTCTGTTACATTTTCCACGGTAATTCCTTCTACTAATTCTGTCCGATACATTATATTTTACCTCCATAAGCACTCAATTCAAAACCAATTCGCTTTTTCTGCTTTGAATTGAGGGGTATCGCCTTCCTGGTATGGATTATAGGTATTGCGATTACACCCAAATTCTTTTAATGCCTTTATTTTATTATCCTCTGTCCATTCAACCAGCGAGATTCCATCAAATTCCTCTATACTTCCATTGTTCATTTCATTTTTGAAATACCACTCCACAATCGTTTGATCTCCCTTATGAAAAAATTGCTTGATTTCCCAAATGACCACCTTGCCACGGGTATTCCATTCCTGAAACCAATGCTTTACTGTTTTTCGGTTGTTATACTGGGGACTCCAGCTTTCTGTATAGATCACATCTTCTGTAAAAATATCATCAATGCCCATATCCTGCTGATTGAGCCACATATCAAACCATAGTCGAATCGTTTTTTCTCGTTCATTCATAATATAAACACCTCACCACTCTATGAAACCACAGCCGTTCCCCTACATTATACGATATTCAGAACAAACATTGAAGATAAATGAATTAAAAACGGCGGCCTTGCTTAACAAAGCCGCCGAATAAAAAAGCTTCATTCCACAAAGAACAAAACTCGCCGGATCAGCTCCGGGATATTGACCGGGGCGGTGATATAGTCGTTCACGCCCTCATGCCGATATTCATATTCCGTGGCAAGGTCGTTATTCTCGGTGAGGATAAATAACGGCAGAAGCCGGACAGGGGGATTCTTCATTTGGAACATCCCAGCCACCCGCCGCAGAGTATGAAACAGCTCCATTGCTGTGCCATCCGGCAGTTCCAGATCGCACAAGATCAGTTCAATTTCCTTATCCTCAAAAATACGGCGCTTGGCCTCCTCAATCGAGGAAACCAAAATCAGGTCAAAGCCCTTTTGCAGCATAGCAGCCCGCAGCACTTCGGCGTTGGTATCTTCCGTATGGACAAAGAGCAGCTTGTGAAAAGTCGGGGCCTTTTCGCCGGATAACTGCCGGTAGGCGTATTCCACCAGCTTATCTTGCAGCAGCAGCCCTTTCATTTTGTCCATGCACAGCGTCGCGCCCCGGCGCATAGCCTCTTGTTCGTAGTCGTCCTTGTCATGGCAGGACGCCAGAATAAAAGGCAGCTCCTTGTCTGCGGCCCGCACCTCGTCCAGAAAGTCCATGCCGGAACTGTCCGGCAGGTCAAGATCACAGCAGACCACCAGCGGCATTTCCTCTTGGATGGCGGCCCGCGCTTCATTCAAAGTGGAAGCCGTTTTCACTGGATAGCCCCGGCGCTGTAAATACTTTCTCAGATTCCATATATAGGTATCACTATCGTCAATCAACAGTATCTTTTTCATATATCCACCCCTGATTTTAATTTATTAAAATGATAATAGAAAAAGCGGGGCAGCGCACTGCCGCCCCGCCGATCCTATATGCTTATTCCATCGCTCGCATTTCTTCCACAAGCGATTGATTTTTCTGCCTGCGCATTGTCCAGAAGGACAGAATAACCTCCAGACCAAACAGCACCAGAACGAACAGCCCCATTTGCAGGAAGGGGAAGGAATATGGCATTGCTACATGGAAAGTCATTTCGCTGAATTTTCGGGCAAATATCACTGCAATCGGGAGGCCGACTGCCAGGGTTGCCAACGCAGCAGAAAACGCATAGCAAATTCCCTCATAGATGGTCATTTGACAGAGCTGTTTTCTGGTCAGACCGATGGCACGAAAGACGCTGTTTTCCCTCTTTCTGGACATCTGATTGGAGAGGGTGGTGTTGATGAGATTGACCACGCCAAAGAGGAATACCAGCCAGGACAGCGCCTGAAACCCTCCAAAAACAACCCGGTTTTCCATTTCCTCATAATCCTTATGTATCCCAATGGTATCCAAGTCAAGATCTGGATTGGAAGAAATGATCGCACTCAGACTGTTTTCAATCTGCTCCGCCTTTTTGGGATCGCTGACAATGCTCCAGGAATAATCAAAACAATCAATCATAGGCATTGCTTCCTGAAACAATTCTTTGGTTGCAACCATGCAGGTGCTGTCCAATGCCAGAGGACCATGACCATTTTTAAGCCCATCGTTTATGAGCAGACCGGAAACCGTGACAGGAATCTCTTGATCCCCTATGGTAAGTTTGATAACTGACCCCACATCTACACCGATCATATCTTCTGCATATTCCATATCAAGTGCAATACTATGGGAATCTTGAGGTAAAGTTCCGGACACAAGCGCCGCTTCCATCTTATCCCTGTTTCGGTCACTCAACAGATCACACATTCCGCCGGAAGAACTCTCCTCATTTTCAAACCGCACATGAACCGCCTGACGATTCTCTATCACATCTGTTACGCCGTCCACAGCCAGCACCTCCTGCCGAAGCGCTTCATTCAAAGGATTTCCCTCCGACATTACCTCATATTCTGTTTTTTCAGAGTTCATATAGATTTTATAATCCCCATCCGGGAAAAACTGCCTTGCGATCCGCTCCGGCGAACGAACCAGAAGAACAGAGGCTGTCACCAAAAGGATTATCCCGCCCAGACTCAGGGAAGCCACGATACTGATGGTCTTTTTACGGTCACGCCTGAAATTTGCAATTCCCATGGAGAGGGGATTTAACCGCATATTCT
>CALBGI010000017.1 GCA_937893675.1 uncultured Blautia sp.
TAAGGCAAAGGTCTGCAACACCTCTATCCCCGGTTCAAATCCGGGTGGCACCTCTAAAGAACCCTTGAATATTCAAGGGTTCTTTTGTGTCACAGAAAATGATTTCATCAGGAAGAGAGCAAGAATGTCAAATTTCTGCTACCCTTACGAACAGATGCTTTTGGAACTGCAAAACCTGAAAGCTGTTTTTTCAGATAAGATACAGATACAGAAGAGAGCTGTTACGGCAGACTGCCGCAGTGTATGGGAGGTAATGGTCGGAGACAGGGCTTCCGGCAGGCATGGCCTGATACATGCGGGAATGCACGGACGGGAATATCTGAACTGTGCAGTTTTGATGCGGCTTCTGAGAGCGTACTTAAGTGAAGATATTCTTTTGGATGTTTGTTTTCATATATTGCCCATGGTAAATCCGGATGGGTGCACCATTAGTCAGAGGGGGATAAACGGAATTCGAAGCCGAAGACTTAGAGAATTTTTGGAAAAGCATCATGAGAGAGAAGTGTTCTCAAGATGGAAAGCAAATGCTGTGGGTGTGGACTTAAACCGAAATTTTGACTCCGGATGGGAGGCATACGGCGGTGCAGAGGCGCCGGGAGCAGAGAAATATAAGGGAGCTGCGCCGGGAAGCGAGCCGGAGACGCAGGCGATTTTAAAGCTTTGCGAGGAATGGCCGATGGGGTGCTGCGTTGCCTACCATTCTGCAGGCAGCGTGATCTACTGGGATTACGGAAGTACAGGGGAGCTGTATAAAAAAGACAAACAGCTGGCCGGGCTTCTGAGCAAAACCACAGGGTATCCGCTTCGCTCTGCCCGGGCGGAAAAAGCAGACAGAGCAGGCTGCAGTGATTATCTTATGGAAGCGTTGGAAATTCCGTCGGTGACCATTGAGACGGGACAGCAGGAGACGCCGCTGCCGGAATCGGAGTTCGGGCGGATCCTGGAAGAAAACAGAGGGCTTTGGAAGGCGTTGGCGTCTTTTTTACGGGAAGAGGGCTGATTTAGGCAAAACGTCGGCTTATTCTTCCAGAAAATTCAGATCTCGGAAAATCAGGCCTTCATTTGCGCGGCAGGTGAAGAAACCGCGGTTGATGCCCTCACCAGGACAGGCGCAGCTGGAAACCATGAACTGAATGCGGAAATGAAAATCATCGGCTTCCATCACCGTAAAGGGATGCTCCTCTGTGGCGTAAATCTGAAGATGGTCTTTCTGAAAGAACGGATACTCCCCGGAAAAGCCTTTTTGGCGCAGCTTTTTTGCAACGTCTTTTCGCAGGCGGCTGATGCGCTGGTTTTGTTCTTTTCCGTAATCCCTGGGCGGATAGGCAAGAGAGGCTTCTGAGACCTTGCGGAAAATCAGGTGGTAGAGAGATTGGCGGGCAGGCTTTTGCAGCGCATGTCCGACAAGGGCTGTCATCCAGCGAAAGGGAAAATAAGAGTAGAGGCGCACAAGAGCGGCGAAGCGTCGGTCTTGTGCTTCCACAGCCAATGCATGCATACACTGACAGCCTTTTTTTGTATTGGAATATTTGTCCCGGGGAAGCTCTGTCAGGGGGAACCACAGGTAAAAAGGTGCAAACTCCATAAGGGGAAGCAGGGCGCGTTCTTTGTCATTGCAGACAGAAGCGCCCACGTATTCCTGCTTGTCCAGCATGGTTCCGATCATATAGACAAGCTGCCGCCACTGTTCCTGTCCCTGTACCCAGAAGTGACCGATGCGATGATACTGAAAGCACTGGCAGACAATTTCAAAATCGCAGAACCACAGCGTGAATACGTGGGAATTTCCTTCCCGCACAATGAGGCCGAGTCTGTCCGCGCTTTCGGTGAGCTCGGCAAAAGCGTGTTCCTGAAAATTTTTGCTGAATTCCCCGGTAATGCTGCAGTCCTTAAAAATGATGTAGTATTCCAACGCGTCGTTCATCATATAGGGAAGATAAAAATTCTGGCGGCCCCGGCAGGCAACCGGCCAGAATTCCAGGGCGTCCCATTGGTTTAGTTCCTGAAGAAGTTCTCTGAGCTTTTCTGTATTTTTTTCAGCAGTCATACGGCATACTCCCAATTTGCGATCCTTGTGTTTTTACGTTATGTGTTTATCATACGTGTCTTTGGACTTTTTGTAAAGAATATAAAATTTTACTTGAAAATCGAACGGACGTTCTATATAATAAAAACAGAAAAGGAAATGGGGTGAGAGCATGCGGCCGGTAATCTTTCATGTGGATGTGAATTCCGCGTATTTGTCCTGGGAGGCAGTATACCGTCTGAAGCAGCCGGGCAGTTCGGAAGATTTGCGGGAGATTGCCAGCGCTGTAGGCGGAGATATGGCGAAGCGCAGAGGTATTATTCTGGCGAAATCTCCGCTGGCGAAGAAATGCGGTGTGTATACCAGCCAGACCATTGTGGAAGCGCTGCGCTGCTGTCCTGAGCTTACCATTGTCCCGCCGAATCATCAGTTGTATAGGCAATGTTCCCAGGCTTTTCTCGCGATTCTGCGGCAGTATTCTCCCTGTGTGGAGCAGTACAGCATTGACGAGGCGTTTGTGGACATGACTGGGACAAGGCGTCTGTTTGGAGAGCCGAGGGAGGCGGCAGAGCGCATCCGGGAACACATTTACCGGGAACTGGGATTTACGGTCAATATCGGAGTGTCCGTAAATCGTGTTCTGGCAAAGATGGCTTCGGATTTTGAGAAGCCCAATCGGGTGCATACATTGTTTCCGGAGGAGCTGGAGGAGAAATTGTGGCCTCTGCCGCTCCGCAGTCTGCTTTTTGTGGGAAAAGCCACGGAAAAAAAGCTCATCTCACTGGGCTTTCGCACCATTGGAGATATTGCGCGGGCGGATACAGAATTTTTGCGCACACATTTAAAAAAACAGGGAGAGATGATACAGGCCTTCGCCAGGGGGCAGGATGTGTCTCTGGTGCACAGCGAGCCCGAAGCCAACAAGGGCTATGGGAATTCTACCACCATCGCGTTTGATGTGACAGACGCCTCCACAGCCAAACTGGTGCTCCTGGGGCTGGCGGAGACTGTGGGAACCCGCCTGCGGGAAGCGCAGGTACAGGCAGAGGTGATCTCTGTCGGGATCAAGACCAGTGATCTTCACCACACAAGCCGCCAGATGACGCTTGACAATCCCACGAACATTACAGGAGAGCTTTATCAGGTTGCCTGCCGGCTGTTTGACGAGCTTTGGAATGGCCAGCCGATCCGGCATCTGGGGATTCAGACAGGGAAGCTTCACCAGGAACCGGAGGGACGCCAGCTGGAGCTGTTTGAGCAGTTTGACTATGAGCGCCAGGAGAAGCTGGATGCGGCTGTGGACAAAATACGTTCCCGGTACGGGAGTGACGCGGTGAAGAGAGCGGCCTTTCTCGAAAGTCCCATTGACCATCTCGCAGGGAGACTTTCCAGAGAGAAACGCACAGCGGATGACACAAAGATTCCTGTAAAGTAATGGCTTTTTCTGGACGAAATAAAATTCCGGTGCTATAATGGGAGCATATTCAGTGGCTGCAAAAGGAGGCAGAGAGGGTATGAAGGAGCGGTTCAAAAAGGTGGTACACGGCGAGATCATAAGCTTTATTTTCTATATTTCTTTCGGGCTCTGCCTGATCCTCATGCCGACACAGACGGTGAACGTTATCTGCAAGGTGATTTTCGGCCTAGTGCTGATCGGGGTGGGCGGATATAATATTTGGCAGTATGCAGGAGAAAAAGCAAAATCTACGATCTTGGATCTGTTCTCCGGTGTGATCGTGTTTGTTTTGGGAGCATTTTTGTTTTTTAATCCCCAGGTGGTGGTGAAGCTTCTTCCCTTTCTGCTGGCTGCGTTTATTCTTGTGGACAGCATCTGGACGCTGCGGGGAGGATTTCGGCTTTATAAGCGCAGCCGCCCGGAGTGGAAAGCGCTGATCATTGGCGGGTTACTCTTTATTATTCTTGGAATTGTGCTGATTGTGGATCCCTTTGTGAAAGTGACGCATACGGTGATTTTTGCCGGCTGGGTATTTTTGGCAAACGGAGCGGTGGACCTGGTGCTGTTTTTCCTCTTGAAGCATGCAATGAAGAAGGCAGACGAAGCGGTACAGGTTGTGGAGGCTACTGTGGAGCAGGAGCCATCACAGATTTCCGATAAAGGCGCCGAGGATGTGTACACAGAAGTGCAGGCGGCGCTGCGGGCACCGGAGCCTGCAGCCTTCCGGGGGAAGGCTTCGGATGTGTCCGTCCACGAGAGTGAAGCGTTGAAACCGGAGGAGGCAGCAGGGGAAACCATGGAGCGCAATGCCTCAAACGGTATTGTACCGGAAACGGAGCTTCCGGAGACCGAAATTCCAGAGACAGAAATCCCTGAGGTTGAGATACCCAGGGCCGAGATCCCCAAGGCGGAGACCTCCGGGGAGAGTCTTTGGGGACTTGACGATGATGAGATTCTGGAAGAGTGGAAAGACTGAACAAAATACGGTGGAACAAAAAGGATTTTCCTTGTGGGAGAATCCTTTTTTCATTTTATCCCGTTATAAAAATTGTAGAACGTTTTACGGGAGAAACAGGAGGTACCGGATTGCAGACAGCAGAGCTGACAGATGAAGAGATGATAGCGAGAATACAGCAGGGAGAGGCGGGCATTTTGGAGCGCTTGATTGACAGATATTATGATGATATCTATTATTTTTGCCGGAGCAAAATCGGCGATAGCGAGGCTGCCTACGACTGCGCCCAAGAGACTTTTTTAAAACTGACCCGGTACATTTCCGGTTACAGGGAACAGAAGAAATTCAAAGGCTATCTGTTCTCCATTGCACGCAATGTATGTCATGACTATTTCCGGGGAAAACCGCCGGATATGGCAGGAGAGGAAGTGTTGGAGACACTGCCGGCGGCAGGAGATGTGTTTTCGGGAAAGGAAGACGCGTATCTTTTGGAGCGGGCGCTGGCGCTTCTTTCGGAAGGACAGAGAGAAACTGTGATCCTGCGGTTTTATTATGGGTTCAAGGTACGGGAAATTGCCAAAATCACAGGAGTTCCGCTGGCAGCAGCAAAATCCAGGCTGCGCAGAGGGCTTCAGAAGCTAAAAGAGATCATGGAAAAGGAGGAGATGTTCTGTGACAGATAAAGAGTTAAAGCATTTGCTTCAGAATATGGAGTGGCCGTCCATTGACAGAAGCCGGAAAGAGCAGACCATGAAGCTGGTTTTGAAAAGTGCCGGAAATTTAAGAGGCGTTCCCCGTGTTTCCCACTGGAGAAGGCTTCGCAGGATGGCAGGCTATCTTCCCTGGTGGCTTTGGGCTGCGCAGGCAGCAGTTTTGCTTTTGTGCGGTTTTGCGGCAGCTATGAACGGAGAATCTCTGCTGGAGGTGGCCTCCTGGGCGCTGCCCTTTGTGGGCTGCCTTGGCTGCCAGGAAATTCAAAAAGGGTTCTCCTGTAATATGTGGGAGCTGGAGCAGTCCTGCCTTTATAATCTGAGGGAAGTGCAGCTTCTCAAAATGCAGGTGACGGGAATCGCGGACATTGTCATTCTTCTGGCAGTCATGGGAATGTGCGTGGGCAAAGGATTCAGCCTTACCGGGTGCATGCTCACACTGGCGGTGCCGTTTGTGTTGTCAGCAGCAGCCTATTTCTGGGTGATGCACAAAGCCGGGCGAACGGTTTCCAACTATACGTCATGGGGGCTGGGGATTTTGGCGGCTTTTTTTTCCGCAGGAATCTCGATTGCAATTCGGGATGTTATCCTCTGGAGCAATCAGAAGGAGGCGCTGTGGATGTGGATGATCGGTCTGGCAGCTGTGGTGATACTGCTGTTTTCGCTGCGGTATTATCTGAAGGGCTGTGACAGGGAGGAGAAAAAGACATGGAACTTCGAATGACGCATGTGACAAAGGAATATGGAGATAAAAGAGCGGTAAATGATTTTTCAGCGGTGCTCACAGAGGGTGTTTATGGGCTTCTGGGGGCGAACGGTGCCGGAAAAACCACTTTGATGCGCATGGTTTGTGATGTTCTCAGAAAAACCAGCGGAAAAATTTTGTTTAACGACAGAGAAATTGAAGATCTGGGAGAGGAATATCGCAATGTTCTGGGGTATCTTCCCCAGGATTTCGGGTATTATCCGGACTTTTCCGCAGAAAAATTTTTGCTTTATATGGCATCGCTCAAGGGCCTGGACAAAAGCTTTGCCAGGGAAAAAAGCGAGGAGCTTTTGGATCTGGTAGGTCTTTCTGAGGTGAAAAAGAAAAAGGTAAAAACTTTTTCCGGCGGCATGAAGCAGAGGCTTGGAATTGCGCAGGCGCTTTTAAACAATCCGGATATTTTGGTTCTGGATGAGCCAACCGCCGGTCTGGACCCGAAGGAGAGGGTGCGCTTCCGAAATTTGATCAGTGCAATTTCCAAAAACAAGATTGTGCTTTTGTCCACCCACATTGTGTCTGATGTGGAGTATATTGCAGGGCAGATTCTGGTGATGAAGGAGGGAAGGCTTGTGGTGCAGGGGACTCCGGAGGAAATTGTGGAGCAGATGCAGGGGCTTGTCTGGGAAATGCAGGTGCCGGCGGGAGACGCAGAGCGCTATATGAACAGATTCAATGTGGGAAACCTTAGAAATGAGAGCGGCATGACCGTGCTTCGCATTGTGGGAGAATGTCCCGGGAAGGGCGCCGTTTTGGTACAGCCGAATCTGGAGGATTTCTATCTGCATCATTTCGCAGAACAGGGAAAGGAGCTTTGACATGGGGGAGTTGATAAAGTACGAATTTGAAAAAATATGCAGCCGCAGGCTGGTGTGGATCGGGCTGGGACTTCTTTTGTTTTTTAGCCTGATCACCAGCATGTTTCAGGGCGGCGCTTATGTGACGACCAGAGATGGGGAAACCCTTCGGGGAAAAGCGGCGGAACGCTATATTGACGAGCGGACACAGCTGTATGCAGGCCTTCTGAATGACGAAAAGAGAGAGGCTATTCTGGAAAACGAATCTTATGAAGGCGAGACTGAGGATGGGTACAACAGCGCGATTCCTCTCTACCAGGCCATGGACTGGAATTTTGGGGAGGACGGTGATTTTGAGGGAATGACGGTGGATGAGGCTTACACCAAAAGAGGGATTACCGTGGAGGTTGCCAACACCAGAAGCTGGCAGATCCTCTTTAATCTGACCTCCACAGTCAACATGTTTCTGGGGGTTGTGATAGCCATAGCCGTTTCCGGTGTATTCTCGGAAGAATATACAAGAAAAACGGACGCGCTGATCCTCAGCTCCAAATATGGAAAGAATAGGTGTGTTTGGGCAAAAATCATAGCTTCGTTTCTTTTTGCCGGAATGAGCTATGCGCTGGCAATTTTAAGCCAGGCGATTCCCTTCCTTCTGAAATTCGGGCTCAAAGGCATAAATGGAGGTGTGCAGCTTGATATTTATAATGGGCTTTGCAGGGTTCCCTACACCTTGAGCTGCGGTCAGGCAGCCATGCTTTTGATCCTGGGAGGGGCGCTGGGCATGATCATGGCAACGGCCATGACGCTTCTCATTTCTGTATGGAGCAAAAGCTCCTTTGCAGCGGTGGTGATCTCCTGCTCGCTCTATCTGGCACCGATACTTCTTTCCAATATCCTGCCGCTGGCGCTGGTGTCCTCGACAGCGGTAGGCGCCGGAACCGTGCCGGTGCTCACATTGGATTCCTGGCTTCATGTGCCTTTTTATGTGTGGCTTTGTGCGCTCGCGCTTCTCTGGGCGGCAGCCTCCTGGTTGGGTGTCAGACGGGTATTTGCGCGGCATGAGGTGCGGTGAGCAAGTCAGCCCTTGCAAAATCCGGGGTGTTCATGATAAGATGAGGCTATGCGAAACGAAAAAAAAGAAATCACAATCATGAATTTTTCTGGAATTTACGAGGAAATGGAATTCTGGAAGGGAAGAAAGGCAGGGTGGCTGGAGGTCCGTGACCTTCCGGGAACAAACTGCTACTGCGATGAGGCTGCGCGCAGAGAGCTTCTTCGGCAGACAAAAAGCTTTCCGGCAGGCAGCGTTCATTTTCTGGATTCCGGCAATTACCACTATATGAGCCGTCTTTGGTTGGAACAGGTGCAGGAGCCTTTTTGCCTGATCGTGTTCGACAATCATACGGATATGCAGCCACCTGCCTTCGGGGAGATTTTGTCCTGCGGCGGCTGGATCGCGGACAGCATAAGGGAGCTTCCCAACCTGGAACAGGTGGTTCTGGTGGGACCGGATGAGGAGGCTTTTTCCCAGACCGAGCCGGAGCTTTGGGAGAGCGTTTCATTTTTCAGCCGGGAGCGTCTGGCGGTTTGGCGAGGGAGAAAAGCGCTGCAGAAAGAAGGGGGAGCGCTCCGGGAATTTTTTGAAGAAATACCGAAGGATTTACCGGTGTATCTCTCCATTGACAAGGATGTTTTGTGCACAGAGGCAGCGGACACCAGCTGGAGCCAGGGAGAACTGACCCTTGAGGAGCTTCTGCAGATCCTGGATGGGATTTGCCGGGATTTTTCCGGAAGGATCCTCGGCGTGGACATCTGCGGGGAGAGCGAGCCGGGGAAGACGGAGTATACGCGCAATGATGCGGCGAACAAAAGCATTCTTGCGCTTCTGGAAAGAGAGGGTGTGACATATGAAGAATGAGCTGCTGACGATAGGCCCTTTTACCCTGTACGGTTACGGACTGATGATTGCCGTTGGTATTTTTGCGGCTTACGGAGTTCTGGAATATCGGGCAAGGAAGCAAAAAGTTTCCTCAGAGCATATTTTCTATGCAGTTCTCTGGTGCCTTCTGGGAGGCGGAATTGCCTCCAAGCTTTTGTTCTGGATCACGGAGTGGCAGGAGATTGTGGAAAATCCTGCGTTTATCCTTCAGACGCTGACAGACGGCTGGGTGGTGTACGGCGGTCTGATCGGAGGTGTGCTGGCAGGATATCTGTACTGCCGCGTCAAAAAGCTGCCGTTTCTGAACTATTTTGATTTGCTGGTGCCGTCGGTGGCTCTTGCCCAGGGCTTTGGCCGCATCGGCTGCTTTTTAGCCGGCTGCTGCTACGGCCTTGAAACGGCAGGCCCTCTTTCCGTGACCTTTACGGAATCAGAATTTGCGCCGAACAACGTGCCGCTGATCCCCACACAGATCTATTCCAGTGTTCTGGACTTCCTTCATTTTGGAATCCTTTTATATCTGGCGAAGCACAAAAAGGCAGACGGCCAGGTGGCTGCCTGCTACGTGATTTTTTACAGCGTGGGACGATTTATCCTGGAATTTTTCCGGGGAGATATCCTGCGCGGAAGCGTGGGAGGGCTTTCTACTTCACAGTTCATTGGAATTTTCACTGGCATTTTCGGCGCAGCGCTGCTTGTGTATGTGTCCAGGAGGGCTGCATACGGAAAAAAGAAACAGTCATAGGAACGAAGAGGAAATTCATATTCTGTAACAAGTATTTTCAGCAGGGAGCTCCTATGCAGGAAGCAGGATATGAAAACAAAGAAATACAGATACAGCAGGAAATCCCCGAAGCCGACGGGCAGGGAGCGCAGATACCGCCCGCCCAGAATGAGGCTTACGGGGATTTTATCGTGAAATATGTGCAGAACATTCATGGCCCCATTGATTTTGTATCGGATGCCAGTTTTCAGATCATCAATGAAATGTTCGGTGTGGTGTATGTGCCGCTGGGCGAGATCGAACCTCTGGAAATCAACAGCTATACCTATAATTCCATTCCGAAATGCTACACTTACATGGATACGGAGGCGCTGGCGGCGTCCGGGATCCATCGGCTTCAGAATCACCCGTACCTGAAGCTTTTGGGCCAGGGGACGGTGGTAGCTGTGATCGATTCCGGGATTGATTATCAGAATCCTGTGTTTCGGGGCAGCGGAGGAAGCAAAATACAGTATCTCTGGGATCAGACACTGGAGGGGGAGGATAACAGAGTTCCTTACGGCCGGCTGTTTACCAAGGAAGACATTGACTGGGCGCTCGCGCAGGAAAATCCTCTGGAGACGGTGCCGTCGGCAGACGAGAACGGTCACGGAACCGCACTGGCAGCGATTGCTGCGGGAAACGCGGTGACTGCGGAGGATTTTTCCGGGGTGGCGCCGGAGGCCGGGCTTATTGTGGTAAAACTGAAACCAGCCAAAAGATATCTGCGGGAATTTTATCTTTATCCGGAGACCGCAGAGGTGTTTCAGGAAAACGATGTGATGCTGGGAATTGCTTATGCCAACCGGTTTGCAAGGATGCTTGGCATGCCTTTGTCCGTGTGCCTCGGACTTGGCAGCAGTCAGGGGGCTCATGAGGGAACCAGCCCTCTGTGCCAGTATTTGGATTATGTGACTGGGTTTACCCAGATTTCCGTCTCAGCGGCAGCAGGCAATGAGGGAAATGCGCGTCACCACTACACGGCAGAGCTCTCCTCGCAAAACAGAGAAGCCGTGGCGGAGCTTAAGGTCGCAGAGCTGGAAAGCGGCTTTACCATGGAGCTTTGGGGCACGCCACCGGAAACCTATGTGGTTTCTGTGCAGTCACCGACAGGAGAGACGCTGGAGGTAAGCCGATATCTGGGAACAGGGACACAGAGGCTGTCCTTTGTTTTTGTGGAAACGCAGATTCTGGTGAATTACGTGGCCATTGAGCGGCAGACGGGAAATCCGCTGGTGTATTTTCGCTTCCTTCATCCGGCTGCCGGTGTCTGGAAAATCCGTGTGCGGCTGGAGGACGGGCAGACCTCCCGGTTCCATATCTGGCTTCCGGTGACCGGGCTGGTCTCGGCGGATACGTATTTTTTGGAGCCCTCGCCCTACAATACCGTGACTTCCCCGGGAGATACCAGGGAGGGAATCACAGTGACTGCTTACCAGCACCGCGACAACAGTCTGTATCTCAATGCCAGCCGGGGATTTGCCCCGGATGGAATGGTGACGCCGGAGCTGGCGGCTCCCGGCGTTGGGATCAAGGTGCCGACTCTGACCGGCGGATATGGGGAACGGTCCGGGAGCAGTCTTGCCACAGCGCAGACGGCGGGCGTGGCAGCACTGCTTTTTGAGTGGGCCATTATCCGGGAAAATGAATTGTTTTTTTCCGGAACCAGTGTAAAAAATTATCTGCTCCGCGGTGCCAGCCGAGAGAGCGGCATGGTCTATCCCAATCCGGAATGGGGATATGGGCGCATGGATTTATATCGGACATTCGAGCTGCTGACATAATTCTCGAAAATGTGCCCAAGAAACAGCGGGAAAGTTTGGCAGTATTGACAACAAAGATTTTTAGGTACACTAATTGTTTTTGAGACTCTCATTTGTTATACTGAAGGTAACGAAATTCAGTATGGGAGGGCAAGATGAAACGAGGCAGTATTTTTGAACAGGATGGGTTTCCCAATCCTGGAGAAGCCTTTCCGTTGGCTTTACAGCATGTAGTAGCCATGATCGTGGGCTGTGTGACGCCTGCGATCATCGTGGCAGGTGCCGGCGGCCTGAGCAGCAGGGAACAGGTGATCCTCATTCAGGCCGCGCTGGTGGTGTCGGCGGTTTCGACGATCCTGCAGCTTTTTCCCATTGGCGGAAAACGATCTCGCTTTGCCATTGGCTCCGGGCTTCCCATGATCATGGGCGTCAGCTTTGCCTATGTCCCAAGTATGCAGGCCATAGCGGAGGATTATGGGATAAGCACCATTCTGGGCGCACAGATCGTGGGCGGTGTGGTTGCCGTGATCATGGGGCTTCTGGTAAAAAAGATCCGCGTGTTCTTTCCGCCGTTGATCACGGGAACTGTGGTGTTTACCATTGGTCTGTCTCTGTATCCCACGGCGATCAACTACATGGCGGGAGGAACCAGCAATCCGGATTATGGCTCCTGGCAGAACTGGCTGGTGGCATTTTTTACTCTGGCAGTTGTGACAGCGCTCAACCATTTTGGAAAAGGGATCTGGAAACTGGCCTCCATTCTGATCGGTATCCTTGCCGGCTATCTGGTGTCTATTCCCTTCGGCATGGTGGATCTGTCCGGTGTGGGGCAGGCAAGCATGGTACAGCTTCCGCAGTTTATGCATTTTGGGATAGAGTTTGAGATTTCCTCCTGCGTGGCGATCGGCATTTTGTTTGCCATTAACTCCGTGCAGGCCATCGGAGATTATTCCGCTACCACCATCGGAGCCATGAACCGTACACCGAAGGACAAGGAGCTGCAGAGCGGTATTGTGGCTTACGGTCTCACAAATGTGGTGGGCGCATTGTTCGGCGGCCTTCCCACGGCTACATACAGCCAGAATGTAGGCATCGTCACCACCACCAAGGTGATCAACCGCTGGGTGCTGGGGCTGTCCGCCCTCCTTCTCGGCATTGCCGGGATCGTGCCGAAATTTTCCGCACTTTTGACGACCATTCCCCAGTGTGTGCTTGGCGGCGCCACGGTGTCTGTGTTTGCCTCCATTGCCATGACCGGCATGAAGCTGGTGGCCTCTGCGGAAATGGATTACCGCAATTCTTCCATTGTAGGGTTGGCGGCAGCGCTTGGTATGGGCGTGTCCCAGGCAACAGCAGCCCTGGCTACATTCCCGGAGTGGGTGACCACCATTTTTGGCAAATCTCCGGTGGTGCTGGCGACCTTGATCGCAGTGATTTTGAACATGGTTCTTCCGAAGACCAGAAATGTGGAGAAGGAAGAGGCACGGCAGGAAGCTCGCGTACAGGAAAAAATAAAAGAAGACCGCTTGAAGCGGGAGAAATCAGAGTAATCGATACAGAGCAGGGAGCCGGCATGAAAGCGCGACTCCCGGCTGTCTGAAACAGAATTGGAATAGCTTAGCGTCCGAATAGCATAGGCAAAAATGTTAATGATACATCAATTCCATACGTAAACGAGACCGTTTCAAGTTTTGTGTAAATTCAAAAAACTGATATAAGATATGTCATTA
>CALBGI010000018.1 GCA_937893675.1 uncultured Blautia sp.
CTAAAGATTCACCCTCCCCCTGCATAGCAGGGGGTTTATTTTTACTGTGACACAACAAACAAGCTGCCGGAACAGCAATCCTATGATTTCTGTTCCGGCAGCTTAAATTATTTTCAAAATTGTCTGCACATGTGTAACTGCAAACAAGTATCATTTTCCGCTGTCACCATAGTTGGAAAGTACTCGTGCAGACGGATCATTGACATTGCAGCCTTCCCATTCTCTGTTTGGCATCCAGAAGTCTGACACCATTTCGCTTTGTCCAGGATAGTACTGCTCGAAAATTTCCCGATAAAGAAGGGATTCTTTCGTAAAGGGCTGTGCATGTGTATATTTCCGGCGTCTGCTCTCATACTCTTCCTCTGAATAACAGCTTTCCGCGTATGCTTTCAGATCATCCACCATGGAATGTCCCACCGCGTCAGAAAAAGCAGCCTTCTCCCGCCATAAAATTTCATCGGGGAGATACCCGCCATCCTCAAAGGCATGGCGCAGCAGATACTTTCCTTTTCCATAGACATTCCGTTTCTTCTCCGGATCAATAGCCATGACGTATCTTACAAAATCCAGGTCTCCAAAAGGCACTCTCGCTTCCAGAGAATTGACGGAAATACAGCGGTCTGCCCGGAGCACATCATACATGTGAAGTTCCCGAATTCTTTTACGCGACTCTTCCTGAAAATCTTCTGCTGTTGGCGCAAAATCTGTATATTTATACCCAAAAAGCTCGTCCGATATTTCTCCGGTCAGAAGCACCCGGATATCTGTCTTCTCATGTATGGCTTTGCATACAAGATACATGCCAATGCTTGCACGGATTGTTGTGATATCATAGGTTCCCAGAAGATGAATCACCTCATTCAGAGACGACAGTACATCCTCTGTTGTAATCATAACCTCTGTATGCTCACTTCCGATATAATCAGCCACCTCTCTGGCATATTTCAGGTCTATCGCATCTTTCTCCATACCGATCGCAAAGGTACGGATGGGATTTTTGCTGTTTCTGGCTGCAATCGCGCAGACAAGAGAGGAATCCAAACCTCCGGAAAGGAGAAACCCAACTTTCGCATCTGCCACCAGGCGTTTCTGAATGCCGCATACAAGCTTCTCATGCATGGCCTTGCACACCGTTTCCAGATCATCTTTGCAATACTTTTTCACCTCTGTAATATCGCAGTAACGGACAAACTCTCCTTTTTTATAATAACATCCCGGCGGAAACGGCATGATGCTCTGACACAGACCGACCAGATTTTTTGCTTCACTTGCAAAAACAATCGCGCCCTTCTCATTATACCCATAATATAATGGGCGAATTCCGATCGGATCTCTGGCTGCAATATACTCCTTGGTTTTTCCGTCGTAAAGAATGCAGGCAAACTCTGCGTCCAGCATGGAGAACATATCTGTTCCGTGCTCTTCATAAAGCGGAAGCAGGATTTCGCAGTCGGAATCACTTGCAAAATGATATTTTTCCAATAACCGTTCCCGGATCTTTTCAAAACCGTAAATTTCTCCGTTACACACCAGATAATTGCCGTTCAACGAAAAAGGCTGCATTCCTTCCGGGGTAAGTCCCATGATAGCCAGCCTGTGAAAGCCCAGAATTCCATTTTCTGTTTCAACTAAACGGGTAGCATCCGGTCCTCTGGAAATAGTTCTGTCAAAATATTCCCGAAACCTTTCCAGAGGAATTTTTTCTCCGCAATATCCCATGATCGAACACATAAACAAACACCTCCGCAGATAATCATTTAACGCAAAAAAGGCGCCTCCGCGCAAATATACGCAGAAGACGCCTTTGTCTACTATGGGTACAGTCTACTCTTCTCCAATTTATTTGTCAATATTTTTTCTTTCATTTTTTACCACATCAGGCAGGATCTTCTAGTGTATTATTTTGAATTTGCAGCATACTAGCATTGTAACATCAAAACAAACAACCAAGGAGGAAAATGATCATGTCAAACAATAGTTCTTCTAACAGAGCCGTTGTACCGGAAGCAAAAGGTGCATTAGACCGTTTCAAATTCGAGGTAGCCAACGAACTTGGTGTTCCGCTTACCGACGGCTACAATGGAAACCTGACCTCCAAACAGAATGGTTCTGTTGGCGGTTATATGGTAAAAAAGATGATCGAGAGACAGGAACAGCAGATGGCTTCCGGTTCTCAGAACTCCGGAATGTGATCTCCGGACGTCAAAGAGACAACGCGGGGGATGAAAATACAAACGCACCCCTGAGATGATCCACAGAAACAGCGCCACTTTAAGACTGACAAAACAGTTTTAAAGCAGCGCTGTTTTCTTTTGCTCATTCGCCGTCTTCTTTCAGCGGAATCAGGATCTGCAGCGTAAAAATATGATGCGCCGCATTTACGGCCATGGTTCCGCCGTATTTTTCCGCCACATAGCGAATACTCTTCATGCCAAATCCATGATCCTGAGGATTATGCTTTGTAGTCAGCGGCAGACCCTGTTCAAAATGCAGAGCTGCCTCAAAATAATTTTCGATCTGTATCACCAGAATGTGGTTCTGCGTGATCATTTTCAGAGTGACGACGCGCTTCTGCGGATCCTTCACCTTCATCACCGCGGTTATGGCGTTGTCCAGGGCATTTCCGAAAACTGCATAGATATCTTCCAGCCGCATAAATCCAAGCTTTGAACCATCTGCCATGCAGGTCCACTGGATGTTGTTGTTTTTGCAGAACAGCCCCCTGTCCATAAGAATCACGTCCAGGGCCTTGTTTCCTGTATCCACCGCTGTATCATAAAGCATGACGTCATGCTCCAGCTCCCGGATGCAGGCCTCTTTCTGCTCCTCGTCCGTCATCTGGCGGAGCGCCCGCAGCTGATGCTTCAGATCGTGACATTTTCGGTTGATATTGTCAATGAGCTCCTGCTTGATAACATACTGTTCTTTCTGGAGATTCCATGCATTGTTGATGCCATCAAGCTCTGCTTTCAGAAAGGCTTTTTCTTTTTGGTTCACCTGCACCCACAGGACATAAAAGCAGCACAGCCCGTCGATGATGCGGTAAAAGATCCGGCTTCCCACAGGTGCCTGAAAGCTTGCAAGGCCGGAGGTTTCCAAAACACTCAGAATCCAGACAATCAGAAAAATGGTCACCATGGGGAACATGGATTCCATGGAAAGCTGGATTTCTCCCTGCTGCGGTATCTTTTTCGCAAAGAGATGATAAAACAGTCCATAGATCCCGGCATAGATCAGAAGCTGCACCAGGATGTGTTCCCCTCCCAGCAGATTGTAGATCTCATTCACATCAAAGGCCACATGCTGCATGGCGCAGGCAAAAACCGCACAGTATATCCCCTGCAGCCAGGTCATATCAAGGCAAAATCTGACAAGCAACAGACAGGCTGCAAGAAATGCCGCCCAGTAGACCAGGTTCCAGCCGGAAAATCTCTGCAGGTCAAAAACGCTGTTTGCCAGATACGAGACTGCCGCAAACAGGAATGCCCCAAATGCCGCGCGGGGGACAAAACGCTCCCGTTTTCTGCAGGGGATCATAAACAGCCCGCATGCGGCAATGAGCTGCACGCTGTAGGATATTTTCTCCCACTGTTCCATCATGTCGCCACCCCTCCCATATAGTTCGCCAGCGCCTGCAGGAATTCCCGTTTCCGGGAACGGCTGATCTTCAGCCACTCTCCTGCGATCTGAAGATCATCCTTATTCACGCTGTCCACGTACTTCAGATTCACCAGGTAGCAGTTGTTGCACCTCTTGAAAGAAAGCCCCTGAAGCTTATCCTCCAGCTCTTTCAGGGAAGCCTTCTGCTTATAAACCCCGCTGGCCGTGTGATAATACAGATAATGACCGTTGACCTCTGTGTAATACAGCTGCTCTGTGGAAATCTTCTGAATGCCGCCCGGCATGTTCAGAACGATATTTCTGGTTTTTCTGCTGCGGATGAGATTGATGACGCTTCGCATTTTTATGGAGAAAGGACAGTAGCTTATGGGCTTTACGATGAAATCCACCGCCCGCACCTCATAGCCTTTGATCGCCAGCTGCGCCATATTGGTGATAAACAGCAGGATGACATTCTCATCCATTTTTCGGATCTCTCTCGCCGTGTCTATCCCGTTTCTTCCCCCAAGCTCAATGTCCAGACAGACCAGGTCACAGGAAAAATCATACTGCTTCAGGAGACTTTCTCCGTCCGGAAACTCCTGCACCTGAATTTCTTCATGGTATTCCCTTTGAAGTCTGCCGAAAAAATCTCTGAGCGTACTGCGCTCTTTTTCTTCATCATCCACAACTGCAACTTTTATCATAATTTCTCCTGTGACTGTTTTTCTTTATTTATCTTTATCCTTTACCTGAATTACCGCGCTTCCCTTGCCATGCCTGCTTTCTGCAAAAATACGGATCTCTCCGGCATCAAGAGGCTTGATGATCGCCATGGCTTCGCCGTAATAGGTGTCGGCTGTATCGGACAGATAGCTTTTTTCATAGAACGGACATGCGCTTCCGAAGCCCAGGAGTCTTCCGCCCTCCACCCGGATGCGGATGTCTCCTCTTTTCAGCGGCTTCACAGTTCCCGCCTCATCTGTATACTGCAGACGCACATAGCACAGGTCGGTTTCCCGGCACACACATTCCTGCTCCGGTTTTACGGTAAGTATTGTTTTGCTTCCGGCTGTTTTTAGTTCCTTTTCCGCCAGAACCCGGTTCTGCTCATCATAAGCCACCGCTTTTACCGCTCCATCCTCATAGGCTGTCCAAAAAGATACCATACAGTCATTTTTCGGCCGCTTTGTGCCGACGCAGGTCCCGTTTACAAACAGGGATACGTGGTGCGCTCTGGCATAGACCTCCACCTTGGTCTTTCTGCCGCTGCAGCCATGCCAGGACCAGCTTTCTATGGCATTGGACATTTTCCATGCAGACGGAGAATGTTTCTGTTTCGCATAAGGTACCGGAACAACGCCGATACCGATCTTCTCCTGTTCAAAGGCTACCTTGGTATAGGTCATCTCCGCCAGGGGCTTGCCTGTCAGATCCAGCCTTCCGGAGCCGGCTGCCACCCAGCCAGGTCCATTATTGAAGTTGGAAGCATAAGCCTTGTATTCCCAGCTTCCGATGCCGACCTCCCCCAGATAATCCATGCCAGCCCACACGAAATCGCCGATGATCCTTGGATTCTTCTTTGCAATTTCCCAGAATTGGTAGGCGTCCGCGCAGAAGGTCTCGCTTCCAAGGATCATCCGGTTCGGATATTTCTTCAGATCATGAAGATACCGCTTAATGCCATAATTATAACCTGCCACATCCAACTTCGCAAAGGCATTTTTTGTTTTTAGGTCGCAGGGGTACAAAGTGGCTCCGAATTTCATGAATTCCGCACCCAGGATTCCTGCCAGGATATTGAAAAATTCGCTTCCCACTGCCTTTTTCTTTTTCGCGTCCTTGATCGCCTGGTCTGCTTTTTTGTCGCTGTACACGCCGAATCCCATGGAACTCAGGAAATTAAAAAAGATATTGATTCCGCAGGTGACCGGACGGGTACCGTCGATCTGGTGCAGCCATTTTGTCATCTCACCGCACAGCTGGATTCCCCTCTTCTGCCCGGTCTCTGCCACCTCGTTTCCTGTGGAGTACATGATCACGCTTGGATGGTTGTAGTCTCTGTCCACAATGGCCTTTAAGTCCTCGCGGAAATTCTTCTCCACCTGGTCTGCATAATCATGCTTGGTCTTGTGGATGTACCACTCGTCCACATATTCATCCGCCATGAGGACGCCAAGCTCATCGCAGGCTCTCAACATAGCCTCTGAGCAGGGATTGTGAGAGGAACGGATTGCATTGTAGCCATTTTCTTTCAGAAGGCGCACCTTGCGGTACTCCGCAAAATCGTAGGCGCAGGCTCCCAAAAGGCCATTGTCATGGTGAATGCAGGCTCCCCGCAGGATCACCCGCCTTCCGTTGAGCAGAAAGCCTTTTTCCCGGTCAAGAGAAACCTTTCGGATTCCAAAACGTTCCTCCTGCACATCCTCCCCGAAGGTTATCCGGCAGGTATAAAGATTCGGATGCTCCGTATCCCAGAGCTTTGCCTCTTCCAGCTCCAGTGTCCTTTCAAAACGTCCGCCGCTTTCTCCTTCCGTCTCAGCCAGCACCGCCCCGTTTCTTCCGGTCCTGCTGTCATATTCCAGAATTTCTGCTTTTACCGGGCCGGGCGCTGTAGTTTTTACTTCTATCTTAATACGGGGATTTTTGTAATCCAGGGTAGTAACGCGAATGCCCTGCAGGCAAATGTGATTTTCCGGCAGCAGGTAAAGCCAAACCGGCCGGTAGATCCCGGTTCCGGAATACCAGCGGCTGTTTGGCTGATTGCTGTTGATCGCCTCCACCTTCAGAACATTGTCACAGCCGTACTCCAGATATTTTGTCACATCCACAAAAAATCCTGTGTATCCGTAATCGTGAAAAGCCGCTTTCCGGCCGTTCACCCATACGGTGGCTTTGTGATAAACTCCCTCAAAATAAAATACCGCTTCCTGTCCCTTCCACTCCTTCGGCACAGCAAACGTTTTTTCATAGATATAATCTTTGGCATCGATCCAGCCGTTGTTTACGCCGCTTGGGCTTCCCTCTTTTTTCTCGTCCAGGAGCATGGCATCATGAGGAAGGGAAACGGCAAAAGCCGTTTCCCGTTTTCCCTTTTGATAACATGTCCAGTTTTCATGAAAAGATAATTTTATCATGCTTCTTTTTCCCTTCTCATAAATGCTGCTAAAATATTCAGTACCACTCCCGCTGCCATGACAGCCGCGATAGATACGATGGTTCCCACCTGTGTGGCGTCTCCAAACATGTTGATTCCCTGAAAGGAATCCACAAAGGAACCGACCTGGCTGGTCAGGTGTCTGAACAATGCGTAACTGTAGCAGACTGCCGAAAGTACCACCAGAAGGTCCTCATCCTTTGCCGCCAGCACCAGATTTAAGAGGATCCCTATCACCAGAGCCGCCGCAACGGTGCCGTCCATGGCATTGTGCTTCGGCGCCCACATACAGTACCGCACCAGTGAAATCAAGGCTGCCGCGGCAGATAGCAGAATCACATAAAAACCAGGTGTTTTATTTTTTAACATACTCATGACTGCGCCTCCACTTCTATATATTATATCTTTGAATCAGAAGAACCTCAACCGATATTCCTATTCTGTCTTTTTTGGTACGTATCTTGCACGTCTGCAAAGCAGAAAAAGGGATATTGCATCCAGAACCGCCACCACTGCAATGAGGCTGTACATCAGCGTCTTCCACCAAGGCGTTATGGAGACCACCCTGGAATTTACGCTGTAGCCGTTCATAATGTGGCTGTTCACCGCCACATACAGATAATCATGCACGGACTTTCGCAAAAGCCCCAGCAGATGTCCGTCGTCATTTTCTTTGATCTCCTGCACGATCGCTTTGGAGCTGTCTCCGTTAAAATCAACGCAGAAGTTGTCTGTCCCCGCTGCCAGCGCGGAGCTGTAATGGCCTTTGTAGGTCCCCACGCTTCTTGCCACCGCGTCTGTCTCCTGCTGCCCTACAAATCCCCATTCCTTTTCTATCACCTGTTGGCACAGCGCCTTGCTGGAAGAGCACCATACCAGCCCCAGACGGTTAAAGCCGTGCATCAGCGCCTTTCCTCCTGCTGCCGCAATGGCGCCCTCGGCGCCTCTCAAGGAGCCTTCCCGGAAGGCCTGCTCGTTAAAAAACACGGAAATACCTTCCCGGTTATTTTCCTGGTCATTTCCTGTGACATGCTTCGCACCTGCATGAACGCCCTTTTTCTCCATGGCCTGCACTTCCGGAATCTCGCACAGATAATTCATCACCGCATCTTCCGAATAATATTCAAAATTCCTTCCTCCAAACGGCGTTCTGTGCAGGTTCACACCTGGCATCCAGTTTTCCATCATGCCCAGATAAAGACACTCTTCCGCCATAAGCTCTCCCCGGCGTGTCATCAGATCCTTGTTAAAGGTAGAAGCCAGCACGATCTCTGTGGGAAAGGCGCAGTCCATCCGCTTGTCGCCATATTTCTTCTCGTCAAAAATCCCGCCCACGCCGTCCGGGCCGTCGCCGACCACAATGGCCGGCTTTCCGACGGAGGCGATTTCCTCCGTGCCGAAATTGTCCTTCAGACAAATACTCAATTCTTCCACGGTAAACTGGTTCAGATACGTTTCCCAAAGCTCGTCATCGTAATCCAGGCCCACCAGGGCTGCCAGCGGAATTCCCTGGTTATATCCTTGCGTATAGGCGTTGACGGAAGGCGCATTGTCCGGTTTTTCGTAATAATCTCCGGCCAGAACCTCTGTCATCTCCTCTGTCAGCGTCACCTGCGTCGGCTTCTCCGGATAAGTTCCAGCCCAGTCCTGTCTGGAAAGATAGGTCACCGCACCCTCCTGCCAGTAATTCAGATCTGCATCCGCAAACTGATTGGTCACCTCTTCGCCTGTATAGGGAGACGTCTTATAGGTCTCTGCGTCAAACTCCTCGCTCCAGACATAGGTCTTGTCCGCATCTCCTTCGGCCTCTTCTCCGAACACATCCACCAGACCTTCTGCCCCTTTTGCCGCCAGCACGTTGTTCAGCGCATCGTGGGCATCCTCACCAATGGAAATATAATAGTCGCCCTCACTCAGGATATAGCCCTTTGCGTTTGTATAATCGTAGCTTGCCAGCAGATATTTGTCGCATTCGATATCCATCGTCTGACTTTCCCCCGGCTCCAGCATCCCGGTCTTTCCAAAATTCAGAAGCTGGATGGCCGATTTCTCTACCAGATTTTCTTTTTCATACTCGCCGTAAGGCGTCTGGGCATAAACCTGAACCACGGATTTTCCGGCCACATCGCCGGTATTGGTCACGGTGACGGTCACGGTGATCTTATCGTCCTTCACGCTTACTTCATCCAGCGTCTGCGCAAACTCCGTGTAGGAAAGTCCGTATCCGAAAGGATAGGTCACTTCCTTTGCATAGTCCCAGGCGCCGCCAAAGGACGCCCCTGCCGCGGCATCCGCATTTCCCTGTCCCAGAACCGCATCCTCGTAGCGGGTCTCGTAATATTTGTATCCAATGTAAATCCCCTCTGCCTGCACGGTGGACCAGGAAACGCCCGCATCCGCATCCTCCACAGCTTCCAGGACCTCGTCCAGGTTTGCCCAGGGCTGATTGTTGTAGCTCCCATTCACCACAGCCGGGGCAGACAGGGAATTCGCCGCATAGGTGTCCGTCAAATGCCCGGAGGGGTTTGCCTCTCCTGTGAGGATATTTACCACGCCCTCAAAGCCTCGCTGTCCCGGAAGCCCGATCCACAGACAGGCGTCCACGCCGTACTCGTCCAGCCACTCCAGCTCCATGGGATTTCCGCTGTTGATAAGAACAATGACTTTCTCAAACTTGCCGGAATCCCGGATCATCCGCAGCAGATCCTTTTCCTCCTGATGGAGCGCCAGCTGGCTGATGCCCTCATAGGTATCCTTCGGCTCAAGTTCCATGCCCTCGCCGCCTTCCCGGGCCAGCATCACGATCGCCACATCGTGAAAATCCTCCTCCCAGGAGGCTCTTAATTCTTCTGTATAAAAAGAAATCGGCTCCTCTCCAAGAGATTTTACGCTGGTCGTTCCGGTAATAAAATCAAACTTTCCGGTTCCCCGAAGAGTTTTGCTTGCCCGATAGGCCTGAAAAAGAGTGTCGTTGACCGAAAAGCCTGCTTTCAAAAGCGCCTGGCACAGATTGATGTTGTGTTCCGTCTGATAGCCCTTGGAACCGGCAGAAGCGTTCTTGTACAGAGGCTGCGCCGTTGCGTGCCCGAACAAAGTCACCCTTCTCTCCTCCGGAGAAAGCGGAAGCGCCTGCTCTTCATTTTTCAGAAGAACCGCTCCCTCCTCCTCTTCCAGCACAGCCTGCGCATAGGTGTCCTCTACCAGCTTCTGAAGATTCTCCGCATTCAGGTCCCCGTATTCGCTCTCATAATAGATCTGATTTTCCGTTTCGCTTCCTTCGTTCACAATTTTACTTGTCTTTATTCCCAGAAACTGATTGATCGTTCCCGCATATCCGTTCATGCAGTCCAGCCCCACGAGGAGCAATACCAAAAGGCATGAAAACAGTGTGGAAAGGCCTGTCCATAGTCTGGAATGTCTCATATTTGTACTCCTATCTTTCCATATGCTGTGATACGGTATTTCTCACAGAGGAAAAGGTCCGTCTCTCTCTGCAGCGTTTCTTCCCGCAGTTTTTCGATTTCTACGGCAAGCTCTCCCGCAGCGCCCCGGCGGAGTGCCTCTTCCTTTGCAAGCGCCGGCCCCTGCTCCAAAATACAGGCATTGGCATCTTCATATTCTTTAAAATGCTGTTTCTCTTCCCCGCAGAACACATCATAGCTGTCGATTCCCGCAGTCGTGTACACCGGCACAAGCTCGCATTCCAGGGTTACAGATACATTGCCCGCAACTGCGCCAATGGCATTTGCCACATGGGCGTAGGGTGGGATCACCGCCCTTGTTCCGAGAAGTTTCGCCGCCTGTGGAAGAAAAATATGCGCAGGCGCTCCCACGCCCACCAACGTCAGCGGTGTGGAAAAATCCATCAAAAGCTTAGGGCTGGCTGTCTTTCCGGAAAGCGCATTTGTCTTATTTTCAAAAGAAAGCTCAATGAGAGCCTGCATCTGACGCTCCATATCCTTGTCCGCAAACTCCCGATGTCCCACCTGCAGCAAAATGCGCACCAGATTGCAGTACAGACGCTTCTGCACCAAATGATAGACGGCGTCCGCAACATCCCCGGCCTTGATCCCGGTACAGCGGCTCACGTATTCGGCTGCCGCCAAGGCTGCGCTTCTGTCCTTTGCCGGGTAATCCCCCTTCAGCGCCATGGCATCTGTCGGCGTCAGACCTGCCCGGATGAGATAGCCCTCTTTTTCCAGGCGCTCTGTTTTGAAATTAAACAGATCTTTGCCAAGAGCCTTCGCGGCCTCAGGAAGCATCAGCGGCCCCTCCTTCAAAATGCTGCACAGACGCCGCTCTGTCTCGCTGTGTGTGGAGGTTTTTTCCGGTTCCTTCACAAGCACAAGAAACTCATGAAGATAAAAGCTGTCTGTTTCGTCCGAATCCGCAAGCATCCTCAGACGTTCTGCAGTCCCCGGATATCGCTGCGCCAGATTGGTGAGCGGAATCACCCGGTAATCCTCCAGAAACAGCTTCCCGTACTTATCATAGTGAACCGCAGTGTCTCCGCCGAGAGCGAAGGTATCCACAAACATCCCTTTTACAAAGGTCTTCCAGTTTCCGATATGGATTCCGCCGTCCACTTCTTTTGTCCTTCCCTGTTCCACCACAGCGATGTCCGTGGTGGTTCCGCCCATGTCTATGATCAGAGCATTGTCCTCCCCGGAAAGATACCTTGCACCCACAATGCTGGCCGCCGGCCCGCACAGGAGGGTCTCCACCGGTTTTTCCTCCGCCAGCGCTTCGTTCATCAGGCTTCCGTCGCTGCGCACGATGACCGGCGGCGCAGAGATCCCGTACTCCTTGAAAACTTTTTTCACAGCCTCCAGAAAGTCATGGATCACTGGTATCAGTCTGGCATTCAGAAGAGCTCCCGCGCCCCGCTTGATCGCGTTCAGATCTGAGAACAGATCTTTTCCAAGGATCACCGGACCGTCAAAATATCTGCGGATGATGCTGCGGGCTTTTTTCTCATAACTGCCGCAGAATTTTTTGGAAAAAAGCTGAACAACGCTTACGCCCTGACAACCCTTTAAAAGCTCCGGCACGTCGCGCTCGAACTGCTCCCAGTCAGGCTCTGTCGTGCCTTCTATGGTGCTGTTGATTACGCAGTCCAGAAAATAGACGTCCTCTTTGTTTTCTATACCGTAGCTTTTTCCCACCTCGTCAAAAGTCTTTTCCGATACGCCGATAAAAATAAGCTTCGCCTTTCCCCCTCTGTTTTCCACGCAGATATTGGTAGCCAGCGTGGTTGAAAGGGCAACCATTTCTGCTTTTTTCACTTCTGCCTCCGGAAGCTTCTGAAGCGCTTTTGTAATGCCCTTTTTCAAATCCTCCATGGTGGTAAGCGCTTTGGCTTCCCCCTTGATCTTCTTTGCCTCAAAATCATAAATGACCGCGTCTGTATAGGTTCCGCCGGTATCAATGCCAATTCCGATCATAATCTTATTCTCCTTTTATCATTTCCAGACAGCTTTTGCGCGCCGCTTTTCTTTCATTATAAAATCTCTCGAAAAAAATCACAATAAAATCAAAATTTTTTCACAAAAAATCTGTATAATTTCAGGATGACATTCCCATAAATGCTGTGTTATTATTTTTCCTATCTTTTTTATGAAGGAGTTCTGCATGATCCAAACTGTATTCTGCTGCCAGAAACGGCCCAAGGATAAACGTGAATATCTGTTTGACAACTACCGGGTTCTTTTGATCATACTGGTTGTCATCGGACATTTTATTGAACCAAGCGTCAACAACAATCCCTATCTCTATGAACTGAAATGGGCGATCGTGGCCTTTCACATGCCGGCTTTTATTTTCATATCCGGTTATTTTTCAAAACAGATCCCGTCTCTTTTCAAAATGATAAAGAGTCTGGTGATCCCCTACTTTGCCTACGAAATCATCTACTATCTTCTGTACGTCCTGGTTCTCGACAAGAGTACCGGTCTGTACCTGGCGCGGCCCAAATTCACCCTCTGGTATCTCATGGCGCTGTTCGCCTGGCGGCTTCTCGCTCCCCTGGTGCGAAGGATCCCCTTCCATATGCCCCTTGCCCTTCTCGGAGGCCTTCTCATCGGCTTTACGGAGCTTGGAAATTTTCTCTCCATTCCGAGGATCGTGTATTTCTTCCCGTTCTTCCTGGCCGGTATGGAATTTGACAGCTCCTGTCTCACAAAATTCCGCACCAGGAAAGGCTATGCCGGGGCCCTGGCTGTCATTGGCGCCTTTACCATATTCCTGTTCACCGACAAAAGCCACCACAGTCTGTCCCATAAGATTTTTTACGGAAGATACTCCTACACAGATCTGGAGCTTGGCGCAGCAGAGGGCGTGCTTATCCGGCTGATCTGCTATGGGATTTCTTTTCTGCTGGTATACATGTTTATGCTTGTCCTTCCCTCGGAAAAGAAACCGTATTCCTATCTCGGACAACGCACCATGGCCATCTATATCTTCCACGGCATCATTTACAGCTGCCTGAAATACCGCACGACGATCCTGGCTTCCGTGCAGAGCAATTTTGAAGTTCTTCTGCTCATTGCTTTCTGCATTGGGCTGGTATTTGTTCTGGCGAGCCGGCCCTTTGTGGCGATCACAAACAAAATTGCAAATCTGATCTGAATGTATAAATACAAATAGCCCGGCAGAATTTTCTGCTGGGCTATTTGCTATTTAAAGAAATTAGTGATTAGCTTCTGCATAAGCAGTATAATCAAAGTTCTGAATTTTGGTCAACGGCTCTGCAGAATACTTCTGTGTACGCTCGTCGTCAATTACACCATCCCAGTTCATACCAAATGCAAAATCATAGGTATTTCCTGCTGTATCAACATAGCACTCCATATCACGCGGAACATCAGAAAGCTGTGCTTCCACGGTTTCCATGTTCGCCGGCTGCTGGAATACCAGAAGGCCGTTGGGCTCTGTCTGACCAAGGATAATCTCAGCAACCGCCTCGTTGCGCTGACTGTTATAGCTTACAAGGATTGCATCTGCCAAAGGCTCAACCTCACTCCATACCATACCGCGTTCCATTTTCATGGATACGATAACCGGAACGTCTCCTGCTGCCTCAGCTGCGTACTGCAGTGCTTCCAGATCACCGTAGTTTGACGGCTGGTTTGCATTTCCTTTGTAGGAACGATTTTCTTTGGTTCCGTCTTCCAGAATTTTACCGGAAATAGAAGTCTCAGGTGCCATTTCTGCAACGTATTCTTCATACTGCAAAGTTGGTGGATACCATATATTCTCACTTTCATCCCCTGCACTAGCTGTTGACTCCATACGCTCTGCACGAGATTGCAACTGAGATTCATAAGAATTCATATAAGCACCACTCATGCCAACCAGAACATAATCACATGCTGCAATTTCTTCTGCAGTTGCACGGGTAAGGTCTTCCTTGGTGTAGGTGGGGTTGCCTTCTGCATCCGGCTCGCCGGTAGGCTCACCCAGTGTATCGGTAACAACGTTAAAGTACTGTTCCATAATCTCAAGATCCATGCCTGGTGTCCAGGAAGGCGTCCCCTCTGTAATACCAGAGAACCATCCCACACTGAAACCGGTATTATAGGTATACGGAATGTATACCGTCGGTTTTTCTTCAGAAGCTTCCGCCTTTTCGCCGATCACGCCGTCGTTCTTGATCATGACAACAGACTGTTTCTGAGTCTCAAGACCATATGCTTTTGCGTCTTCGCTGTTTACAACAGTGTCAGCATATGCAGTATCTACATAAGGCATATCAAACATTTCCAGATTCATCATAGTGTTGATATATCTGGAAACGGCATTGCGCATGATCTCGTCTGCACCTTCCTGTCCATTGCGCTCTACCAGGATATCGTAGGCTGCCACTGCGTTCTCAACTGTGCCATATCCGCCAAGAAGATTTGCGCCGCGCTCCCAGCTGGTGGCAATACGGTCAGCCTCCTCCAATTCTTCCACGCCCCAAATAGCGGAAAATTGGAATACACCCCAGTCAGTAATTGTCAGATTATCGTAACCACTAGCTTCCAAAAGATTATACATGTATGGATTATAAGTTCCTCCCCATTCTCCTCCATACGGAATGCCTTCACCGTCTACATTAATTGCATACTGGGTCATGACACCAGAAGATCCCGTCTTTCCCGGCAGATTAAACACACCGTCAAAATAAGTGATCAGGTGGGCTTCCAGGTTATTTCCCGGGAATACCGCGTAACGTCCGCCGTTTGTGTGGTCATCGCGTCCACCTTCGGTAGAGCCTGCACCGCCAAAGTGTTTAGTGAAACAGTATACGGATTCGTCTCCCCATCCAAGATCTTCGCCATTCTCGTCATAGGTAGACTGCATCGCATTTACATATGCGGTTGCAATGTCCAGAGTCAGCTGCGGGTCTTCGCCGTAAGTACCACCTGCACGTTCCATAACTGGAGAGGCAATATCAACCTGCGGTCCAAGAAGGGCAGTCACACCAGCTGCACGGTACTGTTTTGCAGTCTCCTGACCGATTTCTGCTGCCAGTTCCGGATTCATGGTGGATGCCAGAGACAATGTCTCGATCATCCCGGAAATATTTGCCGGGTCGATGGAGATCATTGCCGGGATGCCATAGAAGCTGCTCTCTGCAACCTCCTGAATGGAATTTGCCCATTTTGCATGATTTGTTCCACCCTGGGAAATATTACGTGTTACGCCGCCGCGTCCGCCGGACATCAGATACGTGTAAGATGTGTCATCCTCTGCAAGCGGTTCTGTTGTGAAGTCTCCCCAGCCACCGTGTGTCAGAACTGCTGCCATTTCGGAGCCTTTCATCTGGCCTGCCAGGTCTTCGGTGCGCTCTTCGTTGGTCAGTCTCCAGTCCTCGTAAGCGTCAAGCTTGCCATTTTGGTTCATATCCTTGAATGCGTATCCTTCTTCTTCGATCAGAGTCACACCGGAGTTCGGAGAAACACCAAGGGTCTCACCATCTTCATTTTCTACCTTTAACCAACCATCTGCAGTCTCCGTAATGGTATATTTTGCATCCTCGCTTGGCTCGAAGTCAGCAGCACTTTGTTTTTCGCCTTCTGCCGGTGCTTCTTCTGCAGGAGCTTCGCCTTCTGCTGCATCAGCTGCCTGTGCATAGGGGTCTGCTGCCTGTGCATAGGGATCTGCCGCTGCATCTCCAGCCTGTGCGTAGGGATCTGCTGCCTGTGCATACGGATCTGCCGCTGCATCTCCAGCCTGTGCGTAGGGGTCTGCTGCCTGTGCGTACGGATCTGCCGCCGCGTCTCCAGCCTGTGCATACGGATCTGCTGCCTGTGCATACGGATCTGCTGCCTGTGCATACGGGTCTTCAGCGAACACTGCGCTTGCTCCACCTGCTGTCAGGCTCAGAGTCAGCATCAAAGACATTAAAATTTTTGTTCTCTGTTTCAAAGTGTCTCCTCCTTTTCTTCATTAGCAATTTTCGCCAATTTCATTATAAAAAATATAGCATAAATATTATTTCTTTTACTTTTATTCGCATAATCTGCTTCTTTTTTTCACAAATTGTCACTTATAGCGTCAAATATCTATAATATTTCATATATAACTAACAATCAACAACGCATTTCCTCATGTATTTTTCATAAACCCCAAAACAGGAACGCCATTTATAGCGTCCCTGCCAATTTACACACTATTCTACCGTCACCGACTTCGCCAGATTCCTGGGCTTATCCACGTCGCATCCTCTTCCCACTGCAATATAGTATCCAAACAGCTGCAGCGGAATGATCGCCAGGGAATTTGTAAAATACCGGTTGGTTTCCGGAATATACACGACATAGTCTGCCGCCTTTTCTGCTTCCGTATTGTCCTCATTGGTGACAGCCAGAACAAACGCCCCTCTTGTACGTACCTCAACCATATTGCTGAGTGTCTTCTTGTACAGCTCTTTTTGCGTCAGCACAGACGCTACCAGAGTCCCTTCCTCAATAAGGGAAATCGTCCCGTGTTTCAGCTCGCCTGCCGCATAGGCCTCGGAATGAATGTAGGAAATCTCCTTCAGCTTCAAAGATCCTTCCATGGAAATGGCATAGTCAATGCCTCTTCCAATAAAAAATACATCCTTTGCCGCCAGATAGCGGTTTGCAAATCTCTGAATTTTCTGCTTGTTGTTCAAAAGCATTTCCACCTGCGCGGGAAGCGCTTTCAAATCCTCTATCATTTCTCTCAGCCCGCGATCGTCAAGGGTTCCCCTCACATGAGCAAACTTCATTGCCAGAAGGTAGAGGGCAATGAGCTGTGCGGAATATGCTTTTGTGGTTGCAACCGCAATCTCCGGCCCCGCCCAGGTATACATCACATTGTCCGCCTCCCGGGCAATGGAGCTTCCCACCACATTCACAATGCCGAGAACCCGCGCGCCCCTCTCTTTGGATTCCCTGAGCGCTGCCAGAGTGTCCGCCGTCTCGCCGGACTGACTGATGACGACTACCAGGGTTCCTTCCTCCAAAATAGGGTCACGGTAACGAAATTCAGACGCAACATCCACTTCCACCGGGATCCTGGCCAGTCCCTCGAAAATATACTTGCTGGTGACGCCCGTGTGATACGCGGAGCCGCAGGCCACGATCATGAGCTTTTTGACAGCAAGGATATCCTCATCGCTCATGCCCAGCTCTTCGATCACAATTTTTCCATCCTTGATGCGCGGAGAAAAGGTATCCGCAATCGCCTTCGGCTGCTCGTACATTTCTTTTAACATGAAATGCTCAAAGCCGCCTTTTTCCGCCGCGTTTACATCCCAGTCGATATGCACCGGTTCTTTCTCAATGGACTCCTCATCTGCCGTAAAAAACTCCATGGTCTCTTTTGTCAGACGGACAATCTCTTCATTTTCGATGAAGGTGACGTCTCTGGTATATTTCAGAACCGCCGGAACATCAGAGGCAATGATATTTCCGTCCTCCGTTTTTCCCACAATGAGCGGACTGTCTTTTCGCACAGCGTAAAGCTCCTGGGGGTGCTCTTTAAAGATAATGCCCAACGCATAGGAGCCTTCCATGCGATGCATCACTTTTGTTATGGCCTGCAGAGGATTTCCCTCATAATAATAATCCAGCAGATGAGCAATGACTTCCGTATCCGTCTCAGAAACGAATTTGTAGTCGTGGCGCTCCAGTTTCTTTTTCAGCTTCAGATAGTTTTCAATAATTCCATTGTGAACCACCACAATGCTTTTGTCCCGATTAAAGTGAGGATGCGCGTTTCTGTCAGACGGAGAACCGTGGGTTGCCCAGCGCGTATGTCCGATTCCCACGGTTCCGGGAAGGGTTCTTCCATCGTGCGTCAGCTCACTGAGCACCTTGAGCCTTCCCTTTGATTTCATCATATCAATATCCTGTCCATTATACACTGCGATTCCCGCGGAGTCATACCCACGGTATTCAAGCTTTGACAAACCGTCCAGCAAAATAGGCGCCGCCTGGCTTTCTCCAATGTACCCTACAATTCCACACATAAATTTTCCTCCAATCTGCCGCAGCATCAAACTTATACAAAAAACCGATTTTTTTGCACTTTTGGATTGTATCAAAAGAATCCTCAAATGTAAAGATGATTTTTTCCACAAAAAACCCTGATATCCGTTTTCTGTGATATCAGGGTTTTTCGTGAATTATAAATTATAATCCAATGAAGCCGGTCACCTCTCCGTTGATCACGTAGTGTGCGCCATTGTCTTCCGGTTTGATGTATACTTTCAAGTCTTTTAACTCAGATGCCTTTTTGCCCATTTCGTCGGTCCAAACCTTCTTGATCATCTCAACAACATCCTTGGCATAAATCTCTTTGCCCCAGAACTGTACGTACACTTCTGTATTTACAGCCTTCTGTGCTGTTGTCTTTGTCACTGTTTTTTTAACAGCCGGCTTCTTTTCAGCAACCTTTGCTGCGGCAGGTTTTTCTGCTACTTTCTTTACAGTCTCTTTTTTCTCAGCAGGTTTTACTGCCTCTGCTTTTACAACAGGTTTTGCTGCTGCGGTTGTTTTTGTTGCTGTTACTTTAGCCATTTGATAGCCTCCTTATAAAGCTTGTAAATTGATTACTGATTCAGAATACTACGTTTCTCATATTTTTGCAATATAATGTTGGCTTATAAGCCGAAATTTTGCAGATCTTCTTTCATATAAGAAGACAATCTCTTTTTCAGGGCCTGGTTCTGAGGAAGCGCCAGGTCATCATCCAGAGAAAGAATCTCCCCCGCCGCCTCACTGGCAATTTTCAAAATATCCGCATCGTTGTAGATATCCCCGATATGGAACTCCATCAGGCCGCTCTGACGGATCCCAAACAGATCGCCCGGGCCCCGCAGCTTCAAATCCTCCTCCGCAATATAAAAACCGTCGTTTGATTTTCCGAGGATCTCCAGACGCTTTGCCGTTTCCTCCACCGCATTTCCCTGCATAAAAATGCAGTAGGACTGATGCTCCCCGCGCCCTACACGTCCGCGAAGCTGATGAAGCTGTGCCAGGCCGAAGCGTTCTGCATTCTCCACCATCATCACTGTGGCATTCGGCACATTTACGCCAACCTCCACAACGGTAGTGGAAACCAGAACCTGGATTTTCCCTGAGGCGAACTCCTCCATGATCCGGTTCTTTTCCGCCGCTTTCATTTTTCCGTGCAGCATCTGAACCTGTATATTTTGCGGCAGCGTATTTTGAAGCATTTTTGTATAATCCTGGACATTTTCCGCATCCAGCCCTTCGCTTTCCTCCACCATGGGACAGATGATGTAGGCCTGCCGTCCCTGTTCCACCTGATGTTCAATAAATGCATAGGCTTTTGGACGGAAGCTTTGATCCACCACACAGTTTTTGATCGGAAGTCTTCTGGCCGGAAGCTCATCCAGAATGGAAATATCCAGATCCCCATACACGATGATCGCCAGCGTTCTGGGAATGGGAGTGGCGCTCATGACCAGAACATGCGGGGCATTTCCTCTGGTGGTCAGCGCCTCTCTCTGCTTTACGCCAAAGCGGTGCTGCTCATCCGTCACCACCAGGGCAAGGGCATGATACTGCACCTTTTCCTGGATCAGCGCATGTGTGCCGATGATGATATTTGCCTCCCCGGAAGCAATTTTTTCATATATCTCCCGTTTCTCCTTCTGTGTGGAGGAACCGGTGAGCAGAACCGGGCGGCAAAAAGAAAGCCCCTGCTCCTCCATAAGCTGGACAAACGCCTCATAATGCTGGCGGGCCAGCACCTCCGTGGGTACCATAAGCGCTGCCTGATACCCGTTTTCCGCTGTCATTACCATGGCAAGAAAGGCGAGGATCGTCTTTCCGCTGCCCACATCCCCCTGCACCAGCCGTGACATGAGCCTATGTCCGGACAGGTCCCGTTCAATCTCACGCCACACATTTGTCTGCGCCGGGGTCAGCGTGTAAGGCAGACGCTCCATAATTTCTTCTGTGGTCCACACGGGCCTCATGGGAAACGTGTTTTTTGCCTCCTCTGATTTTTCCTTCAGAAGACGCACCGCAAGAATAAACAGGAGAAACTCATCGAATACCAGACGCTTCCGGGCAGTTAAAAGCTCCTGCATATCCTTGGGAAAATGCACGGCCGCCACTGCAAAGTTATCGTCTGCCAGCCGATACCGCTCCCGGATGTCTTCCGCCAAAAATTCTGTCTGAAGCGTCTGTGTTTCCAGCACCTGGCGCACCAGCTTGCTTATTGTTTTGTTGGAAAGCCCTGCGGTGAGACTGTACACCGGCTGCAGGCTGTGAAGGATTTCTCCATAGGCCGCAGGCGTAAAAAGAGCCGGATGCTCCATTTGAAGCTTCCCGTTTTTTCGCGTCACGCGCCCCCGGAACACAAAACGACTGCCTTTTTTGAGAGTGCTTCTCATATAAGGAACATTGAACCACACCATGGAAAGCTTTCCGCTCTCGTCCGATACGCTTGTGCCTACCACCTGCAGAGAACGTACTCTGTTTATATATACGCCCGAGGAAACCACTCCTTCCACAGAGCAGACTTCGTTTTCCCGTACTTCCGAAATCCTTACCGGCTCCTTAAATTCCTCATAGTCCCTTGGATAATACCGAAGCAGATCTTCCATGCTCCGGACACCGATTTTTTCAAACAGCTTTTCTGTTTTTTCGCCCACGCCTTTTAATTCACGCAAACTGCCGTTCATAAATACCCTCATAAAAAGGGGCCCGCAAACCTGCACGCCCCTCTTCTCATTCCTATATGCTTACTCTACAGATACAATGTAATAGTAAATGGGCTGTCCGCCTTCATTTACCTCAATGTCGCAATCCGGATAAAGCTCCTCCAGCTTCTCGCCCAAAGCGGCCGCGTCCTCCTCTGTGACGCCCTCGCCATAGTAAACACTGATGATTTCGCTGTCCTCATCCGCCATGGCGCTGATGGTATCAAGAACCACCTGATCCCGCTCACGGCCTACCGCGAGCATGCCGGAATCGCCGATTCCCATGATGTCGCCCTCGTGGATCTCCTTGTTGTCGATCCGTGTATCACGCACTGCATAAGTAATCTGGCCGGTCTTGATGAGACCTGCCGCCTCCAGCATGGCTTCGCTGTTTTCCTCGGAGCTTCCGTCCGGTGAAAAAGCGATGAGAGCCGCAATTCCCTGGGGAACATTCTTTGTGGGAACTACAACGATTTCTTTGTCTTCCGTCAGATCCCTTGCCTGGTTGGCTGCCAGAACAATATTTTTATTGTTGGGAAGAATGTAGATCGTCTTTGCATTTACCCTGTCAATGGCGTTCAGCATATCCTCTGTGCTGGGGTTCATCGTCTGGCCGCCCTCAATGAGGTAGTCTACGCCCAGATCCCGGAAGATCCCGGAAAGACCTTCTCCGGCAGATACCGAAATAAAGCCTGCCTCCTTGGGCGGCTCTTTTGTCCGCTCTTCTTCTGCCTGCGCCTCAGCAACCTTCTGCGCATCTTTGATGAGCTTCTCCTGATGCTCTTCCCTCATATTATCAATCTTCATGCGGGAAAGAGAACCGTAGGTCAGAGCGCGCTCGATTGCCTGCCCCGGATGATTGGTATGCACATGTACTTTTACAATCTCATCATCTGCCACAACGACGATGGAATCTCCAATTGAGGTGAGGAATTTTTTGAACTCGTGCTCCTCACTCTCCGGCATGGGGCTGTCCAGCAGAATGATAAATTCGGTGCAGTAACCGAATTTGATATCTGCTTCTGCCTCCGGGGAAATCTTGGTCACCTTCGGTGCTGCGCCTCTGGCAAACTCGGTGTAATCCACTTCTTTGCCAAGATATCCGTCAATGGCGCCACGGAGCACCTCCAGAAGTCCCTGTCCGCCGGAATCCACCACGCCGGCTTCTTTGAGCACAGGAAGCATTTCCGGTGTTCTCGCAAGCGTCTCCTCTGCATGCTGGAACACAATATGGAAAAAGCTCTCCAGATCCTCCGCGTCCCCGGCTGCCTCAAGCGCCTTATAGGCCGCTTCCTTGGCAACTGTGAGGATCGTTCCTTCTTTCGGCTTCATAACTGCCTTGTAAGCAGTCTCCACGCCCTTTTCCATCGCGTTTGCAATGTCAATGGCATCAAGCTCCTCTGAATCCCTCACGCTTCGTGTAAAGCCGCGGAGAAGCTGTGAGAGGATAACGCCGGAATTTCCTCTGGCGCCTCTCAGAGAACCGGAAGAAATCGCCTTTGCCAGTGTCTCCATGTCCGGATCTTCAAGGCTTCCCACCTCGGATGCCGCAGACATGATCGTCAACGTCATATTGGTACCTGTATCTCCGTCCGGGACGGGAAACACATTCAGTTCGTTTATCCATTCCTTCTTGGCTTCCAGATTCTTGGCTCCTGCCAGAAACATTCTGGAAAGCACAGCTGCGTTAATGGTTTTTGTATTCACCACAAGTTCCTCCTCTGATTCCTAATCTATATTGCGTACACCCTCAACAAGAATGGTGATCTTATCAATTTCAAGACCTGTAAATTCCTCTACTTTGTATTTTACATTGCTCACAAGATTATCGGCGATCGCGCTGATATTCACGCCATAAGCCACGATTACATGGAAACTCAGAGAAATCTTGTTGTCCTCCGTCATCTTCACACTGATGCCATGCTTCAGACTGTCCCTGCGGAGCAGCTTGACAAGTCCGTCCTTCATGCTGACAGCCGCCATGCCTACGATGCCAAAGCATTCCACCGCAACGCTGCCGGCATAAGTCGCAATCACGTCCGGGTTAATGACGATTTTTCCCAGTCCGGAATCTATACATCCACTCATATGGTTTACCTCCAAATTAGAATAGTATAACTGTATTATAACCTCTTTTCCCGGAAAATGAAATATAATTTTTACAATTTTCCTTTTTTTACTTGCAAAAGCAAAATTCATCTGTTAAAATAACAAAGGTTGATAAAAAGCGTCAAGGAGGTGCTATCATGGCTAAGTGCGCAATTTGTGATAAAGGTGCTCATTTCGGAAACAATGTGAGTCATTCCCATAGAAGATCCAATAAAATGTGGAAATCCAACGTAAAATCCGTCAGAGTAAAAACAGCTAACGGTGCGACCCAGAAGATGTATGTATGTACTTCTTGTCTGAGAAGCGGAAAAGTAGAAAGAGCGTAAACATCACACCCCCGCATAATATATGCGGGGGCCTTTTTACACATTTTCACGCCAGGCATTCTTTCTGTAACAGGAATATTCCCTGCTGCATCAAAAACGGCTGCCGCAGAACCGCACACCACGGATTCCGCAACAGCCTGTTTCTCTCTCATCTCTCTGCTCATCTGCAGAACATATAATACCCGCACATCAGAAATACCGCCGACACGATCACGATCACGATGTTGTCGGCAACCAGCATCCCGATCACCATTCCAATGCCGATAAAAAACAGCATCAGTCCCAAAAGCTTCGCCACAGGCCACCGCTCCATCCCAAATCCCTTGCTATAGTCTATGCCGAACGCCTTCGGATGAACACTTTATTTTGCAGTATCCTCCTGTTCAGCGGAAGCTGCGCTCTGAGTAAAGGCTTCCTCGCTGCCGGAAGAGCCTCCCGGTGCAAAACGGTTCACAAAATCCGGCACCATATCCAGAACCTTGGTAAGGCCGTCCTGATTCTTGACATTCACAAGCTTGGTCGTGCCGTTCTGAATGACAAGCACTGCGCATGGCGTCATTTTGCCGGCCAGACCGCCGCCGCCATTGTTTTTCTTTTCTCCGGCAAAGGCTCCGGCTCCCACGCCAAAAGACACATCAACCAACGGCAGGATAATGGTATCTCCGACGTGAATTGCGTCTCCCACCACAGTCTTGGCAGATACGAAGCTGTCCATCCCCTGAAACAGAGAACTCACGGTTTCTTTAAAATTATTTTCTTTTTCCATTTCTAGGCCTCCTTATGTCTCCATCGGCTGATGACATATTTTACATTTTTATTCAGATAGATTTCAAGGGCTGTTTTCAGAAGCATAACCCCATAAAATCTGCCTTTTACCTTTACATAGCCCTCCAGATGATTCCCACCTTCAAACAGCGGTGTTATCTGAATGCAGTTTTTGTGAAGAGGAATACTCATTCCCAGAGCCGCCAGGATACTGCCGGTAACTGCCGGATCCTCACAGCCAAAAATGACGCTGCCCTCGGTCCTGGTCGGTGATATATGGCGCAGCAGCTTTTTTATATCTCCCCAGACAAGAGAGATGGCCTCCTGCACCTGCGGATGCTCCACAAACGCTCTCCACCAGCTTATCTTATCATAAAGCATTTGAATTGTTAATGCCATTTTTCTTATTTTTTGAAAGAAACCCCGAACCGCATTTTTGCTCTTCTCCCACAGCCGAAGCGGCGTTCTGAGGATATGCTTCAGTTTTTCCCATTTTGATGTTTTACATACATGCGCCGGCGCAGAAGAAGAAATTTCCTGGCGGTGCTCAGGCTCCGGCGCCGGGGTTGCCGCAGGCTGCGGATCCTCCTGGACATCCGGGATCTCCGGTTCTTTTGCCGGGTTTTCCGGCTTCTGGGAAATCTGCGTTATCGCAGGAGCCTTCGGTTCTTCCCCGGAAACCCTCTCTGGCCCCGGCTTTTCTTTTTTGGACCTTCTGCGAAAGGCTTTTTGAAGCGCATCCAAAGGAATCCCCAGGATCCGGATCCGGTGCAAGAAAGCGCCATCCTCATAACATCCCTCCCACAAAAGCAGGTGAAACAGCCAGCTTACACTTCCCGAGGCCTTCACCCTGCGCAGCGGATCTGTCTCTTCTTTTTTGATTTCGGCCCGATAGCGCACCGGGCAAAACAAAAGCAGCAGCACCGCCAGCAAAAGAAGCCCCAAAAGGACCCCCAGAACGATCAATATAAATTTCAAAATCAACCAGAGTATATGTAACATACGCTCACCTGTTTTTCATATATTCTTCCACTGCAAAGCTTCCCGTCCTTCGGTACATATCCTCCAGCAGTTCAGCCGCCATCTCTATGGCATTTTCTTTTCCCTTTGCCATCCCCAAAATGTCCGGACAGAGTTCAAAAAAGCTTTTCTGCATCAGCATAGAAGCCGGCAGAATCTCCATAAGATTGTTTTTATTTCCAGACAGGGTCAGAAGATAAATCCCCCACGCCGGTTTTCCCGCCTGCAGCTTTTCTATGATTTTTTCGGGATTCTTTATTCCGTCCCCCACATAGTAATTTTTCAAAAAGTGCAGCATTCTTCCCATCACCTCAAGGATTTCCATATGAAAACAAAATTAAACCTGCATTGTATTTCTTTTGTCCCTGTACACGCAGGATGCGCCCTGGCATATTCTTCGTTCCATATTCAGCAACACAGAGGCTGTGTAAAAACACAGCCTCCCTTTCTCTGTCACAAAAGCTCAATACCTGCGCGGCTTCGCCCACAGGCCGCTGCTCCGCAGATCCAGATATTCCTGATATGCCTTTTCCACAATCTGTTTTTCGTTGGAAAAACGAAGCAGATGATAGATCTCGTGATATTTGTAATATCCGGAATCAATAAAATATTCCTCTCTCTGAGGTTTACTGTGATAATTATCAGCAGTCATCAGATACCAGTGTACTTCTTTTGTGACGTAATCCTCCGGAACCGAAAAATTATACTGGCTCTTCCCGATATACTTGACAATGGACGCGCGGACTCCAGCCTCCTCGCGCACCTCTCGCAGGGCAGTCTCCTCATAGGTCTCACCCTTTTCCACGGTTCCCTTGGGCAGTACCCAGCCCTCATAACGGTTTCGGTAGGACTTGTACAAAGTGAGAATTTTTCCCCGATAAATTACCACACCGCCACAGCTCGTTGCTTCTATCATGGTGCAATTCCTCCTGTTATGCGTGTGCATCTTTTCATGTATAAAGTATACCTCTTTTTTTCAAAACTGGCAACACCAACTGTCAGCCATAATAGTACGCATCAAAAATCTCACCTGCAACGGGCACTGCCGCCTCGCTGCCCGTACCTCCGTTCTCCACGATCACCGCAACCACAAGATCCGGATTTTCAAGGTTGGAATACCCCATAAACCAGGAATGACTGGAACCGTATTCGTCAAACTCCGCCGAGCCGGTCTTGCCTGCCACGGTGTAGCCGCGCCCGGACAGCGCAGACGCCGTTCCGTAGCTCACCACATTTTCCATGAGCTTTCCAAGGACAGCAGCCTCGTTGTCCGTCATCAGACGTTTGTATGCCTTTTTTTCTGTTTCTTTCACCAGCGTCCCATCTGTACTTACCACCTGGTCGATAAGCCTTGGCTCCATGAGCACGCCGCCATTGGCGATGGAACAGGTGATGAATGCCATGTGCGCCGGCGAAACCAGGGTATTTCCCTGACCGATCGCAGTCTGCATCACCAGAGGCGTCACAGAATTCTTATCCAGAGAAAAGGTACTGCTCTTATAGGTCGCCAGCGGAAGCTTTTTGTTAAAAAGCAGATCCTCCGCCGTGTCTTTCAGGGATTCCCCGCCCAGTTTCACACCCATATCCGCAAAAGCGCAGTTGCAGGAGCTTGCAAAGGCTCCGTAAAAATCCTCCTGCCCATGTACTGCGTAATCATAACAGTGAATGGTGTGGTCTTCCATGGTAATGGTTCCCTCACAGAGGAACTGATATCCTTCCAGAGTCTTGTTTTTGCGGAAATAGTCCAGCGCAGTCACAACCTTGAAGGTGGAGCCCGGCGGATACGCACCGTTTGTCGCCCGGTTCAAAAGACTGCTGTTATTCTCGTCCGAAACCAGCCATTCCCAGTCTTCTGCAATGGTGTTCGGATCAAAATCCGGTTTGCTCACCATGGCAAGGATCCGTCCGGTAGAAGGTTCGATGGCCACAACGGCTCCTCTCCTGTCTCCCAGCGCATTGTACGCCGTCATCTGCAGATTTGCATTCAGCGTGGAGACTACCGTATCGCCCATATTCTTTCTTCCAAGGAACTCGTTTTTCATCTGGTTCAAAAAGAACTCATGGGAGCTGAGCAGGGAAAAATTCGCTTCGGATTCCAGACCGCTTTTTCCGTTGGAATCAAATCCCACGACATGGGCAAACGCATTGCCGTAAGGATAATAGCGCTCCTCCGTTCCGTCCTCATACACCTGGGTGGTTGCCAGAATCTCTCCGTCAGAGGAAAGGATGTTCCCGCGGATCACCCGGTCGGAAAAGGTATCCTGCCTGGTATTGTAAGGGCTGTTGATAAACTCCTCACTCTCTACCGCATTAAAATAGATGAGATAGCCGATCATGCTGACAAATATCAGCACAAAGAACCAGGACACAAAGGTGTACTCCCTATTCCTGCTCTTCCTCTGCTTCATACTCTCTTTCTGCAGACGCCGCTGCTCTTTTCGCCGCTGCTTTTCGATGTCTTTCAATTTCTTCATCCTCGTCTTCTCTTAATATATAAAGTCCCTGAATAATTCCCAGCATCAGCAAAGTACTCATGACAGAGCTTCCTCCGTAGCTTACCAGAGGCAGCGTCACACCGGTCATGGGAATAAACTTAATGGCTCCGCCGATGGTGAGAAATACCTGAAACGCGTACTCTGTTCCAAGGCCAAGGGCGATCAGCTTATAAAAAGGATTCTTGATCTTCAGCGAAATATTCAGGATCATGAGGAAGAAGCTCATACATACAAGGATCAGACAAATGGCAAAAATACCGCCCAGCTCCTCACAGATCGCGCTGAAAATAAAGTCGTTTTTTACCACCGGTATTTTTTCCGGCGAGCCCTGGCACAGTCCCATGCCAAACCAGCCGCCTGTGCCGATGGCAAACAGGGACTGCACGATCTGATATCCCTCATCCTGATATACGGCCATGGGATTTTTCCAGGCGCTGACACGCTGGCGCACATGCCCGAACAGGTGATAGGCGATCACGGACGCTACGCCTCCGCCCGCCAGACCGATTCCCAGATATACCGGCTTCTTGGTCGCCACATAAATCATCACCAGATATGCCGCGAAAAAAATCACCGCACTTCCCAGGTCCCTGGAAAGCACAAGAATGCCCACATGGAGCCCTGCCACAGCCGTCGCCTGAACCACACGTTTGAAGTCCGCCCTTTTCCAAAGCAGCGCTGCCATAAAAAACACAAAGGTGATCTTGATCGCCTCAGACGGCTGGATTCCCATAATGGAAAGCTTCGCTCCATAGCTGGTTCTGGCAAGCACCAGCACCGCCCCCAGCAGCACGATACCGATCCCCGCATAAAGCCAGGTCAGCTTTTTGAGAAATTTCATCTTCCGGATGAGCACAGGGATCACCAGGGAGATCCCGCTTCCTGCGGACACGATCAAAAGCTGCTTCGTAGCTGTTTCGATATCCAGTCTGCACAGCATGATGAATCCCACGCTCAAAAGCATGCACATATTGTTCAGCAAAAGCAGGGAGGCTTTTTTATAGAAAATGCGGTACAGTGCCTGGATTGCCGCAAAAAACACCATCATCTCCGCATAGAATATCACAACACGGAAATCACGGTTCTTCAGATAAATGACCAGAAAAGCCGTAAAGTCCATGAGAAATATCATCAGAAGCTGCTGGCGGAGCAGTTCATTTTTTTCTTCCTCATCCTGACGGCGCACCATGTAAAAGCAGTGAAAGGTATAAATCACCATCAAGGTCAGAATGATATATTTTGAAAACTCAACCACTACATTTGTCATACTTCCTATTCTGCTCCTCTTTTAAAATGTCCTTTGGTAAAAGCCTGATCGGACGGCTCTTTTCCCTTTGCATACACTCCGTAAAACTCCCGGAAAAGCTCCACCGCCTCCCGGGGCTTCTCCACAGTAAAAGAAAGCCGCAGTCCTTTCATTCCAAGGGCACACACATTCCTGTGTTCCTTCAACAATCCAAAAGGAATGCTGTTATAAAGAATATTATAACAGGTTTTTCCTTTTTCTGTATTCTGTGTTTTCCAGGGATTGCACACACATTGCACCGAAAAGTCCGCGCCCTTGCGGTCCGTGAGCGACAAACGCTCGTTCTTTCCTGTACAGTGGCTCAAATTCTTTCGCACACACTGCACGGAAAGCATCAAGGGAAGGTACCCGTACACCAGAAGCTCGCTGTCTTCGTTGTCCCTGTGCAGAAGCTCCTTTTCATTGAGCTCCAGCGGCGCTGTGTTTCTCAATATGCCCTCTTTTTTCCAGAAATTTACTGCCTCATTATTCCAGGTATAAAGAGAATGGTCTGCCACACAGAGCTGCGCAAAGCCCAGACGCTTCAAAGCGCCGTAGGTTTCCAGGTTTCGCACCAGAAAGCCCTTCATCCCACGGGACAGCCACTTTCGTACCTGTGTCTCAAAGCCTTCCGGAAACTTTCCTCTTGTGATATGCGGGGTCAGCAGATACAGCTCCTTCTGGTATTTGTTGGATGAGATACACTCCTCCATGGCATCTGCTGGAACATAAATTCCTGTGACTCCCTCTTCCAGGAGAAACCGCTTCGCCGTTTCTTTTTCCTCACAGGACACATAGAAAGCCGGCATTTTTTCCGGAGTCTGTTTTCTTTTTGACGACTCCTCTGGCTTTTCGTATTTCCGTCCCGGCAGACTCCGACGGCTCCTGCAAAGAAGCTCCTTTTCCAGAAGCGCAAGGGCCGACCGCCGCAGCTCATTAAGACTTTTGACCGGGAGAAACAGACTCTCATCCAAAAGCAGCTTTAAATCTTCCCATTCATAGGGTGTGTTTCCCAGCTTTTCCATCTGCGCGCGGATACGGCTCTCCTCCATGGGATGGTTCTTCGCTTCCTGCACTACATCTCCCTGCGCGGTCACAAACGCTTCTCCGCAGGACACCTTAAGAAAAGCAGCCTCACCGCAGCGCAGCGTGAGCACACCGGAAATGCCGATTTTTCCAAGCGCGGGCAGAAAAGCGCTGCTCTTGGCGCTCACCTTCTTTTCTTTGTCCGGAGCCAGCATCTGCGGTCCGCCCGTCATATGATAGTAGCCCTGGCAGGAGCCTCCCCGGCTGTAAATTTCAAGAAGCTTTTGCCGGTCCTTTTCATCTACTTCATAAGAAGTCGCTCCCTCTTTTAACAGTTTGTCCAGATATTTCCGATACATTCCTGTCACACCCGCAGTATAGGCGGGCTGCTTCATTCTCCCCTCAATTTTGAGGGAGGTCACCCCGGCCTCCAGAATTTCCGGCAAAATTTCTATGGTGCAGATATCCTTAAGACTCAAAGGACAGGAAAGCTCCCGCCGCGACAGTCTTGTTCCTTTGCATTTTGCCTCGTAGGGAAGACGGCAGGGCTGCGCGCAGCGGCCTCGGTTTCCGCTTCGTCCGCCCAGAACACTGCTCAGAAGACACTGACCGGAAAAGCTGTAGCAGAGAGCGCCGTGAATAAATGTTTCTATCTCCATAGCGCTTGCCTCGTGCATGGCAGCGATCTCCGCAAGCGTAAGCTCTCTGGCCGGCACCACGCGGGCTACTCCCAGTTTCTCCAGAAACTGCATTCCCTGCGGTCCCGTCACTGTCATCTGTGTACTGGCGTGCAGCGGCAGCTCCGGAAATTCCTTTTTCAGAAAAGAAAGTACGCCAAAATCCTGCACAATGGCAGCATCCAGACCTGCCTCATAAAAGGCTGCCATATAATCGTAAAGACTCCTCGTCAACTCCCTGTTTTTCAGAAGTGTATTTACCGTAAGATAGAGCTTTTTTCCATGAAGATGCGCGGTCTCGATCGCCCGCAGGAGCTCTTCATCGCTGAAATTCTGCGCGTAAGCCCTGGCTCCAAAAAAGGAACCGCCTGCGTACACCGCATCCGCGCCTGCAGCAAGCGCCGCTTCAAAGCTCTCATAGGAACCGGCCGGAGCCAGCAATTCTACCTGTCCTTTCAATTCACACCCTCCCCAAAAAAGAGAGGAGATTACCGAAGCAATCCCCTCTTTCGTTTTGTCTATTTGAGCAATTCATCCAATTCCTCTTCCAGCTCACGAACCTTGCCTTCCAGCAGGCTCTTCTGCTCCAGTGCCTCTCTCTCGCTCTTTGCAGCTTCCTCAATCTGCATCTTAAGAGAAATCAGCTCGTGTTTCAAATCATACATTTCCTGGTCTTTTTGCCGCAAATCCTGTTCAAAAGCCTCCGCCTGCTTCCTGGCTTTAAAATAATCGTCAGAAATATTCAGGCTCAGCAGCATATGCTTGGTCTCCATTGGCTGATGATTGTAACCGGGCAGCTCAGAAAGCTCGGAAATCTTATTGTTCATATAGGATGCAACCGTCTGAAGATATCCCTCAGACTCATATCCGCCCAAGGTGATGATTTTGCCTCCGATTACAACCTGTGCTGTATTTTTAACCGCCATACAAAAAAGCCTCCCGTAACTTTATGATGCCAGGGTCAAAAGGTCATAAACCGCGCTGTGCTTACGCACAATCCTTCAGGCATCTTTTTTATCTTAACATCAGTATACTCGAATTTTGTAGAAATGTATAGCTTTTTCTGCATTTTATCTCTTTTCCTTTTCCAGCGGACAGGAATATCCCAGATGATCACAGGCTTTTTCCGTCGCCATACGCCCTCTGGGAGTGCGGTTGAGAAAGCCGTTCTGAAGAAGATACGGCTCGTAAACATCCTCCAGGGTTCCCGAATCTTCCCCAATGGATGCCGCCAGAGTCTCCAATCCAACCGGGCCTCCCCGGAAGCTTAAAATCAGCGTCTCCAGAATCCGCCGGTCTGTTTTGTCCAGTCCGTACTGGTCCACCTCCAGAAGATCAAGGGCAAAGCAGGCCACCTCATAGGTTATTTTTCCGTCATATTTTACCTGGGCAAAATCCCTTACCCGCTTCAAAAGACGATTGGCAAGCCTGGGGGTTCCTCTGGAACGCTTGGCGATCTCCTGTGCGCCTCTGGTCTCGATTTCCACTCCCAGCACCTTCGCGGAACGGAGGATAATGGTGCACAGCTCTTCCTGATCGTAAAATTCCAGATGATGCATCACGCCGAAACGATCTCTTAACGGCGCTGACAAAAGCCCGGCTCTTGTGGTGGCTCCCACCAGCGTAAACTTCGGCAGATCCAGACGGATAGAGCGGGCGCTTGCGCCTTTCCCGATCATGATATCTATGGCAAAATCCTCCATGGCCGGATAGAGCACCTCCTCCACCTGACGGTTCAGACGGTGGATCTCATCCACAAAGAGAATATCTCCCTCCTGAAGGTTGTTCAGAATAGCTGCCATTTCTCCCGGCTTCTCAATGGCCGGGCCGGAGGTCACCTTCATATGCACCCCCATCTCGTTTGCAATAATGGAAGAAAGGGTGGTTTTTCCCAGTCCCGGAGGCCCGTAAAACAGCACGTGATCCAGCGGGTCATGGCGCTGTTTGGCCGCTTCAATATAAATGCGCAGTGTATTTTTTGTTTTTTCCTGACCGATGTATTCCTCCAAAGACTGCGGACGGAGGCTTCCCTCCAGAGAATAATCCTCCTCTGTTACATCTGTCGTTATCATTCTGCTATCCATACAATGTCTGCTCCAATCTCACTTATCACAGGTTTTTGAGAGCGGCCTTCAAGATCGACTCCACATCATCCTCCGGCACATCTGTCACCTGCCGCACCGCCCGCATGGCATCTGCCGCGCTGTATCCCAGCGCCGTAAGCGCTTCTATCGCTTCCTGCATTCCATTGCCGGCATTCTCCATGCCGGAGGCTGCACGCTCCTGTTCATGCAGAAGCTTCTGCTCAAAGGCGTCCTCAAGGCTTAACTTGTCCTTCAGCTCCAGGATCATCTTCTGCGCTGTTTTTTTGCCGATCCCAGGCGCTTTGGAAAGGGTTTTTACATCATCGGAAAGAACCGCAAACCGAAGCTCATCCGCCGTGATTCCCGAGAGAATCCCGAGAGCCGCCCTGGGGCCTACCCCGTTTACGCTCAAAAGCAATGTGAAAACCTTCATATCATCTCTGGAAAGAAATCCGTAAAGCTGCATGACATCCTCCCGCACATGCAGGTAGGTATAAATCTTTACTTCATCTCCGGTTCTGATCCGTTCCAGAGAACCTGCTGTCATAAACACCTCGTAGCCAATGCTTCCGGTATCTACGATCAAAGCATTCTCCGTGTGTGCCGCAGCAGTTCCTCTCACAAATGAAATCATCCTTAATCACTCCAATAACTCAATTTCTGTTTTATCATAACATAGTTGGAGCGCAAAAGCAAACACATGTGCTGTATAAAAATAAGAGCTGTCTCAATACCACGTTCCGGCAGTACCCTTGCCGGAGCTGATATTCGCAGACAGCCCCATTTATTATTACATTATCATCCCGCCGGGCACAGAACAGTGCCTTTTGTTACAGGATAATGCCCCTTGGACAGGCTTCTTTGCATGCGCCGCAGTTGGTACATTTTTCGTAATCAATGTGCGCGCAGAAGTCCGTGACCGTGATCGCCTGGGAAGGACAGGTCTTTTCGCACTTCTTGCAGCCAATACAGCCGACCTCGCAGGCTGTGGTCACCGCCTTTCCCTTTGCCCTGGAGCTGCACGCCACAAATGTGCTCTGCGCATAGGGCACCAGCTCAATAAGGTGTCTGGGACATTTTGCCACACACTTGCCGCAGGCCTTGCAGGCCTCCTTATCCACTACTGCGACACCGTTCACAATGGAAATGGCGTCAAAGGGACAGGCCTTCACGCAGCTTCCATAGCCAAGGCATCCGTATGCACAGGCTTTCGCTCCGCCGCCCGGAACAAAGGAGAGCATCTCGCAGTCCTGCACACCGTCGTAAATATAATTCTCTCCTGTCTTTTCGCAGGTGCCCGCACATTTTACAAACGCCACCTGACGAATACTCTCCTTCACTTCCTGGCCCATAATACCGGCTATGATCTTTGCCGCAGGCTCGCCGCCCACCGGACAGCCGTTCACCGGCGCTTCGCCCTTCGCAATGGCGGCAGCCAGACCGTCGCAGCCGGGATAGCCGCAGCCGCCGCAGTTGTTGCCCGGAAGCGCCTCCCGGACCGCAATCTCCCGTTCATCCGTCTCAACAGCGAAGGTTTTTCCGGCAACCCCAAGAAAAATTCCGATAAAGAGGCCAACCGCCGCAACTACAACTGTCGCTGTAATAATTGCTCCAACATTCATTTTATCTGCCTCCTTAGATTAATCCGGAAAATCCGCAAAACGCGATCGCCATGAGCCCTGCTGTGAGAAGCACAATGGGAAAGCCCTGAAACGCTTTTGGGACATCGTTGTACTCAATTTTCTCCCGCAAGCCCGCCATAAGTACAATGGCAATGGTAAAGCCAACCGCTGTGGCAAATCCGTTTATCGTGCCTTCCAGCACATTGTATCCGTCCTGCACGTTGGTGATCGCAACCCCGAGAACCGCACAGTTGGTGGTGATGAGGGGAAGATACACGCCCAGCGCCTGATAAAGCGGGGGCATGGCTTTTTTGAGGAACATTTCCACAAACTGCACCAGCGCGGCAATGATCAGGATAAACACGATGGTCTGCAGATACGTCAGGTTGGTGGGCACCAGAATGAATTTGTAGATCAGACTGGTGACAAAGGAGGACAGTGTGATGACAAAGATGACCGCTCCCCCCATGCCTGCCGCCGTGTCAATTTTTTTGGACACGCCCAGAAAAGGACAAAGTCCCAGAAACTGGCTGAGCACAACATTATTCACAAGGGCGGCGCCGATTCCGATGATCAAAAGCTCTTTCATGCGTTCGCGCCTCCTTTCCCTTTGCACATGGTATTGCCGCAGGAAGCGCAGCTTCCGCCGCAGTCAGGATTGCTTGGATCAATGCCCCTCTTTGCTGCGCCAATACGGAATTTATTCTGAAAAGCGGACAAAAAGGCAAGGACAAAAAACGCGCCCGGCGCCAGGACAAAAATGGCAATCGGTTCAAAACCGGCTTTGCCCGCTGCCGCGTCTGCCAATGGCAGAATCTGCCGGCCAAAAAGCTGGCCTGCTCCCAGAAGCTCACGGACCGCGCCAATGCAGGTGATGCTCAAGGTAAATCCAAGACCCATGCCAATGCCGTCAAAGAGGGACGGAACCGGCGGATTTTTGGAGGCGTAGGCCTCTGCACGGCCGAGGATAATACAGTTTACCACGATAAGAGGGATGTAAATGCCAAGAGCGGAATAAAGGCTCGGAAGAAATCCCTCCAGCAAAAGCTGCACGATCGTTACAAAAGACGCCACAACGACTATATAAGCCGGCATGCGCACGCTGTCCGGAATGAATTTCCGCAGCAGGGAAATCATCAGGTTGGAGGCTGCCAGAACCGCTGTGGTAGTAAGCCCCATGCCGATGCCGTTGACCGCTGAGGTGGTGACTGCCAATGTGGGGCACATGCCCAGCATCAGCACAAAGGTGGGGTTTTCTTTGATGATGCCGTTAAAAAGTCGTTCGGATGGTGTATTTGCTTTCATCCTTCCATTCCCCCTTCCATAAATTCAAAGGCACAAAGACCGGCGTTGACGCCGTTTGTCATGGCGTTTGTGGTAATGGTGGCTCCGCTTATGGCATTGATCTCATCCTCTGCCTGCGCACCGCTTTTGGTGTAGGAAAAGCGCTCTGCTTTTTTGTCTTCAAACTGCGATTTGAAGTCTTCGGTATCTGCTTTCATTCCAAGTCCGGCCGTTTCGCTGATGGACAAAATGGAAATGCCGTTCAAGGTTCCGTCGGACTGCACGCCCATGGTGAACTGAATATCTCCGCCATACCCCTCGCTGCTGGTCACGGTGAAGACATAACCGATTTCCTGCCCGTCTTCATTGAGGGCGCCCATAACGTCATCTATGCTTTGCGCGGTATATCCGTTTTCGTTTAAATATTCCTGAAGCTCTGTCGCCTTGTCTCCCAGATCGATCTCTCCGAAGTTCTCCGCCTTTTCAAAAACAGCCTCGCAGGCTTTCTGCTTCGCCAGAAGCTTCTGCTCTGCAATGGGGTATGCCGTGATATCCTGCACCACTCCCAATGCAAGCCCGGCCACCAGAGTGATCAGCGTGATGGCGAAGGTGTCTTTCACAATTTTATTCATGCTTTTTTCCTCCTTTCCCGAACGCCACAGGACGGGTCACACGCTCAATGAGCGGAATCAGAAGGTTGCAGAAAATGATCGCATAGGAAACGCCCTCCGCAGAGCCGCCAAAAAGACGGAACACAGCAGTGACAATACCGAGGCAGCAGCCGTAGATCAGCTGGCCTTTTTGCGTAATGGGCGTAGTCACATAATCCGTTGCCATAAACCAGGCCCCCAGCATCAGTCCGCCTCCGAACAGATGTGTCAGAAGATAATTGCCGTCAAAGCCCATGCCGGTAAACGCCATATAGAGGATCACAAACACGGTAAAGCTTCCCAGATATGTAAGCGGGATCTTCAGATCGATGATCCGGAAAGCCAACAGGATCGCTGCTCCGATGAGAATCGCTAGAACTGACGTCTCACCGATCGTCCCCTGGGTATTTCCCAGAAACATATGAAGCACATCCACAGAGCCTTCGGTGAATCCTCTGTCCTTCAAAGCCGCCAGAGGCGTTGCGCCGCTCACTGCGTCCACCACGCCGCGGAAGCTGTCAGAAACTGCAAAATCCGTCATTCTTCCCGCAAAGGAAATCATCAGAAAACATCTTCCGGCCAGTGCCGGGTTCATGATGTTCTGTCCCAGTCCGCCGAACAGCTGTTTTACCACGATAATGGCAAAGACGCTGCCCAGAGCCGGCATCCACAGCGGAATCTGCGGCGGCATGTTAAGGGCAAGCAAAAGTCCCGTCACCACAGCACTTCCGTCGGCAATGGTATTCTTTTTGTGCATGAGCCGGTCATAGAGCCACTCCGACAGCACGCTGGCTGCAACACTCACCAGTATGATCAGAAGCGCCCGGAATCCGAAATTCCAAATGCCAAACAGACTGGCCGGCAGAAGCGCGATCGCCACAAGCTGCATGATCCTGCCTGTTGTCATGTTATCCCGCACATGGGGATTGGATGATACATGAAGCTTTTGTTCCATTTTCCTTTCCCCCTCCTATCTCTTTTTGCGGCTGGCAAGAACCATTTTCCGCATGGATTTGATACTCTGGGTCAACGGGCGTTTTGCCGGACAGACATAGCTGCAGCACCCGCACTCACAGCATTCCAGACCGTCAAATTTCTGAAAACGCTCCATATCGCCGTGTTCCGCAAATGTAGCAAGCTTTGACGGAAGCACGTGTCCCGGACAGACCCGGACGCAGCGGCCGCAGTTGATGCATGCGGTCTGCTGTGCTTCCGATACTGCATCCTTCTGAAGGCACAGACAGGCTGAGCTGGTTTTCACACAGGGAACATGCAGATCGTACATGGGGAACCCCATCATAGGTCCGCCGGAAATCACCTTGGGCACATTGTCCTTAAGGCCTCCTGCCGCCTCAATGAGCTGTGCCATATCCGTTCCGGTGAGCACCTCGAAATTCCTTGGATTTCGGATTCCCTCCCCGGTCACGGTGACAATGCGGTCCATGACCGGACGTCCCTGGATCACTGCCCTGTATATGGCGCACACCGTGTCTACATTGTCCACCACGCAGCCCACATCGGCCGGAAGCATGGAGGAATTGATTTCCCTGCCGGTAGTCGCATAGATCAGCGTCCGCTCACCGCCCTGGGGATATTTCGTCATAAGCTCTTTTACTTCCATGCGGGGAATGTCTTTTACAAGCTCCCGAAGCTTTTCAATACACTCCGGCTTGTTATCTTCAATGCAGATATAGCCTTTTGCGTTCTCAAACAGCGCCAGCATCACCCGAAGTCCGCCTACAACCATTTCCGGATTCTCCAGCATACGGCGGTAGTCGCTGGTAAGATAGGGCTCGCACTCCGCACCGTTCACCAGAACATATTCTATGCTCTGCGGATCTTTGGGCGACAGCTTCACATGCGTCGGAAATCCTGCTCCGCCCATGCCGACTACGCCGCCTTCCTGAATGCGCTTCAGGATATCTTCCCTGGAAAGCTCCTCCAAAGCTGCCGGAATGAATTCCACCTGTTCATAGAGATCGTCATTCTCCAAAAGGATAGAATCCACCATACTTCCGGTAGCTGTAAGACGTTTCTCGATTCCCTTTACCACGCCGGATACGGAAGCGTGGATCGCTGCGGACACAAAACCGCCCGCCTGTGCAATCTTCTGTCCTGCCAGGACCCGATCCCCCTTTTTTACCAGCGGAACTGCCGGGGCTCCAATATGCTGGGAAAGCGGATACACCATTTCCCCCTTTGGAACATATTTTTCAATGGGACAGTCCCGGGACAGGCGCTTGCCGTCAAAAGGGTGAATGCCTCCCTTAAATGTCAACATTCCCATTTTCTCCCTCCTTGCCATAATGTCTTTTTGTGTTCGATTCATAGGAATAGCATATTTATACTATAACTCTTTTCCCACAAAAATTCACTACCCAAATGCAAATATTTTGTGTATAATTGAATACAATCGAAAGGAGTTTCCGAAAAAATGATTGTTAAAAAAATGCCGATTTTACAAGGGTTTCCAGACATTGAGACCGTTAAAAATTTATCGAATTTTTATGCGGAAAACGAAGATTTTATTCCCCTTTTTTACGATATCGAAACAACCGGACTAGCACGAAATTCTACTTTTTTGTATCTTGTCGGCGCTGTCCTGTTTGAGGAAGGAGCCTGGCAGTTTTACCAGTGGTTTGCCGAAGGTCCGGAGGAAGAGCCGCTTATTCTCACCGCGTTTTCCAAGCTTCTCCAGGCGGCCACACACACCATCCAATACAATGGGAACCGCTTTGACGCGCCTTACCTTGCGGCGCGCCTGAAAATACATGACCTGCCAAACATCTTGGAAGACAAGCCGGCCCTGGATCTGTACCAGACCCTAAAGCCTCTGAAGGCCCTTCTGAAGCTTGCAGACCTAAAGCAGCCCACCCTGGAGGCTTTTCTGAAGCCCTCCTGCCGAAAGGCCGCCGACGGCAAAGAATGTATCCGACTTTACCGGCAATACATAAAAAAACCGGATCCCAGACTGGCAGAAGCAATGATGCTCCACAACGAAGAGGATCTCCAGGGGCTCGGACAAATTTTTCCGCTTTTGTCCTATCTCGGCCTGTACCGCGGCAAGTACAGGATCGTCTCCTGTACTTACGCAGAAGACGCGCTCCTGGCAATCCTCAAGACAGACACACCGCTCCCCGCAGAATTCTCCAACGGCTCCGAGTTATTTTATATCACCGGCAGCGCGGATTCTCTGCGCCTTCGTATTCCGGCTCCGCAAAAGCGGCTTCGGCGGTATTATGAAAATTATAAAGACTACGACTATCTTCCCCTGGAAGATACCGCCATGCCCAAAATCCTCACTTCACACATGGATAAAAGCCTCAAGGAGCCGGCCAGAGCCCAGACCTGCTACACCTGGTTTTCCTGTGACGAAAACTTTCTCACTTCACCGGCGCTTCAGCAGGAATACTTAAAGCATGCCCTTCCGGTTCTTTTGGACAGCCTAAAGCATTGAGTTTATATGGTTTTACGTCAAAAAGGGAAGCTGCCGAAGCAGCTTCCCTTTTTGAACAACGAATGAAGGAATCCTCCACGTATTTTATTCTTCTACAAACTCTTCTGCGCTCTCCTCTGCCGGAGCCTCCAGAGCTTTCATGCTCAGGCTGATCTTCTTCTCCTCGCCGTTGAAGTCTACCACCTTAGCCTGGATTTCCTGACCAATAGAAAGTACGTCAGACGGTTTTGCAACATGCTCTCTGGAAATCTGAGATACATGAAGCAGCGCGTCCACACCAGGAGCCAGCTCAACAAATGCACCGAAATCGGTCATACGAGCCACACGTCCGGTTACCACATTGCCTGCTGCGAAATCCTCAGCAGCGGTAAGCCACGGATTCTCCTCCGGGAATTTAAGAGACAGCGCAATCTTGTCTCCGTTGATATCTTTGATCAGAACGCGAACGGTATCGCCAACGTTAAATACTTTCTTCGGATTCTCTACTCTGCCCCAGGACATTTCGGAAATGTGAAGAAGTCCGTCTGCACCGCCCAGGTCGATGAACGCACCAAAATCAGTAACGTTCTTTACAACACCCTCAACTGCATCGCCAACATGGATTCTCTCCATGAGCTCTTTCTGCTTCTCAGCCTTCTCTGCAACAAGAAGCTGTTTGCGGTTGCCGATGATGCGGCGTCTTCTGGGATTGAACTCTGTGATAACAAACTCAATTTCCTGATCTGCATATTTGGACAGGTCTCTCTCATAGGTATCAGAAACAAGACTTGCAGGAATAAACACTCTTGTCTCTTCCACATTTACGCAAAGACCGCCGTCCAGTACCTGTGTTACAGGAGCCTTCAGAACCTCCTGGCTCTCAAATGCCTCCTCCAGACGTTTGTTGCCTTTTTCTGCGGCAAGTCTCTTGTAGGTCAGGATCACCTGGCCCTCTCCGTCATTTACCTTGAGCACCTTGACTTCCATGGTGTCTCCCGGATGTACTGCTTCCTTCAGTACAACGCTGGAATCGTTGGAGTATTCACTTTTCGTGATGATACCATCTGCTTTATAGCCGATATTCAGGATGATCTCATCGTCTTTTACATCGATGACGGTACCCTGTACGATTTCTCCATTTCTGATTGTTTTTACGGAATCTTCCAGCATCTGTTCAAAACTTAACTCTGACATGTTCTTGAACCTCCTCGATAATTTTCTTTGGGGTTGATGCCCCTGCTGTAATACCTACATACCGACTGTTTTGGAACATTTCAGAATCCAAGTCAACAGGTGATTGTATATAGTAAGTATTTCCACATTCCTTTTTACATATTTCAAACAGCTTTTGAGTATTGGAACTGTGTCGGCCGCCAACGACCAACATAGTGTCTACCTCTCCGGCTACAGTTTGTGCTTCCTTCTGCCGTTCTTCGGTAGCATTACAAATAGTGTTTAAAATATTTAAAATATTTAAAACATTATTATCATACCTCTTTTCCGCAAAAATTTCAACTAATTCTTTAAATTTGTTGTAATTAAATGTCGTCTGGGACACGATGCAGATTTTTTGATCTTGCAGAGGTATGAAATTCTCTGCTTCTTTGGGGTCTTTCACCACTGTGCAGGCTCCCCGGCACCACCCGCAGATGCCCTGTACCTCGGGATGATCCTTGTCCCCGATAATGATGATATGGGAACCGGCGCTGCTCTCCTTCTCCACAATTCTGTGTATTTTGAGAACAAAGGGACAGGTAACATCCACATAAGAAATCCCCAAAGCCTCCAGCTTGTCATAAACAGCCTTGCCCACTCCATGGGAACGGATCACAACGATCCCGCTCTTCAGCGAGTCCAGGTCCTTCTCCTCTATGACCTGTACGCCTTTTTCCTCCAGGTCCGAGACCACCGACTCATTGTGAATAATGGGGCCCAGTGTATAGATCGGCCCCTTTCCCTGCTCAATAAGCTCATACACCTTGTTGACCGCACGCTCCACGCCAAAACAGAATCCTGCTGTTTTTGCCACTTTTACGTTCATGCTATGCCTTCTCCCTGTATATCGTTAGGATTGCCTGAACCACCTCTTCTATACCCATATGGGAAGAATCCACAAGAACCGCATCCTCAGCCTGCCGAAGGGGGGAAGCCTCGCGGTTCATATCCCGGGTATCACGCGCAATGATATCTGCGCGTATTTCATTTATATCACACGCAATTCCCTTTTCTGTAAGCTCGATATACCGGCGCTGCGCCCGGGTGTCCGCGCTGGCGGTAAGAAAAATCTTAACCTGGGCCTCCGGAAGCACCGTTGTGCCGATATCTCTTCCGTCCATGACTACGTCGCTTGACCGGGCAAGGTTTCTCTGAAGCTCCAGGAGATGGCTTCTGACGGCCGGATTTGCAGAACTCAGAGAAGCCATGTTTCCAACCGCTTCGCTGCGAAGATGCGCATTGACATTTTCCCCGTTCAGCAATACCATCTGCTGTCCGTCCTTATACTCAATGGAAATGTCCGCATGTTTGCAGACAGCCGCGACCTTCTCCGTGTCTGCGCCATCCACCTGATTTTGCAGCAGGTACAGGGCCATTGCGCGGTACATCGCTCCCGTATCCACATAGATAAACGATAATTCTTTTGCAACCCGTCGGGCAATGGTACTCTTTCCAGCGCCCGCCGGGCCGTCAATCGCTATATTAAAACCCATTCTGTTCGCTCCTTTCATTATTGTACTGCCTGTGCTGCCAGGTAAGCGGTAGACCAGGCGATCTGCAGATTATAGCCGCCTGTGAGCGCGTCCAGATCCAGGACCTCTCCGATAAAATAGAGATTTTTCACAATTCTGGACTCCATGGTTCCCGGCTGGATATCTTTCACGGAGATGCCTCCCTTTGTGACAACCGCCTCCCGGAAGCTGCCAAGGCCCTCAATGGTAAAGGGAAACGCTTTTACCAGGCGCACAAATCCCTGCCGCTCCTCCCTGGAAATCTCATGGATCTTTTTTTCCGGCGCAATTTTTCCGAGCCGCAGCATGACCGGAGTCAGGGACGCCGGGAACAGCGCGCCTATCACATTCTTGAACTGGCGGTTCTGCGCGCCCTCAAACTCCCGCAGTATCCGCGCGTCCAGCTGCTCAAAGGAAAGCGCCGGCTTCAGATCCAGATAAGCCTCCAGAGACGTTTTCTGAAGAAGACGCCCCACAGCTGCGCTGGCCGACAGGATCATAGGACCGGTGACACCGCAGTGGGTAAACATCATCTCTCCAAAATCCTCATACACGGTTTTCCTGCCGTTCTTTATGGTGAGCGCCGTATTTTTAAGGGAAAGCCCCTGCAACTCTTTCACGTAATCTTCCCGGGCAAGGAGGGGGACCAGAGAGGGGATCTGCTCCACAAGCCGGTGGCCGGTCTCTTCCGCAAAGCGGTACCCGTCTCCCGTACTTCCGGTGGCCGGGTAGGAAAGACCGCCGGTCGCCACCATGACCGCATCTGCCTCTATGGTTTTTCCACCCTGGATCACCACACCCTTTGCTCTCCCATTTTCTGCCAGCACCTCCTGCACTTCCGTCTGCAGATGAACATGCACGCCCGCCTCCCTGAGGCGTCGTTCCAGAGCCCTGATAATGTCCGAAGAATGATCGGACACCGGGAAAACACGGTTCCCCCTCTCGATTTTCAGGGGTACTCCGGACTCCTCAAAAAAGTCCATCACATCCTGATTCGTGTAGCTGTAAAAAGCGCTGTACATAAATTTTTCGTTGCTCTCCATGGCCGAAAACAGTTCCTGCACATTGCAGGCGTTCGTGACATTGCACCGACCCTTTCCGGTAATGTAAAGTTTTTTTCCAAGCTTTTCGTTTTTTTCCAGAAGGTGAACCTCATGTCCCTTGAGAGCCGCATACACGCCGGCCAGCATTCCCGCCGGACCGCCGCCTACAATCACCACTTTGCTCATATTTTCCTCTCTATCTGCCATATTCCCAGAGCGTCTCGGGCAGGTATGGCAACGAAAGGGGCGCCGCAAAACAGCTTTGCAGCAACCCCTTTCTTATTTTTTATGGATTATACCGGATATGCCCCGTTCTTTGTATCTGCCGCAGTCTCATCAACCTTGGTTTTCTGTGCCTGACGGTACTTGAAGAAATCGGTGGCTACCTGCGGGAACAGTGCGTAGGACAAAACGTCCTCATCCTGCTCCTTGTACTGTGCCATCTCGCTTTCCAAAGTAGAAAGCTCATTCTCAAGCAGATCCGCCGGACGGCAGGTGATCGGCTCGGTATCTCCGATACATTTTTTCTGTACTTCCGGATTAAACGGCTTTACAGTTGCGCCGTATTTTCCGCTGAGAACATCCTTTGTCTCTTTTGTGACCATTTTGTATCTCTCGCCCATGATCACGTTGAATACCGCCTGTGTACCAACAATCTGAGAGGACGGAGTAACCAGAGGCGGCTCGCCCAGATCCTTACGAACGCGCGGAACCTCCTCCAGAACATCATAGAACTTGTCCTCTGCATGCTGTTCCTTCAGCTGAGAGGTCAGGTTGGAAAGCATACCGCCCGGTACCTGATACAGAAGCGTCTTGATGTTTACGCCAAGGTTCTTGGGATTGAGCAGTCCGCTCTCCAGAGCCTCGTCACGAAGCGGACGGAAGTAGTCTGCGATCTCTGCCAGAAGCTTCTGGTCAAATCCGGTATCGTAGGGAGTTCCCTTAAAGGTCTCAACCATAACTTCCGTTGCCGGCTGGGACGTTCCCAGAGCAAAGGGAGACATTGCAGTGTCAATGATGTCCACGCCAGCCTCTACGGCTTTCAGATAGGTCATGGAAGCTACGCCGGAGGTGTAATGGGTATGCAGGTCAATGGGGATCTTGACTGCTTCTTTGAGAGCAGTAACAAGCTCTGTTGCCTGATAGGGAAGAAGAAGACCCGCCATATCCTTGATACAGATGGAATCCGCTCCCATCTCCTCGATCCTCTTTGCAATGCCCGTCCAGTATTCCAGGGTATAAGCATCTCCCAGTGTGTAGGAAAGCGCTACCTGTGCATGAGCCTTCTCTTTGTTTGCCGCGGAAACTGCGGTCTGCAGGTTGCGCATATCGTTGAGACAGTCAAAAATACGGATGATGTCGATTCCGTTTGCAGCAGATTTCTGTACAAAATATTCTACCACGTCATCTGCATAAGGACGGTATCCCAGGATATTCTGTCCGCGGAACAGCATCTGAAGCTTTGTATTTTTGAAACCATCGCGAAGCTTACGAAGTCTTTCCCATGGATCTTCCTTCAGGAAACGAAGGGATGCGTCAAAAGTAGCGCCGCCCCAGCACTCCACTGCATGGTAGCCCACTTTGTCCAATTTATCTACGATGGGAAGCATCTGCTCTGTGCTCATACGGGTTGCGATCAGGGACTGATGCGCGTCACGCAGAATGGTTTCCACAATCTTAACAGGTTTTTTTTGAATTTCTGCCATGATTTTTCTCCTTTTATTTTTTTATTAAGAAGTCAAAAAATTCGATTCACTAAATCCGGCCTTCGCGCACTAGACACCAAAGATTGCCATAAAGGTTCCGGCTGCTACTGCCGTACCGATCACACCCGCAACGTTCGGTCCCATGGCGTGCATGAGAAGGAAGTTGGTGGGGTCCGCTTCGGCACCGACCTTCTGCGAAACGCGGGCCGCCATGGGAACCGCGGAGACACCGGCGGAACCGATCAGCGGATTGATCTTGCCTCCGGAAAGCTTGCACATGATCTTTCCGAACATAACACCGCCAAAGGTACCAAAAGCAAAGGCCACCAGACCAAGAACTACGATTTTGATGGTATCCATATTCAGAAATGCCTCAGCGCTTGTTGTTGCGCCAACAGAGGTTCCCAAAAGGATAACTACAATGTACATCAGCGCATTGGACGCTGTCTCTGTCAGCTGTTTTACCACACCGCTCTCACGGAACAGGTTACCCAGCATCAGCATACCTACAAGAGGAGCTGTTGTCGGAAGGATCAGACATACCACGATGGTGATCACGATAGGGAAGAGAATCTTCTCAAGCTTTGTCACAGGGCGAAGCTGATCCATTTTGATCTTGCGCTCTTCCTCTGTGGTAAAGGCTTTCATGATCGGAGGCTGGATAATGGGAACCAGAGACATATAGGAATACGCCGCCACCGCAATGGGTCCCATAAGTGCGGTCTGTCCAAGCTTGCCTGCCAGGAAGATGGAGGTCGGGCCGTCCGCGCCGCCGATGATAGAGATCGCTGCGGCTGCCTTTCCGTTGAAGCCAAGGAAAATCGCAAGGAAATATGCAACATAAATTCCCAGCTGTGCTGCTGCTCCAAGAAGGAAGCTCTTGGGGTTTGCAATGAGGGGACCGAAGTCTGTCATCGCGCCAACGCCCATGAAAATGAGAGAAGGAAGAATACTCCACTCATCCAGCAAATAAAAATAATGCAGAAGTCCACCTACGCCGTTTGAGGAGTCTTCAATTCTGAGCATGATATCCGGATAAATATTAACCAGAAGCATACCAAAAGCAATGGGAACCAGAAGCAGCGGTTCAAACTCGTGCCGGATCGCAAGGTACAAAAACACGCATGCCACAAGGATCATCAGGTAATTGCCCCAGGTCAGATTGAAGAATGCCGTCTGATGAAGCAGGTTGGACAAGGTATCTGTTACATAAGACATTTGTCTACCTCCCGTCCTAGTTCATGGTTGCCAGAGTATCTCCGTTTTCTACAGATGCGCCCTCTGCAACATCAATGCTTGCAAGGGTACCGTCCTGCGGAGCAACAACCGGAATTTCCATTTTCATGGATTCCAGAATCACAACACTGTCTCCAGCTTTTACTGCCTGTCCTGCAGAAGCCACAAGCTTCACTACCTTACCCGGTACAGACGCGGTAATCTTCACGCTGCCTGCGCCTGCTGCCGGAGCAGCTGCCTTGGGAGCAGCCGGAGCAGCCTTGGGAGCGGCTTTCGGTGCTGCTGCCGGAGCGGATACGCTGCCGGTCTCTTCCACAGTTACTTCATATGCGGTTCCGTTTACAGTAATTGTATAACTTTTCATTTTTTTATCCTCCTGATATGATTACCATTTTTTACGGTTAATTTTGCGGATGGAACGAACCACGAAATCGTCTGTGGAGGTTCCCTCAGAAGCTGCGATCGCCGCTGCGATCACTGCGATCAGCTCACTGTCATCTGCTGCCTGAACAGGTGCTTCCACAGGAGCAGCCACAACCGGAGCCGGTGCACTTTCTTCTTTTTTCTTGCCCTCAACAAGCTTCGGAATATATTTGAACAGAGAAATCACGAAGCTTAAGAAGATCAGCATCACAAACACAGTTGCCAGTCCCATTACTGTGTTCAGCCCTGCTCTCTGCAGGTTCACGGACAGGGGATACTGCACGTCCACGGTCATGGATACCGGTGTTCCCATTTCATCAAAGGTGTATACAAAGTTGGCTTCTGCCTTCTCAAATGCTCTGGGAACCGTTGCAATATAGGTATCGCCGGATATTTCCACCTGCGTCTCGGCATTCTCGCCGTCTTTTAATTCACCAAGCTCTTTTCTGGAAGATTCCCAGGCTTCCATGGCAGAGGCCGTAAACTCATCTGCGGACTCCTGATAGCCTGCAATCTCTTCCTCAGAAAGAGGAATAATCGTCTCTGTCAGTCCTTCTGCCATCATGACAAGCTGTGATTCCAGCATCTCATCAATCTCCTCGGAAGCAAACACCGTTGCCGAGCCGAAAAGAGTGAGGAGCCCTGCAAGAAGAAGGGCGAATCCGGCAGAGGATACTTTCTTGATCATCTGTTTCATATGCTCACCTCGCCTAGACCGTTCCGTGCTTTTTGGACGGACGATCTTCCCTCTTTGTGAACAGCATTTCAAATGCGCCAATCACATATTTTCTGGTATCTGCCGGGCTGATCACGGTATCCACATAGCCTCTGGCTGCCGCGGAAGCCACACCGGACTGAAGCGCTCTGTACTGCGCTGCCTTTTCATTCAGAGTTTCTGCATCAGCGCCCGCATACATGATCTTTGCGGCCAGAGACGCATCCATCATGCCGATCTCTGCGCTGTCCCATGCGTAAACCATGTCTGCGCCGACAGATTTGCTGTTCATTGCGACATAAGCATTGCCGTATGCCTTGCCGATGATCACATTGACCTTCGGAACAGTTGCGGATGCGAACGCATGCACCAGTTCACCCACAGATGCCGCCATCATTTTTTCATTGCAGAGCGTAGCCTTGAATCCGTTTACGTTGGTGAGCGTCAGTACCGGGATATCAAAAGCATCACAGAATTTCACAAAATCTGCTGCCTTTCTTGCGCCCCTTGCGGAAAGACTTCCGTCAAATTCCTCGGTCTTGTTGCCTTCTTCATCGTAAATCTCACTTCTGTTGGCAACCGCGCCCACGGTAGCGCCGTTCAGACGAAGAAATCCGGTTACCACATCCTTGCCGTAAGCTGCCTTTGTCTCAAAGAACACACCGTTGTCCGCAATGCGGGAAAGCGCGATGGAGGTATCTCCCACGCAGTTCTCCAGATCCTCGCACACGCGGTTCAGGTCATCTGTGCACTCTTCAAAAGAATCGTTATCTTCAAAATTGGAAGGCAGGAGACATACCAGCTCCCGGATCTGTCCGAGAATCTCTTCCTCAGTGCCCACTCCGTCAATGAGACCGGTCTCCTCGCTCTGGAATTTTGCATCCGCAGTATCGCATTTGGACACATGGTTGCCGTCCAGGGCATTCGGTGCGTTTACAAACATTTTTGCCTTTTTGCTCTCCATGAAGGTAAAGTCCGTCAATGCGGGAAGCACAGCCATTCCGCCGCCGCAGGTTCCGAAAATACCGGTGATCTGCGGGATCACGCCGGATGCCATGGTGGTCTTGAAGTAAATCTCGCCAAAAGCCTCCAGTGCGTCTGTCGCCTCCTGAAGACGAAGGCCTGCACAGTCGATGAGGCCAATAACCGGAGCTCCGGTCTTCATAGCCATATCATAAAGTCTGGAAATCTTTTTTGCGTGCATTTCGCCCACGGTTCCACCCAGCACGGATGCATCCTGGCTGTACACATAGACAAGGTTTCCGTCAATGACACCGTATCCGGTGATCACACCGTCGGAAGGTGCCTTGTTTTCAGTCATGTTGAAATCCGTGGTTCTGGCTGTTACACTTTGGCCGATTTCAACAAAACTGTTGGCGTCAAGCAAAGAAGTGATTCTTGCGCCTGCTAAGCTTTGTGTTGCATTACTCATTCTTTTTTGCCCTCCATTATATAAAAATTTTTAAAGTATAACAAAAATTAAGCCGATTATAAGTTTACCTTTTTTTCACAAAAGTTTCAATAGTTTTTCGCTTTTTTATGATAAATTGTTAAAAAAAGGACAAAAAAAGAGGCGGTGCCTGATGCAGCGCCCCCACATATCAATGAAAATAATCGTGAAAAACACGTTCCACATACCAGGAAAAATCAATACGCTCCACCCTCTTTTCCGCGAGAATGGGACAGGTCAGGATGGTTTCACCGTTCAGGCAGCAGACCGCCTCCCCGATCTTCTCCCCCTTTTTTATGGGAGCCTCCAGATTTTTCTTTCTTTTGATCCTCCATTCTATCTGCTGATCCTTTCTCAGCAGAAGCTTCTTTTGGCGCATCCCCTCCTCCGCCTTGCAGAAGCCGGTAAGCACAGTCTGCCCTCCCGCCTCCGGAACCGCATCCTTTACCGCAATGGGCGACAGGGAAGGCTCCTCCCAGATGCTTTGGTACTCAAAATTTGCATTCCCGTAATCCACCAGGGCTTTTGTGTCCTTCCATTTATAGTTTTTGTTGTTTGGCCAGCCGCTGCCAAGGAGGGCCACAACAAACGTCTTTTCCTCCCGCTTTACCGCTCCCACATAGCAGTAGCCCGCATTTCCCGTAAACCCAGTTTTCCCGGAAAGAACCCCGTCCATCAGATCAAACAGCCGGTTGGCATTGCTCAAAGAAAACTGCCGCTTTCCGCTGATCTCCGAAAAATGATACTCCCTGGTCTGCGTGATGCGAAGAAACGCCTGATTTTTCAAGGCATACCGCATGATCAGCGCCAGATCCCTGGCTGTGGTGCGATGCTCTCCGCCCTCATCTTTTGCGTCCAGTCCGTTTGGCGTGACAAAATGCGTATCCGTACATCCGATTTCTTTTGCTTTCTCATTCATCATTTTGGCAAAGGCAGGTACTGAGCCTGCGATATGCTCCGCAATCGCCACCGCAGAATCGTTGTGGCTCTTAAGCATCAGGGAATAGAGCAGATCCTCCAGAAAGTACTGTTCCCCTTTGCGCATCCCAAGCTTTACCTCCGGCTGGGAAGCCGCTTCCTCTGACACCTCCACGTAATCGTCCCCGGGCGCGTTCTCCAAAGCCAGAATGCAGGTGAGCACTTTGGTCGTACTGGCATTTGCCCTGGGGGTATCTCCTTCTTTTTCAAAAAGCACCCGGCCGGAATCTCCGTCCATGAGAACTGCAGACAGCGCGTAAAGATTCTGCGGGCCCTCTTCTGCCGCCTCGCTTCCCGACTCCTTCATCCTGACTACGGAAGGGATCATTTTTACAAAGTCCTCTCCTTTCGCCGGCACAGACAACAGAACCGCCGCCAGAACTGTGGCGACGGTTATCGTAAGCATATTTCTGTTTGGTTTTCTGTTTTTTCTCATACCCCACCTCACATGCGTTGTTAGCATATTTTATGCGGGCATGTCCCTGAATATGCATTCAGCCGTTGTAGGTGCGGTCCCAGCGTTCGCAAAGAGGCGCAGCGGTCTTAAAAAGGCCATACAGCTCTTCCAAATACGCCGGCGTCTCGGCAATCGCCTTTTGATACAGCCGGTCAAGCTCTCCCAAAACGCTTTGACACTCTGCGGCAGGCTCCTTTCTCATAAAATGATCCACGATAAAGCGGCGGCTTCCCTCCCCAAAATAAGCGGCGATCCTTCCCAGCGCTCTTCGCTTTCTTCCATTGTCGCTGCACACCAGGGCGTTTGTGAACCATTTCATCATATGAAGAGAAATCCAGGTATTGAGTGGAGAGACCGCCGGATTCGCCTCATGGATCACCCGCGCATAGGAATACTTCGGCACAATGGCATCGGAAGGATAAAAATGACGAGGGTCTTTTCCCTCCCGCTCCATCAGCACCCGGTCAAATTCAATTTCCAAAAGCGCGTGGGAAACCCGCCCTTTGGCATCCACCGCATCCACATAGGGATGGCATACCGAATCCAGAAGATAGTGGCACCCGAAGCCGAGAAGATACGCCAGCAGAGCCTCATCGTTTGTCTTTCTGGCAAGCGCCATGGACTGTTCAAAAAATCCGGCCGCGCGCTCATTGTGCATCTTTACGCCATATCTGGTGACAGGATTTTTGCACACCATAAAATAAAAGAAAATATCCGGCCCGTGGAGACCAATACGGTACAAATCCCCATGCGCCCGGATCACACGCTTCATTTCTGCCGGAAGCGCCCGATAAATCTTTTTCCCAAACAAATCATGTGTATATGTGGTCGGCATTCTTCTGTTCTCCTTTATACATCCAATTTCACTTTTACTTCCTCTTCTGCTTCCGCTTTAAAATCCTCAAGCTTTACGGGATCAAGCACCGGCAGCTCTTCCACGCCCTGCACGCCGAAGGAACGGAGGAACTCCTCAGTTGTCCCGAAAAGAATGGGGCGTCCCGGTGCGTCTAAGCGGCCCAGCTCCCGCACCAGATTATATTCCACCAGCTTATTTACCGCATGATCGCACTTCACACCACGGATCTTTTCCACTTCCGCCTTTGTCACAGGCTGCTTATAAGCGATAATGGAAAGGGTCTCCAGCATAACGTCCGTGAGGGAAGGCTTCTTGGGGTGCATGGCAATTTTTATGAGATATTCATAATATTCCTTTTTGGTACACAGCTGATACGCATCCTCCAGTTCGATGAGCTGTATCCCCCGGTCTTCCGCCCGGTAACGCTTTCTCATCCCGTCCAGTACCTGTTTTACTTTTTCGGTATCCTCCTCCAGCGCCATTGCCAACTGTCCAAGCTCCACAGAATCCCCCATAGCAAACAGGATGGCCTCTATGGCAGCTTCCATTTTTCTGTTCTCCACCAATCTGTCCTCTTTCTTATTCTTTCCGGTATTTCTGCTTTCGTCACTGTTCATCCGCAAATTCCGTCAGATTTTTCCAGGTCTGAGGGTCTGTCACAACCTCCACCTGGATATCGTCAAAAAGCTCCTCCTGCACAACCTGCACATGTCCCATTTTCATCAGCTCCAGAATCGACAAAAAAGTGACGATGAGCTGTACTTTGGAAGCGTTTTTTTGAATGAGCTGACTGAAACGAAAACGGCGATGCTCTGCAGCATAGGCCTTCAGCTCCAGAAGCTTGTCCGAAATGCTGACCTCTTCTTTTTCAATGGTCCCGAACCGGCTTCTGATCGGGTCGATCTTGTCCTCCTGCTTCTTGAGAATGGATTTAAATATGGCATTCAGACGCTCCAAGGTCAGACCTTCCAGAAGCTCTTCCGTATTCACCGGCTCCCGGTAAGCCAGCACCTCCTTCGGCACGTCCGGCCTGCGGAAATAGGATCCCGCCGCATCCTCCATTTTGTCCCGCAGCTCGTAGGACATGTATTTGTACATTTTGTATTCCAAAAGCTTCTGCACCAGATCGGCTCTTGGGTCTTCCTCTTCTCCCTCTTCATTCACTTCCTTCGGAAGAAGCATTTTGCACTTAATGTCCAGGAGCGTGGCCGCCATAACCATAAACTCGCTCATAACGCCCAGGTCCTCTTCCTCCATGGAATGAATATACTCCATGTACTGATCCGTAATTTCCACAATCGGAATGTCATAAATATCGATCTTGTTTTTGTCGATCAGATGAAGGAGCAGATCGAGCGGTCCCTCAAACACATTTAATTTCACTGGTATTGCCATGAAACTACCTGCTTTCGTTTATTCTAAAAACCCATTGCCCGCCGGCACCCCATCTACGGCCACAAGCTCTCTCGGGTTGTGGATCCTTATGGGAATGGTGTGTTCTCCCATGCCGGCGCTCACAAACATATGCTGTTCCCCCCTGTGAAAATCCCCGCAGCAATAGGGCGGAAGCACGCGAAACTGCGGGGAGACAAGTCCGCAATGCCTGCCAAAGCGCAGCGCGCCCCCATGGTAATGGCCGCTGAAGATCAGATCCGCGCCCCACTGAAAATAGACATTTCCGTATTTGGGGCTGTGGGCCAGCAGCACACACACGCCATCTTTTTCCGGCTCTCCCAAAAAGCCCCTGAGCGCCTCCTGGGTAAGACTTGGGGAAAAGGGCTTTTTGTAATATGTCAGCGGAAGCTCAAGCCCATAAAACACAAACTTCACGCCCCCAAGGCAAAGCTCCGCATGGTCATTATGAAGCAGGATCACGCCGTTTTTTTCAAGAAAAGCCTCGTAGCTTTTTATGAAGGCCGGCTCTTCTTTTTTCATCCTGGTCTCATGATTCCCGTAGGTATAGAGCACGGGAAATTTTGCCGCCGCGCGTTCCAAAAGCTTCGCCGCAGCCTGGTAGGTCGCCTTGTCATAATTTACAGACATGTCTCCCACAGCCAGCACCGCATCCGGCTGGAGCTTCTGAAGCGCCTCAAGAATCTGCCCGTTGTTTTCACCGTAAACCAGACCGTGCAGATCCGTAAGGGAGGCAAGGCGGACCTTTTTCTTTATTTTGGGAAGCGCCGCCTGAAAGCTCTCGATACGAAATGTTTTCATAAAATTCTCTTTCCTTATTTTCCAAATCCGCAGTTCGGGAACGTACAGGTTTCGCAGTTCAGACAAAGCCCTCCCTCTCCAAGAGCAAAAAGCTCTTCTGCAGTCACGATATCATCTGCCATAATGCGGGGCAGGACCAGATCAAACACCGTTCTTTTTGCGTACATCACACATCCCGGCAGACCAATAATCGGTATCTGCTTCCCATTGTGCGCAAAATACGCAACCAGAAGCATTGCGCCCGGAAGCACAGGCGCCCCGTAGGACACAATGCGCGCGCCCGTGTCTTTGATCGCCCCGGGCGTCCGGTCGTCCGGATCCACACTCATGCCGCCGCTTGCAAGCACCAGATCTGCTCCCGCTTCTATGAAGCGAAGAATATCATCTGTGATCTGTTTCCGGTCATCTCCCGGGGCGGTCTGCCCGATGACCTCTGTGGGAAACTCCGCAAGCTTCTCCTGCAGTACCGGCGTAAAGGTGTCTTTGATCCGTCCTTTCTGCACCTCGCTTCCCGTAGTGACGATCCCCACCTTTTTGTGGTGAAAAGGCAGAATGCGAAAAACAGGCTCTGCTCCGGCTGCCGCTCTCGCGGCCTTCATCTTTTCCTCCTGGATCACAAGAGGAATGATCCTGGTTCCGGCAAGCTTGTCTCCTTTTTTTACCGCAAAATCCCCATGGCGGGAGGCGATCATCATCTCTCCCAGGGAATTTACAGCCACCAGCGCTTTGCGGTTGATCTTTAGAAGACCGTCCAGATCCGCGACCAGCTCGATTTTTCCTTCTTTCACCTCTGTGCCGTGCATATTCCCGCCCGCGCAGATTTCGTAGAGGACCTGCGCCGCCTCATTTTCGTGAAGCATTCCCTCTGTCTTTTCCCAGACAAACAGATGCTCTTTTCCCACATCCAAAAGAGCCGGAATATCCTCTTGCCGTACTACATGTCCCTTCTTAAAAAGAACACCTTTTTTTTCATCCTTCACAATCTGCGTAATATCATGGCATAGGATATGTCCCACCGCATCCTGTGTCCGTATTTCTCTCATGGCAATTCCCTCCCGTATACACACTGCTACAAATCCAGATTATTCAAATGCGCGTAAATGCCGTTTTTCTCCATTAATTCCTGATGGGTTCCTTCTTCTGCAATGCCGTCCTCGGTCAGCACCAGAATGCGCTGGGCGTTCCGGATCGTGGAAAGGCGATGCGCGATCACAAAGGTCGTTCTGTCCCTGGAAAGCTTTTCCAGAGATTCCTGCACCACTTTCTCACTGCGGTTGTCAAGCGCCGAGGTGGCCTCATCCAGAATGAGGATGGGCGGATTCTTGAGAAATGCCCTTGCAATGGAAAGACGCTGCTTCTGTCCCCCGGACAGCTTCACACCCCGCTGGCCGATATCTGTGTCATAGTTTCCCGGCATTTCCATGATAAATCCATGGGCGTTGGCCGCCTTCGCCGCCTGGATCACCTCTTCGTCCGAAGCCTCCGGCTTTCCGTAGCGGATATTTTCCATGATCGTGCCTGCAAAAAGATATACATCCTGCTGCACAATACCGATCTGGCGGCGCAGATCCCCAAGCTTCAAGCTGCGTACATCCACCCCGTCCAGATAGACGGCACCAGCCGTCGCGTCGTAAAATCTGGGGATCAGGCTGCACAGCGTGGTTTTTCCGGCGCCCGAGGTGCCCACCAGAGCCACATACTCGCCCGGCTTCACATGAAGGTTCACATGAGAAAGCACCTCTTCCTTGGTATCGCTGTAGTGAAAGGACACATCCTCAAACCGGATGTCGCCCTTTGCATCAGAAATCGATTTTGCGTCCGGCGCATCCTTGATATCCGGCGCGATGGCCATCATTTCCAGGAAGCGGTCGTAGCCGCTGTAACCGTTCTGGAACTGCTCTGTAAAATTCACAAGCTTGGTGACCGGCTCTGTAAAATTGTTGATATACAAAAGAAACGTAACCAGATCTGCGGCACGCAAGGTACCGTCTGTCAGGAAAAACGCGCCTGCGATCAGAGAGGCCACGGTGATCAATGTGGTAAATGCATCCATGCCTGCATGATAGCCTGCCATATAGCGATAGGTGAGACGCTTTGCCGCCACAAAACGCTCGTTGCCCTTTTTGAATTTTTCCATTTCCCGCTTTTCATTTCCAAAGGATTTTACCACGCGGATCCCTGCCAGGCTGTCCTCAATCTGGCTGTTGATATCCGCAATGCGGGCGCGGTTTTCCTTGAAAGCACTTTTCATCCGTTTGTTGTAAAACAGGGCATAAAAAAGCATCACGCACACAATTGCCCCGCAGATGAGCGCCATACGCCAGTTCACCTGCACCAGAATGATCATGGCTCCCAGAAGCTTGATCACGGAAATGAGAATATCCTCCGGCCCGTGATGTAGAAGCTCGCTGATGTCAAAAAGGTCGCTGGTAATGCGGGACAAAAGATGGCCTACCTTCTGATTATCATAAAATGCAAAGGAGAGTTTCTGGTAATGACCGAAAATCTCATTTCGCATGTCATGCTCAATATGCGCTCCCATCATATGTCCGTAATACGTAATAAAATACCGGCTTCCCAGCTGCACCAGAACAAGAAGCAGCATTCCCGCTCCAATCTTCAGTATCACAGCGCGCGCATCCTGGGGCGCCATACCGCCAACATTGTTCATAATGTAACGGACCAGAAGGGGGATAATAAGAGTTACCGCCGCACCCACCATGGCAAAAAACAGATCCGCCGCAAACAGTCCTTTGTAAGGTTTGTAATATCCCGCCAGAAGCCGAAGCTTGCCGGGAGATTTTTTCTGTGTTTTCATAACTTCCTCCTTGCCCGTAAATGAGCAGATATATCCGCATAGCATTATAACAGACTTCGGAGGATTAATCAAACACAAAAGCGCCGGACAGTTTTTGTCCAGCGCTTTCCTACTTGAAAAGTCCTGTTTATCTTTTTATATACAAATTATTCGATTCCTTCCAACATATCTTCGACTTCTTCGACAGATATGCTGCACTGGGAGGCGATTTCTTCATAGGTTTTTCCGGCGCGGCGTAAAAGAACTATTTGTTTGAACAGTTTGCGGCCGGATTCGTACCCGGATTCATAGCCCTCCTCGAATCCCTCTTCCTTTGTCTGCCGCATGTGCCGTTCTTCATCATATTCGTAAATACTCACTTTGATCGCCTCCGCTCGGTTTTTCTTCAGAAACTCCGCCAACACGCCCCGGCTGATGCAGTCGTCTACCGCTCGCTCCGCTTAGAAAAAAGAAATGAAATGCTTTGTTTCATCTTAGCACGGATTGGGCGAAAGCACCAGCATTTTTCTGGATTTTGCAGAAAAATCGTTTTACAAAATTCGACACTACATTTCCTGTCAAGTAACAAAAAAATCTCACCAAGCAGGATTTTTCACCTGCGGCGGGCCGCATTTGCGACATAATTCTATTCCGCCGCAGTGCGATTCTCGCAAAGCGCTTTTATCCGGAAAGACTGAAAATTTTCCGGAAGGTTTCCCCTATGGAATCCGGGTAGGTGGCAGCCGGCACATCGGCCGCATAGCAAACAGGCATGCTGCCAAGAATCTTATCCCCCATGGAATAGACCACCTCTCCGGCCTGCGCGCCTTTCTTCACAGGCGCCTTCACCTCTTTTGGAAGCTTCAGCTCCCTGGCAACCTCCTTCACCGGATTCCCCTCTGTATCCAGATACTGAAAGATTCCCTCGTACTCCAGAGGAACCGAATCCTCTCTGCCCCGTCTGACCGTAAGCTCCGGCAGCGGCAGCGGGCTTTCATCCTTGTAAAGGCTGCACCTTGCAAACCCATAATTCAGCATGGAGGCGGCATCCTTAAAACGGATTTTGTAATTGGGCGCCGCCATGACAACGGAGATCAGAGAAATATTGTTCCGCTCTGCCACTGCGGAAAGACAGTATTTCGCCGCGCTGGTGCTTCCGGTTTTCAGCCCCACACAGCCCTCGTAGCTGCGCAGAAGCTTGTTGGTATTCGTCAGGCCAAACTCCGTGGTGCCTTTTCTTGTCTGGTGGGTAATGTTCTCCATCCAGATGGAAGAATAGGCAAGAACCTGGGGATATTTCGTAATCAGCTCCCGGCTCATGAGCGCAATGTCCCTGGCTGTAGTGTAGTGATCTTCGGATTCCGTAAGGCCGCAGCAATCCTCAAAATTTGTGTTTTTCATCCCGAGCCCCTGCGCTCTTTCATTCATCCGGCGCACAAATTCCTGCTCGCTTCCAGCCAGGTGTTCCGCCATGGCCACGCTGGCATCGTTCCCCGAGGCAATGACAATACATTTTATCATGGTCTCCGCATCCTGCGTTTCTCCCTCTTCCAGAAATACCTGGGAGCCTCCCATGGATTTGGCATGCGCACTGGTCGTAACCGTATCGGTAAGCTTCAGGCTTCCCTTTTCCAGAGCGTCAAAAATCAAGATCAGCGTCATAATTTTTGTGATGCTGGCCGGGCTTCTCCGGGTGTCTGCATCTTTTTCGTAGAGCACAGTCCCCGTTGCCGCTTCCATCAAAATGCCGCTGGGAGCTTCGATGAGCTGCGCCTCTTCCTGCGCTGCCCCCTTCTGCACTTCTCCCTCTTCCTCCGCCCACAGGGGAACCGGCCCGCCTGCAACTGCCAAAATCACCGCCAGGAAAAACGCCGCCATCCTTTTTTGAAGCTTTCTTTTCATACAATCCTCCCGGATGTAACCTCTATTCTATTGTAGTCCCACAAATTTCAAATATGCCTGCCTGTTCACAAAAAGGGTTCTATAATAAATGTTGGGGTGCATGAAATTTAGCTCATGCACCCTGATGTTTTTATTATATAATAAGAATAATAAAAAACCTCCAAGTGCCAGTCTAGCAAACA
>CALBGI010000019.1 GCA_937893675.1 uncultured Blautia sp.
ATATTCTCCGGGCGCTTGCCCCAGCGCACTTCCTGGAAGGCCCGCTCTTTCTGCTTAGGGCTGAGTTTTTCGGCCTGTCCGGCAAAGAGCGCCACCACCTCCGGCCCGCAGCAGCGGGCAGCGGTGAGCAGCAGAGGCTGTTCCTCTGCCAGACTGGGATCGGCTCCATGCTCCATCAGAAAGTGGATCATGGACACATCATTCCTAAAAACTGCGATCTCCAGCGGCATCAGTTTGATATACTCACTGAGCTGGATGGGAACCCCCAGATCCAACCCGCCTTGAAGCATTGCTTCCAGCTTGAGAATATCGTGTTCATAAATAGCGGCAGCCGTTTCTGGGAGTGTCTCCCAACGGCCAATATATGCAATTTGGTACATAAGGCACCTACTTTCGTTGTTGTTTCACTTGATATGGTATCGTCCGGCCCAGCACCCGGCCCTTACCAACGGCATTGGCTCCCTCATAGATTAAGAACTCCACATTGTTTTCCAGCAGGCGGAGTCAATGGTGGTTTCCTTGACGGCCAGATTCTCAAAATCCATGGCGTCCAGCTTCCCGGCGACCTGTGGGGTACACATGAACCAGGTGCTCACGCCAACTCCGCGTCCAAAATTTGGACTTGTTTTCCTTTCTCGTCCACATAGTAAAGCGCAATATAGTCAATGCCATCCCGCTTGACCTGCTCCCATGGCATCCGCTCACCGCTAATCAATTCCACGGTATCTGCCTCGTCCGGGTCAAAATCTTCTTTTTCGTCCTCATAATCAATGCTGTAGCCCAGCTCCAGTACCAGCTTGGAGGCAGGAATTTCATACCGCTTGAGAGAACGATGTTCCAGCTCATCCAGAGTATGTTCATCACAGAACAGATTATTATAACCATGCCGCCCGCCATCGAAAATGACGAACTCCTCGCCGGTCTCTGGGTCACGGGCTGCCACCAGTCCGGGGGCCTCGGCGCTATCTACAATATAGGATTGAGGCTCTCCCTTTACCGCGAGCAAATCTCCGTAATACCACACTTCCAGAAGTTCGTTTCCAGTGGTGGAACACAAAATCACGGTGGGCAGACGCTTCTCTGCCCATTCTTTCACATGGCCGGTGAGCCAGGTGGGATATTTTTCAGTCATCACAGATTTTCTTCTCCTATTTCAATCTAAGCACAAAGCCCCAAATGCTCACCACGATTAAAAGGACACCCAGCAGGAAGAAAACCACCCGCCGGTATCCTCTGCTGTGACGGTGCACATCCGGCGTACCGGTAGGATCGCAGAGCCAGTTCCAGTTGCGGATCGCTCCAATCAAAATCACGGCGCCGATGATTACGGAGGCAATATACCAATATTCCTGCAAAAATGCTGTGATCCGCTCACTGTTCATTCAGGATCCTCCTTACGCAAATATCTTTTGGTACTTCTCTCTTAATTCTTCTGGGGCCGCTTTGATGACCTTGCTGCCGCCGTTCTGGGAATCCTTTCCCCAGATGGCCCAGAGCAGGCTCTGCCAGGCGATAGCCTGGAATTTTGCATCCTTTCTCTCATCCGGCAGAAGATAGTCGGGAAATCGGCGCTTAACTGCCAGCAAAGCGTCCAGACTTTCGACATTGGCAATCAAGCTGCGAAATTCCCTGGCAGGCTCCAGCCACTGCATAGATAATGCGCCCCGCACCAGCACGCCCAATGTCCACAGCCTGAAACCGAACTTGCGGATAAAGGCGTGGAGGAATTTTTCTTGTAAGGAAGAGTGCTCATCATCGCATAAATCCAGATACTCTGCCACCAGCGGTGCCCATTGTTCTCCTTCCAGCCCCAGGGCAAACACGGCGAAGGTTCCGGGCATGGCGCAGGCTTCATCGGGGAGGTTGGTATACCATTCATACTCCCGCATGGCCAGTCGTGCATACCGCTCAATACCAACGTGTAATTTAGGATATTGGACGGCACAGGCAAAGAGCTGATTAACTCCCTTTTTAGGAAGTCCGGGAATGGGCAGATAGAGTTTCTCCTTTCCACGGAACTCCACCGAATAACTGTGGGGAAATTCCTCCTGCTCCAGCACCGCGCACAGGTAGTCCAGGATTTCAGTATAGCACTCCTCTGTGGAATCCCTGGCAGTGATACGGATAGTGGCGAAAACGTCGTTGGCCGAGGCTGTCAGATACTTTGTCTTTCTCTTTTGCATGTCAGGCGGCAGTTTGCCGCTGCCACCCGTTTTCAGTTCCTTTACCATGTCCGGGCGAATCTGGGAAACCAGGCCAAGAATATGCTCCGTGGTGAGAGATTCAAAACTCTGCCCATACACAGTGTGGCAGACCGCCACATAGCAGGCAAAGCGCAGCAGCCCTTCGTCCACATCCTCCGGGCGCAATTCCGGCCACACCGTACAGGGCGGAAAGACTGTAAACCCATCTTCACGCTCTCCCACAAGGAAGTACCGTTCCTGCACCTGCTTTTCTATGTACTTCTCCAACTGATAGCGAATCTCTTCCCAGCCCGCCAACCGCCGCAGGGCATCGCAGAATACAGCCGCCTCCTTGTAGGGAAATCCCTTCAGCGGCAGACGAAGCAGATACCGTTCCAGCAGCTGACTGGGAAGGAAGGGCGTTCCGCTTCGACTCCGAACGACCACCGGGGAGCCGGAATGGTTTTCTTTTGCGGTTCCATCCAACACATCCTGGATGCAAAGATCCGCCTCTGCCAATACCTTAGAATCCGTATCCGGTTTATGGATCAGATAATAACGGCCATTTACGCCGTCGCGTTTTGGTAAGCTCATAGCCCCCTCTCCTCTCAGGTCTGCTGATGCTGCATGGATACAATCTGGCAGTCCGGGCAGAACTCCACATAGAGCGTTCCCTCTGTGCCGTCCATCAAGGTATCCCACTGGATCTGAGCCAGATATTTCATGGGTTTTCCGCAGTGGGGGCAGGCAGTATATTCCCAGTCCTGCACCCAGTTGGCAAAGCCGCCAATCGTATTCACATCCTCACAAGCGGCGCCGTAGAACAGCGGAACGGGCGTTTTCCCTAATACGAAAGAATTTTCGGTAAGAGCCTTATAGTCCTCTTCCCGGACATAACAGTCCATCTTCCCTGCCCCGTCAAAAAGTTCTGACGGAACGATCTCCACTCCGCCGTCCAGAGTAAATCGGTTAAATGCAGGCTCTTTCAGAAATCCCACGCAGTTGGGGCAGCAGGCAGCGGTAAGAATGCCATTCAGTCCCAGGAACTTCAGCCTCTCATCCCGGCCATCCAGCACCAGCATATCCACCATACGCCCGCCGCAGTGGGGGCAGATATCCTCCCGTGCCTGCCCGATGCGGACGGGAGATACTTCACCGGCTGCTCCCTCCCTTGACCATGGGGTAACAGGTGTCAAAGTTGAGCTGTGCCCGTTGCCCCTCCTTATCAAAGGTCCATCCGCCGCACTGGGCATAAACGGACGGGTCCACATAGAGTTTCCTTCGCCAGGGGCGCGGATTTCTATCCAGTTCCAACAGCGTTTCCAATGCCCGATCATCTCCCTGCATGGCAAGACAGCACATCAGGTTAGATGCTTCGCCGGAATCCTCTGTGGACAGCAAAGCAGAAATCAGGCCGTCCCGTACATCCTCTGGGGCACGGTAATAAAGCTCTGAGGGATAGAACACCTCTGCGGCCAGCGCCGCCCGCTGAATCTCCGGGGTAATGGCATTCCGATAACCAAACAGATGCCAGAAGTCGGTACATTCCGGCTCCTCCATATCTGCCAGCCGTTGGATATTCTGAATCAGACGCTTCTGTTTTTCTGCGATTTGTTCCGGCGTCCAGGCAAGCGCAGCATTGCGATCCTGTTCGCACTTGCATTTCCAGCACAACCCGTCATAGCCCAAAGGTGTCCCACAGCTGGGACAGGTATATTTCAGACGCATACTTTCATACTCCTTTCATGCAATCAAGAAAGAAGCTCGCCCGCGAGCTTCTCCTCCTGCGGCGGGTCGCTTCTGCGACAAAATTCCTCTCCGCCGCATGGCGATCCTCGCGAAGCGTTTTTTATTTCATAGGACCTTCCTATGCAATAAAAAAGTCCCACGCCACACTGTCATAGAGACAGACTGACGCAGGACATGAAGAGGCCGCGTTGAAGGACCCGCATCTGCCAGCAGATGTAGTCGCTTCAACAACCAAAATATTTTTTTCGTATCTTAAAGCAGCAAATTGCTGTCCAATATATCGATTCATCGCAGCACCCTTTTGTTTACATAGCATTATTTTTTATTACGCCGGATTTTCGCGGTATACGCGAAAACCGGTATGCGCAATGATATAATGCCTGTTTTGCAGCCATTATATCACATATTGTTTTATTCAGAAATATTTTTCTTACAGCTTTAGCCCGATGAAAAAGATCAGAAGAATAAATTTTATCTCCTAATCCGTTCTATTTCTTGATCCAATCAGAAAGAAACTCCATCTGCTCTTTCGTATGAAACCAATGCTCCCCGTTTTCCATAACCGTAAGTGCTGCTCCGATTCTATCTGCAAACGCAGATATTGTTTCATAGGATGTCAGGCTATCCTTTTCTCCATATAGAATGTTCGTTGGAACGGTCCAGGCAACAGGATGCTCCCTCACATAACAAAGATACTCCCAGGAAAGTGTTTCTCCAAAGGATGTCGGGATTTCTTTCTGCTTCTGCAGGTCATCTTCAGTCACATTTGCCCACTGCATCATATTCTGAATCAAGCTTTCCATATCTACAACCGGAGAAATAAAGTATGCCTTCTCTATTTTTCTGTCTGCCAAAGCACTCATAGTAAAGAAAGCACCAATGCTGTTTGCAATTATTGTTACCGATTTATATGCTCCGCATAGATGATCAAACAATTCCGGGAACTCTTTTTTCGCTTCCCAAGGCGACTGTGAAAAATAGTCAAAACCAACTACATCATATTCCTTAAAGAGCGCTTTATAATACTCTGCCTCTTTCGGATTTCCGCCTTTACCATGTATATACAAAATTGCCTTTTCCATTTATCTGTTTCCTCTTTGCAATACCTATTTTTTCTTTTTTGGTTTGGGCAGCGGCAGTTCATCATACATCGCGTGGAACAATCCTGTCAAACACTCTTTCTGATCAACCTCCTCTACCAGAAGCATCTCTTTTGCACCCTCATAAGGTACTTCATATACTGGATCTGCCATATAGGCAATTGCTGACTTTGTAGGTTTTACAAGCAGTCTGTTATCATAGATGCCTCCTACAATCTTACCGCGATAATAAAGAATAAATTCTCCCATCATCGCCCGATATGTAATTTCATCCAATTCAGACAGCTGCTCTAAAATAAATTGTAAATAATTTTTGCTTGATGCCATCATTCACCTCAAATTAAAAATAGGAGCATTATTTAACTCAGCCCATAACTTCGCAGTCTTTTCACGCAATACTACTGGATCATTGTTAATTGTTGCAAGATATGCGTCGCATTTTTCACAATCCAACCCACAATACGCAATCAAATCTCTCATAAATGATCACCTCCAAAACTCCCTTTTTTCATCAGGTAAACTGGATTTTTTAATTATAACCATGTTATTCTGACAGCCTTTCAAGAATCGAAATATCATGCCTATCTTTATCTCTTAATTCGTAACCTGAATGAAAAACCTTTTGTCCTTTTAAAGATATACAAGGAATGTTTTTACCTTCGAAAAAAGCGGAACTAAAATAGTCTTTTTCAAACTCGTACCAACCACCCTCTAAATCCGCTTGTTTTGAAGTTCCATCATCATTCAAAACAAATGGATGAATATCTAAATAACCAAATTCATCACTATATAATTCTATCCGAACTGGCCTCCAGTCCGTATCTATTTTATAACCCAAATTCAACAGCGTATCTAACAATTTTTCCATATATTGAGCATCAAAATTTATATCTATATCCCTATGGATTCTTGTTTGCTTGCCTGCTAAAATATCTACCCCCCATCCGCCGTCCAACCAATATGTAATTCCAGTCTCTTCTAACAATTCTATCACATTTATTAAATCTTCTTTTGTTGTTATTTCTTTTCTATTCATGTAAAATCTCCTCTATAGCATCAACGTCATTACTCTGCTTTTCTCCAGAACAACCCTTCAGAAGAAGCAATTTTTCTTAACAGACCACTCATCTCTCCATCCGGATTGAAAATACTAATATGCAAGCAATCCCATCCAAATTGGAGAAGTGCATCCTTGCTCGTGAACAACACGCTAATATCACCAGAATGATTCTCCATGATTGTATCGATGATCCCGGCAATCTGCTTTGGCGTAGGTGCTTCTATCTATCTCCCCCAGAATTCAAATTATTTATAAATCCAGAAATGGCAGATATAAGCCAACCTAAGCCGATAATAATCAAAGCAATTTTCCAACCGATACCATTGTCAAATTCGAAGATAAATATATATAAAGCAAATAAACTAATCGGAATTGCTATTCCATATAACACCAAATGTAACTTTCGCCTTTTTTCTTTATCCATTTATTTTTACCTCATCAATTCTCATTTGTTCTTCCAGCGTTCAGGCAGGTAATGTCTTTTTGCTTGCCAACGTGCTACATCGGGGTTCCCACTTCAATCAGGTTACCATCCAAATCATAAAAACGAATCACTCTTTGCCCCCAACTATGCGTCATAAGCTTATTAACATATTGAATTGATGGATAAAGCTGTTCCAACTTTTCAATAAATGCTTCTATATTCTGTTCTTCAAAATATAGTTCACAAGAATTATTTTTAGGAATAATCTTTTTCCCTAAAAAATTTTTCCATATTTTTTCGTCTTGGAGCACAAGCCCTTCCGTTAAAATCATATTACCGTCACTATCAAGTACCAAATCAAGGCCGAACAAGTCTTTATAAAATTGTTTTGATTTTTCAAGATCCTTAACAACAATTAAAATATTTTTTAATTTCATCACCCAATCCCTCCCTGATTTCAAAAAAGTTAAAGGGGCGTTAATGCCCCTTATGCTTTTCTCTTTTCTTTTTCTGCTTCCATTCAAACAGTCGCTGTTTTTCTGCTTCTTTTTTCTCACGTTTTCTCACTTTACGCTCCTGTTTGTTCTGTTCCTGTTGTAATTTCAATGCCTGCTGCGACTTTGTGCCAATGCCGATTTCCTGCATCTGCCTTTTTGCCTCACGCTGCATCTTTTTTGGATTTCTTTTTGTATCCTTTACAACAGTATCAACAGTCGGACTAAATTTCAAACTGAAATAGTATTTTTGAATATATTCCTTCACCTCACAATCTTTTGGTTCTGCACCAAATGTTACCTTTGTCACGGATAATTTCCCTTCCTCGATACATTCGAATACTCCTACCCAAAATGGTTCTTCAAAATATACGGTCAGTTTTCCACTTACTTTGTCCATAAGAATCCCTCCTAAAATAATGATTGAACAAAGAATGGACAACCCGGAGGGGAAGGTTACTTACCCTATATAGTATAGGACGGCTGGGCTACCTACCAGCTCTAGCACATTTTTTAATGTACATTGCGTTTTTATCTTTGCATTTATAATCAAACCATATGGCATGATTAACTTAATTTGTCAAATCCAAATTTATTGATTCCATTATACTTCATCCATCTACAGAATAAAAGATTTTTTCTTGATCTCTTACTGTTGTACGGCGTCTTTTTTCTTTTATTACCTTTCTTTCCTTCGTACAGCACGCTTTCCTCTTCCCTTGTCCTTTACCTGTTTATGGGGTTTCATTTCTTTTTTGTTACTGGACATCAGTAACAGCAGTACCGCCCAGAGAACCATGATGCCAACCCCAATGACCGCCAGCAAAGGATTCGGAACTGTGGTTGTTCCAGCATATTCACTCATGTCAAAGCCCACTAAAATCAGCGAAGCTGAAAACGGATAAATGCTGGCGAGAATACCGCCTTTAAAGAACATCATGCTGTATCCGAGGAAGAACGCCAGAATGGAACCGCCCAGATATGCCCCTCGAATCTGCCCAAAAATCAGGATCAGAGGCATACAGACCAGATAGGTTGTCAGAGCCGCTGACACAATCTGAGCACTGCCATGAAAAAACACTTCCGCTGTCAGTCCAGATAGTCCAACCGTCAGTCCAGTGACCAGAGTAGTCCCAACACTGTAAATTCCCAGCAGGACTGCAAGTGTACCGGCTAAAAGCAACTTAGCTACCAACATTTTTGGCATAGAAACAGGAATTGCCATGATGTTTTTCAGCGTATCGTGAGTAGATTCTCTGTCAATAAGCCAACCACCGATCATTACCAGTGAAATTGGAAGAAACATCTGCGTGTTTCCCCAAACAACATTTTCAAACAGTGTAGAAAAATCATAGTTTGGATTTCGGTATTCCGCCTCGATAATCAACTGGCTCCCATACTGCACCAATGGACAGAGCGCAAGCGCCACCAGTCCCACCCAAAGGATTTGACACCGGCGCAGTTTCAGTAATTCTGCTTTTAATAAATTCCACATACTCACACCCCCTTAAATTTCACGGTGCCGGTAAACCATCGCTATCAGCGCAAGAAATACAGCGGCTTCCGCAAATGCCACGCCGAACACCTGTATATCATTCAAAAAATACGGTCTTATCCGTTCCAGCAGTTCTGCCAGCTCTTCACTGATGCTGCCATAATCATAAAACTGGAATGTCCAGCGAAAGGCCAGCGGTCCCGGAAGCAAGGTTCCTGCATTCAGACCAAAGGGTTGTGTCAGAAAAGCATCGTTGTTGGTGAGAAGATAATTCAAAATGGTATAGAAAAAGGTTATCACGACCGACACGATATAGTTTTTATCAAGAAGGACGACGATCAAAATACAGGGGAGCGCGCCGACCCACATGATCACCCCCTCTCCTATCCCTACCTGAAACAATTTCCAGAACCCCACCGGATTCCATCCTTGAATCAGCAAAGCCGCAAGAATTACCAATGCTCCAACCGCCATAAAGCCAATGGCAAACAGCAGTAAAACCAGCATCTTAGAAAGTACCAGCTTCGTTCTGTCCACTGGTATGGTAACAAGGTTTTTCAGAGTGTCATTGTCCAGTTCCTCAAACAGCAGATTGGAAGCCAATATCACAAGCAGCGGCATCAAAAGAAGATAGGCGCTGAGCTGGAACAACCCCGCCATCATATTGTTCGTAGCATCCACATCTGTGGTCGCATCTGCCAGAAAAATAGCATAAGCCAATGGAAGCAAGGCGGAAAGAAACACGGAAATAAATACCAATGGCTTGCGTTTCAATTTCAAAAATTCACATTTGATTAGTTTAAGCAATTCCCTCGCCTCCCGTCACACGCTTGAAGTAATCTTCAAGACT
>CALBGI010000020.1 GCA_937893675.1 uncultured Blautia sp.
GAAGAACACATACTCAATAAAATTATGGAAGCCCTTGCAGACGAACCAGAGCTTGACCATATTGCTCTCCCACTCTCGGATGACACTCTCCCCTTTCCGGAGCTTGAGATTCGCCTGAAGGAGCAGGCAGTATTCTGCAGAGGTCAACTTGTTACACTAACTCATCATGAGTTTGCTGTCCTTGCTTATCTGGCTCGCCATCCTGGCTGGGTCTTTTCTGCCAGCCAAATCTATGAGGCTGTGTGGGCTGCGGACGGTGAACACTGCGGTACCGCTGTTGCCAGTGTAATCGGTCAGATCCGTCGCAAGTTGACACCGGATACGCCGAAGGGCGGTTATATCCGGACTGTACTGGGCAGCGGATATAAATTTAACAGTTCTCCATTTTAAGTCAGCAAGAAAGGCTCCGAGGCCATAATGATCTCGGAGCCTTTCTCATTGACTTAAATCTTAAACAACTTAATCGCCTTCAACAAAATAATGCTCAATTCCTGGTACAAATCCTCATCCAGCACACCATCAATAATGGCATACTTGAGCAGCAATGGTCGATACATCTGCAAAATCGTCGTAATGGCATCCTCGTTTCCCGCCTTGGCGCTGAGAAGCAGACATTCAAAATTCATCTCTTGTCACCTCCTTCAATGCTCTTTCTGATTTTCTGAATCGTCCTATAGTAAAGCGCAGCTGCCCCTTTGTAGGACAGTTCAAACTTTACTCCCAGAGTTTCAAAATCTTCTTCCTCCAGCGTTCGAGCCAGAAAGATCTGGCGCTCCCGTTCATTGAGTTTCTGAAGTGCCTCCAGAAGCGCTCCATTTTCAATGACATCCATAAGCGGCAATTTGTCTAAAACCACTTCCTCTGAGCTTGGTTCGGACTCATAGACCACTTCCACAGTACTCTCTATACTGCTGCGCTTATAAAGCTGGATCAAATAATCTTTTCTGCGGCGCTTGACCGCCGAAACTAAATATGCTGTAAACCTGAATTGCAGGTCATCTTCTGCCTGTCCATTGTTCCGTTGCCACATGGCTTTACCTCCAAAAGTCTCAAGAATTTCTATGAATTTCCTGAGCTTCTGGCGGTGACCTGCACCGGACAAAAGCTGGCTGTGATAAACAAAAACAGCCAGCTTTGTACCAATGGACAAAACCAGCTGTTCCCTGAATTGCTGCATCGAGCAGTTCAATAGATACCATCCGAGCAGGTGGAGGTTTTTCTTTATGTGGAGAAAACTCTCTCGTCCTGCCTCGACGATATACCCCTATTGAGAGCCGTTCATGAAAAGCCGTGTGTCCTGGAGTTATGAAAGCAATGAACTGCTCGATGTTGTGGAATCCTTTTTCCATAACATCGTTACTCCCTGTCCGCAGTTATGCGGACGGCACACAGGCGGCCTGCATCATCCCCTTTCTTTCGCGATATGGCAGCGCAACGCTGCCGCCCTGCTGATAATTGTTAAATTGTGAAATAATACTTTTTTCAAATGCTATTCCAACTATTCTATGAATCTATGAAATTAAAACAAAAGGCGGCCTTCATCCTTATTGCCAGGATAAAGACCACCCTCTTCTTCCGATTTTCATTGGGTACTGTACTGATCTCATCCCCCCACCTCCACTTATCGAGTTTTCATTGGTTTTGGGATCACTGCCATAATTACAGTGTAACTGACAGTTTTCGGAAACTTTTGGAGTAGCATTAGAGTCGCTTTCGAGTAAAAAGAAAATCATTCGACATTATATGACAAAACAGGCTCTAAAACGGACACACTGCTTTTCAACCTCTCTCAGTGTCCCGCTTTAGAGCCCTTCCTTTATTTTTTAGTTATATCTTCCTCTGTTACCTGGGCTGTATCTGGATGGATATAAATGATTTGGAGTCCTTTCTTCTTGGCGTAGTTGACCGCCTGCTGGGTTCCAGACCGCATATTGTGTGCATTATCATAGACAGCTATCATATATCCGGCCTGCTCCACCATATAGTAATTGCGTTTCTTATAGCTTTCACTTGATGGCGTTTCACACAGTATTAAGACCTTTTCAGCATATCTGCGAATAAAATCCATCCTCTTTCGGTGCCAGTCATCCCAGTCTGAATCGTAACCCTCAAAAGGGAGAGCCAGGCACAATTCCACATCTTGATACGCTTGCTGTTCTTTCATGCGTAGCAGGATCTCCGCTGCCCACATATCAGCGCCCATTGCCCCTCCAGCCCAAAAGCATCGTACTCCCTGGTTATAGAGTCGTATGAGTTGCTCCTGCAGACACTTTTTAATCCGTTGGCAGCGTTTATCCTTTTCATTATATTTGAACTTAAATCTGGTCGGCCTGTGGCCTGTAATCACACACGAAAAACTGTTCATATGGTTCTCCTTTCCCATCATACTCCTCTGCATATTATACTTGCCATAGACGAGATAAATCAACCATGACCGCTTAATAATCCATGTCATAGCGGATAAAATGTAACTATAGCATGGAGGTGACGCATGGAAAATCTACTGAAAGATATGGGTAAACGGATCTTCGACCGGAGGAAACAACTGAATATGACCCAAGAAACTCTGGCAGAGCTGGCTCATGTCACACCACAGACCATCTCCACCGCAGAACTGGGGCAAAAGGCTATGCGGCCTGAGACAATCCTCAAAGTCTGCGATGCACTTCACATCAGCACCGAGTATTTGTTGCGAGGCGTCATCACAGAAGCAGATTCTTCTCTTCTTATGAAGAAGATTTCCACACTGACGCCCAAACAATACAGGCATTTTGAAGATATTTTAGACAGTTTTATCGCGGCCATACAGGAAGAGGCATAGGAGCACCACTGGCTCCCATGCCTCTTTTGATTATCCCCTGCTGCGGAACGCAGACAAAGTACTGGCAATCAGGCTGCGTGTCCTATCGTCCATTTCCGGATCATCGTCCACTTCCTGTGCAGCCGAAAGCATCACAGGCGCTGCAGGCTTCTCCACCAATCTGGCTGTGGGAATCTGCTCTTTTGCTTTTTCCTGTCCCATACCTTCCTGCCGCAAAATCTCTTTGACGATAGCTACCACCGCTTCTTTGCTGATAATCGAAGCATTTAGCGGCTGCGGCTCCTGCCCAAAGTGCTCATTATAGTAGACCACTGCATTTGCCACATATTGCGCTTTTGTGCGGGGACTCTGTAACTCCAGTAATCCAATGGCAGTCTCGTGTATGGGATCGCCCTCATTAAAGCGCAGCGTAAACCGTCCTCGTTCTTTTTTCTCGCCCATGCCATCACCTGCCTGCTGTTTCAATCCGGTACAGATACTCATAGCCATCCGCATTTGCATTGATTTTCGGTACGAAGAATGGTGTTCCCACCTTGCCCGAAGTTTCGATCTGCCGCTTCAAAAGAATGGCGCCACCGCCTACAAATACTACCTTGCAATATTGCAAGTCCAACATTCGCTCCCGCAGCGTGCTGAACAGGTCATTGATAAATTCCTGCGCCATCTGTTCTGTCAGCCATATGGCTGCATCCGGATATTGCGTCTTTTTCCCCATCAGTATGGCATCCACATCTCCTTCATCCAACAACAGATCCAGCTCCGAATTCACCTTTGAACGCACCTTATTGTACAACAGGATCACGCCATTTTCTAACGAATCACAGGAGGTAAGGTCAATCTCTCCGTTTTTCATCAGCAGATAGTCAGCAGTAAACCCACCAATATCCAAAATTACCGCCTTGGGCTCTTCAACAAGCGTGTGAAGCATGGTGGCCGCCGCTGCATAAGCCTGTGGGAAGCAGGCCACATCTTCAATATAGATGGAATACGGCTTGCCCTGCACCTCAAATTCTACCATTCCCCGCTGCCCAAAGTATTGTGTAAACCGCTCCACCTGGGCGCCAAAGTGTGCCGGCGGCAACCCTACCGCCAGTTGGATACGCTGAACCTCTGAGGAATATGCTCCCCTCGCTTCAATCTCACCAGCCAGAGCAAATAGGGTCAGGATAAAGAAGCGATCATCCTCCGTTTTATCTTTCCGATAAGGAATCCGCTCAGTAGACAGCGTATAGTAGGTATTCTGATACCTCAGCACATTCTGTCCAAAGGGACGGGTGACACTCTGCTTCAGACCGGACACAAAGGGGTTGCAATGAACCGTTTTAATTTGTTTGTTGCCATGATCAACGCCAATAAGCATATGTAATGCCTCCTTTTTACTTTATACATATCCTTTACGCCTATATGACGCCTATTCTCAACAATCACACACTATTTTTATGAAAACAAAAAGCAGGAGACCCATCATAAAGGTTTCCCGCTTTTGGCTGCTTCATAATGTGCGCAGCTAATATATATTTGATTGTTCTATTCTGCCATACCTTGCGGAACTTCAAATTTGTATCCGCTCCCCAAAACAGTACGGATATAACCCGCTTTCGGCATATCCGGAGTCAGTTTTCTGCGGATCTGACCAATGACGCTGGCAACGGCTGTTCCGCAGTTTTCACCATCCTCACCCCACACTTCTTCATAAATCTGCCCAGCAGAAAATACCCAGGACGGGTGGTTTGCCAAGTATACCAATGTCGCAAATTCCCGATGGGTCATAGAAATTAACTCGCCGTTTCGGTGTACCGTTCTCTCCTTCAGGCGAAGCTCCAATCCCGGAAAAACAAGAGTATTACAAGGGTGAGATGACACAATATGGTCAAATCCTGGCTCGGCTGCAATAATCTCCATAATTCTGCTAAGTATGTATTCTTCATGGTCTGTTACCGACAATACAAAGATTTTTCCCATATGTCCCTCCCTTATTCGTAATTAGAATGCTGATACCCTGCAACCAATATAAAGTTTACTTGTTTATTTCAGTAATAACGACTGTTCCGTTTTTATCCAGCAAAGGGGTAATCCCCGTATCATGGACAAGGTAGTTTACACCTGTTTCGGTGTCTACAACAATACTCAAGGAAGTTCCCTGTGTATAGATTGTTTCAAAGCGCTTTTCTTTGTTTGCCATAGTAATCCACTCCTTTGCATAGTGTAAGGTATCAGCATTTCTAATTTATTACTCTATGATAAAGGCCAAATGTTGCAGAAATCTCCTAACCGCTTTCTTTTTCGGCAAGAAAA
>CALBGI010000021.1 GCA_937893675.1 uncultured Blautia sp.
GGGCTACGAAAATGGTAGTAGGGGAAATTACGGCATAAAATGTAAAGAAAAATAATTCCAGTTTGACAATTTCGTATCCACACACAAAGCGGTTAGTCGTGGATTGATTGCTTTTTAATAAAAGACACCACATAGGTTAATGGTGTCTTTTTAATGCTGTTTTATTATCATATCAAGGCTCATTCAATCGTGGTAAATTCGTGGTAGAAGGTCCTCCTCAAACTTCCCCTTCCTGGGTACTGTTTAAAAACAGAAGAGCCCTGAAGCTTCTTCCTCACACTCTTCATTCCTGGGTACCGTTTAAAACAGGCAAATACGTTCCTGGGGGACAGCGGTGGCCAACAGGGGAGCGCGAGGGGAGTGCGGCCTTCGCAACTTTGAGCTCTCCCCTCGCAAATAATTTTTTCCATATAAAAAGCCCCCCGCGAAAATTGTCGATAAGTATTTAAAGTCCCTGTGGACACAATGGGCGGACTATGATAAAATAAAAAAACAGAAACAAAGCTTACAGATAGCTGTTCATGTCATTTCTGACAATGTTCCCTGATCGATAACAAATGCAAAGAAAAGCAATTAAGAATAGAGGTAGAATATGAGAGAAAAATATGAATCTTTATCTCTGGCCGTGCTGAAAGATCTGGCGAAGGCGAGAGGGCTGAAGGGCGTTTCCACACTGCGCAAGCCGGAGCTGATCGAGCGCATGCTGCAGGAGGATGAAAAAGCGCCTGCGGCAAAGGAGCACAGCAGAGAAACCGGAGAGAGAGAAGGACAGACAAGAACAACGGAGGAGAAACCGCGGGAAGCTTCTGTCCATACGCAGAATCACACAGCAGTCACAGCCGCGACGGCTGCGCCGTCTGAGGGTTCCCAGCTGGACAGCGGAGAGAAGGCAAACGGTATTCTTGAGGTAATGCAGGACGGGTTTGGATTTATACGTTGTGAGAATTTTCTTCCCGGAGATAACGATATCTATGTCTCTCCATCCCAGATCCGCCGATTTAACCTGAAAACAGGGGATATCATCCAGGGAAACATTCGCATCCAGACCCAGGGAGAGAAATTCCGCGCTCTTTTGTATGTGACGTCCATCAATGGCTTCCATCCCAGCGAGGGCCAGAGACGGTACAATTTTGAAGATATGACGCCTGTTTTTCCAAACGAGCGTCTGATCATGGAGCGTCCGGGGGGAACCACCGCCATGCGGATCGTGGATCTCATAAGCCCCATCGGCAAGGGACAGAGAGGAATGATCGTATCTCCGCCGAAGGCCGGCAAGACCACACTTCTCAAGGATGTGGCGAAATCCATCCTGCGCAACAATCCGCAGATGCATTTGATCATCCTTTTGATCGATGAGCGTCCCGAGGAGGTTACCGATATCAAGGAAGCCATTCAGGGGCCAAATGTGGAGGTGATCTACTCCACCTTTGACGAGCTTCCGGAACGGCACAAGCGTGTATCGGAGATGGTTGTGGAGCGTGCGCGCCGTTTGGTGGAGCACAAAAAAGACGTGACCATTTTGCTGGATTCCATCACAAGACTGGCCAGAGCCTACAATCTGGTGGTGCCGCCCAGCGGAAGAACACTCTCCGGCGGTCTTGATCCGGCAGCGCTTCACATGCCCAAACGGTTTTTCGGAGCCGCCCGGAACATGCGTGAGGGCGGAAGCCTTACTATTCTTGCAACGGCCCTTGTGGATACGGGAAGCAAGATGGACGATGTGATCTACGAGGAATTTAAGGGCACCGGCAATATGGAGCTTGTCCTTGACAGGAAGCTGCAGGAAAAGCGGGTATTCCCGGCCATTGACATTCAGAAATCCGGCACGCGCCGGGAGGATCTGCTTCTGTCAAAGGAGGAGCAGGAGGCGGTCTACATGATGAGAAAAGCCCTAAACGGCATGAAGTCCGAGGATGCGGTAGAACAGATCCTCAATATGTTTGCGCGGACCAGGAACAACAGCGAATTTGTTCAGATGGTAAAAAAACAGAAATTTTTATAAACTCCTTGCATTTATATAAGGGATATGCTATAATTTGAAAGCTGTTTATAGAGAATTCGTCAATTAACACGAATAGAAAATAGAATGTATACAAAGAGGTGAAAATCATGAGAGAAGGTATCCATCCGAATTACCACCAGGCAACTGTTACCTGCAACTGCGGCAATACGTTTACCACAGGATCCACCAAGGAAGATATCCATGTAGAAATCTGTTCCAAGTGTCATCCGTTCTATACCGGACAGCAGAAGGCAGCACAGGCTCGCGGCCGTATCGATAAGTTCAATAAGAAATACGGCATGAAATAAGACGGAATAAGGAAGCTGAGAGAAGGTTGAGGTTGGGAAATCTCAACCTTCTTTTGTGTAACAGAAAAAAACAGCTTCTGCACAGACTGTGAATAAGACACTGGAGAAAAATATGAAATCATCAAATATCGGCGGACAGGCAGTGCTGGAAGGCATTATGATGCGGCATAAAGACAAGTATTCCATTGCAGTGCGGCGTCCGGACAAAGAAATTGAACTGAAGGTGGAGGATTACAAGCCGGTTTTCGGCAAATCTCCCATATGGAAGAAGCCCATTTTGCGAGGGGTGGCCGGTTTTGTGGAATCTCTTGTGGTGGGAACCAAATGCCTGATGTATTCCGCGGAGATTGCAGGCGACGAAGAAGAGGAAGACGAAGCAAAGAAAAAGGCGGCTCTTTCGGAAGAAGAGCGGAAGGCCCAAAAGGCAAAAGAAGACAGGCAGTTCAAATGGCTTCTGTATGTGACGGTTGCGGTTTCCATTGTGGTTTCCGTGGCGGCGTTTATGCTGCTTCCCTATGTGCTGGCGAGTTTTTGCCGGCGTCTGGGAGCCAGTGAATTTGTGGTGACCGTGGTGGAAGCCTTTGTGAAGCTGGCGTTGTTTATGGGCTATATGTTCCTGATTTCCAGGATGAAGGACATCCAGAGGACCTTCATGTATCATGGAGCAGAACACAAATGCATCAACTGTGTGGAAAACGGACTGCCCCTCACGGTGGAGAACGTGATGAAAAGCTCCCGTCAGCACAGAAGATGCGGGACCAGCTTTCTGTTTCTGGTCATGCTGGTGAGCATTGTGCTTCATTTTGTGTTTGTGCTGGTGCCTTTTTACTGGGTCCGCCTGTTTGGACGTCTTCTGATGATTCCGGTTGTGGCCGGCGTGTCCTTTGAGATCATCCAGTGGGCGGGCAGAAGCGACAACCGTCTGGCGTGTATTTTAAGCAAGCCGGGGATGGCGCTTCAGAAGCTTACCACCATTGAGCCGACGCCGGACATGGTGGAGGTTGCCATCAAGGCCGTGGAAGCAGTCTTTGACTGGAAATCCTATCTGAAAGAAGAGTTTGGCTTTGAGGATGAGACAGCGGCAGACGAAAAAAGCGCACAGAGCGCCGGAGAACAGGAAGATGTGTGAGCACACAATGCGCGCGCTTTTGAAGGAAGGAGCGGCGCTTCTTGAAAAGAACGGCATAGGAGAGGCCGGGCTTGATGCCTGGCTTCTTATGGAATATGTCACGGGAAAAAACAGAACCTACTATTTTGCCCACATGGAGGAAGCGGTGCCCAGGGAGCAGGAACAGCGGTACCGCGAACTTCTGGACCGGCGCAGGGAGCACATTCCGCTGCAGCATCTCACCCATCAGGCATTTTTTATGGGACATGCGTTTTTTGTGAATGAGCATGTGCTGATTCCGAGACAGGATACGGAGATCCTTGTGGAGGCGGCGCTGTGCTGCCTGAAGGAAACAGAAAGTCTGAGACTTCTTGATATGTGCACCGGCTCCGGATGCATTCTTTTAAGCCTCCTTCTGGAGAAGCCGGGGGCGGTCGGCGTGGGTGCGGATATTTCGGAGGAGGCGCTCGCGGTGGCAAGGTACAACGCAGAGCATCTCGGCGTGGAAGATCGGGCAGAGCTTTTGCAGAGCGACCTGTTTGCGGCACCGTTTTTTGCGAAAACAGGTGGAAAACAGGGGGAGAAATATGATATTCTTATTTCAAACCCACCCTATATCCCAACTGCGCAGATCGAGGAGCTTATGGAGGAGGTGCGTTTCCATGACCCCAGGCAGGCGCTGGACGGAAAGGAAGACGGACTTTATTTTTACAGAGAAATTACCAAAAAAGCCGGAGCATATCTGAAGGATGGAGGCTGGCTTCTTTATGAGATCGGCTGTGACCAGGGCGAGGCGGTAAAGCGTCTCCTTGAGAAGGCCGGCTTTATTGGGACAGAGATAAAAAAAGACCTGGCAGGCCTTGACCGCGTGGTGTGCGGACAAAAGCCGCCGCTATTGTGATATGTACCCGGAATTGTTACAGGAGGAATGTTATGTTTGACAAGTTAGAGGATTTGCTTGTCCGCTATGAGGAACTGATGAATGAGCTGGGAGAGCCGGGCGTGACGGACGACCCTGTTCATTTTCAGAAGATCATGAAAGAGCAGAGTGAGCTTCAGCCGATCGTGGACGCATACAAAGAGTACAAGAAAAATAAAGAGACGATCGCGGACAGTCTTGCCATGCTGGAGGAAGAAAAGGACGAGGAAATGCGGGAAATGCTCAAGGAAGAGCTTTCTGACGCAAAGAAAAATGTGGAGGAGATGGAGCGTTCTCTGAAGGTTCTGCTGCTTCCCAAAGACCCGAATGATGACAAAAACGTGATCGTGGAAATCCGCGCAGGCGCGGGCGGCGATGAGGCAGCTCTTTTTGCTGCGGAAATGTTCCGCCTCTATGTGAAATATGCAGAGAAAAACCACTGGAAGGTGGAAGTGATGAACGCGGATGAAATCGGCATCGGAGGAATGAAGGAAGTCAACTTTATGATCACCGGTAAGGGCGCGTATTCCAAGCTGAAATACGAAAGCGGCGTGCATCGGGTACAGCGTGTGCCGGAGACCGAATCCGGCGGAAGGATCCATACCTCCACCATTACCGTCGCGGTTATGCCGGAGGCGGAAGAGGTGGATGTGGTGATCGATGACAAGGACATCCGTATTGACGTTATGCGTGCTTCCGGAAACGGCGGACAGTGCGTCAACACCACGGACTCCGCAGTTCGTCTGACACATTATCCGACAGGGATCGTGGTGTACAGCCAGACAGAAAAATCACAGCTTCAGAACAAGGCCAAGGCCTTTGCGCTTCTGCGGGCGAAGCTGTATGACATCGAGCAGCAGAAAGCGCACGATGCGGAGGCGGAAATGCGGCGGAGCCAGATTGGAACAGGAGACCGTTCCGAAAAAATCCGTACCTACAATTTCCCGCAGGGGCGGGTGACCGATCACCGCATCAAACTTACCCTGTATAAACTGGATGCAGTGATGAATGGAGATATCGACGAGCTTTTGGACAGCCTGATCGCAGCGGACCAGGCGGCAAAACTTGCGAATCTTCAGGAGAACTGATACTTGCACAGGAATAAAGAGAAACCATCGTATCATTTCAAGGGAGGAGCAGGAAAAATGAAGAAAACAGCACTGGTTATCATGGCTGCCGGAATCGGAAGCCGCTTTGGCAAAGGGATCAAACAGCTGGCGCCGGTAGGACCCAAGGGGGAGATCATCATGGATTATTCCGTGCGTGACGCCCTGGAGGCCGGCTTTAACAAGGTTGTATTTATCATCCGCAAGGATCTGGAAGAGGAGTTTCGCAGAGTGATAGGCGAGCGGATCGAAAAGATCACAGAGGTGGCCTATGCGTTTCAGGATATGGAGGACCTTCCGGAGGGCTTCACAAAACCGGCGGACCGCACCAAGCCCTGGGGGACCGGACATGCCGTGCTGGCGGCAAGAGACGTTCTGACGGAGCCTTTTGCGGTGATCAATGCGGACGATTACTATGGAAAAGAAGCTTATGTGAAGGTGCACGATTATCTGGTGCAGGAGCATGCAGAGGATGAGCTGCTTCACATCTGCATGGCGGGCTTCCGTCTTGGAAATACCCTGAGCGACAATGGAAGCGTGACCCGCGGTGTCTGCCATATTACAGATGGCAAGCTTACCGGTGTGACAGAGACGCACAATATTTACAAAACCGCAGACGGCGCGGAAGAGCGTGACGGAGACGGCAATTTTGTCCAGAAGCTGGATGTGAAAAATCTGGTTTCCATGAACATGTGGGGACTGACTCCGGCGTTTATGGAAACGCTTCGGAAGGGCTTTGTGGAATTCCTGGGAAATATTCCTGCGGGAGATATCAAGAAGGAATATCTGCTTCCGGAGATGATCGACCGCCTGATCCAGGACGGCAAGGCGCAGGTGGAGGTTCTGGAAACAAAGGACGAATGGTTCGGGGTAACCTATCAGGAGGACCAGGCATCCGTGCAGGCAGCTTTTCGCGCCCTGACCGAAGCCGGCGTTTACCCGGACGGACTGTATGAATAAATTCTGTCAGAAGCTGACAGCGGGGAACCTGTGACATAAAATTTTGCGGCTGAGAAAAGAGGAGAGTTATTATGGGAAAATATTTTGGAACAGATGGTTTTCGAGGAGAAGCAAATGTAAATCTTACAGTGGATCATGCTTTTAAGGTAGGACGCTATGTGGGCTGGTACTACGGCAGAGAGCATAAGGCAAAAATTGTCATCGGCAAGGACACGAGAAGAAGCAGCTACATGTTCGAATATGCGCTGGTGGCAGGACTGACTGCATCCGGTGCGGATGCGTATCTGCTGCATGTGACCACAACCCCAAGCGTATCCTATGTGGTGCGCACGGAGGATTTTGACTGCGGCATTATGATCTCTGCCAGCCACAATCCTTTCTATGATAACGGGATCAAGATTTTGAACGGAAACGGGCAGAAAATTGAGGCATCTGTGGAGGCGCGGATTGAAGCGTACCTGGACGGAAATATTGAGGAGCTGCCGCTTGCGACCAGAGAGGATGTGGGACGCACGGTGGATTTTGCATCCGGAAGAAACCGCTACATTGGTTACCTGATCTCCATTCCCTGCCGGGATTTCAAAAACATCAAGGTAGGCCTCGACTGTTCCAACGGAAGTGCCTCCGCCATTGCAAAGAGTGTGTTTGACGCCCTCAGAGCCAAGACATATGTTATTAATAATAATCCAGACGGAACCAACATTAACACGAACTGTGGTTCCACCCACATTGAAGTTCTGCAGAGATATGTGGTAGAGCATGGGCTGGATGTGGGATTTGCCTACGACGGTGATGCAGACCGCTGTATTGCGGTTGACCATCGGGGAAATATCATCGACGGCGACAAGATCATGTATGTGTGCGGCAAATATCTCAAGGAGCAGGGCCGCCTGAACGGAAATACAGTGGTGACGACCATTATGTCCAACATGGGACTTTACAAGTCCCTGGAACGGGAAGGCATCGAATATGAGCAGACAGCGGTGGGCGACAAATACGTGGCAGAGAATATGCTTGCGAATAACTACAGCATTGGCGGAGAGCAGTCCGGCCATGTGATCTTCAGCCGTTATGCGGCTACCGGGGACGGAATACTCACTTCCCTGATGGTGATGGAGGCCTGTGTGGAGAAAAAATCAACGCTCTGCGATCTGGCTAAAGAAATGAAGGTTTATCCACAGCTTCTGCGCAACGTTCGTGTGGCGGACAAAAAAGAAGCGCGGGAGAACCCGAAGGTGAAGGAGGCTGTGCAGGCAGCGGCTCTGACCCTGGGAGAAGACGGCCGGATTCTTGTGCGCGAAAGCGGAACGGAGCCTGTCATCCGCGTGATGGTGGAAGCGGGAACAGATGAGCTTTGCCAGGAGCATGTGAGGAACGTCATCCGCGTGATGGAAGAAGAAGGCCTGATTGTGGGATAGTTTTTTGACAGGATTAGTGGACAAATGAAAAACGTAAAAAAATATTTGTTTGCAGCTTTGTGTGCGGCGGCTGTTTTGGGGCTGTCCGGCTGCGGCAGCGAAAAACAGAAGACATTTGAGCAGGCCGGAAAAGACCTGGAGCAGGGGAACTATGAATATGCCCTTGCCGGGTACGAGGCTTCCATCGAAAACGGGGTAAAGCCGGTGCATTCTTACCGCGGTGCCGGAATTGCAAATATGCGTATGGGAAATTACGAGGCGGCAGTGGAGGACTTTACCCTGGCGCTCGGCGAGGACAGACTGGGAAAAGCGCTTCGCAGGGATTTGCTTTCCTACAGAGCCACTACTTTTTTGAAGGCCGGGCGAAATGAGGAAGCCATGGCAGACTGCCAGAAGCTGGCAGAGCTGGAGCAGATGGATGCAAATGCCTATTTTCTTACGGGAAAAGTGGCGCTTGCCATGGATTCCTATGAGGAAGCCATGACAAATTTTGACAAGGCTTACACAGAGGAATCCACCTATGACATGGCGATACGGATTTATGAGACCTATGCCGCATGTGATATGGAGGCGGACGGCACGCGTTACCTGGAAGCAACGCTTGTCACAGAGCCGAAGTCCGCGGAGGATTATTACAGCCGGGGGCGGATTTATTATTACATGGAATCCTATGCGAATGCACAGCAGGAGCTTATCACTGCGGTGAATGAGGGAAGTACGGAGGCTCTGCTCCTTTTGGGCAGAGTTTATCTGGCGCAGAAGGATACCTCCAATGCCAGAGCCACCTATCAGCAGTATGTGGCGGCAGTGGGAGATTCAGCCAAAGGCTACAACGGCCTGGCACAGTGTGACATGGCGGAAGGCAGTTATGACGCGGCGCTTGCCAATATCGAAAAGGGCAAGCCCAGCGCAACGACGGAGGAGCTTCAGGAGCTTCTTTATAACGAGATGGTGGCTTACGAAAAGAAGCTTGATTTTGCGACCGCTCTCGCAAAAGCCCAGGAATATCAGGAGATGTTTCCGGGGGATGCGAGTGTGGAAAAAGAGATTGTGTTTCTGCAGTCGAGAGTACAAAACCAATAGCGGAGTTCTCAAAGAGAAGTGGTGTTGTTTGAAAAGACAGCGCCGCTTCTTTTTTTGAACACATTTATTTTGACGGCTCCAAACACAAGATTGAACAATTGTGCAAATAATGAGAAAATGTTGAACGAAAAAAATGGGAATGCTAAGATAGGTCATAAGAAGCAATTCAGAGGAGGAATACATGAATATTCTGGTGATTGATGTGGGAACCTCCAGCATGCGGGGAATCTTATTATCTCATGATGGGGAAGAACTGGCGGGAAAACAATGTTTCTATAAAAGCAGCTACGGGCAAAACGGGCGTGTGGAACAGGCGCCTTCTGACTGGGAACAGGCGCTGTATGAAATCGTGAAAGAGCTCTCGGCAAAAGCCCGGGAACAGGGCTGGGATATAGAATGTATATCGCTGACAGCACAGCGCTCTTCGGTTATTCCGGTAGACGCGCATATGCATCCGCTGCAGAACGCCATCATGTGGCAGGACAAGCGGGCCAATGAAATTTGTGCCCGGCTGGAGCCGGAAAATGAAAAAATCGTTTCTTTGTGCGGCTCCAGGGCAAATCCGGTATTTTCCGGAGGAAAAATGTCCTGGATAAAAAAGCATTGTCCGGAAATTTACCGCAATACCAGCAAATTTATGGTGATTCCGGATTATCTGATCTATCGGATGACAGGAAATGTCTGTACAGACCATACCTATGGGAGCCGGTCTCTTCTGATGAATCTTCGCACCTGTGAGTGGGAGCCGGAGCTTTTGCGTCTTTTTGATATTGAGAAAGAAAAACTGTGTCCGCTGGTGGAACCGGGAAGCATCTGCGGGGTGACCTGCGGGGAGTTTTCAAAAATCACAGGGTGCCGCGAGGGGATTCCGGTTGTTACAGCGGGAGGAGACCAGCAGTGCGGCGCCGTAGGGCAGGGCGTTGTAAAAAAGGGGATTCTGTCCATAACAGCGGGGACGGGCGGATATCTGGAAGCGGCATCGGAGGGGGTTCCGGACCATCTGCAGCCGGACATTGTGTGCAACGTTTCCTCGGTGAAGGGGCAGTATATCCTGGAGGCCAGTGTTCTGACCTGCTGCTCTGCATTTGACTGGTTCAGAAAAGAGTTCTGCGGAGAAGCCGATTACGAAAAAATCAATAAGGATTTGGCGCAGGTGCCTCCGGGGGCGAACGGCTGTCTGTGCATACCCTGTTTTCAGGGCAGAAGTACGCCTGACTGGAACAATGAGGCAAAGGGAATGTTTGCGAATGTTACCCTGGCGACAACAAAACAGGATATGCTCCGCAGCATTCTTGAGGGGATCAGCTATGAGCTTGCCAACGGAATGGACAGCATAAAGAAATATCTTGAGATCTCTGCGATTTACGCAAACGGCGGGCTGACGGAGAGTCCGGTCTTCAATGAAATTTTGTGCAATGTCTGCGGGACAAAAATCACACGGAGAGGAAAGGCGGACGCCACAGCCAGAGGCGCTTTGATGATTGCGGCTTCTGCTCTTGGAATTTATGACTCTGTGGAGCATGCGTTTGATGCGATCAGTCGGAAGGACAGGACAAAAGAATATTGTCCTTCCCGGGAAATAGCGGAGGTTTACGGAAAGTGCAGAGAAGAAATGAACCAGACCTACCGTAAAATGTGGAACCGCGGATAAAGGGAGGAGTAAAAAATGTATGATATTCATAAAAATCCAATAGGAATCTATGAGAAAGCGCTGCCAAATTCGTTCACCTGGGAGGAAAAGCTTCAGGCTGCGAAAAATGCAGGCTTTGATTATATGGAAATATCCATAGATGAGTCGGACGAAAGGCTGGCAAGGCTGGAGTGGACGGATGAAGAAATTGAAAATCTGCGTTCCATTATGCGTTATACCGGAATATCTTTTCCCACGATGTGTCTGAGCGGACACCGCAGGTATCCCTTTGGAAGCAAGGATCCCAAAATCAGGGAGCGAGCCATGGACATTATGGAAAAAGGCATCAATCTGGCTGTAAAACTGGGTGTGCGCTGTATCCAGCTGGCAACCTATGATGTATATTATGAAGCGTCTGATGAAGAAACCCGAGCGTTTTTTCTGGAAGGGATGAAAGAGGCGGTTGCCATGGCTTCCAGGGCGGGCGTGATCCTGGCTATGGAAATTATGGATACAGAGTTTGTAGGGACAATTGTGCGGGCGATGCATTATCTGAAGGAAATTCCGTCGCCGTATTTTAAGATATATCCGGATATGGGGAATCTCAGCAATTTCAGCAGAGATGTGACGGGAGAATTTGAGCTTGGTATTGCGGAGACGGTTGCGATCCACGTAAAAGAGACAAAGCCGGGCGTTTTCAAAGAGGTTCCCTTTGGCGAGGGAGAGGTTCCTTTTACAAAGATTTTCCAGAAGCTGAAGGAACTGGATTATAAAGGGATGTTCCTCATTGAAATGTGGGCGGACAACAGCCGGTATCAGACGTTGGAGCAGGCCACAGAAAAAATTGCAGAGGCACATCAGTTCGTCACGAAAAAGATGCGCCAGGCAGGGTGGGATATCTGAAAAATACCTTGTTCATACCGCAAACCCTTGGTTTACAAAAGAAAGAGAATCTGCTACATTAGGAGAAAAGGGGTGGTATGCGGTTGAAAGATATCAGAAATTATGAGTCTATGAGCCCGCGGAAAAAACAAAGTATTTTGGCCGCGGTGGCGAATTTGTATTATTGCTCGGATTTAACACAGAGCCAGATTGCGGAACGGCTTTACATATCCAGACCCAAAGTATCCAGGATGCTGAAAGAAGCCAGAGAACTGGGAATTGTGGAGATCAACATTCATGAGCCCTGGGAGAGAAATATAGATTATGAGCAGAAGCTCAAAAACGCGTTTGGTCTGGAAAATATCCGCGTTGTAGCCGGAATGGATTCGGACGAAGGCGCAGGGAAGATCGCGGAAGCGGTTTCCTATTATCTGGATTCGGCGGTGAAGCGGGGAATGGTGCTTGGGATTTCCTGGGGAAATACACTGTACCGTATTGTAAAATATATCAGCACCAATAACCGGAAAAATATCCCTGTGACAGTGGTTCCCATTATGGGGGCTGCCAACATTAAAACGCCGGAAAAAGATGCCATGGACCTGGCAAAAGAGCTTGCCTCTGCCTATGGCGGGAAATATTATTACATTTATGCCCCCCTGTTTGTGAAGGAAAAGGCTTTGCGGGACAGCCTGATCAAAGAGGAAAACATCCGAAGCGTCCTGGAACTTGCGGCGCATGCGGATATCATCCTGACGAGCGTGGGTTCGATTGTCTACCAGTCCTGGAGCGACTGCCTGAGCCAGAAAACACTGAAAACATTGGAACAAAAAGGCGCCGTAGGGCATATCGGGGGACATTTCTACGACATCGAGGGCCGCGAGATAGAAACCTCACTGTCCGGAAAAATGATAGGGATCCGCCTGGCGGATATTCAGAAATGCAAGGAGGTTGTGTGCGCGGTATGCGGCGAAAGTAAAGCTGAGGCAATCCTGGGGGCGCTCCGGGGCGGGTTTTTGAATACGCTGATCGTGGATGAGAAATGTGCGGGGAAAGTGCTGGGCATAGCAGGAGAATTGGCAAAACGGCAATAGAGAGAGAAAGATATCCCACGGATTGTGTACAGATACGTGTACATTTCCGTGGGATATTTTTGCGATTAACAGTCTATTTGATACATGGCGATCTCATCAATTTCTCTGTTGGTCGAAATGAGGATGTCTTTCTGATTTTTTTGGTAGTAGAACACATTTGCAGGTCCGCAGTCTGCATCCAACAAAGTTTCTTTATAAGTGCCTGAAGTTTTATCCCAGGTGATGGCAACGAGATTGCGTTTGCCCTTGCGATGCCCGAAGACGAATGCAGGTGTACCGCAAAGAGTGCAGGCACAGATCGCATGAGAAAATTCAGCCGCTTCCGGATAGTCATAAACTTTCTTGTATTGAGAATCTTTGTTGGCATAAATAGAAATTTTTTCTCCATGGAATGGGGAAATTACACAAAGTTCTTTCTGTCCGTCGCCATCCAGATCAATAAGGACTGCATCACTGGCTGGGGTATCGAGAAGAGAATGGATTTTCCATGGCTCGTTTGCTGATTCCGGCGGAAAAAACTGGAAAACGCCTTCCTGGCAGGAAATGAGAGCGGTTTCCTGCCCGTTTTCCAGGCAACGGCAGTATCCGTGATTTTTTAACATGTTGTCCTTGAGAACGGTAAATTTCAGAGGATTTTTTTCTGAAATACCGGATAAATCTTCCGGAAGGAGAGCTGCATATACTTTGCCGGGAGAGCTCCAGTCATCTTTATGATTATGTCCGGATTTTAAGGTGCAGGCAATGAGAAAATGTGCGCCATTGCATTTGAGAATATCAAAACGGTGCACATGGGGAAGCTCTGCCAGAATCTGTGTTGCCCAGCTTCCGTCTTTTTTGGGGATAACACGTACGATTTTGGCTTCCTTGGAGTCATTTGGAGAGTAGAACTGGAAAGTTGCCAGAAATTCTCCGTTTGTTTCGGGAATCTGCACCATACTCATGACACCGCCAGGGCCATCCCATATTTTGGATATCTGGTTCCCTTCCAAGTCATAAAGATAGCAGGGATCCTGTTTCTCAGCAGCAACCAGAAAAAAGTCGTGTTCCTGGTAATGGAGTGGAGCGATGGAATAACATTTGTTTAAATGACCGATAATTTTTTTTTCAATATTCATAGTAGATTCTCCTGTAAAAGTTTCAATTAGGCTATTTGAAATTTTGGGAAACTAATGAATAATTGAACGATTATAAATGCATTATATGCTTTTTTTTATGAACATTCAAGAGCAAAAATACATATAAATGAGATTGTGGATGGTTAATTTACAACAATTACCTCAACGCCGCATTGACGGATCTGCTCCAGTTCCAGCGGGTTGGCATTGGAATCGGTGATCAGCATATCAATGCTGTTGACTCCGATACTTACAAAAGGATAGGTCTGTCCTATTTTGGAGCTGTCAGCGGCTACGATGACTTTTCCTTTGCAGTGAGTGACCATCAGTTCGTTTATGGACGCCTCCTGATAATTGGAAGTTGTGATGCCGTTTGAACTGCTGATGCCGTTTACGCCTAAAATGCAGGTATTGGTATATACTTTGCTGAGCATGTCGCTGGCAAAAGTGCCAATAAGCGCCTTGGAGCTGAGGCGGCATTCCCCTCCGGTGATAATGAGTTCTGTATGCTCGCTGCGGATGCAGGAAGGAGCCAATGCATTGTTGGTGAAAATGCGTATGCTCTTATTGTCCAGATAACGCATGATCAATGAAGTGGTAGAGCCGGAGTTTAGGAAAACAGTATCTCCGTCATGGACAAAAGAAGCGGCTTTTTGTGCAATGATCTTTTTTTCGGCTTCGTGCCGGTTTTCTTTTTCGGAGACGGGGATATCGTATTCTGGATTTTGGTTTTTAATCCGGGCGCCTCCGTGAAAACGTTCGATCAGATGCTGTTTGCTGATGGCTTCTAAATCTCTTCGTATGGTAAGATCAGAAACCCCAAGATATTTGCTTGCATCTGAAACCTTAATGATTCGGTTGCTTTTGATGTAGTTCAGCAACCGGTGCTGACGCTCCTGAATCACTTCTCGGCTTTGGTTCATAATCTTCCTCCAATAGTGGATTTATATAGTTCTATAAATATTATAATCTATTTTGTTTATTTAAACAAGTAGTAAGGATAAAAGTTCAAATCGAATCAAAAAGAACATATATAAATGTTAAATGAATGAAAAATCGTTAAAAGTTACAATTTAAAAGGATGATATTGGGAAAAACTGTATATTGAAGGAGAGATAAATGTATGATATAGTACAAACATACAAAAAAACGAATGATTGAACGATTAAACGAAAGCATTAGAAGGAAAGGAGCAAAAGCATTGAAAGACATACGGGAAGAACGAGAACAGCGTGTAAAGTGGTTTATGCATGACAGATTCGGGATGTTTATCCACTGGGGACTGTACTCAATTCCGGCAGTGGGAGAATGGAAGCGTTCCTATGAAAGAATTACAGATGAAGAATATCAAAAGTATTTTGAGGTGTTTGATCCTGTAGACTATTGTCCGCGGGAATGGGCGAAACTGGCCAAAGGTGCCGGAATGAAATATGCGGTGCTGACCGTAAAACATCATGAAGGATTTTGCCTGTTTGATTCAGCGTACACAGATTTTAAATCAACCAACACGCCGTGCAGGCGGGATTTGGTGAAAGAATTTGTTGAGGCGTTCCGGGCCGAAGGATTGAAGGTAGGTTTATATTATTCCCTGTTTGACTGGCATCATCCGGATTATCATCACTATGGGGATCTTTATCATCCGATGCGGGATAATGAAGCCTATAAGGACTACTCTTATGACATTAACCGCTATTTGGAATATATGCATGCGCAGGTGCGGGAACTACTCACGAATTATGGAAAAATAGACCTTTTCTGGTTTGATAATTCTTATGGAGATATGGTTGGAGAAAAATGGAAGGCAACAGAGCTGGTGACCATGATGCGTTCTCTTCAGCCGCATCTGGTGATCAATAACCGCCTGGAATGTAATGCTTCGGCAAAGGGAAGCATAGGGACGGCAAATCCGACACCGTACTGTGGGGATTTTGTGGCGCCGGAACAGATCATTCCTCCCAACGGCGTGCAGGATGATGAGGGACGGGATCTTCCCTGGGAAGCAAGCTGCACGATGAATAATAACTGGGGGTATGTTACCAAAAAGGAAAATTATAAAACTGCAAAATGTTTGATTCGAAAGTTGGTGGAATGTACCAGCAAGGGTGGAAATTTCCTGGTGAACGTTTCCCCGGATGGGAGGGGCAGAATTCCCCAGCCGTCTGTGGACGTGCTGAAAGAAATGAGCCAGTGGTTTGCGCTGTATGGCGATTCCATTACCGGATGCGGAAAGGCTGGTCTTGAAAAACCGGAGTGGGGATATTACACGAAAAAAGGCAATAAGATTTATGCGCATTTGTTTGAACAGTGCATCGGGCCGGTGCCGGTAAAAATCCCTTCAGAACAGATTCGAATCATCCGAAAGCTTTCGGATTACAGTGAGGTTCAGATTGTGAAGCCTTGGGTAACAGAGCTTTTTCCGGATTATACATTTGTAAATTTTGGAGAACTTCCACAGGGAACCTATCCACTGGATAACGATATTGACATGGTATTGGAAATAGAACTGAAAGGAGGTGCGAGTTTTGAGTAAAATCAGTGAAATGACACGAGAGAGCTGGATCATGAGCACATTTCCGGAGTGGGGCACCTGGCTGAACGAAGAAATCGAGCAAGAGGTAGTTCCGCCTGGAAATGTGGCAATGTGGTGGCTGGGATGTACAGGAATCTGGATCAAAACTCCGGGGAACTGCAACATAACCGTGGACCTGTGGTGCGGAAACGGAAAAAGAACGCACGGGAATGGGAAAATGAAGGTAGGGCATCAAATGGCAAACATGTGCGGTGCCAGAATGATGCAGCCGAATCTCAGAGCGGTTCCATTTGTGCTTGACCCGTTTGCGGTGAAACAGGTGGACGCAGTACTGGCTACACATTATCATCAGGATCATATGAGCGCAGAATATGCGGCGCATGTGATTCAGAGTCAGATGACAACTACAGATGAAAATGGAAAAGAAATTCCGGTTCCCTTCATAGGACCCCAAAAATCTGTGGAGCTTTGGAAAAAATGGGGGGTTCCTGAAGAACGGTGCATTGTGGTGAAACCGGGAGATACCATACGCATAAAGGATTTGGAGATTGTGGCGCTGGATTCTTTTGACAGAACCTGCATCGTGACGACGGATTCCCAGGAAGCAGACCGGGAAGAGCTTACGGGGATCTGTCCTACGGACATGGATGAAAAGGCCGTGAACTATCTTATCAAAACGCCGGGTGGAAATATTTACCATAGCGGGGATTCCCATTATTCTATTTATTTTGCGAAGCATGGCAAGGATTATGACGTAGATGTGGCTTTTGGGTCTTATGGAGAAAATCCGGTGGGAATGGCAGATAAGATGACTTCCTGTGATATCCTGCGCATGGCAGAAGCACTTAGATGCAAAGTGGTTATTCCTATACATTATGATGTATGGACGAACTTTATGGCGGATGTGAATGAAATCCGAGTTCTTTATGAGATGAAAAAAGATCGTTTGGATTATCAATTCCATCCATTCTTCTGGGAAGTGGGAGGAAAATATATTTATCCTGCAGATAAAGACAAAAAGGCATATCATCACAGACGGGGATTTGAAGACTGTTTTGAGGCACCGCAGAATATTCCGTTCCGTTCCTGCCTGTAAAAACAAATAAAATATAACACAAGGTCCTGAGACCGGAAAAGGAGAAGAAAATGAAGAGAAAGAACGTATTGGGAGTTGTGACATCGGCAGCGCTTATTGCAGCATCCGTTATGGGAAGCACCGTACCGGCTTTTGCGGAAGAGGAAGAAGTAACACTGACTTTTTGGACTCCGTCTTGGCGTGAGGCAGCAGAAGCGCCTATCATCGAAGATTTCATGAAAAAATATCCAAATATCAAAATTGATGTTACCTATATGTCTTCTGATGACATCAAAGCAAATACCAAGATTGCGGCTTCTTCTGGAACGCTTCCGGATATGTGGTATAACTGGAGCGGTGTTCTGGCTGAGTTTTATGCGGAAAACGGCCTTTGCATGGACTTGACAGACTATGCGGCGGAAAATGGCTGGGAGGAAAAGTATCTGGAGGGTGCAATTGAACAGTGCAGCTATAATGGACAGCTCATTGGACTTCCGCAAAATCTGGTAAGCTTGGACATGTATTATCGTGCAGATATTTTTGAAGAGTACGGGATCAAAGTGCCGACTACCTTGGCTGAACTGGAAACTGCCTGTGATACATTGGTAGAAAACGGAGTTACACCTTTCGCGGCAGGAGCCGGAGCAAATATTATGAGATACGCAGAGGCGCTTTTGGAATATTACTGCGGAGCGGAAGAGCATGACAGTCTTCTGTCTTTGGAGGCAGACTGGAGCGAATCTGAAAATGTTGCCAAAGCATTTGCAAAATTGAAAGAGTGGAATGATAAGGGATATTTCCCCAAAGATGTTCTGACAGCGGATGCACCTACAACAAAGATGTATGTATACAGTGGAAGTTCCGCTATGGTTATGGAAAATCCGGGAATGGCAGCGGAGATTGTTGCGAATGAAGATGACTCTGCAAAATACGGATGGTTTGCTTTCCCAACGAATGATGAGGGAACCGGCCGTATGTCTGCATATGCAAAGATGTGCCAGTTCAATGCAGAGCTTTCTGAGGAAAAATTAGATGCAGCAATGCTTTTCTGGGATTACTATTACAGTGATGAAAGTCTGGCGGCACATACTGCAATAGAGCAGCCTACTGCACTTGCAGGGGCAGAGCTTCCGGAAAATTATGCGCTTGCAGAAGGCGTTTTGGATGATATTGAAGCAAAGGGCGGATTCTCTACTATGGATTTAAAAGTCCCGGCAGAGGTTATGTCTCAGTATTTCTCCATTCAGGATGCAGTTCTTCTTGGTCAGACAACACCGGAGGATGCAGGAGCACAGATACAGGCGGCAGTTGAGAGCTACAAAGCAAATCAGTAATTTCGTATACATATTAGGGGTCAGTCTTGTAAAGGCTGACCCGAATTAAATCAACTTGTTTGTGGGAAAGGAGGTCCGGCATTGAAAAAAACAAAATCAAGATACTTGTTTATGATGCCTGCGCTGCTGATTTACTGTATGATTGTGATCGGACCCGCTTTGTATTCGGTATCGCTCAGTTTCTTTAAGTGGAATGGTCTGGGAGAAAAGACGTTTGTAGGGCTGAAGAACTATGTAAATCTGTTTACAAAAGATGTCGTATTTCAGACTGCTCTGAAAAATAACCTGATCTGGATTGCGCTTACGGTTATTTTTACAACAACGGTGGCATTGGCGTTGGCAATGGTTCTGAACCGGCATTTTAAAGGGCGTGTAGTATACAGGGCTATTTTTTATTTTCCATATATGTTGTCCTGGGTAGTTGTAGGTATTATATGGAAATGGATTTATAATCCGGGAATGGGCTTCTTGGATGAATTTCTGAAAATGATCGGTCTGGAACATTTGAATATCACATGGTTATCAGATCCGAAAATTGCGTTATATTGTATATTTATTGCTGCTCTCTGGCAGGGAGTAGGACAGCCTATGCTGTATTTTCTGGCTGGCCTTCAGGCAATCCCACAGGAACTGTATGAGGCTGCAAAGGTAGATGGAGCTGGAAAAATCTCCCTGTTTATCCATATTACAATTCCGCAGTTGAAGGAAACCTTTGTGATCGTGTTTGCTACACTGGTAATTGCGGCCATGAAGGTTTATGACGTGATCTATGTTATGACAGGCGGCGGACCGGCAAACTCCACACAAACACTTGCATCGTATATGTATTCTCAGACGTTCTCCTACTCAAATCTGGGAACCGGAAGCACAGTGGCGACGATTATGATGGCAGTTATGATGGTGATTATTATTCCGTATGTCCTTTTTACGACGAAGGAAGACTGAGAGGGTTGCGATGGGAAAAAGTAAAAAGAAACGAACCGGAAAAGACATTATATTTTATATACTTTTATCATTTTTTGCCATCATTTGGCTGATCCCGATTTTTACGGTGTTTTTGACAGCGCTGAAAGGGACGTCCGACTTTTACAGTGGGGCAGGTCTTTTTGAGCTGCCGGAGGTTTTGCAGTGGAGCAATTTTAAGGATGCGTGGGTTACCGGAGATCTGGGGCTCTATATGAAAAATGGCCTGATCGTATGTTTTGTCAAGGTGCCCTTGGGTATTATCTGCTCCTCGCTGCTGGCGTTTGCTCTGACAAGACTGAAGATCCCTCACAGCCGTGCAATTTTTATCTTTGTATTAGTTGGAATGATGCTGCCTCTGCAGAGCGTATTAATTCCGTTAAATATTCTTTATTCCCGTCTGGGGCTGACAAACACGTATTTATGTTTGATCCTGTCGTATGTTGGATTTGGTATTCCTTTGGGAACATTGATCTTCCGGGGCTTTTTTAAGGGGATTCCAAAAGAACTGGACGAGGCGGCTTATATTGACGGATGCGGGAATACACGTTTGTTTATAAATGTGATCCTGCCACTGGCAAAGCCTGCGATCGCAACCGTATTTATCATTGACTTTTTGAATACCTGGAACGAATTTATGGTACAGAGTGTCCTGATCACAACAGATTCCATGAAGACGGTTCCCAATGGTCTGATGAGTTTCTTCGGCGAGTTTAGCGTAAATTATGGTCTTCTGAACGCCGGAGTGCTGATGACGATCATTCCTGTATTGATAGTATACCTGGTATTCCAGAAATACTTTGTCAATGGTATGGCAGGGGCAGTAAAAGGTTAAAATTTTTTGCATTATAAAGACGAGAGCTTCGTAAACTGTCAAATCTGATGGTTATGGATGCTCTCGTTTTTGCTTTACAGGAACGAGCTTTATCGAACTTTTGAAGGAAAAAGCCCGCCGGGATTTTTTGCCGTCTTTTTGTTATTATTGACAAACTGACTCTTTGGAGATACAATATATTCAGGTGACTCTTTGGAGATAGATATAAGGAGAACTGTTATGAGTAAAACTGTTTTATATCACGGTTCAAACGAAAAAATTGAAAAACCTCTTTTCGGCAAAGGGAAGACTTATAACGATTATGGGCAGGGCTTTTATTGTACTGAACATATAGAACTCGCAAAGGAATGGTCCTGCAATGAAGGCGTTGACGGATTTGCGAACACATATGAACTTGACACCTCCGGTTTGAAGATTTTAAATTTATCTTCAGAGGAATATACCATTCTTCATTGGCTTGCACTGCTTATGGAAAATCGCCGTTTCCGTGTGTCAACGCCTATTGCGCGCAGGAGTGTCCAGTGGTTGAAGGAACACTTTTTAATTGATATCAGCAAATATGATTTAATTATCGGCTATCGTGCAGATGATTCCTATTTTTCCTTCGCAAGAGCCTTTATAAGCAACGAAATATCTTTGAGTCAGTTAAATTATGCAATGCGTCTTGGCAAACTCGGAGAGCAATATGTTTTAAAAACCGAAAAAGCATTCGATCAATTAATGTTTCAATCTGCCGAACTGGCAGATAATACTATTTACTATGCTCGCAGAAAAATGAGAGATGAGGAAGCTCGGAATGCTTTCTTTGCAGAACTTGAAAAAGAAGATGTGAATGGTATTTATATGAGAGATATTATTAAGGAGGAAATGACAGGTGATGATGTACGCTTACGATGAGATCTATCTGAATGATGCAATGAGAAACCTTGGGGAAGCGTTTGATTATTCTGCAGCCGTCTTGAATATCTCTATGGACGATTTTCTTGATATGTTTATTGTAAGCGGTATTGCAGAACAATTTGCTGTTGGTGCTCCGAAATTTGTATCCGGTCTTTCCGGAACAGAGCTTGTATGGGAAGTTTTAAACCGCACAGAGAAAAAAACGGATTTGTCTGCCCCGCAGACGGAATATGACTATTCACCTGAATATTGGTGCGGCTGGATACTTGCTTTTTATCAATGGAATACAGGAAAAAGCTTTAAAGAAATCAAAAAATATCTTCCTATGAGTGAAATTTATAAGCTGTACCCTACCCTGCACGAAGCATCCGAGGAAAAGTTTGTTGACATAGCAAATTCAATACGGAAACGTAAAAAATTACCTGCAAAATTACAGACAGTACGCAAGGCAGTCGGACTTTCACAAAAAGAGCTGTCTGAAAAATCGGGGGTAACACTCCGAATGATTCAGCAATATGAGCAACGAGCAAAGGATATAAATAAAGCAACTGCAAGCAGCTTATTTGCATTAGCACAATCACTTGGCTGCAAAGCGGAAGATTTATTGGAATAGCAGCGATTAATACACGTCCCGTTCTGGGCATCCTGCTCAGAATGGGACGTGTATTCCAGGTCTTAACTGAATGTCAGCAGAGACCGGCTCAGGTCTTTATTCGGCCGTTCGGCCAGTTTTCCCATTTTCAGAAGAATGCAGATAGAACGTTTGCCAGAGGATATTGTCAATCCTATGGACAGCGAAGTCACTTTTTCAACTCAGCTATTGACAACTTTCTTTGTCAATGTTATAGTGAGTACAAGTTTTTTGACAAATAAAGTTGTCAAACTGACAAGAAAATATTGCAAAAATATAGGGGGGGGGGTAAAAATGGTATGGCATTGGAGAACCGACTGAAGGAGCACAGAGCCCGTCTTGGTATCAACCAGCATGAAATGGGAAAACTTGCAGGAGTGTCCCGCCAGACCATCAGTCTGATCGAACGAGGCGATTACTCTCCATCCGTCACCCTGGCGCTGAAGCTTGCGCATATCTGCCAGGTTACGGTGGAGGACATTTTTTCCTATAGTGAGGAGGATGAGTGACATGAAGAAAAAGAAAAAAATGAACAGCTATCTGAAATACGGACTGTTGATCCTGGCATCGGCATCTGTGGGAGCGGTCATTGGCGGAAGCATCAATATGTTTGGACTGGACAGCTTGGGAGAGCAGGGCTTTGGCGCAATTTATACCTTTGTGCAGGAGCAGGTGCTGTGGATAATGGGAGCACTTATGGTGCTGTCTGTGCTTGTGGGAGAATACAATCTCTGGAAGCAGAGAAGCCTTGTAAAAAGCCTTGAAAACGCAGAGGATGAGGAGGCAGATGTGCTGGACGACGCCTTTGAGGTTACCGGTGCCTGGGGAACGGTTATGAGCTATTTCAGCATGGTGATCGGCGCGGTACTGCTGTCTGCCGTAGTATCCCGCGGATATATTGAGAGCAGCAGCGGCAGTCAGACGTTTACAATGACGCTTCTGTTTCTTTTGCTTTACTGTTATGAGGGATTCTGGCAGGTGCGCATGGTAAAAACCGTGCAGAAGGCATATCCGGAACGGTTGGGAGATCCGGCTTCCAGACATTTCAGAAAGGACTGGCTGGCCAGCTGCGATGAGCAGGAGCGGGAGGTGATCTACAAGAGCGCGTATAAGGCGTATACCGTTAACATGTCTCTGTACAGTGTGCTTCTGGTGATCGCCATGCTTTCCCATATGCTGTGGGACACAGGAGTTCTGGCGGTGGTGCTGGTAGGCGTGATCTGGTGTGCCACAGCGGTGGTTTACTGTCATGCCTGTGTGACGAACCGAAGACGTATCAGAGAAAAATAAATCGAAGGAGAGGACAAAAACGTATGAAACTGGAAGTAAGAAATCTGCACAAAAGCTTTGGCAGCAAGGAGGTGCTGCACGGCATATCCTTTGCAGTGGAGAGCGGAAGCGCCCTGGGGCTTCTGGGGCGAAACGGCGCAGGAAAGACAACCACGATCCGGATCCTCATGGATGTGTTTAAGAGCGATCAGGGAAGCGTTTTGCTGGACGGACAGCCCTTTTCCCCGAAAAAGCACAGTATTGGCTATCTTCCGGAGGAGAGAGGACTGTACCCGAAGAAAACGGTAAACGAGCAGCTGATCTACCTGGGACAGCTCCGGGGCCTAAGCGCCAGAGAGGCGCGGGAAAAAACCGCCAAATGGCTTGCGCGGCTGGAGGTTTCTGAGTACGCGGAGCGGAAGCTGGAGACGCTTTCCAAGGGAAATCAGCAGAAAGTACAGCTGGCGCAGACGCTTTTGTGCGACCCGGACATCGTGATCCTGGATGAACCTTTTTCCGGTCTTGACCCGGTGAATTCCCAGATTCTCAAGGATGTGATCCGGGAGCAGATCACAGAAGGGAAGCTGGTGGTATTCTCCAGCCATCAGATGAGCTACGTGGAAGAATTCTGCGAGGACATTGTGATCCTCAACCACGGAGAGGTGGTGCTCTCCGGTGACTTAAAGGACATTAAGCGGGAATTCGGGCGGGACCGTCTGGTGCTGTCCAGCCTGGAGGAAGAACCGCAGGAGCTGAGCCTGCGGTTAAAAGACAGCTTCGCCGATCTGCTTGAGGTGGAAAAGGTACAGAAGGACCGCGTGATCGTCAGAAAAACAGCGCCGGAAAACAAGCCGCGTATCCTGGAGAGACTGGTGGAGCAGGATGTGGACGTGGAGTTTTTTGGAATGTATGAGCCGTCGCTGAATGATATTTTTGTGGAAAGGGCAGGAGATGAGGCATGAAACAGTTTTTGACCGTATTAAAATTTGAGCTGAATAATTATTTCAAGAATAAGAGCTTTACTGTGACCACGCTGATACTGGCGATCCTTATGGCGGGCGTGATCATCGTGCCGACTTTGATCCCCGGCCTTTTGGAAGAAGGGGATCACAGCGGGGCAGATGCCGGAGATCCCAAGAACCAGACGACATTGGCATTTTATGCCGAGGACGGAGCCATTGCGGATGAGGAGTCGCTGCTGTCCATGCTGCCGGAGACAGAATGGGTGAAGGCGGACAGCACGGAAGCGGTAAAAGATTTTGTAAAAACAGGAACAGTGGAAGCGGGATTTGTGCTGAACGCGCCGGGAGAGGTTACGTATGTGGTGAATAATCTGGAAGTGTACGACCATCTTTCCGAAAAATTTGCCGAGACCTACACCATGTATCAGAAGCAGGAGTACTTTCTGGAAAAAGGGCTGACTGCGGAGGAAATCGCGCAGGCGGACAACGTACAGGTCAATGTAAGTCCTGAGATCCTGGGCAAAAACAGCGCAGGCAATTATATGTACACCTATGTGCTCATCTTTGTCACCTATTTCCTGATCCTTCTCTACGGACAGATGATCGCCACCTCTGTCACAACGGAGAAGAGCAACCGGGCCATCGAGATCCTGGTGACCAGTGTGAATTCCAACAGTCTGATTTTTGGAAAGGTTCTGGCAGGAGCCATTTCCGGTGTGCTTCAGACCGTTGTGATCCTGGGAAGCGGATTTCTTTCCTATCATTTCTTTCGGGAAGACTGGGGAGGAATGCTTGATTTTCTGTTCCACATTCCGGCGCGGGTGCTGATTTCCTATGCGGTGTTCGGCCTTTTGAGCTATCTGCTCTATGCGTTTATCTACGGGATCCTGGGCGCGCTTGTCTCCAGGACAGAGGATATCAGCAAGAGCGCCACAACGGTGACGCTTCTGTATATTGTGTCCTTCTTTGTTGCCATTTTCGGGATGAACAGCAGCGACGGGCTCCTGGTAAAAGTGGCCTCCTTTATCCCGTTTACCTCCGGCAATGCCATGTTTGTGAGAGTGGCCATGGGAACGGTGGCCTCCTGGGAGGTTATCCTTTCCGGCGTGCTGCTGGCGGCCTCCTGTGTGGCGGCCGGTTTCCTGGCAGGCAAGCTGTTCCGGTTCGGAACGCTTCAGTACGGCAATCCCATCAAATTTACCACGGCGCTCAAACGGATCCGGGAGCAGTAAGGAACTTCGGGCGAAGCTGTATAATTCAAATAAATCTGCATATACTGGTGGAAAACAAAAAGAGCTGTGACGAATTTCGTTTCAGCTCTTTTCGCGCATGGAAACGTGCGCGGAAAAAAGAATATGGAGGAAGCAGTATGTGGGGAATTCTAATTGCGCTTTTGTCCGGCGCGCTGATGAGCGTACAGGGAGTTTTTAACACGGAGGTGACGAAACAGAGCAGTCTTTGGGTATCTACCGGGTGGGTACAGCTGTCGGCGTTTGCGGTGTGCGTTCTTGCCTGGCTGTTTACCGGACGGCAGAATGTGGGAGCGCTCTGGCAGGTGGAAAATAAATATACGCTGCTTGGCGGTGTGATTGGAGCGTTCATTACCGTGACCGTGATCCAGAGCATGAGCTCTCTGGGGCCGGCCAAGGCGGCGATGCTCATTGTGATCTCCCAGCTTGCGGTGGCCTATCTCATAGAGCTGTTCGGCCTGTTTGGCGTGGAGCGGCAGCCCTTTGTGTGGAGAAAAGTGCTGGGAATGGCGATTTCTATTGTGGGGATCATTATTTTCAAGCTGCCCGGAAAATAAAAAAATGGCAGATTGCTATTGTAAATTTTTTAAAGTTTCGTTACAATGAGATGTGGAGAAATATGGACGGACGCCTGCCCGGATAAAGGGAAAAGGAGTGAACCGTCATATGAAAAAAGACCAAACTTTATTTGTGTCCTGTGCGGCAGCAGCTTTTTTTGCGGCGGCGGGTCTGACCGGCTGCGCCCGCAAAACAGATGTGATATTTGAAGAGGAGCTGTCGGACAGCGGGACAGAAGATACAGAAACCGAGACTGTTACGGAAACGCCGGCGGAAAATCCTTCTGCGCCGGAGCCGTCTCAGACACCTGTGCCGGAGCCGCAGCCGATTTTTGTGGATGTGTGCGGCGCGGTGAGTGAGCCGGGTGTGATCGAGCTTCCTGCCGGAAGCCGGGTATTTGAGGCGATCGAGGCTGTGGGAGGCTTTCTGCCGGAAGCGGCTGTCGGATATGTGAATCAGGCGCAGCTTCTCACAGACGGGCAACAGGTGTACATTCCCACAAAGGAGGAGGCCGAAAGGGGGCAGCTTCCTGCGAAGAGTAAGGATGGGGAAGCATCGGAAGCGGCAGAGGAAGGCAGAGTAAACCTGAACACGGCAGATGAGACAGCTCTCGGAAATCTGAGCGGGATCGGGCCTTCGAAGGCCAGAGCGATCATCGCGTACAGAGAGGAAAACGGAGGCTTTTCCTCCGTGGAGGAGCTGATGAACGTGCCGGGAATAAAAGAGGGCACTTTTACGAAGATAAAAGACGACATTGTGGTAGAGTAAGGAGAGCGAAATGGCAAAAAAAGTGTTGGTAGTGGATGACGAGAAGCTGATCGTGAAAGGCATCCGGTTCAGCCTGGAGCAGGACGGAATGGAGGTTGACTGCGCATATGACGGCGAGGAGGCTGTGGAAAAGGCCAGGGAGAACAAGTATGACATTATTCTTCTGGACCTGATGCTTCCGAAGATGGACGGCATGGAGGTGTGCCAGCAGGTGCGGGAGTTTTCCAATGTTCCCATCGTGATGCTTACGGCAAAGGGCGAGGACATGGACAAGATCCTGGGACTGGAATACGGAGCAGATGATTACATTACCAAGCCTTTTAACATTCTTGAAGTAAAAGCCCGCATCAAAGCGATCATGCGGCGTTCCGGCGGAGAACATGAAGAAAAAGAAAAGGCAAAAACCATAGAGATTGCAGATCTGCGCATGGACTGCGAAGGACGCAGAGTGTTTATCGCAGGCAGGGAAGTGAATCTGACCGCGAAGGAATTTGACGTTCTGGAGCTTCTCGTTTTTAATCCCAACAAGGTTTACAGCCGTGAGAATCTGCTGAATATCGTGTGGGGCTATGAGTATCCGGGAGACGTGCGCACCGTGGATGTACATATCCGCCGTCTGCGCGAGAAGATCGAGGCCAATCCCAGTGAGCCGAAATATGTGCACACCAAATGGGGTGTGGGATATTATTTTCAGGCATAGTCTATGAAAAAGAAGACCAACTTTTTTAAAAGTCTGCGTTTTCGAATTCTGATCATCTTAATTCTACTGGGAAGTGTACCGAGCGTTATTGTCACTCAGGTTGTGATCGCCAATTACGAGGAAAAAGCTGTGCAGACGCGTATGGACAGTGTGAGGAGACAATGCGACATGTTGTGCAGTCTGTTGATCAGAGAGAATTATCTGAATGACTCCAGCTCGCAGGTGGTAAACAGCAAGCTGGAGTCGTTGTGTAATACCTATGGCGGAAGAATTCTCGTAGTTGACAGAGATTTTAAGATCGTGAAGGATACCTACAGCGCAGATCAGGGAAGAACCCTGGTTTCACCCCAGATCATCCAGTGCTTTAAAGGGGAAAACATTCAGCGCTACAATTCAAAGGAGAAGATAGCGGTGATATCCGTACCGGTGAAGAGTCCGGAGGTGCAGCAGCTTCAGGGAGCCATGCTGGTGAGCATTTCTACGCAGGAGATCGCGGATACCATTGACGGTCTGAAACAGACCGGAGTCCTCATTACCGGTGTGATCGTGGCGCTGGCAATTTTCCTGGGCTATGTGCTGTCCACCGTGCTTGTGAAGCCCTTTGCCCGGGTGACCAAGGCCATTGAGGATCTGACGGACGGTTATCAGAATGAGGATATTTCCGTTCCGGACTACACCGAGACAGAGCTGATCACTGAGGCCTTTAACAAGATGCTCACCAGGATGCGGGTGCTGGATGAATCCCGTCAGGAATTTGTTTCCAACGTGTCCCATGAGCTGAAAACACCAATGACCTCCATGAAAGTCCTGGCAGATTCTCTGGTGGGGCAGTCGGGTGTTCCGGAGGAGCTGTATCAGGAGTTCCTGCAGGATATTACGGCGGAGATTGACCGGGAAAACAAGATCATTTCGGACCTGCTGTCACTGGTCAAGATGGACAAGAAGGCCTCCGATCTGAATGTGACCCGCATGGATATCAATCAACTTCTGGAAAACATCCTGAAGCGTCTGCGTCCCATTGCGGACAAACAGGGAGTCAGCCTGATCCTGGATTGTTTCCGTCCGGTGGAGGCGGACGTGGATGAGGTAAAACTCACTCTTGCGATCAGCAATCTGGTGGAAAACGGAATCAAATACAATGTAAAAGAGGGCTGGGTGCGGGTGACGCTGGATGCGGATCACAAGTATTTTTATGTGACTGTGGCAGACTCCGGCATGGGGATCCCGCAGGATTCCCTGGAGCGCATTTTTGAGCGCTTTTACCGGGTGGATAAATCTCACTCCAAAGAAATCGGCGGAACCGGTTTGGGGCTTGCCATTACCAGAAGCTCTATCGGCATGCATCATGGAACGATCAAAGTGTTCAGCAAAGAAGGGGAAGGAACCACGTTTTCGGTCCGCATTCCTCTGTCTTTCATTCCTTAGGAGGTGCCAAATGAGAAAAAGAGTATGCGCATTTCTGGCGGCGGCATTTCTGGGGCTTGGCTTTGGCGGTTTTGAAATGCAGACCGTGTGTGCGGCGGAAAATCAGGCTGCGGCGCACCAGTATTATTACTATGAGATCAACAGCAGTGAGACGGATCTGGTGCAGAAAAAGTATACGCCGCGGGAAGAAAATGCGGATTTTATGATAAAGGATCTGATGGGGCGTCTCAATGAGACGGAAGCCTCTGACACGGCGATCAAGCTGCTGCCCAGCGAGGTGCAGATGACGTCCTACGAAATTCTTGACAATGTCCTGCAGATAAGCTTCAATACCCGCTACAGCAAGATGAGCCGGGCGAGAGAGATCCTGGTGCGCTCCGGCGTGGTGCGGACGTTTCTCTGTGTGCCGGGCATTGATTCCGTGAAATTTCTGGTTGGCGGGGAAGAGCTTCGAGACTCAAAGGGGCAGCCGATCGGCGAAATGAAAGAGGGGACGTTTGTATCCCTGTCGGGGGCGGAGGCGGATGCTTACCGGTATGATACCTTTACGCTGTATTTTGCGGACAGCACGGGCACCAGACTTGTGGAAGAGAAGAGGAGCGTGTATTATAAGGGAACTCTGCCGAAAGAGCGGGTGGTGCTGGAGCAGCTTGCCAAGGGCCCCATGGATAAGGGGCACTATCCGACGATCCCGGAGGAAGTGGGCATTCTGTCTGTAACTACCTCAGACAGGATCTGCTATGTGAATTTCAGTGAAACGTTTCTTCATGCAGCGCTTTCTGTGGAGCAGAACATTCCCATATATTCGGTGGTAAATTCTCTTCTTGCCCTTGGAAATGCAGACAAGGTGCAGATTCTGATTGACGGCGAAGAGGATGCGGTTTTTGGAACCGACCTGTCTCTTTACAGCTTTTTTGAAAAAAATGAAGAATTGATCGCGGCAGAATAAAAGCCGCCAGTGCAAAAAAAGGAGTGCAATGACAAGACGTCCGATCTGTTTGGCGTGTCTGCTTCTGCTTGTGCTGCTGTGCGGGGCGCATGGGCTGGGGTTTCCTCTTGCGGGAGGAAATCCTATGCCGAAGAGCCTGAAAGAGTGGGCGAAACATGCACCAAAAGCCACCATCTGCGGGGAGGTGGAATACAGCGCAGACACACAATATGCACAGTCTGTCTATCTGAAAAATGTCTTTTTGATCCGGAAATCCCGGAAAATTCCCATAGAACATGTGAGAGCGTTTTTAAAAGAAAAAAAGTCCCTCAGGGCGGGGACTGTCCTTGTGCTGTCCGGAAGACTGCAGCCGGTTCCAAAACCGCGCAATCCCGGGGAATTTGACAGCGCAGGCTATTATGCGGCACAGCATATTTTTTACAATCTGAAGGAGGGAGTGATACAAAAGGAATCCAAAGACTATGCGCCCTGGAAACAGTTTTTGCAGAAGCTCCGCGCTGCGCTTGCAGAATCTTTGCAGCGGTGTGCCGGCAGACAGGCGCCGGTGTTCGAGGCGGTAGTGCTGGGCGAAAAGCAGGATTTGGAGCCGGAGCAGAAGCTTCTTTATCAGATGGGAGGAATTTCCCATGTCATGGCCATATCGGGTGTTAAGACTCTAAAGTTGGATATCCCCCTAGTGCCTGAAACCCGCATAAACTGGGCATTTGTGCCACTACATATCGCTATAATTTACATTCTAAAACTGTGCTTAGACGAGGAAATTATTCCCCGTTGTCGTTTCCCTTGTTCAAGGGGGTATTTCACAAAATGTATAAATTGGCAAAAGAAGCAATAATTCAGCGTAAGTTTAATCTTATGGCAGAAGTCTAAAAAATGGCAAAAGGAGAAGGTGAATATGGCATATAAAAAATATAGAGAAATGAAGGTTTATGAAGCAAGCGGATACCAATATAAGCGAACACCAAGTATTGTCCTGAAAGGAAAATGGCTGTCGGAGTTGGGATTTGACATTGGAGAGCAGATTGAAGTGAAGTGCGAGGATGGACGCTTGATCATTACAAAAGCAAATGAATACATAGTAGAGAATGAAGTAGTGTGATATAATAGCGGGGGTGAGTGCTATGGATAATTTGACTAAAGAGCAAAGACATAAAAATATGGTAAATATAAAAGGGAAAAATACTTCAATTGAATTATGTCTACGCAAAGCATTGTGGAATAAAGGCATACGGTATAGAAAAAATTATAAGAAGTTGCCGGGAAAACCGGATATTGCCATTACAAAATATAAAATTGCTGTGTTTTGTGATAGTGAATTTTTTCATGGAAAAGATTGGGAAGTATTAAAACCTAGGCTAGAAGCAGGAAATAATGCAGAGTACTGGGTCCCTAAAATATCAAGAAACCGTGAACGTGATGAGGAAGTGAATAAGGAGTTGCTATTTTTAGGTTGGACAGTGATTAGATTTTGGGGAAAAGAAATAAAAAAGAATACAGATGAATGTATAAAAGTTATTGAGGAAACCATATTTGATCTAAAGATGGAGTCGGATATTGATTGAATTTTTCTGTGAAAAGTGTATGATGCTGAACCTTGACCGCCTTTGTTAAAGCTGCTAAAATTAATATAATTATGTGTACTAAGGAAGTGAAAAAGTGGCGACAAGGGGAAAAGTTATAAGTGTATATCTTATAGATGGAGAAGCTAATGGAAAAATAAAAGCAAAAATATCCAATTGGAATGGAATCGCATATAAAATTCCAAGGAGGCTCTTAGCAGAGTGTAAAGAATTGGAGGCTTTCAGACAGAGCGGTGTATACTTCCTTTTTGGAAATAATATGGTCTATGTGGGACAGGCCGAGGTCAGGAAAAATGGGAAAGGTATCCATCAAAGAATTCTTGATCATGAGACAGATAAATATAAGGATTGTTGGGATGAAGTAGTAATTTTTACGAGACAGGATAATTCTTTGGGAAGAACAGATATTTCCTATTTAGAAAATCGCTTTTATAATAAAGCATTGGCAGCGGGGCGGTTTCAAGTTCAAAATGGAAATGAGCCTACGATTGGAACTGTAACAGAAGAAAAAGAAAGCGAATTAGAGGAATACATAGATCAGGCGGAGTTAGTATTAGGAGCATTGGGGTATAAAGTATTTGAAGCTAAAGCGGTAGAGAAAAAATCACCTGAAGACGTAAAGGAAGAGGGTGACAAGATACAGATACCCGATTTACCAAAAGATGTTGTTGGTGTAGGTGACTTCATTTTTCAATCTATTTTAAACCTTGAAAATGCGGGGTATGTTTTTTCGGACGAACAAATGAAAATTTTATTAGATCCCCAAGCATGTAATAGTAAAGACTTATTTAATTTGCAGAATGCGGGTGTGGCTTTTTTTAAGTTATATGACGAAAATGAAGAAAAACCACATTATGTAAATGGAAGACAACGATATTATACACCCAAGAAAGCAATTTTTGAATTTGGCAAGTATAGAGTCTTGCTTACGAAAGAATGGTATGATAAATATAAGCACCGAGACTTATTTGTAAAATGGTATAATTCTTTGCAGAATAAATGCACTATCAATTGATAGTGCATTTTGCTTTTCTATACATGAAAATCTAATTCATAGTTTCCGGCATTTGTTAGTGTAAAAGTTACATAATCACGGCCATAATTTACTAAATCGGTATAGGTTATCGGAACTCGGCCGCTGACATTAAGTCTCTTTCTGAGGTATTCGCCAAGAACAATTCCGGCACCAGAAGATGTTAATTGTTTCGGATATTCTCTAAAAGGATCACCCGGTTTTCTATTTGAGGGAGTCGGGCGTTTTGGACCGTTTCCTTCAAAATGCATTTGCATCGATGTTCCGTCATCCCATAAAACATCAATTGCACTTTGGCGTCTTGTTATTTTCCCGCCAGTTCCAGAGCCAATTGTTCCTTGGAAGGGAATTAATGTTGGATAGTTATCAATTATAAAACTACGAATAGGTATGCAGGCTTCAGCATATGGGCTTGTTTTGGAATGGTGATTTGATCCCAATCCCCAATTTAATCCGTCAGCAGGATGAACTTTAGGTATACCATTATCCATGTAATATAATGGTATATTTGCAGAAAATGGATTGCCAGAGAATTTATTCCAACTTTCAGGAGGGGAAATTTTATGCTTGTTTTTGGGGGACATTATTTTGCTAGATACTCCGGGCACTATTGAAGGATTATCAAAGTGAACGGAAGTTTTTCGTATTTCATTAGCGTAAGAGTCTAAGGCTAAAATATCAGCCGTATCGGTAACGTCCATAAGAATTTCGCTATATGGGGTTGTATCAAGTGCGGAACCTGAGCAATTAGCAGATCCAATTAATATGTTTCTTATATTGCCATTCTTTTTGAAAATATAACATTTTGTATGTACATGGTAGGCAAATGGTATATTGATAGTTAAATTAGAGTATTTGCTTTCAAGTTTCTGAAAATAGGTATAATTAGCAGCAGAGATACCATTTCTCAAATACATTCCATAATAAAATGTAAGAGGAATTCCTGTTTGTGCTAGTATATCAAGAATATCTACAGAGAAAAAACCGCTTATTATAATTATCTCATCGCTTTTTTGAGCATTATTTAGTACTAATTGTTTTAGGTTATTTGATGAAACAGCCATACTGAACCTCCTTTTTATCTATAATATCATACATAAAGGATAAAAGATACATTTATATTGAAAATGTAAAAATATAGAAACTGAAATATTTTATTTCCCCGTTGATAAATTTTCTTTCACCCTTTATAATAAATAAGACGCTGTTTGGCTTAGATATGGAGGTGCATGATGGAAGTAAGCTATAATAAATTATGGAAATTAATGATAGATAAAGGTATGCCACACAGAAGTGATCTTAGAACATTAACAGGTATTGGCACAAATACACTTGCGAAACTGAGTAAGAACCAACAGGTAAGTATGGATGTATTACTCAAAATATGTAACAAATTGGATTGTGATATATCAGACATTTGTGAATTTATAAAAGAGGAATAATGGAGGAATTTTTAGATGAACGCAATTGACTTATTTGCTGGATGTGGAGGACTTTCAAAAGGTTTCATGGATGCCGGATATAAGATTCTTGTGGGAGTTGATAACGATCAGGCAGCATTAAATACATTTGCAAAGAATCATAATGGAGCAATTGCATTAAATGCAGATTTGTCTAAACAAGAGACTTTTGATGAAATTAAGAGGATTGCGGGGAAGCAGACGATAGATGTGATTATAGCAGGACCACCTTGTCAGGGATTTTCATTAACGGGACCAAGAAATTTTGATGATGAAAGAAATAAATTGTATTTAGCAGTTATTGAAATGGTAAAACAGTATCAGCCTAAAGCATTTATTATTGAAAATGTTCCGGGAATGGCTACCTTATATGAAGGGCAAATAAAGGATGAGATTTTACGAAGATTTAAAAAGATGGGATATAATATAGAATGCAAAATCCTTTGTGCAGCTGACTACGGCGTACCACAAATTAGAAAAAGGTTGATTTTTATGGGGATTAGGAAGGATATAGGCAAACCTAAATTTCCAGAAGTAAAACTCACGCCGGATAGTTATATTACGTGCCGTGCGGCAGTTAGCGATTTGCCGTCTTTACAGAATGATTTAGGAGCAGAGAAAGCTGAATATACACAAGAACCTCAAACAGAATATCAAAGATTAATGAGAGGAAAATGTACGGTATTACACAATCATTTGGGAACAAATCATACACAAATGGTAAAAGATACAATAGCTCTTGTCCCAGAAGGGGGAAATTATAAGGATCTTCCAGAGGGATGGGGAGAAAGCAGAAAATTCCATATGGCGTGGACTAGATTAAATGGTAATGCGCCTGCGAGAACAGTTGACACGGGGCATAGAAATTTATTTCATTATGAATACAACAGAGTCCCTACTGTGCGAGAAAGTGCGAGAATGCAATCTTTTCCTGATGATTTTGTTTTTACTGGAACGAAAACACAGCAAAGTAGACAGGTTGGAAATGCTGTTCCGCCTCTTTTGGGACAAGCATTAGGAGAGGCTTTATTAGCAATAATTCAGGAGAATGCTGACGATGAAAAATAAGAAGATAAAATCCATAGATTTATTTGCGGGATGTGGCGGATTGATGGATGGATTTGAACAATCAGGCTACTATGATACTATAGCTGCTGTTGAATGGGAAAAAGCACCATGTAAAAATCTTGAGAATCGGCTTAAAAGTAAATGGAAGTATAAAGATGCTGATAAAAGAGTGCTTAGATTTGATATTCAGCGTACAGAGGATTTGTTTTTAGGTTGGAAGGATGATCCAGAGTATGGTTCATCAGTGGGGTTGGATAAACTGATAAATAATGCGGGGGGTATAGATGTTATTATTGGTGGGCCACCATGTCAAGCCTATTCCATTGCAGGACGTGTCAGAGACGAAAATGGGATGAAGGATGACTATCGCAACTATCTTTTTGAAAGTTATATAGCGGTATTGGAAAGGTATAATCCTAAAGCCTTTATTTTTGAAAATGTTCCGGGCATTTTAAGTGCAAAACCGGGAGATCGACCTATTATTGAAATAATTAGAGAAAGTTTCGATAAAGCAGGATATTGTCTATTACCAAATTTGAATGATGCAATTATTGATTTTACAGAGTATGGAGTGCCGCAGAATAGAAAGAGGATAATTATATTTGGTGTAAATAAAAATGTATTTGGTACAAATGCACAGCATGTGGTAGAAGAATTTTATAAAGATATTTTACCTAAATATAAAGTTAAAAAGAAACAGACGGTGTATGATGCAATCGGTGATTTACCCAAATTATATCCAATGGAAAATGACCTGAAAGTAAATGGGGCAAGAACACGTCATACATTGCCGAATGAACCTATACCAAATCATATAGCAAGGTGGCAGAGTGATAGAGATATTGGCATCTTTAAATTGCTCACAGAGGATATAGAAACAGGGAAAAATGAATATACATCTATAGCGGCGTTGAAAGAATTATATACGAAAATGACAGGAAAAGTATCTAATGTTCATAAATACCATGTTTTAAGATGGGATGAACCTAGTAATTTAATACCTGCACATTTGTATAAAGATGGATTGCGACATATCCATCCTGATTCTAAACAGCAAAGAACGTTGACTGTTAGAGAGGCTGCTAGACTGCAGACGTTTGCAGATGATTATATTTTTGAAGGTAGTAATATGGAGTTGTACAAAATGATTGGAAATGCAGTTCCACCTTTATTTGCAAAGTGTTGTGCTAAAGCAGTAAATGAGATATTGTGTAAATATGAATAAAACTATGGAAGGAGGTCGGACATATGGCATATACAACGCAGCAGGCAATCGAAACACTGAGTGGCTATTTAAATATTAGAGATGATCAAAAAAGCGTTATTGCAGATACTAAAAATAGAGGATATGTTGTAGATTTAAATTCCGGTGAACAGGTAGTAATTTTTATATATCCATTAGTACACAAGCAGGATAATACAAAAAATTATTTTGATACAAGAGATAGTGGTGCATATGAACGCGGCGTGGCTTGGCGATATGCGATAGAAAACGGGTTGAAATACTTTTGCTTTGGCGTTAATGATCAGGTAGATAAATATAATGAGTATATATTTAGCTTAGAGTGTAACGAAACAATTATAGAAAAGATATCTGGGACAAAAAATGGAGCAAGAAATGGTCCGGGGAATCAGATAATTATTCCAAATGATTACATTCCATCAAAAGAATATGAAAGAATTAAGAATAGATTAGGAATATATATTTCTGTTATAAGAAAAAACTGCTTATACGAGTATTTAGAAATGTACGATAACAGACCGTATTTGCCGGAAGATTATGTGGAAGACACTGTGTCAGATGAATCTGAAAATCAGGAATCGGAGGAGGCTTATATGCCATTAGTATTTAACACAGAACTAGAAACAAAATATGAAAGAAACCGCATTGTTTTTGGCGCTCCGGGTACTGGAAAGAGCTATGAATTGAAAGAGGATTGTGAGGACTTGCTGAAGAACACAAATGGTTCTTATGAACGTGTTACATTCCATCCTGATTATTCATATTCACAGTTTGTCGGTACATATAAGCCCGTTATGGGAACTGATGAAAAAATCAGATATGATTTTGTGCCGGGACCGTTCATGCGTGTTTATGTAGAAGCTCTTAAGAGTGGAAGAACAGAAAATCCACAGCCGCATCTTCTGCTTATTGAAGAGATAAACCGAGCAAAAGTGGCAGCCGTATTTGGTGATGTATTCCAGTTGTTGGACAGAGATGATGATGGAGTCAGTGAATATGAAATTCAGGCATCAGAGGATATAAGAAAATATCTTGCAAAGCAACTTGGGGGAACTCCTGATAATTATCAGAAGATCCGGATTCCTAATAATATGTTTATCTGGTCTACAATGAACAGTGCTGATCAGGGTGTATTTCCAATGGACACGGCATTTAAGAGAAGATGGAATTTTGAATATCTTGGCATTAATAAAAATGAGGAAAAGATTTCTGGCATTGGAAAAATAGAACTTGCCGGAAGTGATGAACCTGTTGAATGGAATATCCTCCGCAGAGCCATTAACGCAAAAATGTCATCAGAGCAGTTTAAGATTAACGAGGACAAGCTGATGGGACCATTTTTCCTTTCAAAGAAAATTATTGCATCCGATGAAAACGGCATGATCATTGATACGGACAAATTTGTAGCAGCATTCAAGAGCAAGGTGATTATGTATCTGTATGAAGATGCAGTAAAACAGGGCAAGCACAGATTCTTTGATGGCTGTGATAACAGTAAATATTCGTCTGTGTGCGATGCTTTTGATGAACTGGGAATGGGAATCTTTGGGCCTAATTTCAAGGAAAACTTTTATGATAAACAAAGGGATGAGGTATAATGAGAGTTGTTTCGCAGTATGTCAGGGAACAAAAGCGTTATACGAAAAATGACCTAAAAAGCAAGTTTTCCTTTGACGAAGACGGAGTAGAAAAATTTATAAAAAATCTCAAGGCATATGGGGTATTGAAGAGCGTAAAGAATACCGATGATCAGCTTGAAATGTCTGACCTTGTAGATGATGATATAGAAATCACCGATGAAACGGCTGAGAGTGGTGACTGCTTGTATGTATTTACTTATGTTGGAGTCATCACCTGTGGAAGTCGTGTCATAAAGGTGTATCCAAAATATCTGCTGTCAAAGAAAGATGATGATGTTCTGGATGAAATGAAACAGGTTGTTAAAGTTCTGGAGCGCTACAGTCGTTCCGAAGAACAGATTATTAATGTGTTTAATGGTGATGGTGAGAATAGGAGTTTTAATATTCTTGCCGTCATACTGTTCCTCATTAATGACTATTATGAATATGGTATCTACACGAACAGCGAGGACATCATTGAAGTAAATGGAGAAGGAGAGATTCTCTGGAGAAAGACTATTGATGAGAGTTTTGCACTGATAGAGGATAATCGGCCATATTATATGGAATTGTATACAGAGAAATCTGTAGAAGATGATATGGATTATTTCAAAAGACTTCATGAATGTGTGCTTACGGAATGCTCTAAACAGCTTCATGCAGCCCAGTTGGATGAACTCTTTGATATGGACAGAATAGAATTGTCAGAAGAAACCTTGGAGGATTTTGGAGACAAGGAGTACATACTTGAAAGGATTATCAAAGAGCTGAATCTGCAGTTTAATACGCACAGGCAGATACTTCTGAAAACACTGTATGCTTACATATCACAAGACAGAAAGATGCTTGATGAAAATGACGGTATCAGTATGTTTGGAACGACCGCATATCATGCAGTGTGGGAAAAAGCGTGTGCAGAAGTATTTGATAATAAACTGAATACCATGCTGTGCCAGCTTAAAATGACAGTACCGCTTGCAGAGAAATATCAGGGAAAGAAGGAAAGACGCCAGAAGCTAATTGATATTATAGAGAAACCAATATGGCAAGGAATTGATACAGAGGCAAAGGCGGCAGATACCCTGATACCTGATTTGATCAGCATACCATGTATAGATGGACAGGACTGGTTTATCATATTTGATGCAAAATATTATAATCTTCAGCTTGAAAAGGGAAAATCACTGCGCGGAAATCCGGGTGTCGGAGACGTGACAAAACAGTATTTGTATCAGTTGGCATATAAAAACTTTATTCAGGAGCATGGGATTACACATGTAAGAAATTGTTTTCTTATGCCAACAGATGGTAACACAATTGTAAAAAAAGGTATTGCAAAAATGAAAATGCTTGAAACCTTGGGTTTGGAAAATATCCAGATACGTTTGATCCCGGCAGCAGAATTATATGAAAAGTATCTGTCCGACAGCCATATGGATATCCAGAAGCTAGAGTTATAATATTAAATCATGAGGAAATAAAATAGCAGAACAGTGGAAAATTATCTAACCAATGTATTTTTTGAATAAAATCATATAAACACAAAATTCAGGCCCAGCTTAGTAATTCATTAAGCTGGGCTTCATTTTTAACATGACATTTCCCGGTCATCATTAATAACCGCCTCTTTAGAAGAGGTTCGTGCAAGTCCTTCCTGATAAGCTTTACGTGCAAGCTTCATGTTAGACTTGTAGCTTTCGATCATTAACTGATCAAATTCAGCACGTTCCTCGGATGTCAATTTGTTCCTAAATGAAAAGTATAATTTGTTGTAAGCCTGAGTCTCCTGTTCATATTCATCTGAATCAATATAGGACTGCATTGCAGAATTGAAAGGGTCAGGCATGGTATGGGAATCTTTGCTGTCGTGTCTCATGATTTTATTCCTCCTGTTGAGCATAGTTAATTTACAAAGTGTTACTGTAGAAAAAATATGATTCAACTGGAAGAGGGTCATCCGATTCCCTTCCACCGCATTTATGTAACAAAACTGCGATGAATACTGCACTGCAGAGCATAAATGGCGTACTGGTATGCTTTACACATGAAAGCAAAAGAGCAGCAATGATCAGCGTGTGCATTCTTGAGCGGTCAAGGTTTTCTTTTCTGCCATTGGCCATCATAAGATATCTTCTGATGAACTCATGGAGATTGGAGAGAGAGTGCTTAATCCGATGGATAAGTTCCTGAATGACGGCATTAAACTCTTCATCAACTTCTTCCATAATGTCTGCAACAGCAGCAAGGACGGCTTCTGTAATTTTTCTGGTATCAAATTCTACCGTAGTACCATCTGTCTTTATCACTTCCATAAGTAAAATCACCTCCCGTTGGATAAAAATACATGGTTTTAAGGGGACAAAAAGGCAATACCTTGCACTTTTTATGTAACAAATGCAAGATATTGCATCCTGTAATATTCAGTTTTAAGCCGCAATTCCAAATTGCGATAGCATTTCAAGTTCGTATTCTTCATAGTCTGGCGGACCATATGTCAGCCATTTCTGAAAATATATGAAGATGTAAACCGAAGCCTGCTCGGAAACAAAGAACCTTGCTGCTATTTCCCACGGTGACTCACATTTCGCAGTGTTGATAAGCGGAGGTGGGGCAATACTGTATTTCGCAAAGAAGTTAGCTTCCGCTTCCTGTTCATCTCTCGTAAGTGTACAATCCGGGAGATGGTGTCCGAGATAGATATGACCAATTTCATGGAAAATAGTCCATCTCTGACGTTCATAGCTGTTGAAATCGTTATAGAAGATGTAATATCTGTACATTCCCGTTTCAGAAACTTTTCTCAATACGGAAAATCCTTCGGAACTGTATTCCATTGCCAATCTCAACTGATGGTCATTCAATTGGGAATAGGGGACTAAAATATAGTATAACCTGTTGGCAATTTCAAAACAGTCAATGGGAAATGTTCTGATTTCGCATTCTTCATACATATCAACGACTTCGTGTTTAATCTGCTCGTATCGTTGAACCGGCAGATACAAATTGCATCATCCTTCCTGACTATCCGACTCAAACAGAGCGTTCACTAATTCGCGCTTCTGGGTGTTAGTCATTTGAGAAGCATTTCTGGCAATGAGTCTGTGAATTTTGTAATATTCACTTTCAAAGTCATTTTCTTCTTCAGTACCGAGGAGGTAATCGGAAGTGGTGTGTAATGCGTTTGCTATATTGGCGATAACAGGACCTTTAGGTGTGCGTTCGTTCTTAATATAGCGGCACATGGAAACCTCAGTCGTTCCGACGATCTCAGCTAGTTCTCGTTGAGTCATGTCATTTTTTTTCAACAACTCAAGAATCCTTCCTCCTAAAGTATTCTCGTTCATAGTGGTTTACCTCTTTCTAAATTAGATTTGCATATGCTCCTGCATGGCACTCTGGCTCTGCGTCTTTGGCATTTTGCAGTGTTCGGCTTACTTTCGTTTTTTTTATAAGGGTACTCTTGTCTTTAGTAATCTCTCTCCGCCTGAGCTTTAGTTGATAATAATTGCGGAAGGATTACAGGTGGTTAACCGGCCCTTCAGGTTAAGTTTCAGCACTAACTGAATTGCTCTTTTGACTTTGGCTCAACTAGTCCAGCACTACAGCTATAATACAAATTCATGTATCCATTTAATTGTAGTTTTGTGTTAGTTAAAAAAATTATCTTAAAACGGATACTTGAGTTATTGATTTACCAAAAGTATAATTCAACTTACCATTTGTGTCAATAGGGAAAATAAATTTTTTTAGAAAAAGTGCCGTAAAATAAAGGTTTTTAGAAGTTTTCAGGAAAACAATGGTAATTTATCTGTTGACAACTTACCGTTTGTTTAATATGATATGAGCATCAGCAAACGAAAGGCAGGTGAAAAAATATGAATGTAAGACTTCTCAAAGCAAAGCGTGTGGAACGTGGAATTCAGCAGAAAGAACTCGCAAAAGCCCTTAATATCACGGAAAAAACGATGTGTCATAAGGAGTGCAGTGAGGAGAATAAGTTCAAAGCGGAGGAAATGTTAATCCTTGTAAAGCAGCTAAACTTATCCTTTGCAGAGTTCGATGCTATTTTTTTTAACCACGAACTTACCAAATGTTTAAGAAGAACGCAAAAACTTACCAATGAGAAACAGAGGTAGAGAAATGTTAAAGTCCATAAAAAGAAAAACGAGTCATTCATATCACTCATCGGGCAGAAGAGTATCTGATATGGACAACTCATTTACTACAGTCATTCTATCACAGGATGGCGGTAAAGAAAAGATGAAATTTATGGACTGCGTATGCAGCAACATTATATTACGAGAAAACCACGGCCATGAGAGCCGAATGAGAAAGGATGAATTATTATGATGAAAATCTTTATCTGCAGCCCGTATCAGGGCAACATCGAGGAAAACAAAAAGAAGGCAGCATATTACGCAAAGATCGTTGCCAAATCTGGGAATGTCCCAGTTGCACCACATATCTATTTTCCAACCTTCCTTGATGAGAAGAATCCCAACGAGAGAATGACAGGAATTGAAATGGGACTGGAACTCATGGATACATGCGATATGGTCTATGTTTTCGGTTTTGAGATTACGGAAGGCATGAGATTCGAACTGGAACATGCCAAGGAAATGAAGAAGCCTGTAAGACTTTATGACAGAAATTTTGAACAGATTTGTGTCAAAACGCTTCCGATTGATGACCGTGCCAGTGATGAGTACCGTTCCCTGATCAAGGGGCAGAAGCTCATGAGATAGGAGATCCGCCATGTCAGGAAGAGTAAATGTCCGTTACGGACTGAATCAGGGTGACCGAATTATGGTCACCCGTGGAAAAGAGAAGAAAAAAGCAGCCGTTGTAAAGGAGTACCCGTTCCATATTCTGATGGATTGGGGAAAGTACAAGTCCAGTGTAAACAAAGTTGATGTGTATACAGGCGATGTGAAACTGGCACGCATTTGAAAGGAGAGAACGCCATGAGCGAAGCATTATTATTGGTAGCCGAGGGCTACGAACAGATTGCTGCCGGAATCAGAAAGATGGTCGCAGCACAGAAAGATACATCTAAAAAGGAAGAGAAGCCTGTGAAGAAGGCAGAAAAGAAGGAAACTCCTGTGGCAGATACACCGAAGGATGAAGTTGCCCCAAAGGAGACAGCCGTTGACAGAAAGACGGTCCGTGCTTTCCTTGCGGACAAGTCCAGATCAGGAAAGACCTCAGAGGTAAAGAACCTGATCGAGCAGTTCGGTTTCCAGAAGCTGTCAGATGTTCCTGATGAAAAACTGTCGGAACTGTATGAGAAAGCACAGGTGCTTTAATGGGCGGCCACGCAAGATACTCGCCATCGTCAGGCAAGAGACGTCTGGAATGCCCTCCATCGTTACTGTTGGAGGAGCAGTTCCCAGATGAAGAGTCACCCTTTGCAGCAGAGGGTACTGCCGGACATGCGATGGCAGAGTATCTCATCAATAAGTATCTGAAGAAAAGAACCAAAAGACCTGTATCTGATTATTATTCGGATGAGCTGCTTGAAGCAGTGGATGATTATGTGGAATATAACATCGGCCAGATCGAACAGGCAAGAAAGGATTGTGATGACCCATTCATCGGAGTGGAACTGAAGGTCAGCCTTGCACACAGAATCAGGGACTGCTTTGGTACTGCAGATATGGTGGTGGTTGATTCCCATAAGATCCACATTATCGATCTGAAGCTCGGCAAGGGCGTGGTGGTCGATGCGGAACAGAATGTCCAGCTTATGATCTATGGACTTGGAGTTCTGGACATGCTTGGTTTCTTATATGAGATCGACACGGTGGAACTTACCATCGTCCAGCCGAGGATCGAACATTTTTCCACTTGGGAGATATCAGCCGAGGAGCTGCTTGTATGGGGAAAGGATGTTTTTGAACTGGGAGCAGCAAAGGCTCTTGCCGGAGAGGGAGAGTTTAAAGCCGGAGACCACTGCCGATTCTGCAAGGCAAGATTTACATGCCGTGCAAGGGCAGAGGGATACCTGAAACTTGCCCAGATGGAATTTGCCGAGCCGGCCCTTATGTCGGATGAGGAAATTGCAGAGGTTCTTTCCAAGGCAGATGCCCTGAAGAAATGGGCAGAAGAAGTTTACACCTACGCACAGAATGAAGCGGTGGTCAACCACAAGGAATGGCCGGGATACAAGCTCGTTCTGGGAAGAAGCAACCGTAAATATACGGACGAAGATGAAGTGGCAGAGGCAGCACAGAAAGCCGGATACACGGACATCTATAAAAAGAGCCTGATTGGCATTACCGAGATGGAAAGGCTGATGGGCAAAAAGAAATTTAATGAGATCCTTGGTTCACTGGTGTACAAGCCCGACGGCAAGGTCACACTGGTGCCGGATTCAGATAAAAGAGAAGCAGTTAAAACAGCAACCGCAGAAGCGGATTTTAAGGAGGACTAAATTATGACAACAGCTAATTTAACAAAAGTAATCGTACCATGCAGACTCAGCTATGCACACCTGTGGGAGCCGGACTCCATCAACGGAAGCGAACCGAAGTATTCCGTATCCTGCATCATCGACAAGAATGATAAGGAGACCATTGCCAAGATCAAGAAGGCAATTGAGGTAGCAAAGGATGAAGGTAAAGGCAAGTGGGGCGGTAAGATCCCGGCAAACCTGAAGACACCGCTCAGAGACGGTGACATTGACAGACCTGAAGACGAGGCGTATGCGGATAGCATGTTCCTGAACGCCAACAGCAAACAGGCCCCTCAGATCGTGGACAGACAGGTACAGCCGATCCTTGACCAGAGCGAGGTATATTCCGGCTGCTACGGAAGGGTATCCATTACTTTCTACGCTTACAACAGCAACGGAAATAAGGGTATCGCAGCAGGACTTGGAAATGTACAGAAGTTAAGGGACGGAGAGCCTCTCGGTTCCAGAGCTAATGCCAAGGATGAGTTCGAGGCAGTGGATGCAGAGGATGATTTCCTCGCATAGGAGCATAACGGCAGTATTAAACCGGGCGGTGGTTTCCACCGTCCGTGTACATAAAGGATATGTTATTTCATGGAAGAACTGATGAAGGAGCTTAACAGCATAAAGAAATATATCCCATATAACACATACCGCACCATCAAGGGGCAGATGAAGTCCGGCAATATGGCAGCAGCAAGAACGGGGATCAACAGAATAAAGAAAAGAGTGGAGGGACAGGCTTATGGACACACTTGCAATTGATATTGAAACTTACTCAGATGTATCGCTCCCGGACTGCGGAGTACATAGATATGCAGCATCGGAGCAGTTCGAGATTCTTTTATTTGCATACAGTCTGAATGACGAACCGACAAGGATCATTGACCTTGCATCCGGGCAGACGATGCCGGATGAGATCATGGAATGCCTTATGGATGATTCCGTGGTAAAAACAGCATTCAATGCTGCCTTTGAGCGTAACTGTATCAACCGATTCTTCGGGCTTTCCTTAAAGCCGGAAGGATGGAGATGCACGGCAGTTCAGGCCTCCATGCTGTCGCTCCCGCTGTCACTGGAAGGTGTGGGGAAAGCACTCAACCTTGATAAGAAGAAAATGTCGGAAGGAAAAGACCTCATCCGCTATTTCTGTATGCCGTGCAAGCCTACCAAGGCAAACGGGGGCAGGACAAGAAACCTTCCATCTGATGCTCCTGAGAAATGGGAGCTGTTCAAGACATACTGCATCCGTGACGTGGATGTGGAAAAACAGATCAGAAATAAGCTGGCGAAATTCCCTATAACAGACAGGGAACAGGAGCTTTACTGCATGGACCAGAGGATCAATGACCGTGGAATCATGGTTGACCGTGAACTGATCAGCCATGCAGTGGCGTGTGACCTTTTATATAAGGAAGCAGCATCCAAGAGGGCCTATGAGATATCGGGACTGGAAAATCCCAACAGCGTATCACAGCTTAAGGACTGGCTGAATGAAAAAGGCATTGAGGTGGATTCCCTTGCCAAGGCTGCCGTGGAAGAACTGGTGGAAAAAACGGAAGGGGAAGTATCCGAGATGATGAAGCTCAGGCTTTCCATGTCAAAGACCTCGGTAAAGAAATATGAGGCAATGGAACGCTCCGTCTGCCCTGATGGGAGGGTGCATGGATTATTACAGTTTTACGGGGCCAACCGTACAGGAAGATGGGCCGGCAGACTTGTACAGATCCACAACCTTCCACAGAACCACATGGAAGATCTGGAACTGGCACGTTCCATCGTAAAGGAAGGCAGATATGACCTTGTGGAGCTTTTGTACGGTTCCACCCCGGAGGTGCTGTCGGAACTGATCCGTACCGCATTCGTGGCAAAGCCGGGATGCAGATTCATCGTCAGCGACTTTTCCGCAATCGAGGCGAGAGTCATGGGATACCTTGCCGGAGAGGGATGGGTCATGGAGGAGTTCTGTGGTGCAGGAAAGATCTATGAGCAGACGGCATCCAAGATGTTCCATATCCCGATCGAAGAAATCACAAAAGGAAGCCCGTACCGTGCAAGGGGAAAAGTGGCATCACTCGCCTGTCAGTATGGCGGTGCGGAAGGCGCGCTTGTCAGCATGGGAGCATTAAATTTTGTGGAAGAAGAGGAACTGAAGGGGCTGGTACAGTCGTGGCGGACGGCAAATCCGCACATCGTGAATTACTGGTATGAAATTGATGGTGCGGTAAAGGCAGCCGTGAAGGAGCGGAAGATGACAACGGTCGGAAGGGTAACGGTATATTACCAGTCCGGGATGTTAAAGATTGCACTGCCGTCAGGAAGGGTGCTGTCTTATGTAAGACCGAGGATGACCGTGAACCGATTCGGTTCGGAAAGTGTCAGTTATGAAGGTGTCGGCACGAACCGCAAGTGGACGAGGATCGAATCTTACGGGGCGAAATTCTGTGAGAACATCGTTCAGGCAACCGCAAGGGATGTACTGGCAGAAGCGATGCTGCGTCTGGAAAAGAAGGGATTTGATATTGTGTGCCACATCCATGATGAAGTGGTGCTTGAAGTGCCGGAGGGGACATCTTCGGTGGAAGAAGTAAATGAGATCATGGCGGTATGCCCTGACTGGTGTGAGGGGCTTCCGCTTAAGGCTGCCGGATTTGAAAGTCCGTTTTACAAGAAAGATTAGGAGGCAGAAACATGTTTGTATCAATCGGAAACTCAAGAATGGATAAAAAGTTTAACTGCACGGATATGGCATACGAAGATTTTGTCAGCCGTCTGTCCAAGACAAAATATACTGCGGAAACAATGGAGCAGTACAGGAAGATGCCGAAAGGGCAGCAGGACAATATCAAGGATGTCGGAGGTTTCGTGCTTGGAAAGCTGAAGGGCGGACGCAGGAAGAAGGACTGCGTGATTTCCAGATCCGCCATCACGCTTGATATGGATTACGGAACACAGGGCATCATAGATGAACTGGAAATGTTCTTTGACATGAAGATGGTGGTGTATTCCACACATAAGCATACGCCGGAGAAACCGAGACTGCGTATCATCATATTCCTGACAAGGGATGTGACACCCGATGAGTACGGGGCAGTCAGCCGTATGCTTGCATCGGATATCGGTATCGAGCTTTTTGATGATTCCACCTATGAACCATCAAGACTCATGTACTGGCCGAGTACTTCCAGTGACGGTGAGTATGTGTTTCAGGAAATCGAGGGGGACGAAGTTGATCCCGATGAAGTGCTGTCACGTTACAAGGACTGGCATGATGTATCCGCATGGCCGGTAAGCAACCGTCAGGCATCCGTGGTACAGAGGAATATAAAAAAACAGGCAGACCCGCTTTCGAAGGACGGACTGATCGGGGCATTCAACCGGACATACACGGTGACACAGGCTATTGATAAATTCATCCCGGATGTGTACAGGCATTCAAGGGCAATCCCCGGTAGATATGATTATATCCCGGCGGATTCGGCTGCCGGAGTCGTGGTCTACGATGACCTGTTCGTATACAGCCACCATGCCACAGATCCATGCTGCGGAAAGCTGATGAATGCGTTTGATGTGGTAAGGCTTCATAAATTCGGGGACAAGGATGCAAGGGCAGCCGAAGGGACAGAGCCGGGAAAACTCCCTTCTTTCAAAGCAATGCAGGATTTTGTATCTGCAGATGAAGAAGTAAAGAACACGCTTGCAAAAGAAAGACAGGAGCTGGCAGTACAGGAATTTTCCGCAGAGCCGGATGAGGACTGGCAGAATAAACTGGTACTCGACCGCAGGGGAAACATCAAAGATACACTGCAGAACATCGCACTGATCATCCGCAACGATGAGAATTTCAAACACATCGTGTATAACGAGTTCAAGGATACCATTGATGTCATCGGTCCGCTTCCGTGGAAACAGGTAAAGCCCGGATGGAACGATTCCGACCTTGCAAATGCAAAGGTGTATTTCGAGAGGGTGTACGGGATCTGGTCACCGACCAAGTTTAAGGATGCACTGCTTGCCGTGGTGTCATCCGACAGGCTTTATCATCCGATCAAGGATTATTTTGCAACGCTTCACTGGGACGGACAGGAGCGTATCGATACACTGCTTATCGACTACTTCGGTGCGAAAGATTCACCGTATACAAGGGCAGTCATCCGCAAGACACTGGTGGCGGCGGTAGCACGTATCTATAAGCCGGGAGTAAAGTTCGACTCCATCCTCGTGCTGAACGGTCCGCAGGGAATGGGAAAATCCACTTTCTTTGCCATCCTTGGAAAGCAGTGGTTCTCGGATTCCTTATCCATTTCGGATATGAGGGATAAGACTGCTGCCGAGAAGCTGCTCGGAAACTGGATACTTGAGATCAGCGAGATGAATGGTATCCGCAAGACGGAAGTCGAGGTAGTAAAATCCTTTGTCACCCGTCAGGATGATAAGTTCCGTCAGGCATACGGAGTCAATGTAGAGTCCCATCCAAGAAAATGCATCATCGTGGGAAGCACCAACTCCGAGGGCGGATTTTTACGTGACGTAACAGGAAACAGAAGGTTCTGGCCGGTGCATGTGCCAGGAATAGGAAAACACCATCCGTGGGAGCTTGACTGTGTCGACCAGATCTGGGCAGAAGCAATCCATCTGTATAACGAAGGCGAGGAGCTGTTCTTAAAAGGTGCGGAGGCAGAGGAAGCATATAAGATGCAGCAGGAGGCAATGGAGTCGGATGACCGTGAAGGAATTGTGCAGGATTACCTCGACAGACTGCTGCCGGATAACTGGGCATCGATGGATATCTACCAGAGAAGGGCATTCCTTGGCGGTGGTGAGTTTGAGACAGTTGGTGTAAAGGGAACGGTCATGCGTGAGCGTGTGTGCATCATGGAGATCTGGGTGGAGTGCTTCGGTAAGGAGCGCCAGAACTTAAAGAAGGCAGATTCCTATGAGATCGAAGGCATCTTAAACAAGATCGGGGGATGGAAGAAGTATGATTCCAATACCACGGGCAAGACCAAAGTCCCCCTTTACGGAGTGCAGAAGACTTTTGTGCGGATGGATGAGAAACCAGAGGAAACCCGTTAGGCGGTTTCCGAGGTTTCCCAGATGCAGATGGGCAACGGTAGTCGGAAACCGTGCTGACACCTTGGAAAATAAGGGGTTGCGGTTCTTAGTTTCCCAGTTTCCCATTAAATCCAGTTGAGAATTAAAAATAAAGATAAAAAGAGCAATTCATGTGTATATGCGCGTATAGGAGTTAAAGGCATATGGCAACCGCAATCGGCAAAGGAGGTATCTGGTTTTGCTAGAAAGTACAGTAGAGAGACATTTGAGGGAAGAAGCAAAAAAGCGTAACGGCCTGGCATTAAAATTCGTATCACCCGGTATGAATGGAGTGCCTGACCGCATCGTCCTGATGCCGGACGGGAAAATGGCATTTGTGGAACTGAAAGCACCGGGGAAGAAGCCGAGACCTCTTCAGCTGAAGAGAAAGAGGATGCTTGAGAGGTTAGGCTTCCCCGTTTATGTAGTTGATAATATCGAACAGATCGGAGGTATCCTTGATGAAATACAAAGCACATGATTATCAGCAGTATGCAACAGATTTTATAATCGAACATCCCGTGAGCTGCCTGATCCTTGACATGGGACTTGGAAAAACGGTCATCACGCTCACGGCACTGTGGCTTCTGCTGTTTGATTATTTTGAAGTAAGGCGGGTGTTGGTGATTGCACCAAAACGTGTGGCAGAGACCACATGGCCGGCAGAGATAAAAAAGTGGGAGCATCTTTACGGCATGACATTTGCCGTGGCAATGGGAACTGCAGGGCAGAGAAAGGAAGCTCTTCTGTCGGGAGCCGATGTGACGATCATCGGAAGGGACAATGTTTCCTGGATGACAAAAAACATATTTTTTGATTTTGACATGGTCGTGATCGATGAGCTGTCAAGCTTCAAGTCCCCAAAGGCACAGAGGTTCAAAGACCTGAAAAAAGTAAGGCCGATGGCAAAGTGGGTGGTCGGACTTACCGGAACACCGGGAAATCTTATGGACTTGTGGGCGGAGATAGGGATTCTTGATATGGGGCAGAGGCTTGGGAGATTCATCAGTGGATACCGTGACAGGTTCTTTGTTCCGGATAAGCGTAACCGTGAGATCATCTTTTCCTACAAGCCGAGGGAAGGCGCTGAAGAAAAAATATATGAGCTGATCTCTGATATCAGCATTTCCATGAAGGCTGTTGATTATCTTGATATGCCGGAGCGTGTAAGCAACCGTGTATCCGTTACCATGTCAGAATCAGAACAGGCTCTTTATGACAGGATGGCAGATGAGATGGTCCTTGAATACGGAGAAGGACAGGACATCGATGCGGTAAACGCAGCAGCACTTTCCAACAAGCTCCAGCAGATGGCAAACGGTGCTGTCTATGATGAATCCGGTAATGTCAGAAATATCCATGCCAGAAAACTGGATGCTTTGGAAGACCTTATTGAATCGGCAAATGGGAAACCGCTTCTGGTTGCGTACTGGTTCAAGCATGACAGGGAGAGGATATTAAAGAGATTTCCGGCAAGGGATATCAATACAAAGAAAGACATTGATGACTGGAATTCCGGAAAGATCCCTATTGCACTGATCCATCCGGCATCGGCAGGACACGGACTGAATCTTCAGGAGGGCGGTTCAACCATTGTATGGTTTTCACTTACATGGTCTCTTGAGTTATATCAGCAGCTTAATGCCAGACTTTATAGACAGGGGCAGAAACACACGGTTGTCATAGAGCATCTGGTAACGGATGGGACGGTCGATGAGGATATCCTTCATGCAATCGAGAGGAAGGACAATACACAGAATGCAATGATAGAAGCGGTAAAGGCAAGGATTGGAGGTATGGTGGATGACGGCAGAAGTAATGATGAAGGAATATAAGAACATGAAAAAGGAACTGACCGTGACTGAGTTCCAGCTCCGTCAGTTTCAGGGAGTGAGCGAACAGGACATGATCGATTCCATGCTCTATTCCCATCCGGAAGGGGAAAGGGTGCAGACCAGCACTCTTTCTGATAAGACGGCAAACATAGCAATCAAGTACAGGACAGCAATCGAAAGGGAGAATGACGAGTGGTATGAATTCCTTTTCCACAGATATATGTTCCTGAAGGAAGAACTAGATTTTTTCGAGCATGCAGTGAACGGACTGGATGAAAGACATAGAAGCATTATCAAGGATCTTCTGGATGAGGACATGACATGGGACATCATGATGGACAGATACCATGTGAGCCATACGATGATAGCAAAGTACAGAAAAGCAGCATTGAAGGAACTTGATAAACAGTATGAACTGAGGGACAGACAGGTGGAAGCCTTTGTCCTCGGATAGGAGGTTTTTATGTGTAAGCGTGGAGATATTTATTATGTGGATTTTGGAGAAAAAGATGGAAGCAAGCAAGGCGGTGTCCGTCCGGCACTGGTGGTAAGCAACAATAAGGCAAATAAGCATTCCCCTGTTGTTACGGTCGTTCCGCTTTCTGCAAGGGTGTGGAAGAAAAAGTATCTTCCGACCCATGTGCAGATTCCCAAAGGCAGCGGTCTGAATAAGCCGAGCATGGCTCTGGCGGAACAGGTGGAAACACTTGATAAGACAAGGCTTGGTGACAGAATCGGGGAAGTGCTGGATGACATGGTCATGGAACAGATCACCGTGGCACTTCAGATACAGATAGGTGCATATGCAGAGTACAATTAAGGCAGTCAGACGGCTGTCTTTTTTGTTTGCACTATGGTAAAATCTTAATATGCTTTTAATGTGTGAAATTGGGAAGGTGTGATATTTTATGTCCTATGAAGAAGATTATAGAGAACCTTATCGTGCAAAATGCGTTTGTGGTCGGGGTTACTTACAATTTTACAGGATACATCTGTCAAATGACTGGGGACAGGAAAAAGAGAATGACACGGCTGTTGAGATTTTCTGTGAAAGTTGTAAGAAAAAATATCATTATGAGAGAAATCACGGAAGCGATTATTTAGTCCCAGATGGATTATCATTTCCAAATCAGATCCCTGAATTGAATAGAAAATATTCTTATAACGATAAGGAACAGCTTGTAAAAAAATATGGACGGGAAAGAATAGAGGCTATGGTAGCAGATATGACTGCACCAAAGCATCGTTTTATAAAAAATCTGGAAAATGACGATGCAATTAAATTTGCAAATCGCTGGGCGCAGTGGTATAGAAAAAAATCACTGTCACCTATGATTTCATATTTACAAAATATTCTGGATCAATATAGTGATTTAGAGAGCAGCATTGAGTGTAAAAAACCATATAATGAAAAGTATCATCAGGAAATGAATGCTTTTTCAAAGATGGAAATGGAAACAGAGAAGAAGAGTTATAGGCTGTCATTCCAATATGATAAAAAACAGGATGAAGCCGATAAAGAGAGAAGAAGACGGGAGCAGGAACGCTACGAAGAAGAACATCGATATGATGATTTTGAGGCAGTTGTTCATTATGATCCGTCATATAAAAGAAATTTTTCCAATCAATACTGGGACAGTTATTTTATAAAAGAGTGTACAGATATGCAGCATCTGTCTTTAGATAAGCCGGAATATGGAAAACCAGTAGTAACAATTGCAAAAGAATATGCCTGTGTGTGCCAGATTTGTGGAAAGGAAGAGAAGATACTTTCATCCAGCATGAAGATATCATATGATGAGGAACGAGGGTATTATCTGGAAAAAAGCTGTAGCTGTCACGGTGTTTCATCTTTTGAAGCAAAAACAATGGATATATTAGATCAACTGGGAATTACTTATATCCGGGAAAAATCCTTTGATGGCTTGGTTGGAGATTCCGGAAAGAATCTTCGGTTTGATTTCATATTGTCAAAATCAGTAGACGAAACTGGGAAAGCAATATTTGATCTGGCAATAGAATTACAGGGACCACACCATTATAAAAAAGGATATTATGATGAGTTCGGTACATACGTAACAGACGATTGTTCGGACAATAAAAGTATAAATGACAGGTTTGAGCGTCAGCTAAAATACGATGATAAAAAGAAGAAATATTGTCAGCAGCATGGAATCAGCTTAGAGTGCATTAAATATACGGCATCTAATGATATTGATCGTTTAGAAAAGATGCTTAGAAATATTTTGAAACAGCACGGATATCGGTATTTCGTTGAGAACGAGAAGCATGGTGAACAGATGGTGTACTAGAGGTGCACTAAAGGTGTACTGACTTTTTATTTTACAGGTGCTATGATTAAGATGGCAAAAATCGAAGGGAGCAGAAATGCTCCTTTTCTTTATGCCCGGAGGCGGTGTCTTTCCAATCCTTTCACACCGCCCGTGTACATAGAAGGGAGGAATGGCAGATGCCGATGAAACCAAAGAAACCGTGCAGACATCCCGGATGTCCGAAGCTGACAGACGGTCTGTACTGTGAGGAGCATGAAGCACTGCACCGTGGTGACAGGGCGAGCAGCAGTAAGCGTGGTTACAATAGGCGGTGGCAGAAGGCAAGGGCGAGGTACTTAAAAGCACATCCTTTGTGCGTGCAGTGCATGAAGGAAGGCAGGGCAGTGACCGCAACCGTTGTCGACCATGTGAAGCCACACCGTGGTGATCCCGTTCTGTTCTGGGACGAGAAGAACTGGCAGAGCCTGTGCAAGCCCTGTCATGATAAAAAGACATGGAACGAGGATAACAATCCTGAGTATCGGTTCTGATGGCAGACCGTGGGGGTATCAAAATCTCTACGGAGTGAACCGCTGAAGACCGATGGCCCCCTTTGCGTGAATTTTCGCAGAATTAAACAGGGGGGATAGGAAAGGCGGTCAGATATTTTCGCAAAATGGTCATATTATGTAGAAACGGCGATTTTCTTTTGCCATATTATAAGGAAAATGAGGATTTTTTGGGGTCAAAAAGCAGTGCAAAAATGCTGTTTTTTGGCCTTTTATTGTGCAGGAAAGGAAGTGGGGAGCGGATGACGGACGCACAGGCAAGGCAGATACAGGAAATGCGTATGAAGGGCAGCGGCTATAAAGCCATCAGTGCAGCCATCGGGCTGTCCCGTGACATTGTAAGGAATTACTGTAAAAAACATAATCTCGCCGGATATGCCGCAGTGGTTTCTAAAAATGTGAAGCTCATGGCGGATGGCAAAGAAGTCTGCCATTTCTGCGGGAATGCGGTTACGCAGCCGAAGACCGGGAGGCCGAGGCGCTTCTGCTCAGAAAAATGCAGGAGGGAATGGTGGAAGGCGCACCCGGAGGCAATGAACAAAAGCGAGTCCGCTTCCTATGAGCTGGTCTGCCAGCATTGCGGAAAGACATTCATTTCCTACGGGAATAAGAACAGGAAATACTGCAGTAGGGGGTGCTATATCCAGTACAGGTTTTTGAAGGAGGACGAAGATGAGATTCCAATGTTTTAGAATTGCCGACCTTATCCCGGCGGCGTACAATCCGAGGAAGAAGCTGAAACCCGGCGATAAGGAATATGAAAAGATAAAAAAGTCCATTCAGGAATTCGGCTATGTCGAGCCGATCATCATCAACGCAGACATGACTATCATCGGCGGACACCAGAGGGCGACCGTGCTTTCTGATCTTGGGTATGATGAGGTGGAATGTATCGTTGTCGATATTGACAAGACGAAAGAGAAGGCGCTGAATGTCGCGCTGAATAAGATTACGGGCGAGTGGAACAAGGAACTGCTGGCGGACCTTATCAAAGATCTGGAGAATTCGGATTTTGATGTGGCGGTGACTGGCTTCGAGCCGCCGGAGATCGAGCAGCTTTTCAATTCCGTCCATGACAAAAAGGTTAAGGAAGATGATTTCGATGTGGAAGCGGAACTGAAGAAACCCGTTATGGCGAAGTCCGGGGACGTGTGGCTCTTGGGGAAGCACCGTGTCGTGTGCGGCGATTCCATCCTGCCGGAAACCTACGATGTGCTGATGGACGGACGGAAAGCGAATCTCGTCCTGACTGATCCGCCCTACAATGTAAATGTGGAGGAAACTGCCGGGAAGATCAAGAATGACAATATGGCGGATGCAGACTTTTACCAGTTCCTTTTTGCTGCTTTCGTCAACATGGAGCAGTCGATGGAGCAGGACGCTTCCATTTATGTATTCCATGCCGACACAGAGGGGCTGAACTTCCGCAGGGCGTTTAAGGAAGCGGGTTTCTACCTGTCCGGGTGCTGCATCTGGAAAAAGAACGCACTGGTGCTTGGGCGCAGCCCGTACCAGTGGCAGCACGAGCCGTGCCTGTTCGGATGGAAGAAAGGCGGGAAGCACCAGTGGTACTCAGATCGGAAGCAGACTACGATCTGGGAATACGACCGTCCGAAGGCGAGCAAAGACCATCCGACCATGAAGCCTGTGGCGCTGATGTCCTATCCGATCCAGAATTCCTGCATGAGCAACTGCATCGTGCTTGATCCGTTCCTCGGCTCCGGCTCCACGCTGATCGCCTGTGAGCAGACCAACCGCATCTGCTACGGCATAGAGCTGGATGAGAAATTCGTGGACGTCATCGTCAACCGCTACATTGAGCAGAAAGGCTCGGCGGGGGATGTGTTCCTCATCAGGGACGGCGAAAAAATTTCATACGGCGATTTTAACAGGGGAGGTAGCTGCCATGAGGCGGATGACCTTCCTTGATTTATGTTCCGGCATCGGCGGTTTCCGGCTCGGCCTTGAGAGGGCGGGGCATAAATGCATCGGCTATTGTGAATATGATAAATTTGCGAGGGCTTCCTATGAAGCCATGTATGACACGGAAGGAGAGTGGAAAGCGGATGACGTCACAAAACTTAAGAGCAAAGATGTCCCCTATGCGGACATCTGGTGTTTCGGCTTCCCCTGCCAAGACATCTCCGTTGCCGGGAAACAAAGGGGACTGGTCGGAAAAAGAAGTGGAATATATTACAACATTATTGACCTCATCAAAGGCAAAGAAGAAAGTGATAAGCCCGCATACCTACTTGTTGAAAACGTTAAGAACCTGTTATCGATTAACGCAGGATTCGATTTTGCCTCCGTTCTCTCTGAAATGGACCAAGCAGGGTATGACTGTCGGTGGCAGGTGCTTAATTCCAAAAATTTCGGAGTCCCGCAAAACCGGGAGCGCGTGTTCATTATCGCAAATCTTAGAAGCAGAGGCAGACGAGAAATATTACCTCTCTGCGGAGAAAACGCAGCAGCTCTTAAGCAGCTTATAGGCGGGATGCAAGGATACCGTGTTTATGGAACGGATGGTATCTCTACAACCCTTGTCGGGAACGCCGGGGGCATCGGGGTGAAGACGGGATTATATTTTATCGACCAGTCCAATACAGCGCCGAAGATTACGGATACTGCCAGATGCCTGACGGCAAGGTATAATGCCGGGATCATTAACCATGCCGCTGCGAATTCAGCGGTCTTGGAAGTGCGTCCGGTGCTGACGCCGGAGCGCATGGAGAAAAGACAGAACGGCAGGAGAATGAAGGAAGACGGGGAGCCGATGTTTACCCTGACCTCTCAGGACAGGCACGGCGTTTATATCTGTGAAAAAACAGATGATCCGGACAACTCCGGCGTGAAAGTTAAGAATGCGACAAAGGCAGGTTATGAGGAAGCGCATATCGGTGACGGAATCAATCTTGCTTACCCGGAAAGCAGTACAAGACGAGGCAGGGTTGGGAAAGGCTGCTCGCAGACGCTGGATTGTTCCGGGCAGATGGGGACGCTGATGAAAGGCGGCAGAATCCGGCGTCTTACGCCGAGGGAGTGTTTCCGGCTGCAGGGCTTCCCAGATGAATTATACGAGAAAGCGGCGGCGGTTAATTCGGATGCCCAACTGTATAAACAGGCGGGAAATGCAGTAACGGCAATGGTGGCATACGCTGTCGCAATGTCCCTGCCGGAATCACGGGAGCCGGATATTTTCTGATAATATCCGAAGTATTCGCTTGACTATTTGGGGTTTTAGAGTGATTAATGTTACTACCAAAAAACAAGGAGGACAGCGAATATGAAGAAAATTATGACAAACGCTGAAAGCAGAAAAAATGTAGTGAAGGCACTCGCAGAGCATCTTGGGGAGACGGCAGTCTACGTCGGCCCGCCATCCTTCGCATATCAGGTCGGGAACATTACGGTAGACCGGGAGGGAAAAATCATCCTTGAGGATGAGAGCCGGACAGAGGAGGTTATGACGGTGCTTACGGAATGCGGTTTCTTGGGAAACAGCGGGGAAGAAGAAACTTCTTACACGGGCATCCGGATTCCGGTCGGGGACATGGGAGCGCAGGGGATCATCAACCTTTTGAATATGCTCCACGCAAAGCAGTACCTGATCAACAAGGCAATCGGACAGGAAGGATTTTCGGTCAGCGACAGCCTGATCACGGATCTGGAAGCCGGGGAATTTCAGGAAGCCGGGGAAGTGATCGCCTTCATCGGAAACCATGAGGGCAGCAATGCCGGATTCGCTTTTCTGGAGGACACCATTCTTTTCACGGGCTTCCCTTACACCGAAGAGCCGACAGCAGTGAAGGCTTACACAGCGCTTGCTTCCAAGATGGTGCAGTCGGCAGGAATGCAGAAGCGGATCAGCCCGAAGCCGACCGTTGAGGAAAATGAAAAATACTACATGAGGTCTTGGATGGTAAGGATCGGGCTCGGCGGTAAAGATACAAAGGAAGAGAGGGCGTTCCTTCTTAACAGACTGAAGGGGCATACGGCTTTCAGGACTCCGGCTGACGAGGAAAAATGGAAAGCAAACCGCAAGGCGGCAAGGGCGGCTGCAAAGGAAGCGGCAGGAGAAACTGCAGAAGAGACAACCGCAGAAGAAACTACGGAGGCGGCAGCGGAGGAAACAGCAGAGGAGGGAACGGAATGTTCGGAGTAAGCAGGAAAATGCTGGAACAGCTTAAGAACGAGTATCCGCAGGGGACGAAGGTACGGCTCATCCGTTTGGATGATCCGTACCACAAAATCCCGCAGGGGACAATCGGGACGGTGGAATTTGTGGATGATGCGGGGCAGATACACACCCGGTGGAACGGACACGGCTCCCTGCCGCTGATTTACGGCGGAGATGAGTGGGAGAAGGTGAGCAAATCATAAATAATCTGCACAGTTTCCGGCAGGAATGTTTGTGCAGATTATGGAGAGAAATGACTGGATAATTATCCGATTCAGAGCGAATATGTACCTACCGAAAGGGAAAACAAAAAACGGAGGTACATAGCATGAACGAAAAAATAAAGGGACAGATCAACAGAATGAAGGAGCAGACCATCGGAGTCGAGGTCGAGATGAACAGCATTACACGGGAGAAAGCAGCAAGGATCACGGCAAAGTTCTTCGGGACGGGAAGATACGAAAATACGGCAGGGAGAAACGGATACTGCACATGGTCGGCTTGGGACGGTCAGGGCAGGGAATGGAAATTCCAGAGGGATGTCAGCATCCACGGGGCGGATTCGGAAAAATGCGAGATGGTGACGCCGATCCTTACCTACGCCGATATGGAGATGCTTCAGGAAGTGATCAGACAGCTCAGACACGCCGGAGCAAAGAGCGATGCGGGAAGGGGCTGCGGAGTCCACATCCACATCGGTGCAAACGGACACACACCGCAGAGCATGAGAAACCTCGCCAACATCATGGCAAGCCATGAAACCCTGATTGCGGATGCACTGGCCCTCGACCGAGGAAGAATGAACATGTATTGCCGGACAGTCAACCCGGAGTTCATTGAGGAAATAAATAAAAGGAAGCCTGCGGCGATGTCGGAATTGGCGGATATTTGGTACAGGAGCAACGGTGCAGACTGCGGAAGGAGCCGCCACTACAATGAGAGCCGTTACCATATGCTGAACTACCATGCTACTTTTACCAAAGGGACCATCGAATTCAGATTATTCCAGTTTGATGAGCCGAGCGGGGAAAGAAAGGGCGGGCTTCACGCCGGACAGCTTAAAAGCTACATCCAGCTCTGCCTCGCACTCAGCCAGATGGCGAAGGAGGTCAGCAAGGCAAGCCCGAAACCGCAGCAGAATGAAAATCCGAAATACGCAATGAGGACTTGGCTCCTGAGATTGGGATTTATCGGGGATGAATTTAAAACAGCAAGAGAAATCCTTACAAAACGGCTTGCAGGAGATACCGCCTTCAGAAGCGGAAGAGCCGCTTGAAGGACACGCAGGGATTAGCCTCCTGCCACCTTAACCTTGACCGCATCAGCGGTCTTAAGGTGGTAGAAGGGTACTCCCTTCGGAAAGGATGGAAACTGATATGAAAAAAAGATATTATATCGCCTACGGCAGCAATTTGAATGTGAAGCAGATGCTGCTGAGATGCCCTATGGCACAGATCATCGGGACATCGGTAATTTCGGACTATGAACTTCTTTTTAAAGGGAGCAAAACGGGAGCCTATCTTACCATTGAAAAGAAAACGGGCGGGAGCGTCCCGGTGGCGATATGGGAAACCACGGATGCAGACGAGGCGGCGCTTGACCGTTATGAAGGCTGCCCTGTATTTTACTACAAAGCGGAGATGGAGCTTTCCGTGACGGGAATCCGGACAGGGAAAATCAGAAAACGGAAAGGGTACATCTATATTATGCACGAGGAGAGGGATGCAGGAATACCGAGCAGCCATTATATTTCCACCTGTGCCGCCGGATACCGATTCTTCGGCTTTGACGAAAAATATCTGCAGGAAGCCCTGAAGAGGAGTCAGGAGGAAAGCCATGAAAAATAGGATTCTGACGATGAAAAAATGTCCACGGTGCGGAAAGACATACTGCGGTGTGCCTGCCGTTTCCAGAGCGGACGGGAAGACTGCCATCTGCCCGGACTGTGGGACAAGGGAAGCGCTTGAGAGCATTGGCGTGGAAACCGCCGAACAGGAGAAAATTCTGGAGACGATACACCGTTACAGCAGGGGGCATTGACTACGGTAAAACACACAATTTTGCGGCGGAATCTTTGTGCAGATTATGGGAAGAAATCACTGGATATATTCTCCGTTTAGAGCGAATATGTACCTACCGAAAGGGAAAACAAAGAAAAACGGAGGAAACAGACATGACGAAAACAGAGATTTTTGCAAAGATTAAGGAAGCGGCGGAGAATTATGGACTGGAGGCTGCCGAGTACAGCGGACGGATGGAGATCCGGGGGACATGGACGGATATCATCATCAGTGAGAAGATGGATTTTGGGAGCTTTAAGCGGGATGCAAAGGAGATGACAGCGAGCTTTACGGCGGACTGCAGCATCTGCAGGATGGGCGGGAATACCACACCGGACGATCTTTTCAAAGCGGCGGATGAGATACGGAAAGCCGCAACGCTGACGGAATTCATAAACGGAAAAAATTATAGCTGCATTTACAAGATGGATTAAAAAAATATACGGGAAGGGCTTCTTCGGAGGCCCTTTCTGTCTGCCATAATCTGAAGGAGGTGAGGACAGTGGCGCAGAGAGGAAGGAAACCGAAGCCTACGGCGGTCAAGGTGCTGGAGGGCAATCCGGGCAAGCGGAGCCTGAACACAGGCGAGCCGAAGCCGGAGAAGAAGGCGCCGCGCTGTCCTTCGTGGCTTGAAGAGGAAGCGAAAAAGGAATGGAAACGGATGGCGAAGCAGTTGGAGCAGCTTGGTATCCTTACGGAGATTGATATGGCGGCATTTGCCGGGTACTGCCAAGCGTATGCAAGGTGGAAGGAAGCGGAGGAGTTTATTACACAGCACGGTACGATCGTAAAGACACCAAGCGGGTACTGGCAGCAGGTGCCGCAGGTTTCCATTGCCCAGACCTACCTTAAAATCATGAATAAGTTTTGCGAGCAGTTCGGCCTGACGCCCTCCGCAAGAAGCAGGATTACGGCAAATGACGGAGAAGATAAGCAGAGCGATGAGATGGAGCTTCTGCTTGTGAAGGGTGGTGCGAAATAATGTTTGATGAAGCGAAGGCAGCCCATGCGGTCAATTTTATAAACTGCCTGAAGCATACGAAGGGGAGATGGAGGGGAATCCCCTTCGAACTGCTCCCGTGGCAGGATCAGATCATACGCACGTTGTTCGGCACGGTCAAGGAAAATGGATACCGCCAGTATAATACCTGTTACTGCGAGATCCCGAAGAAGAATGGAAAATCAGAACTGGCGGCGGCTGTTGCCCTTTACATGACCTGCGGCGATGGCGAGTGGGGAGCGGAAGTCTATGGCTGTGCTTCTGACCGCCAACAGGCATCTATTGTATTTGACGTGGCTGTGGATATGGTAGACCAGTGTCCGGCTCTAAAGAAGAGGATCAAGCCTGTCATGTCCGTGAAGCGCCTTGTGTATAAACCGACCAACAGCCTCTATCAGGTGCTGTCGGCGGAAGCCTATACGAAGCACGGCCTGAACGTCCATGCGGTTATCTTTGATGAGCTTCATGCACAGCCGAACAGGGAGCTGTTTGACGTCATGACGAAAGGCTCCGGGGATGCCAGAACGCAGCCGCTGTTTTTTCTGATTACGACAGCCGGGACAGACCGAAATTCAGTATGTTTTGAGCAGCACCAGAAAGCGGTGGACATTATGGAGGGCAGGAAGATTGATCCGACTTTTTATCCTGTCATTTACGGCGCTTCCGATGATGAGGACTGGACAAAGGAGGAAACGTGGTTTAAAGCCAATCCCTCCCTCGGTTATACGATTGATTTGGAAAAGGTACAGAATGCCTATATCAGTGCGAGGGAAAATGCGGCGGAGGAAAATGTGTTCCGTCAGCTCCGCCTGAACCAGTGGGTAAAGCAGAGTACCCGCTGGATGCAGATGGATAAGTGGGATGCCTGTGCATTCCCGGTAGATGCGGAGGAACTTGCCGGGAGGGAATGCTACGGCGGTCTTGACCTTTCCAGCTCCACGGACATCACGGCATTCGTGCTGGTATTCCCGCCGAGGAATGATGAGGAAAAATATATTATACTGCCGTTCTGCTGGATTCCGGAGGAAAATATGCGGCTCAGAGTCCGGCGCGATCATGTGCCTTACGATGTATGGGCGATGGAAGGATGCCTGCAGACTACGGAGGGGAATGTCATCCATTACGGGTTTATCGAGCAGTTCATTGAAAGGCTTGGTATGAAGTACCATATCAAGGAGATTGCATTTGACCGATGGGGAGCAGTCCAGATGGTGCAGAATCTGGAGGGAATGGGATTTACGGTTGTTCCGTTCGGGCAGGGTTATAAAGATATGAGCCCTCCGACAAAGGAACTGATGAAGCTGACGCTGGAACAGCGGATTGCTCACGGCGGGCATAAGGTGCTGCGGTGGATGATGGATAACGTGTTCGTGCGGCAGGATCCGGCGGGAAACATCAAGATGGATAAGGAAAAATCCACAGAGAAGATCGATGCCGCGGTCGCTACGGTCATGGCGCTTGACCGGGCTATCCGTCATGGCGGAGGCGAGGGCAGCGTTTATGATGAGCGGGGCATTTTGGTTTTTTAAAGAAAATCATAACAATGTATATGGGAAGTGTGATATAATTAGAAAAAATCATAGGAGGCGCAAAAATGTTTTCTATTCCATATACATTTGCAAACGAGGATGAGAGTTATATTACGATCCCGGCCTTAAAAAGATTTGCTAGGGAGAAGAAGAAAGAAGATCTTAAAACGACCTTAGACAGACCACAGTTGATACAGGATATTGAAAATTATGCAAACCAGTCACCGGAAAAGGAAGAAGAAGTTTTAGATTGGTTGGATCATGTGTTGATTGAAGGAATTAAGGATGTACAGATAAAGCTCATAGATGATGAGTCATTTACAACAGCCTTTTTGAATGAAGATGAATATGTGGAACAAATTGTGGAACCCTTATTAGTGAATGTAAATAATAGACATTTGAATAAAGGATATTCTAGTGACTTAAGTCTGTTTCGATATGAAATTTCTAATGAGGATGAATATGGGAGAAGGATACGGTTGTATATGGGAAGACTGTTATGTACTTTCGATAAAAAACATGGTGCAGCAACAGTCCCATATCCAATTGCAGTTGACGTATACTGCGACATGGGAATTATTGTATCTCGTGCAAAATCTAAATCCGGATTATACAAGTATGTAGATGAATTTGTGTTGGAACAGGCAATACCAACTAAATCTGAAAAAGAGACAGCTACAGCCATAAAGTGGGTGTGTGAGAAGCTGGCAATCGGTACAAAAAAGAGTTTTGAAGCGGAAACTGTATTCAAATCTCGCCTGTATTATATGTTGGAAAGATATACACAGACACCAAGTGAGATTATAGAACTTATAAATCAGAAAACGTCAGAAATTGATGGAATTGTTGATTCTGTAATGCATCAGATTTGTAATCTGAAACGGGCGTATGAAGAGGATGTAAGATCCAATGTCTTGAATATGGTGGAGAAATATTTTTCCATCAGTTATCCGGATAAACAGATATTCATTAAGGATAGAGAAGCGTATCCGTTGAAATTGAATGCTACAGATGAAGAAGATTCAAAAGTAGAGCAGACGGCTGCATTAGAAGAGCCGCTTCAGTCAAAAGCAATTTTTTTCGATAATAAAAAAATGCTGCAGAAAAGTCAGGCGTGTGATGGCGTAACATTTATGTTTGCGAGAATTAACACGATGTATTGTTCTAAACAATTTAAAGTAAAAATAGTAGTGAATAAGGATTACTGTATACTCAAATTCACGGAGTATACAATGGAGGAGGATATTATACATGTATTGTTCTCACTTATCGGCACTGCAAGGAATGCTGGATGATGCTCAGATACAGAGACTAGAGACATATTTCAGCAGCTTAATTGGGGGTGCGACTAAAAATATTACGGTGTCCAAGACGGTCAAGGCATTAGATATTTCGCCCCAATTGGCCAGTAGGGTATTGACAAAATGCAAAGAAATAGGAATATTGAAAGTATTTTATACAATCCGATGCCCGGAATGTGGTATGCTTATAAAAAAAGTGGATTCTATTGCAGATATTCCATCAAAACCATTTGAATGCTATGGATGTAATGAGGAAATTGAGGTAGGTCCGAGTGATATTGAAATTATATATGCGTTGGAAGACGACTGTGTTTTTATAGAAGGGCAGCAGGGAGAATTAGACTTATCAGCTAGGGCTGTTGTCCAAGAGGATTCTATGGAAACCATTTTTCTAGCTGGTAATGTTAATGAATATTTATTTCATCCAACAGATGAAGAATATCAGAAATTAAGAGATATGTATGCTTCAATTGCAAGCCGGAAGGGGACAACAAAAAAGATTGGAGATACATTAGAAAATCTGACACAATATCTTTTCAATTTATGTCCTATTTTTAAGGCGGCAGGGATACGGACAACAACAAATCAAATTGATTGCTGTGTAAGAAATCAAATGTATTTAAAATTTGGAATTTTGGACACGATAGGTGCAAGATTCTTCGTTGAATGCAAGAATGAGAGCCAGACGCCAAGCGGTGGGTATATGTCAAAGTTACATAGTATTATTACTACTGCCAACGGAGGTGGGGATGGAAAGTGTATAAAATTTGGAATCATTATTTCGAAGGAGAAGGGACCATCTACTTTTAAGGAATTGGCGGTAAAATATTATCTTACTCATCAAGTAGTAATAATTTCTATTTGTGGACAAGAGCTAGAAGAACTGTTTGATAGCAAAGGGAATTTACTTGACCTTATTGAACGAAAAGCAAGTGAAATAATGATGGATGCAACAACCGATTTAAAAAAGGTAGGGTTGTATAATTCGTAATAATAGAGAACATCTATTTTGAAGAACAATGACTTCAGGGTAGATGTTTTTTTATGCCTATTTTTGGAGGTGGAATATGGGACTAAAAAGTTTCTTCGGCTTCGGTCAGGCGAGGGATAAGCCGACCAATACAGCCGGAAGCGGGTATTCGTTTATGTTCGGGAGGACATCAAGCGGCAAGCCAGTCAATGAGAGGACGGCGATGCAGACCACGGCGGTTTATGCGTGTGTGCGCATTCTGGCGGAGACGGTGGCTTCGCTTCCAATCCATGTATATGAATACAAAGACGGTGGGAAGGAGCTAGTGCATGACCATCCGTTATATTATCTGCTCCATGATGAGCCAAACCCGGAGATGACTTCATTTGTGTTCCGTGAGACGCTGATGAGCCATCTTTTGATTTGGGGGAATGCCTACGCGCAGATAGTGAGGGACGGAAGCGGCAGGGTGCTTGGGCTGTATCCGCTTCTACCAAACAAGATGGATGTGGACAGGGATAACCGTGGGCGGATTTATTATGTATATTCAAGGGATACCAATGAGAATCCCATGTTTAAGGATTATGGCGATATTAAGCTGCGGGCGGAGGATGTGCTTCATATTCCGGGGCTTGGTTTTGACGGTCTGATCGGGTACTCGCCGATTGCAATGGCAAAAAATGCCGTGGGCATGACGCTTGCCTGTGAGGAGTATGGCGCAAGCTTCTTTGCCAACGGTGCGAATCCCGGCGGCGTGCTGGAGCATCCCGGAGTCCTGAAAGACCCGTCAAAGGTCAGGGAGTCTTGGAATTCCGTCTACAGGGGAACGAATAATGCCCATAAGATTGCAGTGTTGGAGGAGGGCATGAAGTACCAGCAGATCGGGATACCGCCGGAGGAAGCGCAGTTTCTGGAAACGAGGAAATTCCAGATCAATGAGATCGCAAGGCTGTACCGCATCCCACCGCATATGGTGGGGGATTTGGAAAAATCAAGTTTCTCCAACATTGAGCAGCAGTCTCTGGAATTTGTGAAATATACGCTTGATCCGTGGGTGATCCGGTGGGAGCAGTCGCTCCAGAAGTCGCTCCTGCTTCCGGGCGAAAAAAATAAATATTTTATCAAGCTGAATGTGGACGGACTGCTCCGGGGCGATTACCAGTCCCGCATGAACGGGTATGCCACGGGCCGGCAGAACGGATGGTTTTCCGCTAATGATATCCGGGAGATGGAAAACATGAATCCGATCCCGGATGAGGAGGGCGGCAACCTGTACCTGATCAACGGGGCGATGACGAAACTTGCGGATGCCGGGGCCTTTGCCGGGGACGGGCAGACGGAAGGGGCGGAGAAAACCGGGCAGGAACCTCCGGCACAGAATCAGAGAAAGAGAGGCGGACAATGAAACGGAAGTTTTGGAACTGGGTAAAGAATGAGGGCGGCCTTTCCACGGAGAGGACGCTCTTTCTAAGCGGGGAGATTTCGGATGAGACATGGTATGGGGACGAAGTCACGCCCAAGCTGTTTAAGGATGAGCTGTATGCCGGGGACGGGGACATTACGGTATGGCTGAATTCTCCGGGAGGGGATGTGTTTGCGGCGGCGCAGATCTACAACATGCTCCGGGATTACAAGGGGAACGTGACCATCAAGATTGACGGCCTTGCGGCATCGGCGGCATCCGTCATTGCGATGGCAGGAAACACCGTCCTCGTATCCCCGGTGGCGATGATGATGATCCACAATCCGGCTACGCTGGCTGTCGGCAATGCAAAAGATATGGAGAGGGCGATTGCCATGCTGAACGAAGTCAAGGAATCCATCTTAAATGCCTATGAAGGGAAGACAGGGCTTTCCCGTGCAAAGCTCTCCCACATGATGGATGACGAGACGTGGTTTAATGCCAAGAAAGCGGTGGAGCTTGGATTTGCGGATGAGATCCTGTTTGATTCCGGTGCAGGGGGCGGGGAGAAGCCGCCGGATGAGCCGGAGGAAGCAGAGGAAAAAGGGGAAGACGGGAAGAAAAAGAAACTCCCGTTCCAGCAGGATTCCGTGATGTTTTCACGGAAAGCCATGAATGATTCCTTTCTTTCTAAGGTTTCGGATAAGAAGCCTATGGTACCTGTTGACCAGTTAGAAAAGAGACTGAGTCTCTTAACACATTGAAGGAGGACGGATTATTATGAGTAAGGTATTGGAATTGAGAGAAAAACGGGCGAAGGCATGGGAAGCGGCGAAGCAGTTTCTGGATGCCAAGAGGACGGCGGACGGGTTTGTCTCCGCCGAGGATGCGGCAACGTATGACCGGATGGAAGCGGATGTGGTCAATCTCGGAAAGGAGATTGAGAGGCTGGAACGGCAGGCCGCCATTGATGCAGAGCTGGCAAGGGCAACCAACACGCCGATCACAAACCAGCCGAACGGAAAGATTGACGGCGGGACAAAAACAGGAAGGGCATCGGATGAATATAAGAGAGCGTTCTGGAACGGCATGAGGAACAGGATTTCCTATGAAGTGCAGAACGCTCTTTCCATCGGCACGGATTCCGAGGGCGGCTACCTTGTGCCGGATGAATACGAGAAGAAGCTGGTGGAGGCACTGCAGGACGAGGTGTTCTTCCGGGGGCTTGCGACCGTGATCCGTACTTCCAGCGGCGACCGCAAGATCCCGATTGTGACGAGCAAAGGTGAGGCGGCATGGATCGATGAGGGCGGGCAGTTCCCGGAAAGCGATGACAGCTTCGGACAGACTTCCATCGGCGCTTATAAGCTGGCCACCATGATCAAGGTGTCCGACGAGCTTCTGAACGATTCGGTGTTTAACATCGAGCAGTATATCTCTAAGGAATTCGGGCGCAGGATCGGCACGAAGGAGGAAGAGGCGTTCTTTATCGGCGATGGTCAGGGCAAGCCCATCGGACTGTTCAATGCCACGGGCGGCGCGGAGACGGGAGTGACTGCGGCTTCCACGAGCATCACGTTTGATGACGTCATGGATCTGTATTATTCCCTCCGTGCGCCTTACCGCAATAAGGCATCATGGCTCCTGAACGATTCCACGGTCAAGGCGCTCCGCAAGCTGAAGGACAGCAATGGAAATTATATCTGGCAGCCGAGCGTGCGCGAAGGCGAGCCGGACAGGATTTTAAACCGTCCGTACCGCACCTCCATCTTTGTGCCGGAGCTTGCGGAAGGGAAACGTGTCATGGCATTCGGTGATTTCAGCTATTATTGGATCGCTGACCGTCAGGGCAGGAGCTTCAAGCGGCTGAACGAGCTGTATGCAACTACGGGGCAGGTAGGCTTCCTCGCCTGTGAGCGTGTGGACGGCAAGCTGATCCTTTCCGAAGCGGTCAAGACGCTGGATGTGAAAGCGAAGACGACTTAATAAGGGAGGCGTCAGGAATGGTGGTAACACTGAAGGAAGCCAAGCAGTATCTGAGGGTTGACTCGTCCGATGAGGACGAGTCGATCGTCCAGTTCATGTGTACCGCAGAGCATCTGATTCTGGATGTGAGCCGGAGGACTGCAGAGGAACTGGAAGCATATGAGGATATTGTCAGGACGGCGGAGCTTTATGCCATCGCTTATTTGTATGAGCATCGGGAGGAAGCCGACCACAGGGCAATGACGGAAACGCTCAAATATCTGCTCTTCTCCGTGCGGAAGGAGGCTTTCTGATGATCGAATTGATGAGGGAACGCATTACGTTCCAGAAAAGCGGGGCGGGCATGGATAAGGACGGAAACCACATTTTGAATTGGACGGACTATTATTCCTGCGCCGCCTATGTCAATAACCTGTCGGGGAAAGAATATTGGGAAGCGGCGCAAGTCAATGCGCAGACGGAAATCAATTTCGTTATCCGGTACTGTTCGGAGGCGGCCGTCATGGATACAGAGCATTACCGCATCCTGTTCGGGGGAAGGATTTATAATATTTCTTTCATCGATAATGTGCAGTATAAAAATAAGACCATGAAAATCCGTGCGGCGATGGTAAAGAGGTGAGCAGATGGCGGGAAACAGAACAAGCGTGGATGCGATGGCGGATGTCATTATGGAAGGTCTGCTGGAATATGCCGACCTTGCTTCAGATACGGTCAAGGAAGCCGTGACCGAGTCGGCGAAGACCGTGAAAAAGGAAATACAGGCCGGGGCTCCTTCCCGGACAGGAAAATATAAGAAAAGCTGGCGGACGAAAAAGACGAAGGAGAGCAGCAATGGGCTGGTCATCACGGTGCATTCCAAAGACCGCTATCAGATCGCCCATCTTCTGGAGCATGGCCATGCCAAGCGCGGGGGCGGCAGGGTAGCAGCCATTCCCCATATCGCCCCTGCGGAATCAAAAGGGGAGGAAGAACTGTTGGAACGGATAGAAAGGGGGATGGAGCCGTGACGCATGAAGAAGTAATGGAAATGATGGGGAAGATGGGGCTGCCGTTTGCGTATGACCATTTCGTGGAAGGGGAATCCCCAGAGCCGGCGTTTGCGGTATTCCTCTATCCAAACAGCAGCCATTTTGCGGCGGATGGGAAGGTGTATTTCAAAGCGCGCCGCCTGAACATAGAAATCTATACGGACAGGAAGGATGTCGCTCTGGAGGAGCGGGCGGAGGCGGTTCTTGACGGCTATGGTATTTTTTATGAAAAAAGCGAAGTATGGATTGAGTCGGAGAAACTCTATGAAGTGCTTTATGAGATGGAGGTATAGGAATGCCGAATAAGAAGAATAAAGTAAAATTCAATATCTGCAATGTCCACTATGCGCCGATCACTGCGGCGGAGGACGGGACGGTAACATTTGCTGCGCCTGTGGCAATGCCCGGTGCGGTTTCCATCAGCATGGACCCGACAGGGGAGCCGGAATCGTTCTATGCGGATGGCGTGGAATATTATGTGATCAACAACAATCAGGGATATGACGGCGATCTGGAGCTTGCCATGATCCCGGAATCTTTCCGGACGGACATCCTGAAGGAAGAAGCGGACTCCAATCAGGTGCTGGTGGAGAATGCAAACAGCGAGACGGGCAGTTTTGCGCTCCTGTTCGAGTTTGACGGTGACATCCGGAAAATCCGCCATGTGCTGTATAACTGCTCCGCTTCCCGCCCTTCCATTGAGTCGAAGACCAATGAGGAGGATAAAGAAGTGCAGACGGAGACGCTGACCGTAAAGGCAAGGCCGCTGGCAAACGGATATGTGAAAGCCAAGACCGGGGATTCCACTACGGAGACAGTCTATAATAATTGGTACAAATCGGTATATGAGCCGAATGCGGAAGTGCAGACGGCTTTGGCTGGAACGGGAGAGTAAAGGAGGCAGGAAAGGATGAGCATCATTAAGAAGATTGAGATAGACGGGCAGATGGTGGCGTTTAAGGCAAGTGCGGCGATCCCCCGGATCTACAGATTGAAATTCCAGAGGGATATTTATAAGGACCTGCGCGTGCTTGAAAAAAGCGTGGGCGGTCAGAAGAAAGAGGAGAGCAACCTTGACCTGTTCAGTTTGGAGATGTTTGAGAATATCGCATTCATTATGGCGAAGCACGCTGATCCGTCTATCCCGGATACCCCGGAGGAGTGGCTGGACGGCTTTAACACATTTTCCATTTATCAGGTGCTTCCGAAGCTGATTGAGCTTTGGGGGCTGAATGTAAAAACGGATGCGGAAGCTAAAAAAAACTTCGCCCAACAGAGCGTGAAATGACAACGCCGCTGTTCCTGCTCCGGTGTGTGCAGTTGGGGCTGTCCATAGCAGATTTGGAGCTTCTCTCCATTGGATTAATCAATGATATGTATATCGAGAGCAGGAATGACGAGCATAAATATGCCGCGCTTGCGACACAGGAGGACATGGACCGTTTCTAAGCGGAATCCGGCAGGGAATGGCATATTCCTTGCCGGAATATTGGAACTATAGGTGCTTTACTACAATTGAGGGGTATGGTATGATTGAAAAAATGCCGTTTTAGATAATTGACTTATTGGGACATAGTTTTAACGGCAGCAAAGAGGATGATGCTGTGAGAATACAAGAAGAACTTGAGAAAATACAATTGCCTAGAAATTACAAAAGAAGCGGAAAGGAATGCTTTCTTGATCCATACAGGAAACGGTTGATTGAGATAACTCCGGAGGAAATCGTTAGACAGAAGGTTGCAAAATACTGCGAGGAGACACTTAAGGTGCCTGCGGAATGTATTATGCTTGAAATACCGATGTCAAAATATGTAGCGGGAGCAAAGGGACGCGCTGATATAGTGATTCATCGAAAAGCATCGGAGAATGCGTTATATCCACTGGTGGTAGTGGAGTGTAAACAATCGAATGTTTTTCTTACGGATAAAGTAGTGGAACAAGCGGTAAGGTATAGCGATATTGTCGGGGCAGATTATTTTATCATTACAAATGGCGTTGATATGGAGATTTTCAAATTCATAGAAGAAACTAATAACTACCAGAAGCTAGAGAGAGTCCTTTCTTATGATGAAATGGTTTCAAAAAGTGGGACAATTATGCCAGAGGGAGAAAAACTGCCACGATTTACTTTGGAACAGTTACAAGATCTTGACCTGATGAGAGAATACAACGAAGCGGATGTATGGGTTTTTGGCGGGGATACTCCTTCAAAAATTATCCCATTTGCAGTTAATCTGTATCAAGCCTTGCTTGATGAAGAACATAAATTGCCAGCAACAAAATTTCAAAATTATGAAATGGTTGAAGATTTGGGCATCCGGTACTATGATTATTCTAATGGTGGCGGCGGGCATTTTAATGGATTGTATAGGTCATTTCTCGTAAAAGATGTTGAGGGAGATAGTCAAATATTGAGTTTTTCAATGTTTGGAACGGGAGAGTCGACAGAATATGATAAGGCAAATACCCATCGAAAAAGTTATACCATATTATTTGTGGCAATAGATAAATTCAAAGTAAGTAAAGCAATTTTGGAATATAATTTAGATGCTTTTTCTGTATTGTCTGAAAAAGATGTATCATTTCAACACAGTGGAAGGATTAGCAGTTTACCATCAGATGCACTGAGGAAATATATTGGTAAACATTCTGAATTAATACGATTAGAAGGGGAGAAGATAGATATAGGGATACTTCCGACAGACAGGTTATTATTTCTTGATGGGAAGGAAGAAAGCACTTTCTTGTATTCTTTTATGGAATATGCTATGTTACGTGAAAAATTCCGCAGTAACATAAGAAAAAAGGGATTTGAGGGTATAGAGGATGAATGAGTCCTGTAATGGTGTGTAAGAATTTGTAAGCGATAAATGTCCGTTTGCAGAACTAAAAAATATAATATTACATAAAGCATCGGCAGAAATGTCGGTGCTTTTTCCGTATATGGGGCAGTGATGCTCCTTTTTTTATGCCCGTTTTGAGGAGGTGGGGAGCATGGGTGCAAGCAGGATTAAGGGCATTACAGTAGAGATCGGCGGCGATACCACGAAGCTGCAGAATGCCCTGAAAGGCGTGAATTCGGAAATCAGGAATACGCAGTCGCAGCTCCGGGACATAGAAAAACTCCTGAAACTCGATCCGGGCAATACGGAACTGCTGGCGCAGAAACACAGGCTTCTCGGACAGGCGGTAACGGACACGAAGGAAAAGCTCGCTACCTTAAAGACGGCTGCGGAACAGGCAAACACGGCGCTTGCTAACGGGGAGATTTCGCAGGAGCAGTACGATGCCCTCCAAAGGGAAATCATCGAGACGGAGCAGGAGCTGAAGCGTCTGGAAACGCAGGCAAACCAGTCCGCTGTGGCAATGCAGAAGATAGCGGCAGCGGGAGAAAAACTAAAGAGCGCCGGGAGCAGCATATCGGAAGTTGGGAAGAAGCTGATGCCTGTGACAGCAGCGGTGGGAGGGCTTGGCACGGCGGCGGTCACCACGGCGGCAAACTTTGAATCCTCCATGTCGCAGGTGCAGGCAACGATGGGGATCACAAAGGATGCCATGTCTCAGGTGGACGGGCAGACGGTCAATACCATGTCCACGCTGTCCGAGCTTGCCAAGAAGATGGGTGCGGAGACGGCTTTTTCTGCATCGGAGTGCGCCGAGGCATTAAATTATCTTGCGCTTGCCGGATACGATACGCAGCAGATGTGCGATACCCTGCCGACTGTCCTGAACTTGGCGGCGGCAGGAGGGATTGACCTTGCTTCCGCTTCCGATATGGTAACGGATGCCATGTCAGCGCTGGGTATGGGCGTGGATGAAGCGGAAACGATGGTCGACCAGATGGCAAAGACCGCTTCCACCACGAATACCTCCGTTGCACAGCTTGGGGAGGGAATCCTTACCATCGGTGCGACCGCCAAGTCTGTAAAGGGCGGCACAGCGGAACTGAATACCGCGCTCGGCATCCTTGCCAACAACGGCATCAAGGGGGCGGAGGGCGGAACGCACCTTCGGAATGTCATCCTGTCCCTGCAGAATCCCACAGACAAAGCGGCGGCGAGCATGGAAAAGCTCGGCGTGGACGTCTATGATTCCGAGGGGAATATGCGCTCCCTCAATGATATTCTCGGCGATCTAAATAAGAGCATGGACGGGATGACTTCTGCGGAGAAGTCCAATATTATCAGCACTATTTTCAATAAAACTGACCTTGCTTCCGTCAATGCTCTGCTTGCCAATACGGGCAGCACTTGGGATGACCTCCAGCAGTCGATCATCGACAGCGGCGGCGCTGCACAGCAGATGGCGGACACACAGCTTGATAACCTTCAGGGACAGCTTACTATCTTAAAATCAGCATTGGAAGGGCTGGCGATCTCCTTCGGGGAGCTTCTGATGCCCGCCATCAAACAGATTGTCGGATGGGTGCAGAAGTTTGTAGACTGGCTCAACGGCATGGATGAGGGAACAAAGAAAGTCATTGTGACGGTGGCTCTGCTGGCGGCGGCATTAGGCCCGGTCCTTATCGTGGTGGGGAAAGTCATCTCCGCAGTCGGTACGATCATGACGGTCGTGCCGAAGATTGCCGGAGTCATCAATACCGTGAAAACTGCATTCGCAGCCTTAAATACCACCATGCTTGCCAACCCCATCGTTCTGGTCATTGCAGCTATTACAGCGCTTGTTGCCGCATTTATTTATTTGTGGAATAACTGCGAGGAATTCCGGGAGTTTTGGATTAACCTCTGGGAACAGATTGAGGAAGCAGCGGTTGCCGTATGGGAAGGGTTGAAAGCATTTTTTACAGCGGCATGGGAAGCAATCTCTGAGGCGGCTAAGACCATATGGGAGGGAATCAAAACATTTTTCTCCGGGATATGGGAAGGCATCAAGCTGATATTTTCCGCAGCGGCAGAGGCGATCAAACTGATCATCACAACGTATTTCAATCTGTACAAAACCGTCATTACCACGGTATTCAATGCCATCAAGCTGGTGGTGACTACGGTATGGACTGCGATTAGGACGGTCATCACTACGGTGGTTACGACAATCCAGACGTTTTTGACCACGGCTTGGAATGCGATAAAAACCATCATTACCACGGTGGTCAATGCTATCAAAACAGTCATTGTCACGGTGTGGAATGCTATTAAAACAGCGGTCACTACGGTGGTCAATGCGATAAAAGCCGTGATCTCCACGGTCTGGAACAGCATTAAAAGTACGATCACATCCATCGTGAACGGCATAAAAAATACGGTGACGAGTGTATTCCAGAATATGCTGAGCGGCATCAAGGGGACGATGGGAAATATTGTAACCACGATCAAGGACGGGTTTAATCAGGCGATCAGTTTCATTACTTCATTGCCGTCAAAGGCGCTGCAGTGGGGCAGGGATATCATCATGGGGATTGTTAACGGCATCCGGAGCTGCATCGGCGCAGTCGGGGATGCGGTTGCGGATGTGGCAAACAAGATCAAATCCTTCCTGCATTTCTCCGTGCCGGATGAAGGACCACTGACCGAGTATGAGTCTTGGATGCCGGACTTTATGAGAGGGCTTGCCAAAGGCATCGAGGGGAGCCGGGGGCTGATCGAAAAGGCTGTCCGGGGCGTGTCGGAAGATATGGTTATCAGTCCGAGTGTTGCTTCCGGCATGGCGGAGGCGCAAACTCCTGCGGCGGTATCCGGCAGCGGTCTGGCAGGTCTGACATCGGCGATTACGGCGGCTATCCGGGATATGAACGGGCAGGCCGGGGATATTGTCATCCCGGTTTATCTTGGCGGCGCGATGTTGGATGAAATCGTGGTAAGCGCACAGCAGAGGACGAATTTAAGGAGCGGAGGGCGATAGGAAATGGCGTTTATGCAGTATCTGAAAATGGAAGGCGTGTCCCTTCCGCTTCCCGATTCGTATGATTTGAATCTTACTGACGTGGAGGCGGATTCCGGCGGGGAGACGGAGGCAGGGACAACGCAGAGGGATGTGGTGCGGACTGGGGTGGTCACGATTGCCGTGGCTTTCTCCGTCAGCGCCGCATGGCTCGCAAGGCTGACGGCGTTTTCCAAGCAGGAGAAGATTGCCGTCCAGTATTTTGACACGGAGGAACTGGCATTAAAGGAAACGGAGATGTATGTGACCGGATTTAAGGCGAAGCTGTATAAGGACACTTCCAAGAAAGGGCTGTGGACGGTGTCTTTTACTTTGAACGAATTATAGCGGAAAGGGGTGTTTTCATGTACCCGGTGAGCGATGCGTTCCTGCAGGCGGTGCAGGAGAACACCAGAGAATATTACTGGACTGGGAAGATCACGACAAAAGCCGGGAAAGAGTATCCTTTTGGGTACCGGGATATCGTGAAGGGAAGCGGGTATATCACGGCGCAGTGCTGCGGAAGCACGGAGCTGGAGATCGGGACGGTGTATGCGTCCGAGATGGGGATCACACTCTTTTCGCAGATCGACCGCTATACGCTGGAGGATGCGAAGGTGGAGCTGTCCTGCCATTTCCGGCTGCCGGACGGGAACTTTGAGGAGATCCCGATGGGCATTTTTGAAGTCAGCGAGGCGAACAGGCATCTGAAAACGCTGGAGCTGAAAGCGTATGATTATATGCTCCGGTTTGAAAAGAGTTTTAACGAGTTTGAAACCGTGGGAAATGCCTATGCGTTTCTGGAGCTGTGCTGCGGGGCATGTGATGTGGAGCTTGCCCATACCAAAGAGGAGATCGAAGCGATGCCGAATGGGGCGGAGATGATTTACGTCTACCCGGAAAATGACATTGAGACGTACCGGGATGTGCTGTACTTTGTAGCGCAGGTGCTGGGCGGCTTTTTCTGCATCAACCGGGAGGGACGCCTTGAACTTAGGAAATATGGCGCAGCCCCGGTCTTGGAGGTAAAAGGGAAGCACCGCTTCTCCAGCAGCTTTTCTGATTTCATTACAAGGTATACGGCGGTCAGTTCCACAAATCTGCGGACGCAGACAGCGGAATATTATGCGTTGGAAACAGATGACGGGCTGACCATGAATCTTGGCGTCAACCCGCTCCTGCAGTTCGGGCTTGAGGAGACAAGGCGGACGCTCTGCGAAAATATCTTGGCGGACCTGTCGGTAATATCCTATGTCCCGTTTGATTCTTCTACGATTGGGAATCCGGCTCTGGACTTGGGGGATGTGCTGACCTTTTCCGGCGGGCAGACGGACGGGACGCAGACCGCCTGCATTACTTCCATCGAACACCGCATCGGCGGGCGGCAGTCCATCCGGTGTGTGGGGAAGAATCCCCGGCTTGCACAGGCAAAGAGCAAGAATGACAAGAACATTTCCGGGCTGTTAAACCAGATCGAAGCGGGTAAGATCGGCATACACACTTTTACGAATGCCTCCGCTTATACAATCGCCGACAGCGATGTGCGGATCATCAGCATTGAATTCGCATCATCGGAAGAAACCCATGTGCAATTCTTCGGGCAGGTGCTTGTGGATGTGGCGGCTGTGCAGACGGACCGGGAAGCCAGCGCAAAGGGGAGCATCGTGATCCCATCTGATACGAGTGGGACTGCGGACAGTGGGGATACGGAGATGGACGGCTCTGATGAATCCGGTGCCGCAGGGACTGATTCCGTCACAGTTGAGGTGGAACTCCCAGTGACTTGGACGGAAGACGGTATGGCAGAAGCCATTGTAACCTTCGTATTCAATGACGATGAGATACTGCTCCACCATCCGGCAGAGACATGGCACAGCGGGAAGCATATCCTTTCCCTCTATTATCCGATCGATAATGTCGTGCCGAATATCACGAACACCTTTGAAGTGTATCTGCGGATGGCAAACGGGACAGGGAGCGTGGATACCGGGGGATGCATTGCTGCGATCAGCGGTCAGGCAATGGCGGCTGCAGCGGCATGGGACGGTAAGATTAATATAGAAGAGACAGTGGCAGGGTTTATGATCGGTGGCGGTATTCAGATGAAGGGATATGCAGAAACCATAAAGATGGAAACAATGGAGCTGGTGCAGAGAAGCTACAGCGATCATGTGGCGGAGAAATATGGCATCGGCGCATTCTGCCGCCCGGTGGTCATGGAACAGGAGGTCTGAAATGAAGCTAAAAGGGACGATGGTCGTGGAACTGACGGATGTGAATACATCCGAGGTTGAGACGGTCACGGAAGAAAATATGGTAACGAATGCGGTCAACAATATCCTCGGTCTGAATCCGATGGGGATTTTCTACAAAGCGACAGGGGAGTATGATGATGCGGTCATGTGGAACGGAAACCTGTTCCCCATCTGCCCGAATATGATCGGCGGCATCCTGCTTTTCCCGAAGGTGCTGGAAGAGAATGCGGACAATATCTACACACTGTCAGATAACCTCCCGGTGGCCTATGCTTCCAATAACGTGAATTCTACGGCAAATACGGCGAGGGGCAGTTTAAACCTGACGGAGAGCAAGGCTCTGGAGAACGGGTATAAATTCGTATGGGAGTTTACGCCGAGTCAGGGGAACGGGACGATAGCGGCAGTAGCGCTGACCAGCGCCAAAGGCGGGGAAAACGGATACGGCAGCCTTGTGGGGGACGCCAGCACCTTCCTCCAGATCAAAGCGGCGGATATCGGGGACATCCCGAAGGCGAATCAGATGGTGCTGTTTGAGACGGTGGAGATAGATTTTGAGAATAACCTGCTGTATTCCATTACGGCGGAGGATTCCAGCGTGCGGATCAGGAAAATCCGGATTCCGATCTTCAACATCGGGCTGAATGAGAAGCTGGATGATTCCACTTATACGGTTTTGGAAGATAAAACGCTGACCACGCAGACCTTCCATTTTCTTGGGGACTATACGCTTTACGGGGAATTCATGGATGGGAAGGACGGGTACTGGTACGGCTTTTCCAATGAGGGGAATTCCTCCGGCAGTGCAGCGATGGTGTGGATCAAGATTTCCAAAACGGATTATTCCTTTACGGAAGGGGAATGGACGCTGTCCAATGCGAAGCTGATGGATGTGGGGAACAGGGACGGAAGCACCACCTACCCGGAGAGGGTGGTCAAATGCTGTGTGCGGAACGGGTATCTGTATGTCCCAGCTTATAATAAGAAGGGCATTTACCGCATCAACCTTTCCAATCAGGCGGACGTCACACTGATTGAATTCGGGTTTACTTCCAAATGGAAGCCGCTGTGCGATGCAGGCTCCTGCGAAGTGTATATGACGCTGGTCGGGGATCTGATCGTAGCTGGGGATTTCCAGATCACTGCGGCGGATGAAGTCATCCATACGCAGGGAAGCGTAAGGCTGAATGATGCGGCAACGCCGCTGTTCCAGTATAAGCATTTCCTGTTCGGGTGGGGCGGCAGCTACGGGAGCGAATTCCGGACAACGTACCTTCTGACGCCGTACCTTGCTTCCATCAATAACCTTTCCTCGGCGGTAATCAAAACAGTCGATAAGACGATGAAGATCACTTATACGCTGACAGAGGAAGCATAAAAAAGCAGGGGAGAGATGTCCCCTGCAAAATAAAATGTGTTGGAGTGATGCGGTCAGATGGTTACTTGGATTTTCTGGACTTCCTGTGGGAAGAAGAATACGGGGAACTGGGCTCTGCAACTTGGGAAAGCTCAGGGGAAAGGCCAGCGTAGGCGGCGGCAAGGCCGAGCTGTACTTTTTTCAGTTCCGCAGATTTGCGGTCAAGCTCGGCTTTCAGCTCCTGCTGTTTCCGCTCGGACGCTTCTTCGGCGGTCAGCGGGCGGATGCGGATGGAGCCTTCCTCGAATTCCACCTTGAGGAGCGTCCCGATGGCGAAGCCCAGCTCTTCAAGCCATTTCCCTTCCATCTGGATTTTCGGGACGGAAGTGTAAGAGGATTTGCTGTAACGGTTGGTGTAAGCTACTTTTAAATTTTTTGTCTGCATAAAAATGTCTCCTTTCTGTACCGCCCTTTGCGGGCGGCGGTTTTGGTAGTGCTATTAATCACTCTAAACGGAAGAAATAGCAAGCGGAACAGGGGCATAAATCCAACAAAGATGTGAGAGAAAAATTGTATAAAAAGACATTGGGAATCAGCGGTTGTTTTCGGGCAGCCGCTTTTTTCATACAAAAAATCATTTTAAGGAGGTTTCGCTATGAAGGAATTTTGGAACACGATCCAGCTTATTTTCACTGCCACCGGAGGGTGGCTCGGCTACTTCTTGGGTGGCTGTGACGGCCTGCTGTATGCGCTCATCGCATTTGTCGTGGTGGACTATGTCACGGGCGTGATGTGCGCGGTGGCGGATAAGAAGCTGTCCAGTGAGGTGGGATTCAAGGGTATCTGCCGGAAGGTGCTGATCTTCCTGCTGGTGGGGATTGCCAACATCCTCGATGTGCAGGTCATCGGGACGGGGAGCGTGCTGCGTACTGCAGTGATCTTTTTCTATATCTCCAATGAGGGCGTGAGCCTGCTGGAGAATGCGGCGCATCTGGGGCTGCCCATCCCGGAGAAGATGAAGGCGGTGCTGGAGCAGCTCCATGACCGGGCAGAGAATGAAAAGGGGGATGAGTGATCATGAAACTGGTGCAGTCATTCCTGACGAAAAATCCCTGCTATACGGCGGGGAGGAAAATCACGGTAAAGGGGCTGATGCTCCATTCCGTGGGATGCCCGCAGCCACGGGCATCTGTATTTATCAGCAATTGGAACAGGGCGGACTTTACAAGCGCCTGCGTGCATGGCTTCATTGACGGAAACGATGGCACGGCGTACCAGACGCTTCCGTGGGAACACCGTGGGTGGCACTGCGGGGGAGGGGCGAATAATACCCATATCGGCATAGAGATGTGCGAGCCTTCCTGTATCCGGTATATGGGAGGGGCATCCTTTACCTGTACAGACACTGCGGCGGCGAAGGCTGTGGCAAAGAGAACGTATGAAACGGCGGTGGAGCTGTTTGCAATGCTCTGCAAAAAGTTCGGTCTTGATCCGCTGGCGGACGGAGTAATCATTTCCCATAAGGAAGGACATAGCCGGGGCGTTGCGAGCAACCACGGAGATCCGGAGCATTTATGGACGCAGCTTGGCATGGGATATACGATGGATGGATTCCGTAGGGCGGTCAAGGCGGCGATGGGCGGCGCAGATGCGCCTTCGGGCATTCAGGCTTCTGCATTTGCAAATCTTTCTGAAAAGGAAGTGATTGCAAAGGCGGGAGCCTTATTTACTGCAGACATGGAGCAGTGCGGCATCCTTGCCAGCGTGTCTTTCGCACAGTTCATTCTGGAGTCTGGCTACGGAAAGAGCGAGCTGGCGCAGAAGGCAAATAATGTCTTCGGCATGAAGAAATCCCTTTCCGGCAACACATGGGGAGGCTCGGCGTGGGACGGTGTTTCCGTTTACACAAAGCAAACGCAGGAATATGAGAACGGCGCTTATGTGACGGTGACAGCGGATTTCCGTAAATACCCGTCCGTGGAGAAATCCATTGCAGATCATTCCGCATATCTGCTTGGGGCGAAGAATGGAAACAGGCTTCGGTATGACGGACTGAAAGGCTGCACAGATTACAGGAAGGCGGCGCAGATCATCAAGGACGGCGGGTATACCACTGCGCCGGATTATGTGGAGAAACTCTTCTCCATCATTGAACGCTGGAATCTGACGCAGTATGATACGGAGGGGGAAGAAGTCTGGTACCGTGTCAGAAAGACATGGGCTGATAAGGCTTCGCAGAAAGGCGCATTCCACAGCTTGGAAAATGCGAAACAGTGTACCGATGCCAATACAGGATATTTTGTATTTGATGAGAATGGGACAGCCATTTACCCGGAAAAGACATCAAAAGTTCCTTATATGGTAAGGGTTAAGATTTCAGACCTCAATATCCGTAAAGGGCCGGGGACGGATCATGCCCGTGTGAAATATATCCCTGTCGGCGTTTACACCATTGTGGAGGAAGCAGACGGGAAAGGCGCTTCCAAATGGGGAAGGTTGAAAAGCGGAATCGGCTGGATTTCGCTTGATCATGTAGTTCGATGATAAGCGGTCAGGCTGGCGGTTTTTGGGACTGTCAGCCTTTCTTTTTTCTGCTTTTTGCCAAGTAAAGAAAGATGAAAGGTGCGGCAGAAAAGACTTGCTATTCTTGGCGTTTAGAGTGATAGATAGACACAACAAAAACGGAAGGAGGAAAGGCTGTGAAAATAGAAATAAGAGAAGGACGGCAGGAGCAGGAGAAAAAATTAAGAGTATGCGCATACTGCAGAGTATCCACGGATGCGGATGAGCAGGAAAATTCGTTGGAAAACCAGATACAGCATTATGAGAAAGTCATCAAGGCCAATCCCGATTACGAGTATGTTGGCGTTTACAGTGACTTTGCCATATCGGGATTTAAGGATAAGCGTCCCGGATTCCAGTCCATGCTTGCTGACGCAAAAGCAGGGAAAATAGATCTGATCTTAACAAAATCGGTATCAAGGTTTGCAAGGAACACCGCTATCGTTCTGGAGGCTACGAGGGAGTTGAAGGAGCGTAATATCGGTGTTTTTTTTGAACTGCAGAATATCAATACCCTTTCTGGGGAAGGGGAGCTTATGCTGACCATCCTTGCGGCTTTCGCACAGGCAGAAAGTGAAAGCGGGAGCGAAGGGGCAAAGATGGTGTATCGCAGGAAATATGAGCAGGGGATTCCGGTGCAGTATCTGGAACGCTCCTTCGGCTATACCAAAGACAGCGAGGGCAATTTCGTGCCGGATGAGAAGGAGATGGTATGGGTAAAGAAAATGTTCCAGATGGCGGCGGAGGGCTATACTCCGGCTGCAATCAAACGGTTTTTGAATGAAAACGGTGTCTTGACGGTCGGTGGTGCAAAATGGGTGGATTCTACAGTCATACGCATTTTGGAAAGCGAAATTTATAAAGGCGATTACATCATGCACAAGCATTATGTGAATGCGGAACGGAAACTGGTACGAAACCGTGGAGAGGTCGATGCGTGGTATATCCAAGATGACCATAAGCCGATTGTCTCGGAATCGCTGTGGCAGAGGGCGCAGGATGCGATTGGAAAGAAGAGGGAGTATCTTGCCACTGGATCGGTCATTGAAGATTTCACAGAAGAAAATTATCCTTATATGAACAAGATTTTCTGTGCCAAATGCGGGCATCCGCTGCAGAAGCGAATTTACAGCAAGGGAAACAGGCTGAATTGGGGATGCACAGGAACAAAGCGGTTTGGAAAAAATTTCTGTGAGGGCGTCAATATCCCGGATGGGGTGCTGCGGGATGCGTGGAGATTCGAGGAAAATATGTATATCGGGGAAAAGCCAACCGATAAGGGCATAAAGGAATTTACCTATCTGAAGGAGTCTTCTTGGAAACGGAGACATAAGAAAAAAGTGCCGGGGAAGGTGGTGCCAGACAATACCGAAGAAAACTATCCATACAAAAATCATATATTCTGCAGATTATGCGGAAGCAGATTGGTAAGGCACTATAATCCAAAGAACAAAAAAGTGTTCTGGATTTGCAACCGGAGCAAACGGAAAGGAAAAAAATCCTGCACAGGCGTGAGGGTGCCGGATTCGGTAATCCGGTCATGGGGTAACATTGGAAATGATATTTATATCGAAGGGAAGGTAGACAGGAATGGCAAGAAGCGTTACAGTTATTCCGGCACGAAGCCGACAGAAAGCGAATAAAAATGTTCCGCAGGAGAAAAAACTGAGGGTGGCTGCATACTGCCGGGTATCAACCGATCAGGAAGACCAGCTTCACAGTTTTGAGGCACAGGTGGAATATTATACAAAGTATATCAACGAACACGCCAATTATGAGATGGCTGGCATATACGCCGATGAAGGTATCTCCGGCACCAATACGAAGAAAAGACAGCAGTTTAGGAAAATGATTGCAGACTGCGAAGCGGGGAAAATTGACCTCGTCATTACAAAGTCGATCAGCCGATTTGCAAGAAATACGCAGGACTGCCTGATGTATTCGAGAAAACTGAAAAATTTAAATATTGGCATTATTTTTGAGAAAGAGCATATTAATACGCTGGATTCCACAGGGGAGCTTCTGTTTACCATTCTCAGTTCTCTTGCGCAGGATGAGTCTAGGAATATTTCGGAAAACTGCAAATGGGGAATCCGCACTAAGTTCAAGAACGGTGAGCTTCATCTGAATACCTATAAATTCTTGGGATATGACAAAGACGAGAATGGGAAGCTGGTAATTAACGATGAACAGGCAGCCACGGTCAGGCGGATTTATAACGAATTTCTGTGGGGGATGAATCCGGCGCAGATTGCGAAGGGATTGGAAGAAGAAAAAGTGCCGGGTTGTTTGGGGCAGACGAGGTGGTATCCTTCCACGGTGGTCGGTATCTTAAAGCAGGAAAAGCATATGGGGGATGCCCTTCTCCAGAAAACATATACAGCGGATTTCCTTACGAAACGGCAGGTAAAAAACAATGGCGAGATTACGCAGGTTTATGTAAAAGACAGCCATGAGGGAATCATTGATAAGGAAACATGGAATGCGGTGCAGGAAGAGTTTGAACGGCGGGAGAAGTTCTTGGCGGCGCATGGAATCGACCGTTACAGTTACGGTGCAGAGTGCATCCCGTTTTCTTCAAGGGCATTTTGCGGAGAATGCGGCTGCTTATACACGCGGCATTCTTGGAAAACCAGAGGGGTGGTGCAGTGGCAATGCAAAAACCACCGCAAAGATGGAAAAGTGAACTGCAAAAATGCTTATGTCGATAACGCAGATTTGGAAAGAGGTTTTATTAAAGCGTTCAATAAACTGTGTAAGAACAGGGAGAAATATGTTGCCAGATGGATGGAGCAGGCCGAGAACGGCTCCTCGCTTGAAAAAATACGGGCAGGGCAGATGATGGAGATAACAGAGAAAGAGCCATTAAAGAAATTTGTCCCTGAAATGGCACAGCTTGTCATCCAAGAGATAACCATCTTAGGGGCAAAAAAATATGAATTCGTTTTTATGGAAGGAAGCAAGGTCAAGGTTTCCGTCTGACGGATTATTCGGAAACCTCATCCTCCGTATCAAAAATATTGAGCTGTCCCATTTCTTCGGGAGCTGTTTCGGATTCCTCTTCTTCGGGGATTTCCGGCACAGCCCTTTTCCTTGCGGTTTTGTGGGTATAGAGTTTCTCCCATTTTAAAGGGCTTCGGCTTTTCTTGTTGTAATACAGGAGCATAGCTTCTGCAAATCCGAGGGAGCCGGCCCGTCTGTCTTTCGCTTCCCGGCACATCTGTTTTGTGGAGAGCCGTCCTAATTTTTCTTTAAATGTATCGTCTTTTATCTCATCGCCGTAGGCGTTCAGGAGCCGGGCAAGACCGTTCAGCATATTTGCGGAGAAGGAAAGCGTGGCGCCTTCCCAAGTCGCAACAATAAGCCGGATGACACGGTCAAGCATATGGTATCCGTATTTGTCATAGATGTTTTCCAGTGTGGCCACCGCGCAGATGCCGCCGGGAGCGGTGCTTGGGGTGATGGTAAGATCGTAGGATTCTACCAAGTCACGGATAATGAGCTGTTTATCATTTCCAGCTTCGATATTTGCCATGAATGTTTCGTAGGGTAGCAGGGGTTTTACATATTTCATCTGATTGGCAAAAATATCCGCTTCATGTTCATAGACAAGGTCATCATAGACCATGCACCATACAGGCGTTTCCCGTGAGCCGGAAACGAGGGCGATAATTTCAATGGTGTGCTGCCCATTAAAAACATAATTGATGCCGTCCCTCCGGCTGACCTTAACCGGATTGACTTGGTACAAATCAAAGTTGGCGGCGGCTCTTTCCACATGGTGCTGGGAGAGATTCCGCTGGTATTCCTGATTTGACAAAAGATTCTTAATGGGAATCTGTTCAAAGTGGACTTTCGGGACAAAAGCTGACAGATCAGTTTCTTCATATGTTTCATTTGCCATTATAGTTTTCCTCCAATAGTTCTAATAATTTGTCGATTTTCCGGGCGAGGTTGACAAGCGGGGGTTTTAAGCTGCTCCGCGCCGCTTTGGAAGTGGAGGGAAAATCGGTAAGTTCAATGCTGCGGTTTATTATCTTAATCCAAGAAGGGACAGTATAGCCGAGACTGGACAGCTCCGCATTGGGATCATGCACGGGCATCTGTTTTATTTTCGCCTCACTGTCTTTTTTGCGCTGGCGCACTGTCCGGGAACTGGGTTGTCCTGTTGGTATGCGTTTCCATTGCAGTTCATGGCGTAGCTGCGAATATCCGATCCTATCAATTCCGGTTTCAGTGAGAAGCTGTTTCAATCCACGGATATCTTCCCGCGGCAGTCTTGCAAGTTCAATCATATTTTCATGGGAGACGCGCAATTCCCCGCTGAGAATCTTCAAAGCGACCTCCGCATCTAGGGAACGGATTTCATCTAAGGAACGGGCATAAACATCGTATTTTATAATCGTGGTGGAGCAGAGGTTATGTTTTACGCCGATTTTTTCTGCAACTTCATATTTTTTCACATATTTTTGGGATACCTGCCCATATGAATTTAATTCTTGCTCAGGATGTTCTTCCATATATCTGCAGGCAGCAGTTTCCATGTCAGAACGGAACTGTCTGCCCAGAAGGTAGCGCTGATATTCCCTTGTAAGGTCATTCCGTTTAAGCTGCTGTTCACATAGATAGGAGAGCGCTTCATTCTCAGTACGGAAAGAAAGTGTATTGACTTGAAATGGCACTTCCCATTTCCGGCATATTTCGTAGCGGAGGTGTCCGTCTATAATATAATTTTCCCATACCTCGATGGGGACCGTGCATCCGTGGTCAACGATGTCCTCTGCCAGTTCATCCGTGTATGCTTCGGGGCGCGGCTGTATCAGGAAAGCAAATTCTTTATTTTCAGAGAAATTTGGAAGATCTATCATAACAGTACCTCATCTTTTTCGTTATCATCAACAGGAATGCAGTCATTCATGGAAAACTGTGCGATTCCTTCTTTCGGGCTGAATTCGCCGTAAATACGGTAAGTCTGGTTATTTTCCAAGCCTTTGTTCCCTTTGCGGAGCTTCTGCAGGAAGGTAAGGCTGTATAGCTCATAATAGTACTTTGAATCTAAGGAGCAGACGCTGACACGGTGGACGGCATGGTCAGTGCGTTTGCTTTTCCTTAATGCGATCATATGCCTGTCGGGGTTGACGAGAATCTGTATGTATTCCGGATTGCCAAGCAGATGTAAGGTGCCTTTATGGATTCGGATACGGTTTTTCTTGAGGTCGATACAGAGCGTTGGCTGTAACGGATTATTCATAGGTCGGTGCCTCCTTTGTGGTTGTGGGATTTGAGGGTGCTGCAGGAGATTCATCAGAAATGCCGAATACAGCGAAACCGTCAAATATGTTAATCTGCAAGTTGTTCTGGTGTTCCTCAACGGGTACGCCAAACTGATTCTGCCATTCAGCGGGATAGGTCGGGGTGCGTGAGGATTTCATTTTCCCATCGTCTTTCAGGGTACGAATGAATATTTCCGGGGTGGTCAGGTCAAACACAAAAAGCAGCTCATTGTTGGAGCGTATGAGCTTCCCAAGCAGCTTATAGCGGTAGTGCGGATTCCAGCCCATAAGCGAGATGACTTTTCCGAAAAATATCCGACAGCTTATCTGCCGTGGCGAGCGTTTTTCCGTGGCAGAACACCAGCGCATGGCGTCCTTTTCATCTTCAAGGCACGGTCTGACTGCCAATTTCTTCTCTTCAGAATTTACGAGAATCTGCACATAGTCTGTATCCGGCAGTTTCTTGATACAGGCAGTGTTGACGGACACTTTGTTTGCATTGAATGTAAACGAAGGCTCGTAGGTGTGCGCAAAGAATTCTCCACGCACAATCTGATAGCCATCATAGCTGAAAGCGTCATCTTCAATTACTGGCATCTCCCGTTTGGAAGCGGAAGCAGTGTTTGTTTCTTCAGTCATGGGTTTCCTCCTTCATGTCGGACAGAATCTGTTCGATATTTTTGTCCCGTTCTGTCCGGCTTGTTACCTGTAATTCCGGATCTTTATAGGGGACAGCCTGTTCAGAAATATTCCAAGAAGAATTTTGCTCAAATCCCGCAAGTTCCTGTGCTTGAGCATGGCTGTAAAAATTGCTGCCAAAGGTATCAACCCAATCAGGCGGGTAAGCCATAACATTCCGCTTGATGTTATCTGTAAAAGGACGGAGATTCGTCTTTGGCGTTTCGGCGGCTTGCTCCTGCAGGACATCGTTTGGAATGAATATTTCCGTTTCTTTCAGGTTAAACAGAAGGATACATTCCGCATCCTGCCCACGTTTTACGCCGATGATGCGGTATTTGCAGTCTTTTTTCCATCCGAACAGAGAGTAAAGGGACGGAAGAAATGCCGTGCCGCTGATAATCCGTGGGTAAGTATTCCCATTCTTCTTTTTGATCCACTGCATGGCGTTCCGCTGGTCTTTGTTTGATGAGCGCACTGCAAAAATCAGTTTTTCCGGGTGTACGAGCAGTTCAACATAGGGACTGCTGATTTTTCTTATCGCTGATGCAGAAAAACGGACATCGCTTGCAGTAAAAGTGACAGCAATACGGTCTGAATTATCAAAAAACTGCGATCTGGCAATTTCATAACCACGAAGGTCAAACGTACCGGATTCAGCTTCTATGGCAGCAGATTGCGGCAGGATTTCTTCCTCCTTGCTGTAGACACTACGGGAAGCATTGATATAATCGTATTCTTTAAATCCTGCCCAGCGTGGGTTGATTGACACAAATCCTTTTAATACGCCATCTTTCATTACTTTTAATTCGGGGAGAATCCCCTTATTGCCGTATTTGGCGTTGCTGATGAGCCGTTGAACGGCAATAAAGTCATCACGGGAGATAATTGCTTCGTGGTGGTTTTCCTTACGGTATTGATTCCTGTCTCGGTTATTCTTCTTGGATTTATGGTTTAAATAATTTGGAGTAAATGTCTTTCGGGCAAGTACATCTCCGCAGTGCCTTTCATTCTGCAGTATGGTCCTATGTCAAGAAAAAGTACAAATTAAATGTAACCAATTTTCTCTGTTCTGAGCGAAGTTTAACTTGCTATTTTTATTGCATTCTCCTCGATGTTTTCAAGATATTGTTCCTCATATTCATTTGGAGACAAATATCCACAATGACTGTGAATGCGCACGGTATTGTAAAATGTTTCGATGTATTCAAAAATCAATTTATGTGCATGTGCATAATTAAAGATTTTAAACCGGTTGATCCATTCTCTCTTCAAAAGTGCATGGAAAGATTCTATACAGGCGTTATCCCATGGATATGCTTTCTTTGAATAACTGTGAATCATACCTTTGGTTGCTTTTTGAAATGCTTCCGATACGTACTGGCATCCTCTGTCGCAGTGGAAGATCAACGGTTTTTCAACATTTCTGACATGTTTTGCTTTTTCAACACATTCCACTACGTGGGATGCCTCCAGCGTCTCACTCAACACCCAGGAAATGATTTTTCTTGAATACAGATCCATCACACTGGTAAGATACACAAATCCTTCAAATGTCCAAATATAAGTGATATCTGAACACCAGACAGCATCTGGATGAGCAGGATTGAATTCCTCGTTGAGGATATTTTTGAGTTTCTGGCTGAAATCAGAGTCTATGGTTGTCTGGACATATGGTTTCACCCAATGGGCTTTGATTCCCATTTGACGCATATAGTTTCCAACTGTTTTTTCGGAAACATACTCCCCGGATTTTCGCAATTTTGCAGTAATTTTAGGAGCACCGTAGTTTTGATGGGATTCCTCGTAGATCTTTTGAATTTTTTCTTTTAAAACTGCACGGCGAACAGACGTGTCCGAAGGAACCCGTTTCTTCCATGCATTGTAACCCGAACGTGAAACGCCTAATTTTTTCAGTATTCCGCTGACAGAAACCTGACGTTTCACGGGCAGGGATTTGATTTCTTTCACGTACTCAGAAGTAGCCGTGTAAAGAGCTTTTGTCAGTTTCCCAGAATACCGATTGCTTTTTTTAACACTTCAAGAGCATCCTTCGTATCTCGTAATTCACGCTGCAATCTGGCAATCTCTTTTGCTTCCTCACTTGCATAATTTCCAGAACCACGGGTAGGAACCTCTCCTTTATGTTCCTTTGCTGCTTTCATCCAGTTTTTCAGTGCAGATTCGCTGACTCCAAGATTCTCAGAAGCCTTGCGAAGTGGCAGCTCAGGATGATCCAAGCGATACTGTACTGCATCCTCTTTAAACTGTTGGGAATATTTTGTACCTTTTGCCATAACCATTCTCCTCCTTGATCTATGACTATCATATACTATTTATTGAAAATGGTCATGTTTATTTTGTACTATTTATATTCTAACATCAGTATCTGAAGAATAGAGCCGGGAGCCCATACCGTATTGCCTTTCTTGGTTTTACATCCAAGAGCCGTGAGGGTGTCCGCAATCTCCTGACAGGTGCATCCGTTCAGATACATCATAAATATCAGCTTTACGATTTTTGCTTCGTGTTCGTTAATAATCAAGTTGCCTTCCTCGTCATGGTCATAGCCGAGCAGGATGGGAGTCAGGAAGATTCCCCTGCGGAAACGCATTTCTATGGAAGCATTCATTATTTCGCTTTTTGTGTGGCTCTCTTCTTGGGCGAGTGTGGCCATAAAGGAGAGGATCATTTCGCATTTGGGATCGAAGGTATTTAAACGTTCTGTCTCAAAGTAGACGCCGACCGGATGGGGGAGTGCAAGAAGGTCACGCACATATCCGATGCAGTCTACTACGTTTCGGGCAAATCGGGAGACGCTCTTGGTAACGATCAGATCGATGCTGCCTTTCCTGCAGTCATCGATCATACGCTTGAAAGCATCCCTATGCTGCAAAGATGTGCCGGAAATACCCTCATCCGCATAAATCTCAATCAGACGCCAATTTGGGCTTCTGCTTATAACATCGTGGTAATGGTTTTTCTGCAATTCATAGGAAGAAGTTTGCCGGGGATCATCGGTTGAAACCCTTGCATAAACAGCAACCCGTTGTTCCTTCTCCGTTGCAAATATATCTTCCTGCGGCAAGGCAGGAATCACATCAAGTTCTTCTATGCTGATGCCTTTGTACCGTTCCCGGATTTTTGATTTCTGGTCGGAAACGGTGCCGACCCGTTGTTCGTTTTCATTCATCGTAAAACCGCCTTTGTATTATCTGTGTTTTGACTTATTATAAAATTTTCATAAGAAAATAAAATAGACTATGGGGACTTGTATATCCGCATAGTCTATTTCACGACAAGAAAATCTGTGTAAAAATGATGGCGCTGCTAATTGATAGGGTTTTCTCTTGCAATGTGCCACTCATTTTTACGCATGATGTCAATGCTCGTTTTTACCAGCTCGTAAATAAAGCGTTTCTCATCAGCGGAGCATCCAGCCATTAACAGATCAATGTCTGTCTGGTAATCAGTAGGATTATGTAGCTGGACTCCCGCCAACAATTCATCTACTGTAATTCCAAGTGCATTTACAATCCTGACGATGGATTCAAGACTTGCCTTCCGCTTGGCGTTTTCAATATGGCTGATATAGGATACGGACAGGTCAGTTTCCTCGGCGAGTTTGGCTTGAGAATAGTCATTCTGTTCCCGGACTTCCTTTATTCGGTTGCCAATCTGCTTATGGTTAATACCCGTATTATTCTGGCGCATGGTAATCACCTCCTTTCCGACCAGTAAAAAGGAGGGAATCGTTATGCGGATAATAAATCTCTCAAAAAGCCAAAGTGGACTTGTTTCAGTCCCATTATATCACGGAGAAAGTTTAGACTAAATGAAAAGGACTTATTTCAGTTCACTGTAAAAGAGGTATGCCTATGGAGCAGAAAATCAAACAGGATAGCTGCATCAAAATAGGTCAGAATATAAGAAGTATCCGTAAAAGCAGAGGCATGGGGCAGACGGAGCTGGTACAGCGTCTGCAGTTGATAGATGTGACAATGACACGGGAAACCCTCGTAAAGATTGAAAGGGGGATTCAGCACATACAGGCATCGCAGCTTAGAGGGATACGGGATGTTTTGGAAACAACCTATGATGAGTTATTGAAAGAAGAATAGTGCAGTCGGTATATTGCGGTATGCTGATTGCACTTTTTTACGTTATGAAAAAGTCCATAATTTTGCTGGAAAAAGGATTGATGAGAATATAGGCTGATGATATACTTGAAGAAATTTTTTAGTTCAAAGGAGGGAGAACATGGGCAAGAAAGTCAAGCTACCCGGTTGTTATGAACTTTATATAGATGAAGAGAATCATGAGAATATAAAAGTAAATGAAGATGGTACAAGATCAGCAATACAATTTACGGATGAAAAAAATAAATTAGATGGGCCGCTAGATTATCGGAAAATTGATATGGATGAAGTGCAAGAATATTCAAGAGAAGGGAATATTGGCCTACTCGTAAAGCTGGCGATTGATTGCATTATAGTACCTATAGTAAATGAAGGACTTAAATGGGGAACGGATAAAATATTACAGTATCTTCATGATAAAGGAATTCCGGCGGCAAAAAGAAATGCGAGGCAGTTGAAAGACAATGCAGGACTTTACATTGAGGGAATAAAAGATGCTTTATCTGGAAAAGAACCTAAAATCAATCGGATTCTGAGAGAGGAACAAATGCCAGAGAATATTGCTGACATTGAGGTGTCTAAGGAAAGAAGTACCGAAGAAAAAAGCGCAGAGGAAGTACAGCAGCTTTTGGAAACGCTAAAGACAAGCATATTGGTTACAGCTATATGTATTCGCACTTTGACGGATGTGGTCGTGAAAGATGATGGATCAAATCCGGGAAAAATAGAAGAAAACCGAAAGCAGCTTGAAGCATTTGCAACACAGGAGGTAATGGGGCAAATCAGTCTGATGCTTGAGGAGAGAAACAGGGACTTGCTGGATGAAGGCACACGGCAACTTCTGAAGGCATTTCGTAATGGAAATTTTATCGTGGACGGAAAGGAAGTACCGATAGAACATTATTTGCCGATTAGTGAAACCACCCTAAATAGCGAGAAAATGTAGAAAATGCGGGGGTACAGTGGGTATCCCCCATCGTTTTATATATCCCCCTCGGCAAAGGGGGACTTTTTGAAAGCAAAAATCAAGAGTTTCTTCATATTGTAGACAGAGTAGACGTTCAGACGGGGCTTCACATCAGCATCCTCGGCATGGGGCTTTTCGGACTTTTGAGAAAAACAGGCATGGGAAACGGCGCTGCGGGAGTGCTGGCATTCTGCGTGATGCTGTCCTATGGCAGGATGACCGGGAGCAGCCTGTCTGCGCTGCGGGCGGTATGTATGTTTCTGGTATCTGTGGGCGCAAAAATCTGCGGGCGTATTTATGATATGCCCACAGCGCTGGCGCTTGCGGCGATCCTGACCATTATGGAATCGCCGGCCAGCATTTGCAACTGCGCTTTCCTGCTGTCCTTCGGAGCGGTTCTGGGGCTTGGGACTTTTGTGCCTGTTCTGGAAGAAATTTTGGGAGTGAAACACAAAATATGGTCGCTTCTGATTTCTTCGGCGGGGGTGCAGATTTTTACATTGCCGGTGAGCCTGTACTTTTTTGGGGAAGTATCTCTGGCGGGGATTTTTTTGAATCTGGCAGTGCTGCCGACCGTCGGAGCAGTGCTGGTGAGCGGCAGCGTGGCTGCGGCGCTGGGGCTTTTTTGGCCGGCTGTTTCCAAAATCGTTGTTTTTCCGGGGTGCTGCCTTTTGGAGGTTTATGAGCGGCTTTGCAGGTGGGCGGGCAGACTGCCCTTTTGTACCTGGGTGGCCGGACGGCCGGGGCTTTGGCAGATCCTTGTCTATTATCTTGTGCTTGGAGCGATCCTGCTGTTTTTGCCGAAAATGCAGAAAAAGGGCCAATGGCTTCGGCGGCTTATACTGGGAGCCGGCCTGGGTGCGGCAGCGGTCATTTTGAGCTGGCGCCCGGCAGCGGGGTTTGGGATCACCTGCCTGGATGTGGGGCAGGGAGATGCTTCGGTGGTAAAAACAGCCGAGGGGGCGCATATCCTGATCGACGGGGGAAGCAGCAACAAAAGTGCACTTGGGCAGTACCAGCTGCTGCCTTACCTGAAAAGTGAGGGGATTTCGTATCTGGAGGGGATTTTTATTTCCCACACAGACGAAGATCACATCAGCGGGGTGCGGGAGCTTCTGCAGTTGATGGGAAAGGGTCTGACTTCTGTTCGTGCGGGGATGCTGGTGCTTCCGGAGTGGTCACAGGAGCCGGAAGCCTACAAGGAGCTGTGCGCGCTTGCGAAGAAGGCGGGCGTCTCTGTGGAGCGGGTCAGTGCCGGAGGCCGGTTTTCCCTGGGGAGTGTGTCTGCGGAGGTGCTGTGGCCGGAAGCGGGCGCAGCCGGGGAGAACGTCAATGAAGAGGCCATGGTGCTGCGGCTCTCTTATGGAGCGTTTGCGGCGCTGTTCACCGGAGATATCGGGCTGGAAACAGAGGAACGGCTTCTGGAAAAAGGGCGTCTCACAGATGTGGATTTTCTCAAGGTGGCGCACCATGGTTCCCGGCATTCCACGGGAGAAGCATTTTTGGCAGCGGTGCGGCCGGAGACGGCGGTGGTTTCCGCCTCTGCCTCCAACACCTACGGGCATCCCAGTAAGGAGACCCTAGAACGGCTGAAGGCTGCGGGAACAAAGGTGTGGTGCACCAAGGACTGCGGAGCAGTGACGCTGACGGTGCGTGAAGATCGAGTACGGGTGGAGGGATTTTTGGAAGAAGAGGGCTGAGAAGGTTTTTCGGAGATTTTGGAAATGTGTCTGGCAAGCCGCTCTGACCTGTAGTATAATAACAAACATGAATGGACTAAATGAAGATATCAAAACAGGACAACTGAAACAGGCGTACCTTCTTTATGGGGAAGAAGCGTATCTGCGTCAGCAGTATAAGGAAAAACTGATGAAAGCCCTCAATCCGGAGGAGGATACCATGAATGTAGCCCGTTACGAGGGCAAAGGGCTTGAAGTCAAAGAGATTATTGATCTGTGCGAGACAATGCCATTTTTTGCGGAACGCAGGATCATTCTCATGGAAGGAACCGGCTTTTTTAAAAACAAATGCGACGAGCTGGCAGATTATCTGAAGGAGCTGCCTCCATATTTGTATCTGGTGTTTGTGGAGAGTGAGGTAGACCGGCGCAGCCGCATGTACAAGGCTGTGAAGTCTGCTGGCCGTATCTGCGAATTTGCCAGACAGGATGAAAAAACACTGATGCGATGGGCGGCAGGAATTTTGGGAAAAGAGGGGCGTAAAATCACCCAGCGGGACATGGAATTTCTTCTCTCGAAGACCGGCACAGATATGGGAAATCTCCGCATGGAGCTGGAAAAGCTGATTGCTTATACCGAGGGGCGGGACGTGGTGACAGAAAAGGACATTGAAGAAGTGTGTGTTACCCGCACAGCCAACCGCATTTTCGACATGGTGCGGGCGGTGACGGAGCGAAATCAGAAGAGGGCGTTGGAATTATATTATGATCTTCTGACATTGAAAGAGCCGCCTATGCGGATTCTCTTTCTTCTGGCAAAGCAGTTTCGTCAGCTTCTTCTTGCCAAACAGATGACCGGGGAAGGCGCGGGACAGAGCGAAATTGCTTCCCGTCTTGGCATACCGGCCTTTGCGGTGCGCAACATCCTGTCCTGTGCCAGGGCATATTCTGTGGAAGAACTGCGTGAGGCAGTGGAAGATTTTGTGGACGCGGAGGAAGCGGTAAAGACCGGACGGCTGGGAGATGTGCTCAGTGTGGAGCTTCTGATCGTGAAGTACAGCGGCGGAAAAGGATAATCTTTTTGTGCAAATAATAATGAAAAATTATTTGCGAGGGGAGAGCTCAAAGTTGCGAAGGCCGCACTCCCCTCGCGCTCCCCTGTTGGCCGCCGCTAAAACCCGGGAATTTGTTCTTTTGTTTTTAAGCGGTGCCCAAGAAGGGGGAGTATGAAAGGAACATTACGAAGTAATTCCTATTACAAAAAAAGAGACAGTCACATGAGGGTTTTGTGACTGTCTTTTTTAATCATAAGCTTATAATTAAAACAAAACGTTTCTTAGCCAAGGCTGTTTACGGCTTTGGACAGACGGGAAACTTTTCTTGCGCAGTTGTTTTTGTGGTAAACACCTTTAGAGGTTGCTTTGCTGATAGTAGCAATAGCTGCCTTGAGTGCCTCCTGAGCTGCTGCCTTATCGTTCTGAGCGACTGCTGCCTCTACTTTTTTGATAGAAGTCTTAACTGCGGAACGAATAGATTTGTTTCTTGCTGCTTTTGTTCTGTTTACTAAAATTCTTTTTTTAGCAGATTTGATGTTAGCCAATTCGTACACCTCCGATTCCTGAAAAATATGTTGTAAATCTGGTGTCACAGAAACAGACACGGGCGCTTCTGTGAGCATGCTTATATAGTTTAGTATAATCAGGCGAAAATGTCAATACATATTTCCTCTAAAAAATGCGAAAGATAAGGAAAACAGGAAGTTTGGAGGATGAGGATATGGTGGAAAGCTGTAGGATCCGTACGGACCTTGCCTTGGAGAAGGCGGAGCGCTTTACGGAGGAAAATGTCGAAATTCGCGGAGTGGAGGTGCGTGAGAATTATAATGAAGAAAAAGATATCCGCACCACGGTGGTCAAAATCCGGACGGAAAATGGCGCCAGGGCGATGGGGCGCCCGCAGGGAAATTATATCACCATTGAGGCGCCCAATCTTTCCCTTCCGGATGAGGATTATCACAGAGAGGTCTCGGAGGAGATCGCCAGTCATCTCCGGCAGCTGATCGATCTGGAAAAAGAAAAATCCATTCTGGTGGTGGGACTTGGCAATCAGAGCATCACCGCGGATTCCCTGGGTCCCCACGTAGTGGATAATCTCCGCATGACGCGCCACATTATACGGGAATACGGGCTGAAGAGTATGGGCGAGGAAAAAATGCATCGGATCAGCGGCATCGTCCCCGGCGTCATGGCGCAGACAGGCATGGAGACTTCCGAGATCATCCAGGGCGTGGTTTCGGAGACAAAACCGGATGTAGTCGTTGCCATTGACGCTTTGGCGGCGAGGAGCACCCGCCGTCTGAACCGCACGATACAGATTACGGACACGGGGATCAATCCGGGCTCCGGGGTGGGCAACCATCGCATCGGTCTCACCGAGGACAATCTTCAGGTAAAAGTGATCGGCATTGGGGTGCCTACGGTGGTGGATGCGGCTACCATCGTCTACGATTCCATGGCGCACCTTCTGGAGGCGCTTGATGAGGCAGAGCAGAAGGAGTTTCTGGAGGAAATGATTTCTCCGAATCTGCACAGCATGTTTGTGACGCCGAAGGATGTGGATGAAACTGTAAAATATTTGAGCTTTACTCTTTCAGAGGGGCTGAATATCGCTTTTGCACAAGTATAATCCAGGGCCTGCTGTCATAAGATACCTTTAAGAGGTGATACTGTGACGAACTTCCGCAAGGTGTTCTGTATTTTGTTAAGCGTTTGTTTTTTCTGTGCTCTGGCGCTTTTGCCGGAGCCCTATTTTCTGCGGGGCGATGTGTTTCGGCAGCTTCCCCTGTACAGCTTTTTGAAAGAGGAAGCGCTGACAGCTTCCGCACGGGTGGATACGGAGATGGACAAGCTCCTCATGGAAAACAATGCGGCTTATCTGGGGCAGAAGATGCAGCGGGAGAATCAGGCAGCGCCGACCGGAACGGTGCAGGAAGAACAGGAGGCGCAGACGAACGTCCCGGAAGCGACACCCCAGGCGCAGACACCGGAAGCGGCAGCTGCACCGGAAAAGGAGGCTGTCCGGGAAGCGGCAGTTCCGGCACTTCCCGCGGCGCAGCCGGTGATCGATCTGTCCTTGGAACGCATGGCAGATCCGGATTATGTGCTGCAGGAATTTTTCATTGTGGACGAGCAGACCCGGCCGTCTGAAGAGCAGCTTGACGGGGCCGGATTTTTGAAAAAGGATTTTTCCCTGCCGGAAGGAGGAGAGGGGCCGCAGATCGTCATTTACCACAGCCATTCCCAGGAAACCTTTGCGGATTCCAGGGAAGGAGAGCGGGCGGACAGCATTGTGGGGGTGGGAGATTATCTGGAAGAGCTTCTCACAGAAACCTACGGCTATGAGGTGCTTCATGTGACGGAAAAATTTGATCTCATCAACGGAGAGCTGGACAGAGACGGGGCGTATGATGTAGCCAGGCCCTATATGGAGGAGCTCCTGAAAAAAAATCCTTCGGCAGAGGTGGTCATCGATCTTCACCGGGACGGGGTGGCGAAGGACCGGCGTCTGGTTACGGAGATCAACGGAAAACCAACCGCGCAGATCATGTTTTTTAACGGTCTGTCCTACACGCTGGAGAAGGGGGCGCTTTCTTATCTGCCGAATCCCTATCTTATGGATAATCTGGCCTTTTCCTTTCAGCTGGAATATCAGGCGGCTCTTTATTATCCGGAGCTTTTCCGGGGGATTTATCTGGCAGGGTATCGTTATAATCTTCATTTAAAACCCAGAGCGATCCTTCTCGAGGCCGGAGCGCAGACGAATACGGTGCAGGAAGTAAAAAATGCTATGGAACCCTTTGCGCAGCTTCTGGATAATGTGCTGAGAGGGGGCGCGGGGGAAAATACATCTTGAAAAGGTTCCTTGAAATGCTATAATAAAGTTGGATAAATACATAGAAGGATGGATATTCCTGTGAAAAAGAGTGAAAGATGTCTTGCGATATTGGAGATACTTCAGAAACAGCATAAAGTGTCCGTGAATGAGCTGGCACAGAGATTTGGCATATCGGAGATGACCGTGCGCAGAGATTTGAATTCTCTGGCATGCCAGTATAACATTTCGAGGACGCACGGAGGCGCAGAGCTGGGCAATCAGCCGGTTGTCCGGATGATTTCTTTTGATGAATCCCGGATTGCGCACAAGGATGCCAAGGAGAAGATCGCAGCGCTGGCGGCAACCATGATACGCAATGGCCAGCGGATATTTGTAGATGCCGGCTCCACCACCAGGATTATGCTGAATTATCTGGACGAGGAAACACGGGCTGTGGTGGTGGTGAATCATTTGAAGGTGGCGGAGCAGGCGCTCCAGTTTGCCAATCTTTCCGTCATCATGCTGGGAGGAGATATGATCCGTATTACCAACTGCAGTTCCGGTCCTGTTGCGGAGGAGCAGCTGAAAAAATATCCGCTGGACATTGCCTTTATCGGAGCAGCGGCGATCGGTACGGATGGAAAGCTGTATGACGGGTACTCTCCGGAGGCCCGCCTCAAAAGCTCTATTTTTTCGGTGGCGCAGAAAGTTTATGTTCTGGCAGATTCCTCTAAGATCAACACGTATGATCTGAATGAATTTGGAAGCCTTTCCCAGATTGACGGCCTGATTACGGATTCCGGAATTGATGAGGAGGGAATGCTTCTCATGAAACGCCATCGGGTCAATGTGATGGTGGCAGAATAAAAGAAGTCCTGCGGGGCTTCTTTTTTTTGCCTCCAAATAAAACGAACATTTATACCTGCGAAAACGAACATAAAAATATTTTTTGGAAATGCTGGAAACATCATGAATATGGATAAAATTGAAAAATACGAAAGAAAAATCGAACAAAAAATTGGGTAAAAATGAACATGTAAAAGAAGAAATGCACAAAATAATTTACAGAATATTGGGCATTTATGAAATTGAAATCTAAAATTCAATGTGCTAATATGTTCGTACAAACAAATGGAAACGGCCAATTCCGAACAAAACAAACATAAAAAGAAAAGGGAGGGTTTTCCTATGAAGAAAAAACTGATTGCGGCACTTTTGGCAAGTGCGATGGCAGTGACCATGGTGTCCGGTGTTACGGTAATGGCAGAGGAAAAGGAAGAGAAAGAAAGCTATACCATCGGATTTTCTCCGTATACACTGACAAATGAATATTTTACAGCGGTTCTTGACGGTGTAAAAGCCGCTTGTGAGGAAACCGGCAGCGAGCTTCTGTATTTTGATCCGCAGAATGACCCGACACAGCAGGCTTCCCAGATTGACGATATGATCGCCAGCGGAATTGATGCTCTGATTTATATTCCTTATGATTCCGCAGGAGCACAGACCGTTCTTCAGACCTGCAAGGACGCAGGCGTGAAGGTTATCAATGTGGACAATGTTATTACGGAGGATGACTATGATCTGGTAGACGGAATCATCGCTTCCGATAATACACAGCTTGGCTATCTGTCCGGACAGTGGGTTGCTGAAAACCATCCGGATGGCGCAAATATCCTGACCGTTCATCTCCAGACTGCAGAATCCTGCATCATCAACGTGGAAGGCTTCTGGAAGGGTATTGAGGAAAACACAGAGAACAAAGATGCCTTCAAAGATGTTCAGGTTGTCGAGGGAGAGGGCTCCACAGAGACTTCCTTCAACGTAGTGTCTGACGCTCTGCAGGCCCATGATGATATTGATGTTATTTACTGCATCAACGATACTTCCGCATTAGGTGCGGTACAGGCAGTTGAGGATGCAGGCAAGACCGGCGAGATCGACATTCTTGGAAAAGACGGCGCTCCCATCGGAAAGCATGCCATCAAAGACGGAACCATGGTACAGAGTTCTGCGCAGAGACCCACCTACATGGGCTATATGGGCGTGAAGGAAGCCATTGATGTTCTGGACGGAAAAGAAATTGAGTTCAATACAGCGATTGAATCTTACAGCATTACTGCAGACAACATTGACGATTACGACTTAGATGCCTGGGATTCTCTGGAGGAATAATTCCTGCGGATATGAGCAGAATCTGAAACAGGGGTTCTTTGACAAAGCGGGCGTTGCGGTACGAAGCAACGCCCGCTTTTTTGAAAAAATCAGGAGAGGAAGCATCATATGAGCGAAACAAAGCTGTTAGAGATGAGCAATATAACAAAAGCCTTTGCCTCGAACGTTGTGTTAAACGGTGTGAATCTTTCCGTCGGGGAAGGGGAAGTGGTTGCGATCCTGGGCGAGAACGGGGCAGGAAAATCCACCCTGATCAAGATCCTCGGCGGGATTTACAAAGCGGATTCCGGAGAGATCCGCATTCACGGAGCGGTAAAAAATATTACCTCCTCCGCCATCGCGGGAGAAAACGGGATTCGTATTATTCACCAGGAAATTGTCCTGGTACCTGACAGGACCATCGCGGCGAACGTATTTCTGGGCCGTGAGCCAAAAAATAAAATGGGGCTTGTGGATGTGCGGGAAATGGAGGCGCAGACACAGAAACTGATCGATGATCTACATCTGAATCTCAAAGCGGATGCGCTGGTGAGAGACCTTACCATGGGAATGCAGCAGCTGGTTGAGATTATCAAGGCAATATCAGCGGATGCGAAAATTGTCGTTATGGATGAGCCGACCTCTTCGCTGTCCCAGGGGGAAGTGGAGATTCTTTTTGGGATTATCCGCCTTCTGCAGAAGAAGAAAATCGGGATCATCTATATTTCACATAGACTGGAGGAACTGTTTGCCATCACGGACCGCATTGTAGTGCTCCGTGACGGAAAAATGGTGGGCGATCTCTGCACGAAAGAGGCTAAGAAGGAAAAACTGATTCAGCTGATGGTGGGCAGAGAGCTCGCAAACTTTTATACCAGAAATGCGCATACCATCGGAGAGGTGGCATTGGAAACGAAGGGGCTGTCCCACAGCAAATATTTTCGAGATGCCAGCTTTACCGCGCGCTACGGAGAGATCGTGGGCTTCGCCGGGCTGGTGGGCGCCGGCCGCACGGAGCTGATGAAGACGATCTTTGGCGCTTATCCAAAGAGTGCCGGCGAAATTTTTCTGGATGGCAAAAAAACGGAGATCAAAAAGCCGGGAGATGCCATTGCCAACGGAATTGCGTATGTTTCGGAGGACAGGAGAGGCGAGGGACTGATCCTGAAAAACGATGTACGTTTTAACATGGGGCTTGTATGTCTGGCGGATTTTGTAAAGGGGATCCATGTGAAGAATGGAAAATGGAACGAGATGGTGGAGAATTACCGCAAGAAGTTTTCCATTAAAATTACATCCTCAAGTCAGCTGGCAGGAAACCTAAGCGGCGGAAACCAGCAGAAAGTGGTTTTGAGCAAATGGCTTGCCAGCCGCCCGAGAGTCATTATTCTGGATGAGCCTACCCGCGGTATTGATGTGGCGGCAAAGGCGGAGATATATGCGATCATTGATGAGCTGGCGGCGGCCGGAGCATGCATCATCATGGTTTCTTCGGAGCTTCCGGAGATCATCAACATGTGCAACCGGTGCTATGTCATGTGTGAGGGAAGGATCACCGGGGAGCTTTCGGAACAGGAGTTTTCCCAGGAGGCGATGATGTCCCTTGCTACGAAACGATAACAGGGCGGACAGCCTGACAAGATTAAAAACATATAGGAGGTCTGGACATGGGCGCAGAAAGTAAAAAAGCAATCCCAGGCGTAGATTTTTTTAAGAGAAACATAGGTACGATCATCGGTCTGCTTCTTCTGGTTGTGGTGATTTCCGTCTCCACACCAAGGTTTCTGACGGGTTCCAATCTTTTGAACCTGCTGAAATCCAACTCGGTAAATGCGATCATCAGCTGCGGTATGCTGATGGCGATCCTTATGGGAGAAATTGATATTTCCGTGGGCTCTACTGTGGGTCTTACCGGTATTATCGGCGCGTATATGATGACGAACGCAGGACTGCCGGTGCCGGTTACCGTGCTCATCTGCCTTGGCGTGGGAGCGCTTGTCGGCATTGTCAACGGTGTTGCGATTTCTTATCTCAAGGTGCCGGCTTTTGTGGCAACGTTGGCGACTCAGAGCATCGGCAGAGGACTTACGGAAATTATTTCCGGCGGCGTTACCATCCGCGTGCGCAACGATGCCTACACGGCAATCGGAAACGCGGAGATCGGCGGAATTTCCATTATCATTGTATACGCGGCTGTGGTCGTGGTGTTTACCTGGTTTTTGCTGAACCGTACACGGTGCGGATATTACATTTACGCATTGGGCGGCAACAAGATGGCAGCGCAGTATTCCGGCGTCAATGTGCGCAAATATAATATGATCCCCTATATCCTCATCGGTCTGTTCTGCGGACTGGGCGGACTGATCTGGTCTTCGAGACTCGGATCCGCGGCAGCAACGCTCGGCAACGGTTTTGAGATGGACGCCATTGCGGCGGTTGTGATCGGCGGAACCAGCATGTCCGGCGGTGTTGGTACCGTGGGAGGAACCTTCATCGGTATTCTGATCATCGGTGTGATCACCAATGGTCTGAACCTGATGGGGATCAATTCCTTCTGGCAGGGTGTGTTCAAAGGAATCATCATCCTGGCGGCAGTCGTGATCGACATGGTTCGTAAGAGCAAGGCAAAAGAGTGAGGCGGAAATCTCCCCAGGAAAGGACAGTGAGAAGCGATGGCTTTTGCGGGAATGGATGTGGGAACCAGCGGATGCAAGCTGCTGGTCTATGATTTGGATGGAAACGTGATTTTTCAGTCTTCCAGAAAATATGCAGAGGAAGGAACCGGCGGACACAGAGAGCTGAATCCGGAGGTGGTCCTGAGCGCGGTGAAGGAGCTTCTGAAAGAAGCGGGAAAAGAATGCCCGGCCTCCATTGAGGCTATGGCGGTGACAAGCCTTGGGGAATCCGTGGTGTGTCTGGATGAAAATGACAGGGTTCTGGCAAACTCCATGCTTACGGGAGACTGCCGCGGGATCGCGGAAACCGGGGAGATTGTTGAGACGCTTGGAGCAAAGCGGATTTTTGAGACAACAGGGCTTCCGCCGAACGAGCTTTACGGCCTGCCGAAATATATGTGGCTGAACCGCAGCACAGATGCGGTGAAACGGGCAAAAGCGATTTTGTATTATGAAGATTTTGTGGGCTATATCCTCACGGGGCAGAGGAAGGTGAGCTATTCCTCTGCGGCCAGAAGCATGGCCTTTGATATCCGGAAATTTTCCTGGGCATCCGATTTTCTGGCACTTGCGGGAATCCGGCCAGAACAGATGTCGCAGCCGGTGGCACCCTTTACCGTCATCGGGACTGTTTTGCCGGAGGTGGCGGATGAGCTGGGGCTGGACCGGGAGATGAAGCTTGTGGCAGGCGGGCACGATCAGACCTGCGCGGCTCTTGGAAGCGGGCTTCTGCACATGCAGGAGGCGGAAGTGGGCATGGGAACCTGCGAATTTATGTTCACCATGCTCCCGGAAGCAAAGATGACTCCCTATATGTTTGAGAATGATTTTACCTGTATTCCCTATGTGTTTCCGGAAACCTATCTGACCAGCATCGAGGTGACAACCTGCGGCGCGCTGAAAAACTGGGCCAGAGATACCATATTCCGGGATATCCGGGAAAAGTGCAGAGAAAGAAACGAGAATTTTTTTGCCTGCATGGATGCAATGGCGTCAGAGGTGAAAACAGAGGTGCTGGTGCTTCCGCAGTTTGGCTCATCCGGAAATCCGGATCTGTCCATGGATGCGAGAGGAACGATTGCCGGCCTTACCATCCATACCCGTCCGGAGGAGCTTTACCGGGCGATCCTGGAGGGCATGGCTTTTCAGATGTATCTGGCCTATGAGCGGATGAAGGAGCTTGGAACAGATATGCGCCGGATGGTGGCCACAGGCGGCGGAGCAGCGTCGGAGCTGACCCTTCAGATCCGGGCAGATGTGTTCGGAATGCCGGTTTATGCCCAGGAGAGCGCAGAATCCGGAACGCTGGGCTGTATGCTGATGGCGGCGACAGCGGTGGGCGCCTACGCCTCCGTGGAGGAAGGGATCGCCCGGGCGGTAAAAGTCAGAAAGGTCTTTCGACCGGATGAGGAAATGCATCGGTATTACAAAGAAAAATTTAAGCGATACAAGGCACTTTATGAAGTGATGTACGATTTTAAATGAAAATGGAGGAAAAATACATGAAACTGGTAAACGGGTTTGACCTTATGGAATTTGCAAAAAAATATCACCATGTGCTTCCGGCGTTTAATACCACGAACCTGGAAATGACCTACGCCATTGCGCAGGGTCTGATGCGGGCGAATCTTCCGGGCTACATTCAGATCTCATCCAACAACCTGCGCCTTTCCAATCCGAAAGCGATCGCCCGTCTGGCGCAGGACGCGGTGAAGGACTCTGACACGCCCATAGGGCTTCACCTGGATCACGGAAAATCCTTTGAGGATGTAAAAGCCTGTATTGACGCAGGATTTACTTCCATTATGATCGACGCGTCCCATCTGCCTTTTGAGGAAAATGTGCGGGAGTGCAGAAGAGCGGCAGATTACTGTCATTTTTACGGGATTCCGGTTGAGGCGGAGCTGGGCGCTTTGAGAGGGAAGGAAGAAGATATTGTCAATGAGGCGGAGTGCAAGACGGATCCGGATATGGTTGCGGATTTTGTGGAACGCACAGGCTGCGATACCCTGGCAGTTTCGGTCGGAAATGTTCATGGACTTTGCCTGAATCCGCAGATCGATATTCCGCTGTTGGAAAAGATCAATCAGGTAAGCAAGGTGCCCCTTGTTCTTCACGGCGGCTCCGGAATCCCCAAGGAGGTCATCTGGGAGGCCAAAAAGCACGGGCTGATCAAAATCAATTATGGATCCGATCTGCGCAAGGAATACATCAAGACCTTTGGAGCGGCCTATGAAGAGGATCACAATGAACATGATGTCATTCACCTGAGCCTGGAAGCGGTGGAGGCAGTGAGTCAAAAGGCACAGGAACTGGTTACCATGATTAACGAGCACTAAAAAACTTCGGTAAGGTGGGTGTTTGGGGTGAAACGTACATATTTGGGAATTGATTTGGGGACCTCTGCCATGAAAATGGTTTTGACAGACGCGCACAAACGGATTCTCGGGCAGATTACAGAAGAATATCAGGCGGTTCAGCAGGAGGGAGGAATCTGTGAGATCGACCCGGAAATCTGGTTTCGGGCCATGGAGCGGGGGATCTGCCGGATCCTGGAAAAGCAGGACAAAAGCCTGGTGCATGGAATCGGCGTTACCGGACAGATGCATACGCTGATCGTGGTGGGAGAGGACGGGCAGGCAGTGCGCCCGGCCATCATGTGGAATGATACCCGCACAAAGGATCTGCTTCCTGCCCTCAAGGAAAAAATTCAGGGGTTTCCGGATGGAGATTATCTTTCCAGAACCATTTCTACGGGGAGTCCGGCGGCCAATCTTTACTGGATGAAGCAGTATGAGCCGGAGAACCTGAAAAAAATCAGAAAGTTTCTCATCGGGCCGGATTATCTGGTGTATCGCCTTACAGGGGTCAGTGTAACGGATTTTTGTGAAGCCTCCACCTCCTGCCTTTACCGGATCTGCGAGAAAGAATGGTCGGAGGAAATGAAAAATCTCATTGGCCTTTCTTGGGAGGTTTATCCGGAAATCCGGGGAAGCGCCCAGAGTGCAGGAAGGCTTTTGCCAAAGCTGTGCGAGCGCTTTGGCCTGTCAGAAGAGGTGGAAGTGATCGTTGGGACCGGTGATAATCCGGCCACGGCGGTTTCCACCGGCTGCCTGGGACTTGGCTATCCTGTGATCTCGCTGGGGACTTCCGGGGTGTTCATGATGCCCATTGAGAAACCGGAAAGCCAGACAAAGGGCAAAAAGATCCTGTTTTCTTTTGACAATGAGAGGTATTCCTATCTGGTGCAGGGTGTGGTGCAGAGCAACGGAAACACCTTTGACTGGTGGAATCGAAGCATTATGGAAATGCGGAATTTTGAAGAGCTTACCACAACGCTGGATGTGGGAAAAGCGGCGGAAAATGAACTGCTCTTCTATCCGCATCTCGGGGGCGACAAGACGATCTATGCGGACCCGGAACTTCGGGGCGCGTTTTTGGGGCTGAGCCTTAACACAACCCGGGAAGAAATGTTCTATGCGGTGGTGGAGGGACTGTGCTTTGGATTTCGGGAGCTTGCGGAAAAAATGCGTCTTCCCCTGAAAGAATACGGAAGTGTAAAAGTGGTGGGCGGCGGTTCCAAGAGCCCTGTCTGGATGCAGACCCTTGCCAATGTGCTGAATATCCCTATTGAGAAGATGGAAGGAATGATAGGGCCTGCGTTTGGCATTACGCTTCTTGCGGCCTATCAGGGCGGAAGCATTTCTTCTCTGGAACAGCTTTCTGAGGGAAATGTAAATATTGAATGCTGTTTTTTGCCGGATGAAAAAGCAGTGGCGCACTGTGAAAAAAAATATCAGAAATATTTGCGGGTGCGTGACGGGCTTCGCTATATCGCAGGTGAAAATCTGGAGGAATAGGACACTTGATTTTGAGGGCTGCCTTTTGGGGCAGTCCTTTTTTCTGTGGAAATGAAAAAAGACATATGCTATAATATGAGCACTTAATGAATTCAAGTCGAAGACGCAGAATGAATTTAGTGCGAATTTATACCTGGACACTTAACGAGGCTGAGCGATGCGAACACCGAGTTTAGTGACCATGGTATTTCCCGCAGCACTTAGTGAATTCAAGTAATAAGTGAACCATAACCCCAAGGAGGAACTACAGTTTGGATCAGAGTAAAATTCGTAATTTTTGTATCATTGCCCATATAGACCACGGAAAATCTACCCTTGCCGACCGCATTATCGAGAAAACCGGCCTTCTGACAGAGCGGGAGATGCAGACGCAGGTGCTGGACAACATGGATTTGGAGCGGGAGCGCGGCATTACGATCAAATCCCAGGCAGTCCGCATTGTGTACAAGGCGCGCAATGGGGAGGAATATATTTTTAACCTGATTGATACACCGGGCCATGTGGATTTTAACTATGAGGTGTCCCGAAGCCTGGCAGCCTGTGACGGCGCCATCCTTGTGGTGGACGCGGCCCAGGGGATCGAAGCCCAGACCCTTGCCAATGTGTATATGGCTTTGGATCACGACCTGGATGTCATTCCGGTGATCAATAAGATCGACCTGCCCAGCGCGGATCCCGAGCGTGTGATCAATGAAATTGAGGACGTGATCGGGCTGGAGGCGCAGGATGCGCCGCTGATCTCGGCAAAGACCGGCATTCATATAGAAGAAGTGCTGGAGCAGGTGGTGGAGAAGATCCCGGCGCCAAAGGGAAACCCGGACGCGCCGCTGAAGGCGTTGATCTTTGACTCTGTTTACGACCCCTACAAGGGCGTCATCGTATTCTGCCGTCTGATGGACGGTGTGGTCAAAAAAGGAACCACCATCCAGATGATGGCCACCGGCTTTAAGGCAGAGGTGGTAGAGGTTGGATATTTTGGCGCAGGGCAGTTTATCCCCTGCGAGGAATTGTCCGCAGGTATGGTGGGCTACATTACCGCCAGCATCAAAAACGTGCGGGACACCCGGGTGGGCGACACGGTGACGGATGCGGCCAGACCCTGTGCGGAGGCGCTTCCCGGCTACAAAAAAGTGAATCCCATGGTCTACTGCGGACTTTACCCCGCAGACGGCGCCAAGTACGGAGACTTGCGGGATGCGCTGGAAAAGCTGCAGCTGAATGACGCCTCTCTTTACTATGAACCCGAGACCTCTGTGGCACTGGGCTTTGGCTTCCGCTGCGGTTTCCTGGGACTACTCCATCTGGAGATCATCCAGGAACGTCTGGAGCGGGAATATAATCTGGATCTGGTAACCACTGCGCCAAGCGTTATCTACAAAGTGTACAGGACCAACGGGGAAGTCATCGACCTGACCAATCCCACCAACCTTCCGGATCCTTCCGAAATCGAATATATGGAAGAGCCTATGGTGAATGCGGAAATCATGGTGACCACGGAGTTTATCGGGGCGATCATGGATCTGTGCCAGGAGCGCAGAGGGCAGTACATTGGCATGGAATATATGGAAGAAAGCCGCGCGCTTTTGAAATATAAGCTTCCGCTCAATGAGATCATCTACGATTTCTTTGATGCGCTGAAATCACGCTCCCGGGGCTATGCGTCCCTGGACTATGAGCTTTGCGGATATGAAAGAAGCGAGCTGGTGAAGCTGGACATTCTGGTGAACAAAGAAGAAGTGGACGCGCTGTCCTTTATCGTTCACGGGGAAACGGCCTATGAGCGCGGCAGAAAAATGTGCGAAAAGCTCAAGGAGGAAATTCCCAGGCAGCTGTTTGAGATTCCGATCCAGGCGGCGATCGGAAGCAAGATCATCGCAAGAGAAACCGTCAAGGCCATGCGCAAGGACGTTCTGGCCAAGTGCTACGGCGGCGATATTACACGTAAGAAGAAACTTCTGGAGAAACAGAAGGAGGGCAAGAAGCGGATGCGCCAGATCGGAAATGTGGAAATTCCGCAGAAAGCGTTTATGAGCGTGCTGAAGCTGGATGACAAATAGAGAGAGGTGTGTCCTATGAAGCATAGATTTCAGAAAATGGCGGCCGTGGGAGCGGTGCTTCTTGCCTGTGCCGTTGTTTCGGGCTGCGGATGCGGCAAAGCAAAAAAGCCGGATGAAAAGAGCCAGGGGGTCATGGAGATTACCATAACTCCCGCGGCAACACCCACACCGGATCCGGGGCAGATGAATCCGGCAGCGGTGAGCACAAATGGAACGCTCACCATGGTGAACGGATATCTGGCAGAGCAACCGGATAAGGTCTCCTCGGAACAGGAGGAGCCGCAGGCAGATGGGACGGAAGCGGAGGGAGCCGAAACACAGGGCTCCTTTGAGGACGGAGGCCAGAGTGAAGAATAGACAAGGAGAGTTGGAGCTTTATGTGCACATTCCGTTCTGTGTGCGAAAATGCAGCTACTGTGATTTTCTGTCCTTTTTTGCAGGAAAAGAGCAGCAGGAACAGTATGTGCAGGCGCTCCTTAAGGAGATCAAAGCAGTAAATACAGGGAATTTCGGCAGGGTGTCTTCCGTTTTTATCGGCGGAGGGACACCCTCTGTTCTTGCACCGGCACAGACAGAACGTATTCTGGAGGCTCTCAGAGAAAATTTTGAATTTGCTCCGAATGCGGAGATCACCATGGAGGCAAATCCGGGAACACTGGACAGAGAAAAGCTTGCCGCCTGCCGGCGCGCGGGCATCAACCGCCTGAGCCTGGGACTGCAGTCTCCGCAGGACGAGGAGCTGAAAGCGCTGGGGAGGATCCACACGTTCCGGGAGTTCCGGGAGAATTTTTCTCTGGCAAGGGAGGAAGGCTTTGACAATGTGAATGTAGATTTGATGTTCGCCATTCCCGGGCAGGGACGGGAGGACTGGGCGAAAAACCTTCACAGGGTTGCGCAGCTTGGGCCGGAGCATATTTCTGCATACAGCCTGATCGTCGAGGAGGGGACCCCCTTTGCCTCTCAGAAGCTCGACCTTCCCGATGAGGAGACAGAGTATGCGATGTATGAAGATACCGCAGAAATCCTGCGGGGCTACGGATACGGGCAGTACGAAATATCCAATTATGCAAAAGAAGGCTTTGCGTGCCGCCACAACATAGGCTACTGGCGGCGGGTAAATTATCTGGGACTTGGTCTGGGAGCGTCCTCGCTTCTGGATGACCAGAGGTTTTCCAACACAAGAAGTATGGAACAGTATCTCAGGCTCAGCAGCGATCCTTTACAGATCCGGTGTATGGAGCCGCCTCTTACCCGGGAGGATGCCATGGGGGAGTTCATGTTTCTCGGACTGCGTATGAGCAGTGGTGTGAGCAGAGTGGAATTTGAGCGGAACTTCGGCTGTTCCATGGAGTCTGTGTACGGCAGAACGCTGGAAAAATACTGCAGCCTGGGGCTTCTGGCAGAGGAGCGGCAGCGGGTTTTCCTGACGCGCAGGGGAATTCATGTGAGCAACGCTGTAATGGCAGACTTTCTGCTGTAAAAACACTTGACGAACAGATGTTCTGAAATTATACTGGGTATTAGAACAATGAACGAACAGGAGGAAGCTATGCCTGAAAACAGCAAGAAACAGTTTATCCGCATCCGCGGAGCGAATGTAAATAATCTGAAGAATTTAAGCGTGGATATTCCAAGGGACAAGTTTGTGGTCTTGACAGGGCTGAGCGGTTCCGGCAAGTCCTCGCTGGCCTTTGACACCATATATGCAGAGGGGCAGAGAAGATATATGGAGTCTTTGTCCTCTTACGCCAGACAGTTTTTGGGACAGATGGAGAAGCCGGATGTGGAGAGCATCGAGGGACTTCCGCCGGCCATCTCCATTGATCAGAAATCCACGAACCGCAATCCCCGTTCCACGGTGGGCACGGTGACGGAGATTTATGATTATTTTCGTCTGCTGTATGCCAGAGTGGGAATTCCCCACTGTCCCAAGTGCGGACGGGAGATCCGGAAGCAGAGCGTGGATCAGATGGCGGATCAGATCATGAGTCTGCCGGAGCGCACGAAGATACAGCTTCTGGCGCCGGTGGTGCGGGGGCGCAAGGGCACGCACGCCAAGCTGCTGGAGCATGCCAGAAGAAGCGGCTATGTGCGGGTGCAGATTGACGGAAGCCTTTATGAGCTCTCGGAGGAGATCCGTCTGGACAAGAACCTGAAGCACAATATTGAGATCGTGGTGGACCGCCTTATGGTGAAGCCGGGGATTGAGAAGCGCCTTACGGATTCGATTGAAACCGTTCTGGAACTGGCGGACGGACTTCTTATGGTAGATACCATGGACGGCAATATCATGAACTTCAGCCAGAGCTTTTCCTGTCCGGACTGTGGTATCAGTGTGGATGAGATAGAGCCGAGAAGCTTTTCCTTCAATAATCCCTTCGGGGCCTGCCCGGACTGCGCGGGACTTGGGTACCGCATGGAGTTTGACGTGGACCTGATGATCCCGGACCGCTCCAAGAGCATTCTTGAGGGCGCCATTGCGGTGATCGGCTGGCAGTCCTGCACCTCAGAAGGGAGCTTCAGCCGGGCGATCCTGGACGCTCTTGCAAAAGAATATAACTTTTCTCTGGCAACGCCCTTTGAAGACTACCCCCAGGAGATCCAGGATGTGATCATCAACGGAACCGGCGGCCATTCTGTAAAAGTATATTACAAAGGACAGCGGGGAGAGGGTGTCTATGACGTTGCTTTTCCGGGTCTGGTGCGCAATGTGGAGCAGCGCTACCGGGAGACCGGATCGGACGCCATGAAGCAGGAGTATGAGTCCTTTATGCGGATCACTCCCTGCCCTTCCTGTAAGGGGCAGCGTCTCAAGAAGGAATCTCTGGCCGTGACTGTGGCAGACAAGAATATTTATGAGATTACCAATTTGTCCATCCAGAAGCTCAAGGAATTTCTGGAGACCATGGAGCTGAGCGAACAGCAGATGCTCATCGGACGGCAGATTCTGAAGGAGATCCGGGCAAGGGTGAGCTTTCTGTCAGACGTAGGTCTGGATTATCTTTCCCTGGGAAGAGCTACGGGCACGCTGTCCGGCGGAGAGGCGCAGCGTATTCGTCTTGCGACGCAGATCGGCTCCGGCCTGGTGGGCGTGGCGTATATTCTGGACGAGCCCAGCATCGGCCTTCACCAGAGAGATAATGACAAGCTGCTCCATTCGCTGATGCATCTGCGGGATCTGGGCAACACCCTCATTGTGGTGGAGCATGATGAGGACACCATGCGGGCTGCGGACTGTGTGGTGGATATCGGTCCGGGAGCCGGCGAGCATGGAGGAACCCTGGTGGGGATCGGCACCGCGGAGGAGCTGATGGAGAATCCGGCTTCTGTTACCGGTGCGTACCTGAGCGGTCGGATCCGGATTCCGGTGCCGGAGATCCGCAGAAAGCCAACCGGCTTTTTGACCATTCGGGGGGCAGCGGAAAACAACCTGAAGAATATTGATGTCGATATCCCGCTGGGAGTGATGACCTGCATTACCGGCGTATCCGGCTCCGGAAAGAGTTCTCTGATCAATGAGATCCTGTACAAGCGTCTGGCGAGAGATCTGAACCGCGCCAGGGTGATTCCGGGGAAGCATAAGGACATTGTGGGAATCGATCAGCTGGATAAGGTCATTGATATCGACCAGTCTCCCATCGGACGGACGCCCCGCTCCAATCCGGCGACGTATACCGGCGTGTTTGACCAGATCCGCGATCTGTTTGCGTCAACCGCGGATGCCAAGGCCAAGGGCTACAAGAAAGGGCGTTTCAGCTTCAACGTCAAAGGTGGCAGGTGCGAGGCCTGCAGCGGCGACGGTATTATCAAGATCGAAATGCATTTTCTTCCGGATGTGTATGTGCCCTGCGAGGTCTGCAAGGGCAAACGTTACAACCGGGAGACGCTGGACGTAAAATATAAGGACAAGAATATTTACGATGTGCTGAACATGACCGTGGAGGAAGCGCTGACGTTTTTTGAGAACATTCCGTCTATCCGTCGCAAGATCCAGACCCTTTATGATGTGGGACTTTCCTATATCCGGCTGGGGCAGCCCTCCACAGAGCTGTCCGGCGGAGAGGCGCAGCGCATCAAGCTTGCGACAGAGCTGAGCCGCCGCGGTACGGGAAGAACCATTTATATTCTGGATGAGCCGACCACAGGCCTTCATTTTGCGGATGTGCATAAGCTCATTGACATTCTGAAGCGTCTTTCGGAGGGCGGGAATACCGTAGTTGTGATCGAGCACAATCTGGATGTGATCAAGACGGCGGACTATATCATTGATATCGGACCGGAGGGAGGCGATGGCGGCGGACGGGTCATTGCCAAGGGAACGCCTGAGGAGGTTGCCGGGAATCCGGCATCCCATACCGGACGGTATGTGGCGCGGTATCTGAAACAGGAATAGAGCGGACCGGTCCGCTTTCCCGGTAAAGAAGAAAGGCTTTGCAAATCCCGCTGATTTGTATATAATGATTACAGTGAAAAAATGGTCGGAGTACATTGCGCAGAAAGGGGATTTCTATGCCGGCAAGTGATATCGGGATTGATTTGGGAACCAGGAACAGTCTGGTATATTCCACAGGGAAGGGGCTTGTTCTGCAGGAGCCTTCCGTGGTGATCTATGATAAAGATACAGAAAAAATAAGAGCGATCGGCGAGGAAGCCCGGCAGATGGCGTCCCACGCGGGCTCCAATCTTGAGGTGATCTGGCCCATTCATCAGGGTGTGATCACGGATTACGTTGTCATGGAAAAAATGCTGAAATTTTTTATCTCCAAGGCAATGGGGCGGCGGGCGTTCCGAAAACCCCGTATCAGCATTTCCGTGCCGAGCGGGATCACAGAGATTGAGCGCAAGGCCATTGAGGAGGCCACCTATCAGTCCGGTGCGCGCAAGGTGTTTCTGGTGGACGAGCCCATTGCGGCTGCCATTGGCGCCGGTGTGGATATCACCAAGCCTTTTGGCAGCCTGGTGGTGGATATCGGCGCAGGGACTACAGATGTGGCGGTGATTTCTGTGGGCGGGGTGGTGATCTCCAGCTCGCTCAAGGTGGCAGGGGACAATTTTAATCAGGCGATCATTCATTACGTGCGGGAGAAGCACAGCCTTTTCATTGGAGAGGATGCTGCGGAAAATATCAAAATAAAAATCGGTACGGCCTGTGAGGAGGCGGACCCGAGAACCATGGAGGTGAAGGGGAGAAACATCATCACAGGACTTCCCAAGGTGGCAACCATCACTTCGGAGGAGATCAGGGAAGCCTTAAAGGACGCTACCGGGCAGATCGTGGAGCTTGTCCACGGAATTCTGGAGAAAACCCCTCCGGAGCTGGCGGCAGATATTATGGACAGAGGAATTGTGCTCACAGGAGGCGGAGCGATGCTGCATGGTATGGATACGCTGATCGAGCAGAGGACAGGCGTGAATACCCTGACGGTGCAGGATGCCATGATGGTGGTTGCAGTGGGTACCGGGAAATACGCGGAAGTGATGAGCAAAATGGAATGACAGAGTGCGGGGCTGTGGCAAAACAGGCTGCCGGCGGATAAGGCCGGAGCCTGTTTTGCGGCAGCCCCGTGTCATAATGATACAGGAGAAGAACATGAGTGAAACAGTGACAGGATATATCGACCATATCATTTATCGCAATGAGGACAACGGATATACGGTAATGGTGCTGAAAGGCGTAAAAGACGAGGATGAGCTTACCTGCGTGGGAACCTTTGCCTCGGTCACCCAGGGGGCTACCGTAGAGGTGCAGGGAAGCTACACCAACCACCCGGTATACGGAAAACAGCTGCAGATAACCGCTTTGACGGAGAAGATGCCGGAGGACTCGCTGGCAATGGAACGTTACCTGGGCTCCGGCGCGATCAAGGGGATCGGTGCGGCCATGGCGGGGCGGATCGTGCGCCATTTCGGGGACGATACCCTGCGGATCATGGAGGAGGAACCGGAACGTCTTTCGGAGGTAAAAGGGATCAGCGAAAAAAAAGCAAGAGAGATCGCGCAGCAGGTGACGGCAAAGGCCGATATGCGCCGCGCCATGATCTTTTTGCAGAAATATGGGATTTCCCTGAATCTTGGGGCGAAGATCTATCAGAAATACGGGCAGTCGCTTTACAGCGTTCTTCAGGAGAATCCCTACCGTCTGGCGGAGGATATTTCCGGCGTTGGTTTCAAGATCGCGGACGAGATCGCAGCCCGCATCGGCATTCATACAGATTCAGATTACAGAATCCGGAGCGGAATGCTGTATACTCTTCTGCAGGCCGGGGCGGAAGGCCACGTTTATCTTCCGAAGGAGGAGCTGTTTGCACGTTCTGCGAGGCTTCTGGATGTGGATCCCGCCTATATGGAAAAGCACCTTATGGATATGGCGCTGGACAGAAAGCTGATCCTCAAGGAGCAGGAAGAAACAGTGCTGGTGTATCCCAGTCAGTTTTACTATCTGGAGCTGAATACGGCCAGGATGCTTCGGGAGCTCAACATCCGCTGCCCGGAGGATCAGGGGCTGATGTTGCGGCGTATCAGCCAGATTGAGAAAGACACAGGTACGGTTCTGGATGAAATGCAGAAAAAAGCGGTGCAGGAAGCTGCGAATCACGGGCTTTTTGTGCTGACCGGAGGCCCGGGCACAGGAAAAACCACAACGATCAACGCCATTATCCGCTATTTTGAGGGGGAAGGCGCCGAGATCCGGCTGGCAGCTCCCACAGGGAGAGCGGCAAAGCGTATGACCGAGGCCACAGGCTATGAGGCGCAGACCATCCACCGTCTTTTGGAGCTTACCGGGATGCCGGATGAGGAGCGGGAGGGGCAGGCTGTGCACTTTGAGCGAAATGCCCAGAACCCGCTGGAGGCAGATGTGGTTATTATTGATGAGATGTCCATGGTGGATATTTCTCTGATGCATTCCCTCCTTCTGGCGATCACTGCGGGTACCCGGCTGATCCTGGTTGGGGATGAGAATCAGCTTCCCAGCGTAGGGCCGGGCAATGTACTCAGAGATATTATCAGGAGCAAGGCCTTTCCGGTGGTGGAGCTGACCAAGATTTTCCGCCAGGCTTTTGAGAGCGATATTGTGGTGAATGCCCACAAGATCAACCGGGGAGAGCCGGTGACCGTGGACAACAAGAGCAGAGATTTCTTTTTTTTGAAGCGCTATGACGCAGACATCATTATTCGGGTCGTGATCGCGCTCATTCAGGAGAAACTCCCGCGCTATGTGGATGCCAGACCCTTTGACATCCAGGTACTCACACCTATGCGAAAAGGACTTCTGGGCGTGGAGCGTCTCAATGCGATTTTGCAGAGGTACCTGAATCCTGCGGACGGACGCAAAAAAGAAAAGGAATGCGGAAGCCATCTGTTCCGGGAAGGGGACAAGGTGATGCAGGTAAAAAACAATTATCAGCTGGAGTGGGAAGTGCGGGGACGCTATGGGATTCCCGTAGACAAAGGCGTGGGAGTGTTTAACGGAGATACCGGGATCCTGAAAGAACTCAATGAATTTGCGGAAATGGCAACCGTCGAGTTTGAAGATGGGCGAATTGCGGAATACTCTTATAAACAGCTGGAGGAGCTGGAGCTTGCCTACGCGGTCACGATACACAAATCTCAGGGCTCGGAATATCCTGCGGTGGTACTGCCACTGCTTTCGGGGCCGCAGATGCTGATGAACCGGAATCTTCTCTATACAGCCGTCACCCGGGCGCGCAAGTGCGTGACGGTGGTGGGCAGCGAAGCCGTTTTCGCGGAAATGATAAAAAACGAAAAACAACAGAAACGATTCAGCTCCCTTGACGCACAGATTCAGTCTCTGGGAGAGGAATACGGAGAATAGAGGGCGTTGTCGGGGAGAAAGGACAAAAGCCCATGAAAAAAACAGCAGAAAGACTTCTGGATATCCTGTATCCCAGACACTGCCCTTTGTGCCACAGGATTTTGAAAGAAAAAAACCGTACGATCTGTCCGGAGTGCGAAACAAAGGCTGTGCCCATAGAGGGGGCGCGGTGCTTTCGGTGCGGGCGTCCGGTTTTGGAGGAAGAGGAATTCTGCGGGGAGTGCAGAACACATGCGCACCAGTTTGACAGCGGCAGAGGGATTTTTCTCTACAGCAGCAGGTGGCGAAGCTGTGTGGTGCGTTTCAAATATTACGGATGCAGGGAGTACGGGGATTTTCTGGGGGATGCCATGGCTTTTTATGCGCGCCGGGAACTGGCAGGCTGGAAGCCGGACTGCCTGGTGCCGGTCCCGCTCCACAAAAGCAAGGAAAGGCGGCGGGGCTTCAACCAGGCAGAATATCTGGCAGCGCGCATCAGCAGACAGAGCGGCATTCCCCTGGAGACCCGGCTGGTTGTAAAAATAAGAAAAACAAAATCTCAGAAAAAGCTGGGCAGCCGGGAACGGCAGAGGAATCTTGCAGATGCGTTCGCAGTGACAAAACCGGTGAAGGGGCGGTGCATTCTGGTGGTGGATGATGTGTTTACCACCGGCAGCACCATGGACGCCATGGCCAAATGTCTCAAAAAGGCAGGGGCCTTTCGGGTGCACTTTCTCACGGCATTTATGGGGCATGGGAAATGAAAAAACACTTTTCATAGGAAGGGATATATGATACAATTAGCCTGTATCTGTTTGCCTACAAAGATGATAAGGAGTTCTTTATGATAAATGAAGAAAAAGTAAAAATCATGACAAAGCTTGCCATGTATGAACAGGGAGAAGGAAAGAAATATCTTCCTATCAGCAAGTTTTACAGAAGTGATTATATCGGACAGGCGCTGATCAAGAACTTTTTTCTCATATCCATCGGGTATGTGCTGGCGCTTGGAGGCATAGCGGCCTATTTTGGAGAGTATCTTCTGGAGAACATTCACAAAATGAACCTGATCCAGCTGGGAGTTTATGTGGTGCTGGGATATGTGGCGGTGCTGGTCCTGTACTCCATCCTTACCTACATTATGTATTCGGTGAGATATGCCCGTGCAAAAAAGAGCGTCCGCAGATATTATGAGGAGCTGACAAAGCTTGGCAAGATTTACGGGCGTGAAGAGAAAAAAGCAGCCGCGCGGCGCGCAGGAGGAATGAAATCATGACAGCATTATTGGAACTGAAACAGAAAATAAAAAATCTTTATGGACAGTACGATATCTATGTCCTGCCGGCATTGAAATTTGTTCTGGCGCTGACCTACTTTGTGTGGATCAATATGAATATGGGATATATGACGCAGCTTGACAATGTATTTGTGGTGCTGATCCTTTCCCTGGTCTGCTGTATCCTGCCGCTGTCCGTGACCGTGTTTGCCGGATACATGCTGATCCTGGGCCACAGCTATGCGCTGAGTCCGGAGGCGGCGGCCTTCATGCTGGTGCTGATCCTTTTTATGGCGCTTTTGTTCCTGCGTTTCAGCAGCGGACGCAACAGTATCATGATCTATACGCCGCTGGCATTTGGCTTTAACGTTCCGGTGCTGCTTCCCATCGGCGGCGGGCTTTTGAGCGATTCCCTGGCAGCGCTTCCGGCAGGCTGCGGAGTGATCCTCTACTATTTCATCCGGTTTCTCAAATCACAGGAGCAGGTTCTTGCCAGCCCGGATGTGGTGCTCCTGGAAAAAGTAAAGATCCTGGCGGACGGCCTGGTCCAGAACTGGCCGATGTGGATCACGGTTGTGGCCTTTGTGGCAGTGACGCTGATCGTGCACCTGATCCGTACCCGTTCCTTTGACTACGCCTGGAGGATCGCCATTATAGCAGGCGGTGTGACCTATGTGCTGGTGATGTTTGTGGGAAGCGTTTTCTTCAATGTCACGGTTCTTGTGATTCCGCTGATGATTTATACACTTCTTTCTGTACTTATCGGTTTTGCGATGGAGTTTGTTGCCTTCGGCGGAGATTACAGCCGCACAGAGCGCATGCAGTATGAGGATGATGAGTATTATTACTATGTAAAAGCAGTCCCCAAAGCTTTGGTGGCGACTTCTGAGCGCAGCATCAAGAAGATTACCGCTGACAGCGAAAAGCCGGAAAGAAAAAAGAAGACGGACGGGGTAGTGAGATATCAGAAACCGGCCAGGACCGAGGGCAAACCGCAGGTCAAAAAAGAGAACACCATTCCTCCGGTTGCGCAGAAGCCGGACATGGAAGAGATAGACTTTGAAAAGAGACTGGAAGAATCGTTAAGAGACCTGTAAAAAGACAGCAGTTTTTATTCTTGCAGAAAGGAGGACGCTATGGAGAACCTGGTAAATGTGCTTATGGAATATGCGGCAAAGCTGAATTTTCCCGGCATCGGTGTCATTGATGTGGTGGAAATTTTTCTGATTTCCTTTTTTGTCTATCAGTTCATGGTGTGGATCAAATTCACGCGGGCATATTCTTTGCTGAAAGGCATCCTGGTGGTAATGGCGTTCATCTTTTTGGCATACATTTTTAAGATGAATACGATCCTCTGGATTTTCCGAAATCTGGCGAGCGTCATGCTGATCGGCGTGGTCATTATCTTTCAGCCGGAGCTCCGGAAGGTTCTGGAGCAGTTGGGCAAGAAGAATATTATGTCGGCGATCCTTCCGTTTGACAACTCCAAGGATGTGACGGAACGGTTTACAGACAAGACCAGAAACGAACTGATCAAGGCCTGCTTTGACATGGGAGAAGCCAAGACAGGCGCCCTCATTGTCATTGAGCAGGACATCCGCCTCACGGAATATGAGCGGACAGGGATCACTGTGGACGCGGTGCTCACCAGCCAGCTTTTGATCAATATTTTCGAGCACAACACGCCTCTCCACGACGGCGCGGTCATTGTGCGGAACAACCGTGTTGCGGCGGCAACCTGTTATCTGCCCCTTTCCGACAATATGGAGCTGAGCAAGCAGCTTGGAACGCGTCACAGAGCCGGGGTGGGGATCAGCGAGGTCAGCGATTCCCTGACCATTATCGTCTCCGAGGAAACCGGTCATGTGTCCGTGGCCAGGGAAGGAGAGCTTCTGCGCAATGTGGATAGTGCGCAGCTGCGCAGGGAATTGGAGAAGGCCCAGAACAAGAAGGTGGTTGGAAACAACAAACTGAGACACATTCTGAAAGGGAGAGTGAGACATGAAGAGAAAGCTGACTGACAATTTCCCTCTGAAAATCATGTCTCTGATCGTGGGCATCTTTATATGGTTTTTGGTTGTGAATGTGGATAATCCTATTGAAACACAGAGCTTTGTGGTTGGGGTAGAGCTTCTGAATGAAGCCTATGTGGATGAGACCGGAATGGTGTGCATGGTGGATGAGGAGCAGGAACTGGCGCGAGTGACGATCACCACGGACAGGCGGACGCTCCGGGATATCAGCACCGATGATATTCAGGCAATGGCAGATCTGCAGCAGGCGGTGAGTCTGGAAACAGATCCGGTCATGGTTCCCATCACTGCCGTCTGCAAAGGTGTTTCCGCGAACAACATCAAAATATATCCTCAGAATCTGAGTGTGCATCTGGAGGAGAAGCTGACCAAGGAATTCGCGGTGAACATTGTAAACAGCGGGAGCGGACCGGGCAAAGGCTACGAGATCGGCTCTCAGACTGTGAATCCGGAAAAAATCAGAATTACAGGACCGGAATCCCTGGTCAATAAAATAGATGTGGTAAATGTCAATGTGGATGTGGAAGGAATCACGGAGAACGTGACCGAAGCCCTGAGCCTGACTGTCCGGGACAAAAACGGCGAAATTCTTTCCGATGCGGCCATGCGTTATCTGCGCATCGACAATGATGCGAGAGTGAATGTGACGACCCGCCTCTGGAGAGTGCGCACGGATGTAAAGCTTGCCGCAGGCTATGTGGGCGAGCCGGAGAGCGGCTATGTGGTAAGCGATGTGACGACCATACCGGAAACGGTGAGCGTCACCGGAAGCAACGAGGCACTGGAAACGCTGCGTCAGCAGGGCAATACGCTGGAGATACCGGCGGAACAGGTGGATGTCAGCGGACGCACTTCTGATCTGGAGGTCAAAGTGAATCTTGCGGAAATCCTTCCGGAGAGTCTGCGGCTCACCAGCGGTTCCAGCTCAGATCTCTGGGTGCAGGTGGATATCCTCCCGGAAGGAAGCCGCCTGGTGGACATTCCCACCAGCGAGATCTCCGTAAAGAACAAGGCGGAGGATCTGCAGGCGGCCTTTGAGATCGACCGTGTGGAGCTTCGGGTAAAAGCCGCGGAAGGAACCAACATTGATGCCCTTGATGTAAATGCCATTAAGGCATCCATTGATCTGAAGGACCGCGAGGAAGGCACTTATGATATTCCGGTATCCGTAAAACTTCCCAAAGGCTATGAGCTGCTGGAGGAGGTTACCACAGGGGTACAGATTTCCAAGGTGTCCAGCGTGGAGTCAAATGAGGAATAGAGGTGTGAATTATGGTAAATCAGAAGGTGCGGGTAAAAAATCCCACCGGACTGCATCTGCGTCCCGCAGGATTTCTCTGCAAGGAAGCGATGAAGTATAAGTCCCTGATCACATTTAATTTTGACGGAGGCGTTGCCAACGCAAAGAGCGTGCTCAGTGTTCTGGGCGCCTGTGTCAAATGCGGGGATGAAATTGAACTGGTATGTGAGGGTGCTGACGAGCAGGAAGCCCTGGCGGCGATGATCGCGGCCATTGAGAGCGGACTGGGCGAATAGCGGCCGAAAGATCGCAAAAATAAAAAGAGCTGCTGCACAAAGAGGGAATCCGGTGTATCTGCATAACCGGGGAGATTTTGCAGCAGCCCTTTTACAGAGCAGAAGGGAGAATGATTATGAGTAAGATCAAAGTGACAGAATGTGGGGGAATTGAGGGACTGAAGGTGATTGAGCCCAGCGTTTTCGGAGATTCCCGCGGCTATTTTATGGAGACTTATAATTATAATGACTTTAAGGAGGCCGGGATCGATGTACCGTTTGTGCAGGATAATCAGTCCAGTTCTTCCTACGGCGTGCTGAGAGGGCTGCATTTTCAGATCAATTATCCCCAGGATAAGCTGGTGCGCGTGATCAGCGGAGAGGTTTTTGATGTTGCCGTGGATCTGCGCGAGGGTTCCCAAACCTACGGCAAATGGTATGGGGTTGTTCTCTCCGCAGAGAATAAGAAGCAGTTCTTCATTCCCAAGGGCTTTGCACACGGTTTCGTAGTTCTTTCCGAGAATGCGGAATTCTCCTACAAATGCTCCGATTTCTATCATCCCAACGATGAGGGCGGCCTGATCTGGAATGATCCGGATATCGGCGTAGAATGGCCGATCCCGGCAGATATGGAGCTTATCCTGTCTGAGAAGGACAAAAACTGGGGCCGTTTCTGCGAGCTTCGGAAATAGGAGAAACTATGCAAAATACATTTTTTTCACTGCCGGCGGATGTGTACAGAAACCGCCGGCTCATAGGAAAACTGGCAAAAAATGATTTCAAGACAAGGTATGCCGGCTCATATTTTGGCGCGGTCTGGGCTTTTGTGCAGCCGGTAGTCACGATTTTTGTCTACTGGTTTGTGTTTTCTGTTGGCTTCCGCTCCGATACAGGGGAGCTGGGCGTGCCTTTTGTGCTTTATCTGGTGGCCGGAATCGTGCCCTGGTTCTTTTTTCAGGATGCGCTTATGGGAGGGACCAATGCGCTTCTGGAATATAACTACCTTGTAAAAAAGGTGGTGTTCAACATCAGTGTGCTTCCGGTCGTAAAGATTCTGTCCGCGCTGTTTGTACACTGTTTTTTTGTGGTGCTGACCGTGGTCCTTTATCTGCTTCACGGCCGTTTTCCGGATCTGTACTATATTCAGATTTTTTATTATACCTTCTGTGTCATTGCCCTGGTGTTGGGACTGTGCTACGCGACCAGCGCGCTTGTGGTGTTTTTCAGGGATCTGACCCAGATCATCAGTATTCTTCTGCAGATCGGAGTATGGCTGACGCCAATCATGTGGATCGCGGAAACTTCCCTGCAGGGGAATCTGTTCCTGCAGAAGCTTTTGCAGTTTAATCCCATGTACTATGTGGTTTCCGGCTACCGGGATGTGTTTATCATGAAGCACTGGTTCTGGGAGCGTCCGGGCTGGACCTTATATTTCTGGGTGTTTACCGCTGCGTGCTATGTTCTGGGAAGCTGGATTTTTAACCGTCTGCGGGTTCATTTTGCGGATGTACTGTAGAGAGAGGAAACAACGTGGAAGACAGAAAAGTAATTCAGATCGAGCATCTGACAAAAATGTATAAGTTATATGACAGGCCCTCGGACAGACTGAAAGAGTCCCTGGGCTTTTCCAAAAAAAAGAGATATCGTGAGCACTATGCCCTGCGGGATGTAAGCCTTACTGTGCATGAGGGAGAGTGCGTGGGAATCATCGGGACCAACGGTTCCGGAAAATCCACGATCCTCAAGATCATCACCGGCGTTTTGTCTGCAACCGAGGGGACGGTGAAGGTGGACGGGCGTATTTCTGCGCTTTTGGAGCTTGGAGCCGGATTTAATTCCGAATATACGGGAATGGAGAATATCTATCTCAATGGAACCATGATCGGATTTTCCAGAGAGGAGATCGACAGCAGACTTCAGCAGATCCTGGATTTTGCAGATATCGGAGATTTTATCCATCAGCCGGTCAAAACCTACTCCAGCGGTATGTTTGTGCGCCTGGCGTTTGCCATTGCCATTAATATCGAACCGGAGATCCTGGTGGTGGATGAGGCGCTGTCGGTGGGGGATGTATTTTTCCAGGCAAAGTGCTACCACAAGTTTGAGGAGTTTAAGAAACAGGGAAAGACCATTCTTTTCGTGAGCCATGATCTGAGCAGCGTGTCCAAATACTGCGACAGAGTGGTGCTTCTGAACCAGGGCGTGAAGCTGGACGAGGGGACGCCAAAGGCCATGGTGGATATGTACAAACAGCTTCTGGTCCACCAGGAGCCGGTGAAGCAGCAGGAAACCACGGAGGAATCCCGGGAAGCTCCAAAGAGTGAAAACTGGCGGGAAGGCTTTTCCGTGAATCCGAATACCCTGGAATATGGAGACAAGCAGGCTGAAATTGTGGATTTTGTGGTGCTGGACGAGCATGACAGGCAGACCAATACCATCCACAAGGGAAGTCCCTTCACCATCAAGATGCGGGTTCATTTCAACGAAAACATTCAGCAGCCGATCATGGCGTTTACGTTCAAAAATATTCAGGGAACCGAGATCACGGGAACCAATACCATGTTTGAAAAAGCGCCGGTACAGCCCTGCGTGCCGGGGGACGAGTATGTGGCGTCTTTTACCCAGAATATGGATCTGCAGGGGGGAGAGTATCTGTTGTCCTTTGGCTGCACCGGCTACTGCGGCGGCGAATTTACGGTGTTTCATCGCCTGTATGACGCCTGCAATATCACGGTTGTTTCCCACAAAAATACCGTGGGATTTTATGACATGAATTCCACGGTGACAGTGGAGAAGAATGGGGAGCGTACAGGAAACGGAGCCGTTCGTTAGGCAGTATTTTATAAAAAGATAAAAGGAGAAGCTTTATGGAGGAAAAAATCGGGAAGGTGACCCTTGATCTGACCTGGTATTCGGGGGAGGATCTGTACAGCGACGGGGCAGCGGAGGAGCAGGAGCTTCTGGAAATCGCAGAGAGATATACAGAAGAAGAGCTCAACCATGTGATCGCGCAGCGCAGGAGCTGGCCGGTGCTTTACCATTTTTCGCATATCCGTCAGAATATCGTGCAGTGGCTTCCCATCCAAAAATCCCACAAGGTGCTGGAAATCGGATCCGGCTGTGGGGCAGTGACCGGGGCACTGGCGCGTCTTGCCGGTGAAGTCACCTGCATTGAGCTTTCCAAAATGCGGAGCACCATCAATGCCAACCGGAACCGGGACTGCGGCAATCTGCGGATCCTGGTGGGGAATTTTCAGGATATTGAGGAACATCTGGAGGAGACCTACGATTACATCACCCTGATCGGGGTGTTTGAATACGCAGAGGGCTATATCGGGACAAAAGAGCCATATCTGGAAATGCTTCGCCGGGTGTCCCGGCATCTGGCGCCGGGAGGCGTTCTGGTCCTTGCCATTGAGAACCGTCTGGGCCTGAAATACTGGGCCGGATGTACGGAGGATCATACAGGTCTGTTTTTTGAGGGTCTGGAGAATTATGCAAAGACCAGCGGGATTCGCACATTTTCCAGGGGAGAGCTTTTGCAGCTCCTGGAAAGAGCCGGGGACTTTTCCGTGGAATTTTACTATCCCTATCCGGATTACAAATTTCCCATGACGATTTATTCGGACAGCTATCTTCCGAAAAAGGGAGAGCTGAAGGGGAATTTCTGCAATTACGACAGACCCCGGGCACAGTTTTTCGATGAGGCCAGAGTGTATGATTCCCTGGCAGAGAGCGGAATGTTCCGGGAACTGTCCAACTCTTTTCTGGTGCTTGCAAAAAAGGAGGCGGCAAAATGAGCAGGATCATTTATTCCAAATTTTCCAATGAGCGCTGCCGCAGGTTCGCCATCCGCACGGATATTGTGGAAGGGGAAAAAGAAAGATTTGTGGTGAAGCGCGCGGTGTACCCGGAGGGGGAAGCGCATGTAAAACAGCTGCCCCAGTGGAACGAGAAGCTTTCCGCATGCTATGCACGCATTCCGTTTCAGGTCAACGCCTGCCAGCTCAGCGGAGATGGAGTGCGTCTGCAGTATGTGGAAGGGGAAACGCTGGAGGAGCATCTGGATGCCTTGCTGGAGGCAGGACAGACAGAGGAGGCGATCCGGCAGCTCAAGGCGTATCTGCATCAGATCGAATCGGTGTACAGCGACGAAGCGTTTTTTATGACAGAGGAATTTAAAGAGCTGTTCGGAGAGCCAGAGCTTCCGGAAGGACTTCGCTGCGGGGCAGTGACCAACATCGATCTTGTGTGCGAAAATCTGGTGCTCACCGATCCGCCTACGGTTCTGGATTATGAGTGGACCTTTGATTTTCCGATTCCCTGCCGTTATGTGCTGTACCGGGTGATCCATTATTATACAGAGACGCATACAGTCCGGAAAGCGCTGGACAGCCAGGCACTTTTTGCTGCCTTTGGGATGACGGAGGAAGAGCGCGGGCTTTACGGGGAAATGGAAAAACGGTTTCAGCAGAGCCTGACCAAAGGCCATGTGCCGATGCGGGAGCTCTACGCGGACATGTGTCCGGGCATTATGGAAATGCGGCTGATCCACGAGGAAAAGCTGCAGGTGTATTTTTCCTTTGGAGAAGGCTGTACGGAGGAGAACTCGGTCAGGATTCCCATACGGAACAGCGAGCTGGAAACGGAGATCCCGCTTCCCAAGGGCTGTCTGGATGTGCGCATTGACCCGGGAAACAAGCCCTGCATTGCCCATTTTGCGCGGCTGGCCTTTGACGGGAAAGACGCATGTCTGTCGGGTGTTGAGACGAAGGATGGCCGCATGGAAAACGGCTGGTTTTATATTGTGGGCGGTGATCCGGCGATCCTGGGAATTCCGGTTCCCGAGGGTGCAGAGCTGCTCAACGTGAAGCTGACCCTTTATCACATGCCATTAGAGGCGATACAGCAGATAAAACCGGGAATTTCAGCAGAGCAGCAGCCGGTAACAGGAGAAATACCAGGCGAGGAAGCAGGGGAAGCGCCTGCGTGCGCCGGGACAGAAGCAGAAGCTCCAGAGCAGGCAGGGGAAGCGCCTGGACACCCGGAAGAGAATCAGCCGGAAACGTGCCAAAGGGAAGAGAGGACAGAGGCGCAGGCGCCTGAGGAAATAGAGAAGGAAACGACGGATATGGAAAAGAAAGAAGAAAAACAAAGAGACAAAAAGAAAACAGAGGAATTTCAGGTCGTCCTGGACACCTGTGAATACCGGGAAGAGGAGAACGGCCTCTGTGTGCTGCGGGGCTGGATGTACACTGCAGACCAGGCGCCCACCCTTCAGGTGCGGGCGGATTATGAGGAGATCGAGGGCAGTATGACGCGGTATGCGCGGCCGGATGTGCTGAAGGCGTTGCCGAAGCTTCCTTTTCCGGACAGCAACGCCGGGTTTGAGATCCGCATTCCCAATCTGCGCGCTGTTTTTCAGAATGCAAAGACCCTTCGGGTGCGCATCTGCTGCGGGGAGGAAAACTTTCCGCTGATCCAGAAAAGCCTGGAGCAGGTAAAGGCAGAGTACGTGCAGGATTCTGTCCGCTATTTTATGGAGTGCGTGGAGCGGCGTCTGGACAAGGTCTACATCCAGGGCTGGTGTATCAGCACAATGGGAGAGCTGTCCATGCAGCTTTTGGACGAGGACGGAACGCTTCAGGAGGAAGCGCACTGGGGAAGCATGCGCCGTCCGGATCTGCCGGAGGTGTTCGGTGTGGAGCCGGAGAAATGCCATGGTTTTCTGGTGGAGGTTCCCAGGGCAAAGATCACAGCCAAAGAGCTGACGCTGGTTTTTGACAACGGATATGTAAAAAAAGAAGAGCGCATCGACATGCGCAAATTTGACCGGGAGAACACCCGGGTGCACCGCATGGCCAAGGCGGTTCTGGGGAAGGGCAACCGCAGAAAAAGCAAGGATATTCTGTTTCAGCAGGGCATCCGGAGCTTTCTGGGATATTTGTGGGAGGAGTCAAGCTCCTTTGCGGATGCTTATGGATATTACGAAAAGAAACACCGTGCTTCGGCCAAAGAGCTGAAGCGCCAGTCGGAGGAGGTCTTCTCTCCGGCGCCGCTTTTTTCTGTAGTAGTGCCTCTCTACAACACGCCCAGGGAATTCCTGAAGGCGATGGTGGATTCCGTGCAGAAGCAGAGCTACGGAAACTGGCAGCTTTGTCTTGCGGATGGAAGTCCGGATGACTCCATCCGGGCGTTTATACAGGAAAACTACGGTACCGACGAGCGCATTTGCTATCGCCATTTGGAGGAGAACAAGGGAATTTCCGGGAATACCAACGCGGCCTTTGACATGGTGAAAGGAGATTACGTGGTATTTACCGACCATGACGACGAGCTTTCCCTGGAGGCCTTTTATGAAAATGCCTGCATGATCCGGGAACATCCGGACGCGGAGCTTATCTATTCCGATGAGGATATCATGGATCAGGAGGGAAACCGGATCTATCCGCACTTTAAGCCGGACTTTAATATGGATTTCCTGCGCTGCAACAATTACATCTGTCATCTGGTGGTAGTGAAGAAAAGCCTTCTGGACAAGGTAGGCGGACTGAACAGCGAGCTGGACGGCGCGCAGGACCATGATTTTCTCCTGCGCTGCGCAGAGAACACAGAGCAGATCTATCATATTCCCAAGGTGCTTTACCACTGGAGAAGCCACGACGGCTCCACAGCCGGCAACCAGGGAAGCAAGAGCTATGCGGTGGAGGCCTGCCGGAAAGCCCTGGAGCAGCACTACGCGCGCGTGGGCCTGAAAGCAACGCCGGAGTATTCCGATGTATTTATCTTTTTTAAGACAAAATATCAGGTACAGGGAAATCCCAAGGTTTCCGTGCTCATTCCAAACAAAGACCACAAGGCGGATCTTCGCACCTGCATTACCTCTTTGATGGAAAATACCACCTGGAAAAATCTGGAGATCATTGTGATCGAGAACAACAGCGAGGAAGAAGAAACCTTCGCTTATTACGAGGAGCTGAAAAAGCAGTATTCCAATGTGCAGGTGGTGCGCTATGAGGGAAGCTTCAACTATTCTGCGATCAATAATTTCGGCGCGCGCTACGCCACAGGAGACTATATTCTGCTCCTGAACAACGACACGGAAGCGCTGACGCCGGACTGGCTGGAACGGATGCTGGGGTATTGCCAGAGAGAGGACGTGGCCATCGCGGGCGCGAAGCTCCTCTACCCGGACAAAACCGTGCAGCATGCGGGCGTGGCAATCGGAGTGGGTGGCTTTGCCGGACATATTCTCACGGGATATGCGGACAACTACACCGGCTATATGGGACGTCTCCTGGCTTCCCATGACGTGAGCGCAGTCACCGGCGCCTGCCTTCTGGTGAAGCGGGATATATATGAGCAGCTGGGCGGTCTGGACGAGGAGAATTTCGGCGTCGCCCTCAATGATGTGGACTTCTGTCTGCGGGCAAGAGAGCTTGGGAAGCTGGTAGTCTATGTGGCGGAGGCAAAGCTTTACCATTATGAATCCAAATCCAGAGGACTTGAGATCACACCGGAGAAGCAGAACCGGTTCCGCAAGGAAATACGAAGCTTCCAGCAGCGTCACAGAGAGATCCTGGAAAAAGGGGATCCCTACTACAATCCGAACCTGACGCTGGTGCGGGGCGATTGTTCCCTTCGAAGCGATTATGAGATAGTGAGAGGAATCTGACATGAGAGAGCAGATGCTTAGGGTGGAAAAAGACCGGTTTCGTCTGGACGACCCCAATCTTTATCTGATCTGCGGAAGCATTCCCGAAAAAGGCCGGGTGGAGGCCTTTCTTGACAAAACGCCGCTGCCGGCTGCCGTGAAAGCCGCCGGGCGGGGGGATGCCATGGAACGCTTTGGCGCGGAGCATTTTTCCGGGACAAGGCGTGTAAAGGTGTCTGTGAGCCTGCCGGAGGAGCTGGACAAATATCGGAGACTGTCCGTGTATGTGGAAGATTCCGGCAAAAAGACACTGTGGTTTCGCATTTCTGCGGCAGGGCTTGCCGCCGGCCGCGGGAAGCCGCAGTACTATGTGGATGACGAGCTGGTAGATTTTGAGGCGCGCACAGTAAAGCTTCGCGGCTGGGCAGCCGCCGGGGAGTCGGTGGAACTTTGCTTTTTGGATGAAAAGGGGCAGCCGGTGAAGGCGGAGATCGCGAGAAGCCGCCGCACGGATGTGGAGCGGATGTTCGGAGAGTGCACCCTTTCTCCGGACAGCGGATTTTACGCGCAGGTGCCCTTCGGGACGGCAAAAAAGCTCTTCCTGGTGATGAAGACTGCCCAGGGGGCCAAGGCGGTATACGGCATCCCTGTGGACAAAACAGGCATTCTTCTTGGCAAACTGGAGAAATGCTGCAAAAAGAGCCTCTCTTATGTGAGCGCCTACGGGGCTGCAGCGCTGGTGCGAAAAACGCTGGGAAGACTTCCGGAGAAGAAGCCGGCTGTGGAATATGAAAAATGGCTGGCGGTCCATCTGCCTTCGGCAGAGGAGCAAAAGCAGCAGAAAGAGACCGCGTTTCCCCGGCAGCCCAAAATCTCTGTGGTGGTGCCGCTCTACAAGACCAGGGAGGATTTTTTGCAGCAGCTGGTGGATTCTGTGAAAAATCAGACCTACGAAAACTGGGAGCTTTGTCTGTCTGACGGAAGCGGGAAGGATTCTCCCATCAGAGAGCTTCTGAAAAAGCTGGCAGAAGAAGAACCACGTATCCGTGTGGTGTTCCACGAGGAGCAGCTTCCCATTGTGCCCAATACCAATGCGGCCATTGCCGCGGCGACCGGGGAGTTTATCGCGTTTGCGGACCATGACGATATGCTGACGCCGGACGCGCTGTTTGAATGTGTGAGGGCGCTCAATGAAGCGCCGGAGACAGAGGCGCTTTATTCAGATGAGGACAAGGTGTCGGCGGACGGAAAGCGGCATTTTCAACCTCATTTTAAACCGGATTTTAACCTGGATCTGCTGCGCTCCAACAATTATGTGTGCCATTTGTTTGTGGCAAAAAGAGCGCTTCTCGACAGAGCCGGACTTCTGCGGCCGGAGTATGAGGGCGCGCAGGATTACGATCTGGTTCTGCGGTGCGCGGAGAAGGCGGGAGGGCTTCTTCATGTTCCCAGGATTTTGTATCACTGGAGAACCCATGATAATTCCACCTCCGAGAACCCCCAGAGTAAGCTTTATGCCTTTGACGCAGGGCAGAGGGCGGTACAGGCGCACTTTGACCGGCTGGGAATCAAAGCGGAGGTTTGCCCGGGAGAGTATCTGGGAATTTACCGCACCCGCTATCAGCGGGATTATGACCCGCTGGTTTCCATTGTGATCCCCAACAAGGATCATGTACAGGATTTGGAGAGGTGTCTCGCTTCCATTGAAGAAAAGAGTACCTACCGCAGCTATGAGATTTTGATTGTGGAGAACAACAGCGAGGAAAACGAAACCTTTGCCTATTATGAAAAGCTGGAACAGGAAAATCCCAGGGTCCGCGTGATACGCTATGAGGGTGGGTTTCATTATTCTGAAATCAACAATCTCGGTGCGCAGCACGCGGCGGGAGAGTATCTTCTGCTTCTCAACAACGATACAGAGGTCATCAGTGAAAACTGGCTGGAGGAGCTTCTGGGCTGCAGTATGCGGCCGGATGTGGGGATCACCGGCGCGAGGCTTTACTATGGGGATGACACCGTACAGCACGCAGGGATCATTCTGGGAGCCGGCGGGATCGCCGGGAACAGCTCTGCCGGGCAGAACTGGGAGGATGTGGGCGAGTTCCAGCGCCTGGTCTGTGCCCGGGATGTGAGCGCGGTGACGGCGGCCTGCCTCATGGTGCGAAAAGCAGTGTACGAGCAGGTGGGCGGCCTGAGTCCGGAGCTGCCGGTAGCCTTTAATGACGTTGATTTTTGCCTGAAAGTGCAGAAAGCAGGATACCGGGTGGTCTATAACCCCTACGCAGAGCTTTACCATTACGAGTCAAAGTCCAGAGGGGCGGAAGATACCCCGGAGAAAAAAGAACGCTTTGCCCGGGAGATTGCCTTTATGGAATCCCGTTGGGGAGAGGTGCTGGCAAAGCCGGATCCCTATTATAACCCGAATCTTGCAGAGGTGGGAGAGGGTTACGGCAAGGCGTAACATATTTTTGAGAGAAAAGGGGCAGGCCATCTTATTACTTGTACGCCCTACGGCCTCAATACCCACCGTCTGCTGGTGGAAGGGAGCGCATCTCCTACACCCCGGAGGTGGAAGAAGAGATTGCTGAGGCAGAAGCGCCCTTTTCCCTGAAAGACTGGTGGTGGGCGGCACTGTCTCTGGTACTGCTCGTCCTTATGGCAGTGCTGCTGGTGCGGTATGTGCGGGCAGGAAAATAGAAATTTTAGAGAAGCTTCACAAAATCCCATTGCAGAAAACAGAAAAGACGCGTAAAATAAAAGTATACAGAAGACAAACTTTCCGAGGCTGGAACTGCTCCTGAAAATCCGTGCTGGAACGTTTGTCTTTTGCGCTTTCCCGGACATGTAAACTGCATGTGTGCAGGGAAAGAGAGGCAACTTTGGCAAAAGAAAACCGCGAACACAAGTCCAGCGTCTTTGCAGATCTTTTTTATTATGATGAATCTGCGAAAGAAAATTTGCTGGCACTACATAATGCATTGTACGGAACCCGGTATTCTGATCCGGAGGTGGTGGACCTGATCGGTCTGGAAGACGTCCTGTTCCGGGATTTCAAAAATGATGTGGCATTTTCCGTGGCTGGACAGAGTATCGTTTTGAGCGAACATCAGAGCACGGTCAACTCGAATATGCCCATCCGGGATCTGCTTTACATTGCTCGGGAATACGAAAAGGTCATTCCTGCAAGGAGCCGTTACAAGACCGGACTCATAAAAATCCCTACGCCCCGGTTCCTGGTGTTTTATAACGGCGTGCGGGATCAGCCGCTGGAACAGACCCTGCGTCTGTCCGACGCGTTTATGGAAAAAGAAGATGAGATAAGCCTGGAGTTGGTGGTGCGCGTCATCAATATCAACTCCGACAAACACCACGAACTGTTGGAAAAATGCAGAGTGCTGAAGGAATACAGCCTCTTTGTGGAGACGGCGCGAAAGTATCGGAAAGAGAAAGCACCATTGACAAAAGCCATAAAGGAATGCATAGAAAAGGATATTCTGGCAGATTATCTATTAAAAAAGAGCAACGAGGTGATCAAATATGCTGATGGCGGAATACGATTATGAAACAGATATAGAAGTACAGCGGGAGGAAGCCATGGAAAAGGGGTATGACTCCGGCCTGGCGGAAGGTCGCAGGTCAGGGCTGGTGGAAGGTCGCAACCTGCTCAAGCAGGTAATCCTCCTGCGCCGCTCCGGCAAAACCCATGAGGAAATTGCTGCGCAATGCGGTGTAGCTGTTGAGGAAGTCAAAGATATGCTGGATGGGCTTGAATAAAAAAATAATGGATTGTTGTCAAAAGTTGGGGTGGCATTCTTTGGAATGCCGCCCCGTTTCTGTATTCTGGATGTTCAGTCCTTGGGCGCCGGATGAAGCCCGCAGAGCATTTCATGACATTTGTGGCGAAGATCAAAAAGCCAGGAATCCTCTCTTGGATAAGTGGTAAAGGTCAGAGGCTCTGCAGTGGAAGCATCGAGAAGGGCAAGCACTGTCTCACGTCCGCAATGGGTTTCCAGAAGCTGGAGAAGCCGCATATCCTGGAGGGCGTCCATGAAGACCTCGCCGCGGATGGAACCCACCGGGCCCTCCTCTCCCGGATAGACTAAAAAGGCGTCCCCGGAAGGGAAGGCGCAGTCTGCATCTGTCACACAGTAGGGATCGATGTGACGGAGAGAAAAGGCGCTGTTCCAGAAATTGAAGCCCCATTGCAGGAACCCCTGGATCTGAAAACGATAAAGCTGAACGCCCAGAATGCGATTCCGCAGAGAAGGCATACAGAAGAAGCGGTTTGAGACCCGGCTGTTCTGACCGCTGCAGTAATACGTCCACAGGTGGGGTACCTGATGTTCCAGAAAAGGCTCTATATGGTCGTTGCAGCAGATGGGGAGATCGACCACGCCCTGCTCGTAATATTCATAATCAGACAAGGCATCCATGATGGGAAGGTCGCCGATATGCTTTTGCACCATTTGTTTTGCTGCCAGATACGTGGGCAGATGCTCCTTGTGCGGTTCATCGGAAATATGAAAATAGCAGCGTTTTTCCAGGCGATGCTTCCGGATGAATTCCATCAGGGCAGGCAGGAAGAGGTCGAGAAAGGTGCGGTATGCGTCTCCTGTGGAATCGGTGTCCCAGCCAAAGATCGGAAACTGCTCGGAAGGACAGGAGGCTTTTGCCGCCATGATCTTCGGAGCATGAGCCGCTCCCCATTGGGTAAACAGATGGGAAAATTCCAGATAGCGGACGCCGCATTTATCGCACAGGGAAATCCAGCGCTCCAGCCGCTCAAAGCCGAACCGGTAAGAGCCGTCCTTGACAAGGATAACGTCGATCAGCTGTACGCAGGTTCGTTCCCCGCCAATGGCTGTGTCGAGAGGCGGAGTAAACAGAGGGGTCAGCAGCATATTGACACCATAGGAGACCGCGCAGGCCATGTAGCGTTCCACCAGTTTCCAGTAACGCTCACTGAAAACCGGAACCTGATACCAGTCTGCAATACAGTCGGTATGAAACCATTGGGTACACAGAAGGGTCTGAGGCGGAAGGGCGAGGTTCCGCCTGTCTATGGCAAAACAGCAGCTTTTGCATTCCTGAGAGGTATTTTCTGTAAAAGTAACGGTCAGATCATAGACGCCGGAAGCCAGAGCACAGTCTGCCGGAATGGTGACCCAGAGGCTGTGCCACTGTCCGGGAAGCAGCCGCAGGTGCCTGTCAAAGGGCTGCAGCGGGTCAGGATAGAGCCCTGGCGTATTTCTTAAGACGAAGTCATCCCCTTCGGGAAAATTGGGGAGCATGCTGGGAACCACATCGGTGCGCCTTAAAATGACATGTTCTGCCAGGGAACCGCTTAAGGAAACCGAGATATCTGTAATGGGAGCCGGTTTTTCCAGACAGTACGCAATTTGAAAGGAATAGCGCTCTCCAAGCAGCATAGTGTCCTCTTTCAGACGGACAGAAGGGGTGAAGTCCGTATCGGGAAAAATTTTTTCCAGAGAACTGACGCAGAACAGCTGTAATTGTGTTGCAAGCATAAGAACCTCCTTGTTTGTTATGAGATGATGTTTATCATAGCAGACCTGATTTTAAAACACTATAAGAAATAAAAAAAAGCAACGAAAGGACAGCATAAAGTGACGATTGTGGATATGGAGAAGCCAAAAGAAGACTTACAATAGAGACAGTGGAAAAGAATGGTCACAATATAAGCGACTGTGATAGAATGAGAAGGAGATTGAAGGCTGGAGGCAGTACGATGAGGATAGCAGTGATAGAGGATGAAACGCTGATTCGCGCAGGAATCCGGAAGAAACTGGAAAAAATGGGGCAGCAGGTCGTTTTTGATACAGACAACGGGTACCGGCTGTTGGAGTATCTGCGGGAGGAAACGAAGGAACAGCCCCAGGTTTTGTTTGCAGACATCTGTATGCCTGTTATGGACGGACTGGAGCTGATGAGACAGGTAAAAGAAGAATGGCCGGACCTGGAAGTGGTGATCTTAAGCGGCTATGACAGATTTGAATATGCGAGAACCGCGCTGCGTCTGGGCGGGTACGATTATCTTTTGAAGCCCATCCGGCAGGAAGAGCTCTCCAGGGTACTGAGTGCTTTGGAAAAGCAGATAAAGGAACGCAGTCTGGAAGACAAAGTCCACGACCAGCAGGAAGGTCTGGAAAATCTGGCGGATCATATCTGCAGCAGAGGCGATATTGTACTGACAGAAACTACGCGGGAACTGTTAAAGGACGCGTTTCCGGAGGGCTATTATCTTTGTCTTGTCCTGCTGTCCAACTGGGAAAGCCATCTTAACTGGTTTGGCAGGGAAACCGTGGGGGAATGGTCCTTTATTTATCCCGATCACCCCAATCTTTTGGTCGCGTTGGTGAAACAGGTGGAAAAAAAGAAACTGAAGGAGCAGCTGGAGGGGATTCCCTTTACTGCATGGTATTCCTCTCTTCTGAAGGATACAGGGAAGATCGGGCACGAAGTCAGGCAGGGGATCCGCTGCATCAAAGATCATCTGATGCTGGAAAAGCAGCGGATCTTCAGACAGGGAGAGACCGTCTGCGACGAACCGCGCGTCAGACAGTGGGAAAGCTATTATGAGACCCATTACGAACTGTTTGTAAAAGGACTGGAAAAGCATCAGAAGCAGGAAATCAAAGAACAGATCGACAGGATTTTAAGCTATCCGGGGATTGCACAGAGCAGGAGAAATCAGGCATGGCTGTGGATGGCATGGAAAATATGTGAGCAGTATAATATCCATGAGGGAATTGGCGACACGGTCTGGCTGCAGGAATATGATACGCTGGAGAGCTTCGTCGAGGGCGCCGGAGAGGCATTGATGCAGCTTCTGGAGGAGCAGGCGGGTTCGGAGGCTATGGAACTGGACAGACCGGTGCTGGAAGCCATTATTGAATATATGAACCGGAATTATGCGGGAGACATTACCCTGAAGGGGACCTCCGAGCAGTTTTATATCAACAGAAGCCATCTGGCCAGGATTTTCAAGCTGAAAACGGGAATGACCTTCAACACGTATCTGACAGAGCTTCGGATCGAAAAAGCCTGCGAGCTGCTGCGGCAGGGCGTCACGATCAGCCGTGTTGCGGAAATGGTGGGGTATGACAACAGCAGATATTTCAGCCGGGTGTTTTGCAAGGTGAAGGGATGCATTCCAAGCAGATATGGAAAGGAACAGGAAGTCTGTGAAAAATAAAAGGAATTTCAAAAGCCGACGCTTTTCCTATCAGAAGAAGCTGACTTTTATTTTTACGGTGATGACCGTGAGCGTGATGCTGATCCTTCTGCTGCAGCTTTTCGGACAGCAGGAGAAAAATGACAGGGAAACACTTTATCGGACCGTGCAGGTGGAAAATCAGAAAAACGCCCAGGCACTGGAAAATGTCTTTGAATCCATCCAGGATCTGGCAGCCTCCCTTGTGCTGAATGAAAGTGTCTACGGAAGTCTTTACGATCTGCCTTACATAAAAGACAGCACGGATTATGAGGCCTTGACGGCCAGGCAGGGGCTGGTGAAGTCGATGCTGATCTCCAAGCTGGCCACCATGAGGGAAATGGAGGATATGTATCTGTATTCGGTCAATGGAATGAGCGTTCATGTGACGAGACAGTACTCGGATATTGTAGAAGATGATTTTTGGGAACAGGAATGGTATGAGCAGTTGAGCGAAGCGGGGGATTCTCTTTTATATTTTGATGAGGGAGAAAAACCTCTTCTTACGATCTGCAGGAGAGTCTGGGAAATCAGAACCGCAAAGCTGGTGGGATATTTGGAGGTGAATTTTGACTTCACAAAAGAACTCCAGAACATTTTAAAGGAAACCTCACTGAAAGAGGGCTACGGCTATTGTCTGCTTCAGGGCAGCACGCCTGTGCTTACGAATACGCCGGATGGGATGAAGGGAAACGAGGTTTTCGGAAGCGTTTCCTGGGATGGAATCGTGGAAATTGAGATGGATAAAAAGGCGTATCTTGTGACTGCCTCTCCCATAGATGGCACTGCGTTTACGCTGGTAAGCGGCGTGGACAAACAGGTGCTTCAGGACAGGAGACGGCAGCAGCTTCTTTTTTATGCGCTGGTGATGGCGGCCGGAACGGGAGGCGCGGTGGGAATCTCCATATTTGCCGCAAGAGGAATGTCCAAAAACATCCACAGGCTGAACAAGGCCATGGAAGAGGCGGAAACCAATCCGAGGGTGCAGGTACAGATCCGTTCCCGTGACGAGATAGGCATGCTGGGGGATTCCTTTAACAGAATGATCAGAAAGCTGCAGGCCACCTACGAAAATCTTCTGGAAACGGAGCTTGATTTAAAGGAGGCGCAGTTTATGGCGCTGCAGGCACAGATCAATCCCCATTTTCTGTATAATACGCTGGAAACCATTGATGCACTGTCCGTCTGTGAGAGAACGGACGATATCGGGAAAATCGTGCAGGCCCTGTCGGAATGCTTCCGGTATGCCATGGAGGAAAAAAAGAGCGTTCCCTTGAGGGAAGAGCTGCAGCATGTGACGCAGTACCTGAAGATCATGTTTATCCGTTATGAAAACAAATTTGCTTACCGGATAGAAATGGACGAAGAAGCGGCAGATCTGCAGGTGCCCAAGATCATTCTGCAGCCCCTTGCGGAAAATGCCATCGTCCACAGCATTTTAAAGCAGGAGCGGTTCGGGGAGATCACCATTCGCTGTGCGTGCAAAGAAAAGGAAATCTGTCTTGAGGTGACGGACAACGGTGCGGGAATGGATGAGGAAGCGTTGTGTTCCCTGCGGGAGCGTCTGAAAAAGAATCAGACACGTTTTGTTTTGGAGAACAGCGGGGCACCGGAAGAGAGCCCGAAAAAAAGAGGTCATATCGGTGTGAGCAACGTGGACAGAAGACTGCGGTATTTCTTTGGTGAGAGATATCATATGGAGGTGGAAAGTATTGCGAAGGAAAAAACCGTATTCCGCATCTGTATTGCGTTAACGGATATGCCGCCCCAAACGGTCACGGGAGCGGAGAGTCAAAGAGAGAAGGAGAACGAGTGAGTATGAAAAAAGCATTTGTGAAGGCAAAGCCTGTATGGCTTGCAGGAAAGAGCAAAGAAACCAACTGCTGCATGAGGATGACCTGCTGCTTTTCCGGAAAAGAAAACAGCAGGGAAGCAGACGCCTCCTCCGCGGAGATGGAGCTTGCCATTGCCACGGCGGGGATTTACCGCGTCTATTTAAACGGCAGCTTTCTGGGGCATGGACCGGCAAGAGCGGCGCATGGATATTTCAGGCAGGACAGGATCACCCTGCCCCAAAGCCTGCTTTCAGAGAACAATATTCTGGCAGTGGAGGCTCTGAATTTTTATACGGACAGCTACTATGTTCCCAAACAGGAGGCCTTTGTGCAGGCGGAACTGCGAAAAGGGGACCAGGTGCTTGCCTGTACCGGAGAGGGTGGAGGATTCCTGATGCAGAAGGCTGCAGAGCGGGTGCAGGACGTCCCGAGATACAGCTTTCAGAGGCCATGGACAGAGTCCTTCCGCCTGGAGGAAGGATATGATCTCTGGAGAACACAGGGGATCGCTGAGCCGGAAGCCATAGAAGTGTTTTCCGAAAAGAAGATTCTGCCGCGGCATGTTCCCTGGTACGATTTCCCTGTGCTGGAGCAGAAGGCAGCGGCAGGCATGGAAGTGCCGCAGGAAAACACAAAGAAAGAAATGCCCCTGGAAGAGGGGGCGTCTTATATTGCGGATATGGGAAAAAATGCCACCGGATTCCTGGGCGTGGAGGTGCGCTGCGAAGCAAATGCCTGTCTGGAGCTGGTGTTTGACGAGGTTTTGTCGGAGGGGGACGTATGTAAGGACCGGCTGGGCTGTCTGAATGAGCTTCGGATGGAGTTTGCGCCGGGACATTACTGCGTGGAGACCATACAGCCTTACACCTGCCGTTATATCAAGCCCATTGCCCGTGCAGGGAAGCTTACGATCGAACGGATCTATATCCGGGAACTGAAAAATACCTGTGTGAAGGCAGAGTTTTGCTGTGACGACGAGGCGGTAAACCGGGTTTATCAGGCAGGCGTTGAGACCTTTGCCCAGAATGCCGTGGATATTTATATGGACTGCCCGTCCAGAGAGAGGGCCGGCTGGCTGTGCGACAGCTTTTTTACCGGCCGGGTGGAATGGGAGCTGACGGGAAAGCATCTTGTGGAGGATAATTTCCTGGAAAATTACTGCCTGCCGGAAACCTTTGCCTGTCTGCCGGAGGGCATGGTGCCCATGTGCTATCCTTCGGACCATTTCAACGGCAACTTTATTGCCAACTGGGCTTTGTGGCTGATCCTGGAGCTGTATGAATATCAGGGAAGAAAGCCGGAAACAGCGCTGACAGAGGGGCTGAAAAAACGAGTGGAGGGCATTTTTCGGTTTCTGGAGCAGTATGAAGGCCCGGAAGGACTGCTGGAGGATGTGCCGGGCTGGGTATTTGTGGAATGGTCGCAGGCAAATGAGGTGACCGCAGGTGTAAACTTCCCGTCCAACATGGTCTACAGTGCAGCGTATCTTGCGGCCTCCTGCCTGTATGATGTGCCCCGGTGGAGGGAAAAGGGCATGATGCTTCGCGAAAAGATCCAGGAGCTGTCTTTTGACGGAGAGTGGTTCCGGGACCAGGCGCTTCGCCAAAACGGGGTGCTCATGTGTCAGGACTGTGTGACGGAGGTATGCCAGTATTATGCATTTTTCTTTGGGGTTGCAGATAAAAAAAGAAATCGTTGCCTGTTTGAGAGACTGTTAAATGAATTTGGTCCGCACAGACAAAAGGAGGGAAAATATCCGGAGGTCTGGCCGGCAAATGCTTTTATCGGCAATTACCTCCGAATGGAGCTTTTGTCCAAAGAGGGAAGAGCAGAGCAGCTTCTGCAGGAGACAAAGGGATATTTTGACTACATGGCGCTGCGAACGGGAACCTTGTGGGAAAACACAGGCGCGTATGCAAGCTGCAATCACGGATTTGCCTCTCACATTACCCACTGCCTGTATCGGGATGTGCTGGGCGTAGAAGAAATAACAGAAAAAAAGGTGCGCATCCGCCTTCACAGACTGTCTGTCTGTTTCTGCCGGGGAGTGCTTCCCGCAAATGGCGGAAGCATTTCGGTGGAATGGAGAAGAGAGGGGGACAAAGTTTATCTTCACACAGAGCTGCCGGATGGCTTCGAGGCTGAGGTTCTCTGCGAGGACGGGCTGCAGCTTGCATGAGCGGTAAAGCAACGTTTGTACACGTTTCAAGCAACCTTTGTTTCTTATGCAGGCGTACAGGGCGTGGTATTATCTATATATCAAGAGAGCAAAAAGCTCGGAAGCGGAGGTAAATTATGAGAAAGAAAAAAATGGCAGCAGGAATTGCAGCATTGACGGCAGCAGCGATGTTGTTCGGAGGAAGCGTGGCGCCGCAGACGGTGAAGGCGGAGGCAGAGGAGGAAGTGACCTTACGTTTTCTTGGATGGAAGACAGGAAAAGAGGAGGGCGCGATTCCCGATATCATCAAGGCATTTGAGGAAGCCAACCCGGGCGTGACCGTGGAATATGAAGCGATTCCCACTTCCAACAATTATCAGGACGTATTGAACGCAAGACTTTCCACCGGAGAGTGTGCAGACGTATTTATGGCCAGTGAAGCAATGCTGAAAGGCTTTGTAAAAAATGATTATGTGGAAGACCTTTCGGAGGTGGAGTTTGTAGGCGAATATCAGGACAACTTGAAAAAGATGCTCACCAAGGACGGTATTTTCTGTGCAATTCCCATTGAGGAAGCAGGCCTTGGAATGATCGTAAACGTTGCAGTACTGGAAGAAGCAGGGGTGGAGGAGCTCCCACAGACCTGGACACAGCTTCTGGATGCCTGTGAAAGCATCAAGGCCAACGGCAAAACTCCATTTATCATGGGAAACAAGACCGGCTGGAGCGGAGCTATTTTCATGAATTACGGCAAAACAACCGAATTCAAGGATTATGACGATGACATATACCAGAAGCTTCTGGATCAGGAAACAACGATGTCCGATGTATACCTGAAATATTTTGAGAAATATGCAGAGCTGGAGAAGCTGGGATATACCAACGGAAAAGATTCTCTGGGCATGGAATTCAACGAGGGCGCTGTGGCAGAGTTTGCAAAGGGCGAATCTGCATTTCTGATCGCAGGAACCTGGATGATCCAGGAAACGGCACAGGCGCTGGAAGGAATGGAAACCGTATTCATGCCGATCCCCGTTCAGGATGAGGAGCCGCTCACTGCGCAGTGCAACCTTTCCACCGCTTTGGCAGTGAATAAGGATGCGGAGCAGAAAGAGCTTGCGATCAAGTTTTTGCAGTTCTGGAGCGATGACAACAACCTGAAACTGTATGTGGAGAGTCAGAATGCATTTTCTCCTCTGGTGGGCGGCACCAGCATGTCGGTTCCCCAGGCGCAGCCCTTTGCTGAGGCAATTGCTGCAAACCATGTGACCGTAGGAAGCATGGTGCCCACAGACTTTACTGTGGACGAGTGGACGTTTATTACACAGGCTGCACAGTTTCTGACCCTGGGAGACAAGACTCCTGAGCAGCTGGGCGAAGAATTCAACAAGGAATTCGATAAGGCAATGATGCTGAAAGCAGAATAAGAAAGACAGGATATATCAGTGACAGACACCGGAAGGAGAACGCTCCTTCCGGAAGTCTGAGAATGGGGTAACTACCCGGAGGCGGATATGGGAAGCCGAATGGAACAGTTACCTTTTTTATGCCCGAAATCTGCCAAAAAGAAAGGAGAGGGTAGATTTGAAAGTAAAAAATACGAATACGGCGCAGAGGGGAAGCAGGTTGAAAAAAGCGGTCAACGGGAAATTTGTTCCGTACCTGATCATGGTACTTCCCCTGTTTCTGATTTATCTGGTCCTTACGGTTGTCACCACATCGTCCACCTTTATGTTCAGCTTCACGGATTTTGACGGGCTGAGCATTACAGATTTTAACTGGGTAGATTGGAACAATTACAAGGTGGCATTTCAGGATGAAACCTTTTTGATGGCATTGAAAAATACGATTTTTTATGCCGTGGCAGTTACCCTGATCCAGAACATTCTGGGGCTGTTTCTTGCGCTGGGACTGAATAAGAAAATGAGGAGCGCGAACTTCCTGCGCACGCTTTTGTTCACCCCGGCGATCATCAGTACCGTGGTTATTTCCTACGCATTTACCTATATTTATGACACCAATGGCCTGATAAATATGATACTGAAATTTTTCCATCTGGATTCTCTGACGAGAACCTGGCTGGGAGAGCCGCAGCTTGCGCTTGTATGTGTGGCCATTTCCAATATCTGGAGATTCCTTGGATATTCTGCGGTGATCTTTATTGCCAATATGCAGAGCATTTCCACAGACGTGCTGGAGGCCGCCAATATCGACGGCGCGAGCGGCTTCCAGAGATTCCGCTACATTACCTTTCCCCTTTTGGCGCCTTCCGTTACGATCAACCTGACCCTGTCCTTTATCGGATGTCTGAAGGTGTTTGATACGGTTTACACGATGACGGGAGGAGGACCCGGAAATTATTCTGAGGTTATGGGAACCTACATCCTGAAGCTGCAGGGACAGAGCTTAAACGGTTATGCCTGTGCATTGGCGGTGATTCTGACGCTGATCATTCTGGGGCTGAATCTGATCACTTTTCCATACCTGAAAAGGAGGGAAAATTATTGATGCAACTGAGAAAAAAGAAAAAAATCAAAAACATTTTATTTGAGCTGTTTATGATCGCGCTGATCCTGCTGCTGTTTTACCCGGTGCTGATGATTTTCTTCATGTCCTTAAAGGATGATATGGAAATTTTGCTCTCTCCGCTGTCCCTGCCGAAGAGCTTTCAGTTTGACAATTATGTGAAGGCTTTTGAACAGATGGATTTTATCAGGGTATTCTGCAACTCCCTGTTCATTACCACCATTTCCGTAGTGGTTGGAACCATTGTTTACTGTATTTCGGCGTATGCGCTGGTCAGGGCAAGAAAGCATCGGTGGGTATTTATGGTAATGTATGTGATTTTCCTGCTTGGCCTGGTACTTCCGGCACAGAGTACGCTGATTCCGCTCCTTTACCTGTACAAAGAAATGGGACTGATGAATACATATCGTGGAATTGTGCTGCTGTATTTGAGCGGAGGGGCGCCTTTCAGTATCTTCCTGCTCACAGGATTTATCAATACAGTGCCCATCACCCTGGAGGAGGCTGCGTCTTTGGACGGCTGCACCCCCTATGGTATTTTCTTCAAGATCGTATTGCCGTTGCTAAAGCCCATCATTTCCACGCTGGTCATTATCAATGCGGTCAATATCTGGAATGATTTCTTTAATCCTCTGATGTTTATGTCGGGAAAAGCGGGGCGGACGATCACGCTGGCGGTTTATATGTTCAAGGGGCAGTATTCCACCCAGTGGAATGTTCTGTTTGCCGGACTGGTGCTGGCGACGCTTCCCATGATGATCGTTTATTTTGTCCTGCAAAAATATATGATTGCCGGCATGACGACAGGGGCAGTGAAATCATAACGGCAGTTTTGGGATGTTCCAGTGGGATTTCAGATAACGGTCAAGTAAATACTTGGATATGAAAACAGCTTCGCCGGCCGGCGAAGCTCAGATTGTAGACAAAAGTGGTGCTGGGAGTTATCCCCAGCACCACTTTTCTGT